>SCSE01000001.1 GCA_004298015.1 Rhodanobacter sp.
GAACTCAGAAGTGAAACGCGCATGCGCCGATGGTAGTGTGGCTTTGCCATGCAAGAGTAGGTCACCGCCAGGGGCTTTATCCTGAACAACCCTCACCGGCAACGGTGGGGGTTTTTCTTTGCGGCCGTTGCTGCTGCGACGTAAGCATCACCCACGTCCCTCAAGAATGGCCAGCTCAAGCGATTCTCTAGAGGGCGCTGCCGATGGGTGATGAGGACTTCCATCGCAACTCGTGCATCGGCGTAGGGCGGGCACCGCCCGCCGGTCCTGCCCAGATCATCATGACGAAGAGCGGTGCACGGTGTCCGTCCTACCAGCCTGACCTCAGAGCGATGCCGCGGCAGGCGGGTTGTTCCGGGAGTGCTTGGCCGGAGCATGCGCTGTTTCCGCAATAACCGGACACTGCACCGATTTACGCGGGGAAAGCGTCGTTGGAGGGGTATAGGCTGTGCCTATGGCATTCAGGCGGGAACTCATGGCGGTAACACTGCCATGCAGGCGCCAGTCGTAGATCACGCTGAATGCCATGACGCGGGCAACGTATTCACGTGTTTCCTTGAACGGCATGGTAGCGATGAAAAGATCCGGTGGCAGCGTGCCCCGGCTTTGCAGCCACTGATCCACGCGATTGGGTCCTGCGTTGTAGGCCGCGCTGGCGAGCCAGGGTGAGCCACCAAAGCGTGCGGACATCTGCGCGAGGTAACGGGTGCCGAGCGCAATGTTCACCGTCGGATCGTAGAGCGTGTCGCCGCCGCCCCAAACCATGCCGTTTTGCCGTGCGACGAGGGCTGCAGTCTGCGGCAACAACTGCATCAGGCCGCGCGCATCGGCGGCGGAGCGTGCGTCGCTCATCCACGCGCTCTCGGCACGCAGCAGTCCGTAGGCCCAGGCTGGTTCGATACCGGCCTCTTCGGCTTGGGGAACCACGCCGTCCTGACTGGCCAGCGGGAAACGCAAGCGGTACAAGCGCAACGCTTCTCCGTGGGACAGGGCGAATATCGCACGGTCGTACCAGCCTTTGCGGTTGGCGAGATCGACCGCCAGCCGTCGCGTGGTCTGGTCGGCACCTTTCAGTGCACGGTTCCACTCACGCCGTGCCAGCCGCGGCAGATCGACCGCATAGAGCTCGAATGCGCGCTGCAAGCCGGAGTTTTGCTGCAGCAGCTTCGAGCCCTCCGGGTTGTCAGCGAGGCTCAATGGGCAGATGGCGTAGGGTTGGTCGAGCCGGTCAGCGGCGAGAAAACCGTAGAAGGTCGCCTGATCGGCGAGTATGTTGAATTGGCGTCGAGCCGCCGTGTGCTGGCCGGTCTCGGCCAGTGCTCGGGCATGGAAGTAGCGCCACTCCCCATCCTGCCGCTGTTCCAAGGGCATGGCATCGATCGCCGCGAGCACGGCGGGCCAGTCCTGCCGCACCAGCGCAACGCGTACTCGCCACTCCCGGGTGGCGTCACTTTGGGCCGCCGCCGGCAGTGCCACCAGTCGTGACAACGCGTCGTCGGTAAAGTCGGTGGCGTTGAACAGGGCCAGGACCTGCAGTACTCGGTCTCGCGCCGAGGCACTGAAATCGAAGCGCTGTTTCAGCTTCCCCCACGCGTCGTCGGCCTGCGTCGAGTCGCGCCGCGCCAACCGGCTCAGAGCCAGGACGACGGCCTCACGGTAGCGCGGGGTATCTGGCCAATTTGCGGCAGCCCTGGCGGCGGCGGAAGGGTCTCGAAGCGCCTGCACCAGGGCCATCGCCTGGGCGCGCTGCTCCTTGGGCAACCAGCCGGCAAGACTGGCAACGGTGCCCGCATGTTTGTCTTGGGCCGCGTGTTCGATGCGGGCCCACAATCGCGTGCTGGTCAACAAGCCCTGATCGTGCGCTGCGTTCAGTACCGGATCGCACGCCGATGGCAGGCTTGGCTTGGCCCACAAGGCGGCGAGGTCCGCCGAAAATTTCAGTTTTTTGCCAGCGGCCATGCGCGCCTGCAGCGCATCACAGCTCAGTGCCGCACCGAGGCCGGGCACATACAGCGTCTGGAAGTCCGCCCAGTCCTGGCGTCGCGCCAGTTCGCCGAGGAAATGCCGCCGCAGATCGCCGGCGGGGATCCAGTGCGGATAGCGCTTGAGGTAGGCATTTACCGTGCCGATATCGATCTGCCGGATATCGTGTTCGAGCGAAGCCGCCTGCAGATACGGATACAGCGGATAGTCTTTCAAGCCCGCAGCCAGACTCCGCCATGCGTCGCCGCCCTGCTGCGCAGCGGCATAGGCCTGCTTGAACGCGGCGCGCTGGGCCTTCACTGGCTCCCTCGCCGATGCGGTCGAGGTGATCAATAGCAGCCAGACAGCTGGCAACAACAGGCGAACAAGTGGTGCGCGCCGCGGCGGGGCACAGAAAGGCATGAAAACTCCGGGATCGTTCTGACGGAAGTGTAGTCGAAGAGGACGTCGTTGCTGAGTCAAGGAGATTTTTGAGGCTGCGCTCTGTGCCTGCTAAGCTCCCGCAGTAAGCGTTCAGGATTCGGCTGATGAAAGTCTTCGCGATCTTCTCACAGGTTAATCTCTACTTGCTCTTGCTAGCTGATGTCAGTTTTACTTACTCCCCGGCAGGTGAGTAACATGTTGTCCCGCTACGCGGCATGGTTTGGTCTTGCTTTAGTGATAGCGATGTTCGTTTGGCTGAGATTGGGATGGATTCAACAGGCAGTGGTGACCCAGCAATGCTTGGCGGGTGCAGTCACCATAGGCTGCAGCATCAGAGCGTGGGCGGTGGCTGCAAGTCACGGGTGGGTGACTATGGTGGCGCTTTTGTTTACTGTGCTGTCGCTGCGCTGGAGCTTTCCACTGACCGCATGGCTTGCCGCGGCAAGTGGTGGGGTCGCGATGGTGCTTTACCATCCCGAACCGGGTGCCGCAGCACTATTAATAGGGGTGTTGCGATTGGCGCGCTATCAAGTTGTTCTGCACAAGCGCGCTTAGTATTACGGGAGCCGCTAGCAGCAAGTTGCAGGCGAGCCAACCCAAAACTTCCTTATTCGCTGCGTGATTGTAAGCAAAAAGGCCAGTCGCGGCTATCAGCACCCAAGCTGCCAAGATTCTCGTTTCGATGATGTTATAGGCTGTTATGGCCCCGGTTACCGCTGTACAAAGTGCAAATGCTACAGCCGGTGCCGCAAAAACTGCGACTGGATAGTCACGATAACGACCATCAAATACCAATAGTAAATCGATATAGGCTAAGGAAAGCAACCAAAGTCCATGCATAAATGGTGAAACAAACATGGCCCAAAAGGCGGCGGAGGCCGAATTCTCATCGACCAACCAGGCGGCAAGAAGTCGCGTACAAGCGAAAGCGACTAGACCTGCAAGAGCGCACATGGTAAGGCCCAATAACCACAGCCACGGTCCTTGCAGTGAGTAGGACATTGACCTCATGGCCTCGGCCAGAACCGAGCCAGTACCAATGCCCCCCAAGACCCCAATTAAGCGTCGTCGAGCTCCTGTCCCGCAAAATGTCGCGAACAACATTCCGACAGCGAAGGAGGCAAGCCACCCAAACCACCAGTTTTTAACTTCAACAACGGGTCCTTGCAGCGCGAACTTCGGTTTGGCATTAGCCCCGAATAGTCCCCAATAGCCACCAACCGTACCCTCTAGGCCTCGCTTCCATGGTTGATCGAATGACTCGATTAGATTGTAACGCACTGCATGTTTGTTAGCGTAAATCAGAAACCGCCGCACATAGCTTGCTTCGTTGATGCGGCTTGGCACCGCGTCTTCCCGAGCCTTTCCCTCACTCGGCCAGCCGGTCTCGCCGATTAGAATCGGCTTATTTGGTAGCGCCCGCTCCATATCGTGATAAATCCGGTTGACATACGCCACTGCCTGATCTGCCGATGGAGGGTTTTTGTCCCAATAGGGCAAGATATGTACGGTTACGAACGAGACAGCATTCGCCAATTCGTCGTTGTGCGCATATTGCAACCAAAGTGTCCACCCGTCGGCGTAGGTAACGGGAACGGTGGTTGCGGCACGTACTTCGCGGATGTAGCCGACGAGTTGGTGCGGCGACAGCTCGCCGCGCATAAGTACTTCGTTACCCACGACAATGGCGCGAACGGTCTTTGGATACGCTCTGGCGGTCTGTATGCCCTGTGCCACTTCGTGTGCATTGGCGGCTTTGTCGGAAGATAACCAGATGCCAAGGAGCACTTTCATTCCGTAGCGTTTGGCGAGACGTGGCACCGCACTCAACCCCATGGCTTGCGAGTAGGTTCTAACGCAGTCAAATCGTCCCGATAGCCGTTTGAGATCATCGTCAATGCGCTGTGACGAAACAAAGGCATGCGGATTAGCGGGGTCCTCACCCACGCGCCGAAAAGGGGCATAGGATACGCAGGCGATTTTCGATGACGGCGCGTCTGGAAGATGAATCGGAAGACCAAGTAGCCCCCAATAGAGCACGCCCCCAATTGCCGCTAGCAATATCACCGCGAACACGAAGACGCGTTGCCATAGCGATGGTGTACATCCATTCACTTGGTTACGCATTTGACCTTACCCTCGAACTTCGTGTCCCATAACCTTGATCATGGATTAGATTGTTTGGCCCGATCGGCAAGCCAACGTTTCTCAAACTGCATCGGGCTGTGAAATAGTTCAAGGTGGAATGAAGGGCCTCGGTGTGCAAGAGCAGACAGGCGAGGGTCTCATCCTTGACGTGCCGGCAAGTGACAAAGCGCTGTCCGTGTAACCGTTCTGCATTCGATGATTCAAACGACGTTCTGTTGCAAGTACTCTGCCTGGGGAAGGCTACGCGCTACAAGCTTCTCCCGCGCCGGGACGTCCAAGAGGACGTCCCGGCAGTACTGGCCGAGGTGAACGCTGCGGACGCTCAGATCTGTCTATTTACTGGGGGCGTTTTACCACGCCATGCGCAGTCCGTCGATGATGATGTTGCGCGTCTCTGTCTCGACCACCGCCATCATCTCCTTACGATCAAGCGGGACCTGAGATTTAACTACTCCGCGATGCCTCTATCCGCTTACAGGAGAGGAGTCGAAGCTGATAAGGACAGTGCCGTCTGCGCATCAGCCTGCATGGCATTGTGGGCTACCTCCAGCTTGTACTTGCCAGAATTTAATTGCCAGCGGTGCGCCAAGGCGTCGTAGTGAGCTAGCGATCGCGTGGCCACGACCAAATGCACATAACGATTCTGACCTGGAGCAAGGGATAGCTTGGTCCAGGCGACAAGACGACGCGTGGTGTCACCATTAGGTGGGGTGCCGTAGATTTGTGGCACCGCCTCACCGCTTCGTTTGCCAGTGTTGCGAATGTCGAAGTCCACCACGACACGCATATTCGTCCCTGAGCCGTGAACGTGAGCGTAAAAATGGGTGTAAGCAAAGTGGGTATAGCTTAGGCCGAAGCCAAATGGAAAGAGCGGGTTCAGCCTACGCTTTTGATACCATCGATAGCCAACATCAGGACCCTCAATATTGTAGTCTACGGTTGTCGGCGGCGGAGCCTTGTTCCCATAACCCGCCGCTGGCAGCTTCGGTCGCGGTAACTGCGATAGACTGACTGGCCAGCTCAGCGGTAAGTGACCGGAAGGGTTTGCCATGCCGAATAGCAGGCGTGCTATGGCTGGACCTCCCCCAGCTCCTGGGTACCAAGCCTCCAGCACGGCGTCTACTTTATGTAGCCACGGCATGGCGATCGGGCCGCCGTTCTCTAGTACCACGATGGTACGCGGATTGGCTGCGGCCACCGCTTCGACCAATGCATTCTGGTTGTTGGGTAGCTCCAAGGATGCGCGATCAAATGATTCAGCCATCCATTGGTGTACGAATACTATCGCCACGTCGGCTTTGGCCGCGGCACGCGCAGCTGTCACCAGGTTGGCGCCTGAATCGTATTGAACGTTGATTTTTGGGGCCAGCCTGCGAAACGCAGCCAGTGGCGAGGAGGGTAGATACATGGGTGGCCCAGGCCATTGCGCTGGCCTGCCGTCTTGGACTACGTTGCCGCCCGATGGCCGCACCGTTGACGATCCGCCGCCGCTTAGTACTCCCTTGTCGGCGTGGGTACCGATAAGAACGATGTGATGAAGGTTTACCGACAACGGTAACAGTCCGTTGCGATTGCGAAGCAGAACCGCACCGGCCTCTTCGGTTTTCTGTGCCACTTGACGGTCAGTGGCGAAAGCGATCGGTTGCTTGTGTGGCGGGTGGTCGAATACACCAACGGCGAACATCGAACGCAGGATACGATGGACCATATCGTCGATACGTGACTGCGGTACCGCGCCATCGGCCACGGCTGCGCGTAAAGGTTTGCCGAAATAGACTTGCTTGTCGAAGTCGGCAGCGGCCGACTCTTGGTCCAAGCCGGCCATGGCCGCCTTGGTGGCGCTGTGCGTGCCGCCCCAGTCGGACATCACGAAGCCCCTGAAACCCCAGTCTTGCTTCAATATCTGGTCGAGCAGTAGCTTGTTTTCGCAGGCATAGGTGCCGTTGACGCGATTATATGAGCACATGACCGCACCAGGATGGCCCTCGGTGACGACGATGTGAAAGGCCAGCAGGTCCGATTCGCGCATGGCCGCCTGGTTAAGTTCCGAGCTGATGGTCGTGCGGCCAGTCTCCTGGTCGTTGATTGCGTAGTGCTTGACCGTGGAGATTACATGCTGCGACTGGATGCCGCGCACGGCCTGGGCCACCATGGTGCCGGCCAGCAGCGGATCCTCGCCGGCATACTCGAAATTGCGACCGTTGCGCGGCTCGCGCAACAGATCCACGCCGCCAGCCAGCAGAACGTCGAAGCCCTTTGCATGTGCTTCGGCACCAATCATGGCACCACCATCGAATTCGACCTTTGGGTCCCAGCTAGCTGCGCTGGCCAGTCCGGAGGGCAATGAGGTTGCACCTTCGCCGCCTGGATGCGGCTTGGCCACACCCATGCCTGCATCTGTTTCCTGCAGTGCTGGCACCTTCAACGATGGAATGCCTGGAACATAGCCCGCCGATCCTAGTGCACCATGGGGCATGCCATGACCGTGGTAGGTGGATCCGTAATCGGAGCGGATCAGGCGAAATTTTTGCGCCTGAGTCAGATGGGCCTCCAGAAGGTGGGCCCGTTTGTCCGGGCGTAGCGACAGGTTCATCCAAGGTAGCGACGCAGCGCTGATAGCCGCCGAACACAAGCTGCTTGCAATCAGTAGTCCCAGCAAGCATTGCTTGCTAACTGCATTTTTCATAATAAACGTCCCGATAGTGAATCAGTGGTAGACATCGTGCGATGCAGCGGAGCCAGTAGGAGAAAGTTGGTGGCTCTGAATTGTTTGGATACAACCACCAATTGCCTGATGTTAGGCATCGCGCGGTTCGGCTTACTGATATATGTCCGCTAACTGGGTAAACAGGTTGAAAAATGCGTGCAGGTCTTAAAATGGCGGCTCTTGCATTCAGCGACCACTTGTCGATGGCTTCCCCGTAGACGCTCGCACACAAAGTGAATAGTTGGCCAGAACCATATTCGCCTTGACGTTGTGGTGGATGATCTTGAACAACTCCGTCGCGGCGATTCGCCCCATGTCAAGACACGGTTGATGAATCGTCGTGATCGACGGCCATACCTGTCGGGAGATTGGTGTGTCGTCGAAGCCACATACGGACAGATCGTCAGGTATTCGCAATCCCATCTCCAATGCAGTGGAGATGACGCCAGCCGCCATGTCATCGTTGGCGGCAAAGATTGCAGTGGGCCGATTTTCTGCAATGAGAAATCGGTGCGCGCACTCTACGCCTGATTGGTACGAAAACTGCCCCTGAAGAACCAGTGATTCGCGATAAAGAAGTCCGGAACGGGCCAAGCCTTCCGCGTAACCCTTGAGGCGTAACTCGGAACCACCGTGTCGTGGGTGCCCAATGATATGAGCGATTGAGGTGTGCCCCAGCGATACCAGGTGTTCGACCATGTCGCATGAGGCTGCAGTTTCGTCCAAGGCTACGCCGGAAAAAGTATCTGGCTCCCGCGGTGAGATACAGGTAAAAGGGATGTCGCGTGTTCTCAATTCCGCTATGACACCGGGGTGCTCGGTAATTGGTGGTGTCAGTACTAAGCCATCTGGGCGTCGACTGGAGATTAGCTTGGCTACCCGACTGACTAGATCTGCGCTGCTGGAATCGATGGGTTGCGCCATCATGCCGTAGCTATAGGAATCGCAGACTTGGAGGACCCCGGTTTGGACTTCCATCACGTAGCTTGGCGACGGATTGTCGTAGAGCAGCGCCACTATGAATGAGCGGTTTGCTGCCAAGCTTCTTGCCGAGGGATTTGGAAGGTAATCCAAGGCCTCAATCGAGACCGCGACCCGGCGGCGTGTCGACTCACGAACATTAGGCTCGTTGTTTAGCACTCTTGAGACCGTCTTCGCGGACAGTCCGGCGTGAGCAGCAACATCTTCAAGGCGAGGACGCATCAAGAAGGAAACCTTTTCAGAGCAAGCGAGTCAGCCACCAGGGCGAACGCGACTGTACCGTGGTGACCAGACGAAGGTGGCAACGCTGCGTGGTGGCATCGTATATTGAAACGATATCGAAGACTGATTAACCGAAATCTTTCGGGGCTTCGGTTTTTCGTTCACTACCACCAGTACCACGGAGCCATGGTCCTTGTTCTGGAACGCCACATTGGATACGCCGCTTACTGTGCCGCTGGAGGCCACGCGGACTGCGTCGCGACGAACGAAGCGACTGAAATGGGCAAGCGCATAGTAGTCGCGGTTGTACGTTACGTCGCCGGTCTTTCGATCGATGGTCACCACGCCGATGCATTTATCGCAGCCCTTGAGGTGTGGCCCGTGATGCGCATCCAGCGCTAGGTTCCAGAACAACACACCGCGCGCCCAGTTGCGAGTAGCGTCAAGCAAAATATTGCGTGTAAGCCATACCAGGCCGGAGCTGTTGACCGGATCCCACTCGCCATCGGAGCATTCGGTTAAGAACGCCGCCTTGCGGGGGAACGCTTTGTGGACTAACGATTGCGCTTTGGCATTGCCTTCATAGCAATGCCAAGCGACCCCGGCGATATAGCGTGAAGCGTTTGGGTCGGCTAATACCTGTAGTGGCTGCTCGGGGTGATTCCAGTTGTGGTCCCAATCCAAGATCAACGTTTTATGCTTGCGCTTGGCCAGTGCGGGTCCCAAGTACTGCGAAATGATATGCGCCCGCAAGCTAGCACTCATCTTCATGCCGGGGTAAGTGCTGGGTGAAAAGCCCGGTTCATTCTGTAAAGTTAATGCGTAAATGGAAATCTTGTGTCGTTGATAGGCTTCCAAGTACTTCAGCAGGTAGTCAACGAAGGTCTTCTGATATTGTGGCAACAGTGTGCCGCCGATGAGGCTGTCGCTGGTCTTCATCCATGCCGGGGGACTCCACGGTGAAGCGATCAGTCGCAGTCGTGGATTGATAGCGATCGCTTCTTTAATTGTAGGAATTACGGTATGTAGGGTTCGGTTGACGCTGAAGTGGGTAAGGTCTGGATCAACCCTGCCTTTCGGAACCATGTCCAGGCTATAGCGTTGCGGCGAGAAATCCGAGGCGCCGATGGTCAGCCGTAACATGCTTAGCCCAATACCGGGCGAACGACCGAAGAGATCCCGCAACAGCGCACTGCGTTGTATAGGTGTCATGTCGTGTTGTATCAGCTCTGCCGAGGCGTCGGTCACGGCCGCTCCAAAGCCCACAATAGTTTGGTAATGTTTTCCAAGGTTGATTGCGATGTTTATAGGAAGTACGACTTTGCCCGAAGCGCTTATCTCGGATCGGTGTGAAAGCTTCAAATGCGTGCCGGTCACGCTGAGCCACAGCTGGATTCGGGCGGGTTCAACATTGCCTGCGCGCGCGCTGCCCGCTAATGCGCTGATTAAAAGACATAATAGATAAGCTTTGATTGGTCGTTTCAAGTCAACTTTCCATACGTTTATGGCACATCATCGGCACTCATTTTCGGACCAAGCCTGAGCTCTTTCGTGACGTGCGCCTCCCACCGCCATCACGCAGTAGGAGGCTTGCAACCTGCGGTATCAAGTTACGCGGCGTGAAGAATTTAAAGTTTGTAGTTCACGCCGAATAGCACGGTACGTCCCCAAGTATCGTATTCAAGTGGTCGGCCTACCTTCACACCATTTGGCAGTCCCGAAATTTGCTGCGAACGAAAGGGCGTGTCCGTTAGATTGCTGACCTGAAGCAGCAGCGACAGGCCTTTGAGTTTGCCAGTGGGGAAATTGTAGCCGGCTTGGAAGTCGGTCTCTTTATTCGACATTATTCGGGTGTACCCGATCTGATCGAATAACGCCACGGCCTCTCCGGTGTACGAGGATCGGTAGCGTTCAGCCACCCGTACCGAGAAACCACCTTTCTCATAGTAAAGTGTCAGGTTTGCCACCTTTCTCGATAGGCCCGGAAGAGTTTTTGGCCCACCTGGAATGCTGGAAATAGTGCTCTGCGGGATAGCGCTGTTCGTCAGTGAAAAGTTAGCTTGGGCGCCAAATCCATCAAGCGCATTGGCTAACAATCCGCCTTCCATGGCGCCGGACAGTTCCACACCCTGAATCCTACCGCCAGTGCCGTTTTGGGGAGTTGTAAAGGAACCGATGTTGCTAGTTGGCGTTAAAGTCGGGTTGGTGTTGGTGTATCCGGAAAAGTCGTAGTTGACCACCGTTTGAGTATAGATATAGTTCAACAGGTTTTTGTTGAACAAATCGACTCCGACGTAACTAGCTTTGCCGAAATACTTGTCCCACGCCAGATCGGTACCGACAGCGACATACGGCTTGAGCTTCGGATTTCCGCCGCTTCCCGACCAGAGAACTCGTCCGGCAGCCGGTCCAGTCTGAATTTGCGACACCCCTGCCGAGCTTGAAACCTTCTCGTCGTCAATTCGACCTCGCACCATCTCTTTGGCCAATCCAAAGCGCAAGTACTGCCTGTTGCCGAGATCCGCCACCAAGTTCAAACTCGGCAGCACATTATTGTAAGACGTTCCCCCCCGCAGCATTCCGACATTGTTGTTGCCGTTGGTCTGAATTGCCACAGACGACTGGCTGGTATGGACAAATTGGACGCCAACATTGCCACGAATCGGCACGTTTTTCATCATGGTGTCAATGTTGAACATCATGTAGCCCAACGGCACCTTTTCTTCGACTGAATAGTTGCGGTTCCAATCGTTTTGTCCGTTGGCAAGGGTCAGGTAAAACTGATTGGACAGCGCGCCGAGCACATTGTAATTGATGATTCCAGGGATCCCGCCATAAGCTAGGGAACTAGGATTGTAGAGAGAGCTCGAGCCGATTGGCGCGCTGTAGTTGTGATTATACGTCGCGCTTGTTGAGCCGTTGCCGTTAAGCCATGCGAAGTAGACGTCGGCCTGCTTGGTCTTTTTGCGGTCAGAGTAGTCAAAGCCGATATCTACGCTATCGAAAATCCATCCGAGTTCGTGCGTGAAGTCCAGACGTATGGCCTTTATTTCGTCCTTTTGATGGTCGAATTCACTGCGGCCGTTATAACCATAATTACTCGGGTCGGTGAACAGCACCGCTGAGGGATCGGTGAAATTTACCGAAGAATCAAAACTCGGGAAACCAAAGTTGGATGGCAGGGTGAAGTTCGTGCTGGTAACGCCGCCGTTCGGCAGGCCACTAAAAAGGTAAGCGTCATGCAGCTTTACCCGAGCACTGGAGTAGGAAAGGTCCGCGGTCGCCGACCAGGCACCGGGAAGTTTGAATTCATTCTTCCAGCCAGCCGAGAAGAGCTTGTCGTGCTCTTGGTTGTAGTCATTCTGGAGAATTGGCTTGAGACCGTTGATGGTGCCGGAAATAGCTAGCGGATACGGTTCGCCGGGTCGGGTCTGTACGTTTGCGTACGAGATGTTGTCCCAAGGGGTGCTTGACCACTGGAGTCCGTTTGTATAAGCCTTTTTGTTGAAGGTGGAATAGAACACGTCCAAGGTTGAACTGTAGTCGTCGCTGGGATCCCATTGCACAACGGCCATCAGGCTGTTACGCAACTGGTGTTCGGACCTTGAGCGCAACTGCATGCCTTCCTGCGAAATGACATTGTCGGGCATGCCGGGCGTATATGGCGCACCCCAATTCGTGTTGGCGCCGGCGGAGCCGTTGTCGACAGCCCACCACCACGACTGATATTGCTTTTGCTGCACGGTTGCGTCGAGTTGGGCAAAACCGACCGCCACGCCTAATGTGTGATGGAAGAACTGGTCGATATAGGAAAAACTGGCGCGATGCCCTGTATTGCCTACGCCTACCCCCGGATTGAGTGCGCCGTTTGAGGTTCGTTGGCCGCGAACGTTCGCGGCCACTTCCATCTTGTGGTAATCCAGAGGCTTGATGGTGTGCAGGTTGATCGTGCCAGACAAACCCTGTCCTATCAGAGTGGCATCAGGGGTCTTGTAGACCGTGACGCCGCTGATGAGTTCGGCGGGATACTGGTTGAAGTCAACGCCGCGATTCTCACCGGTGGAGGCCTCCTCGCGCCCATTGAGCGTGGTGCCGACGAAGTCCGACGACAGGCCTCGGATGGAGATCTTGTTGGCCAGGCCGTCGCTACCTCGCTGAGTAGCCAAGCCAGGTAAGCGGGACAGACTCGCGGCGATGCTGGCATCGGGGAGCTTGCCGATGTCCTCGGACGTAATGGCCTCCACGATCTCATCCGAATCTTCCTTGATTTGCAGCGAGCTCTCGATGCTGCCACGGATACCTGTCACGACTACTGCATTGAGATTACTGACGGGCGGCTTGGCAGTCTTTTTCTTTTTCGCGTGGGTTGCCTTGTGTGTGGACGTTGTCGTCTGGGATTGTGGCGCTGACGTTTTGGAAGCTGCACTGTTGCCGACGTCGGAGGCTATCGCAGATCCGGCTATGGCAAACATGATTACTCCCGCGCAGGCCGCCGCGATGGGCCGTTTTCGCAAGCCATTGGATTCGACTGTTGGAAGTTGCCGCGTAAAATTTTGATTCATTTGAATCTCCCCATTAATAGCGTAGTTATCTACGCGTTCATTGCGTAAAGCCTAACCTGCCGCGCTTTTGCACGATGTCTGTCTTGCGGCACCCCAAAAACTTACGGTAGTTCAATCTCCGAGCATACGGACGCGTGATGACTGCGCTGTCATTCGCGGGTTCAAAGACAAGGCTCTGATTTGTTCGCTTCCGGCCATCGAAGGTGTTTCAAGGAAATTTATCTCAAGAACAAGGCGAACAAGATTGACGTCCTCGCTGTACTCAGGGAGGACGTTACGCCTCAATTGACAGCGCAGTCAATCTTGCGGTGCAACATGAAACGTCCTGTAACTCATTGAAATAAAGGCCATCAAGTAGTTCGACAATTTGCTTAGATTTAGAGTCGGGTCAGCCGGTTCTTTCGGGGGCGTCGCAGAAGGAGAACCGGTTCGAAGAGTTGCACTTGATGCCCCCTCGTGCAGACATGGTGTTGCGAGCTCCCCCTGCAGTATGTGGCGTCCAAACCGCTGGCACCGAATGCCCGACTACGCCCATATGGAGTCGCGGGACAGATCCATGAAAACGGGCATGCGTCGGTGCCAAAGCATCGTCAGGAAAGCCTGACTAGGCAAGATCAGGCGATTCAAGCCATCTCTTGGTTCCCAACGTGTAACATCCTCATTTCCGCGGATCTGCGTCATATGGCCGATTGCAGCAGCGATCAGCCGGATTGTTCTTATAATCCGAACCCTTCAAGGATAGCCATCTCAAGCCATTCTCTAAACGAGGGGCAACAGATGGATGGGGAACCACGAACGCCATGTCGTCGCGCTCATCGATCCGCTCGCGGCGGCGGGGCGACGTATACCGGCAGGCGGATTTCTGCCGCCAGCGGCAGATGATCGGAGAATGCCTGCGGCAGGGTCCAGACCTTGTCCAACTGGATCGACGATGAAATCAGGATGTGGTCGAGGGCACGCCGTGGCTTCCAACTGGGAAAGGTAGGCGTCGTCTGAGCCGGGGGCTGCAGGTTGCACTTTCCGAACAATTGGCGCATTTCCATGCTGGCGGGCTCGGTATTGAGGTCACCCATCAGCACCGCGTGTGGAAAATCCTGCAGCAACTCGGCGATAAAGCCGAGTTGTCTTGCACGCGCCTGCGCGCTCAGCGACAGATGGGCGATCATCACGGCCAGTGCGCTGTCGCCTTCACCGAACTGAACCAGCAGTGCCCCGCGGCCCGGGATTCGGCTGGGCAGCGGATAATCGAACACCGAATGCGGCTCCAGGCGGCTGATCAAGCCATTGGCCGAGTGGGCGAGCCTTGCCATGGGGCGGTTCGGCTGATGGCTCCAGAACGGCATGCCGGCCGTCTCGGCGAGATAACGGGTCTGGTTGAGAAAGCCCGAACGCAGACTTCCAGCGTCAGCCTCCTGCAGCCCGATCACATCGAACTGCGGCAGCACTTCGGCGAGCCGGTCCAGATTGTCCATCTTGCTGCGTCCCGGCAAGACCGCATTGATGCTGCGGGTCACATACTCGCTGTAACGCTGAACGCTGGCACCGGCCAGGATATTGCAGCTGAGCAGGCGCAGCCGGCGTTCGGCGGGCGCGGCAGATTGAGGTGGAGCGAGGGGCTTCATTACGACAGATTACGCGGTAGTGAAAGGGATGCCACGGTGGCTCGCATCACTGATTGCGACCGCGATGCCTGTCGTGAGCATGTTCCAGTCCAAATGAATGCCGCGTCAGCCATCCTGCCGGGCTTGACAAGACTCCCGCCGCGAAGCTTACCGTTTGCCGTGTTCCTTGAGCTCACGCTTGGCAAGCCACAGCGCGACGTCTGCCATTTCCTGCTGGGAGTGCATCGCGGACGTCTGAACCCGATACTTGCCGTCGATCACCAGCGTCGGGGTGCCATCGACTCCCCATTTCTGGATCAGGGCCAAATCACTCTTGAGCTTGGCCGTGGTTTCAGGCGACATCGCAATGCGCATGAATTTCGCCCGATCGACGCCTTGCCGGGCATAGAAGTCGGCCAGCTCGCCCATCGAGCTGATCGGATAGTGCTGGTCAAACTTCGCCTTGAACAGCTTCAGGTGCGTGCGATCGACCACACCCAGTTCACTGGCAGCGTAATATGCGCGTGCATAGGGAACCCATGCGGCGCTGAACGGTGCCGGCATCAGCTTGAAAATGGCGCCGGCCGGCAGCGCCTTGCGCAGCTTTTCGGCGATCGGCGCGAAATGCGCGCAGTGGATGCAGCCATAGGAAAACACCTCGACCACTTCCACCTTGCCATCGTTGCTGTAGCGCTGGTGCGGGGCTGGCAACGTGACGTATTGATTGCCTTCCGCATAGGGCGCCGAAGCGCCGGATTGCGCGGAGCATGCGGTTGTCAGCAACAGGCCACCCAGCAGCAGGGCAAGCATGTGGATACGGGCGAAGCGGGTGGACATGGGATCTGTCTCCATGAAGACGGCGCATTGCCGTCGGGGGAGGGGTCCGCGTGGGACGGCTATTTGCCGGCAGCCACCTTGGAGACCAGCCATTGGGTGAGTTCGACGGTCTGGGCATAGCCGCCAGCGCTGCTCGGCCCGTAACGGTACTTGCCGTCAACGATCATGGTCGGCGTGCCCTCCACACCGTAGGCTTTGACCAGCTCGTCCGCGCGCTTCATTTTCACGTTGACGCTGAACGAGTGGGCGACCGCCACGAACTCCTTGGGGTTGGCGCCGTACTTGGCGTAGAACTTGGCCGCATCCTGAATCGTGGGCCACGCAGCACGCGGCTTGAGCTGGCCGGTGGTCAGATTGTCGGTGGCCAGCTCGCCGGTCTTCCAGATGGCGTCGAACATCGCATCCTGGGTCTTGCTGGCCACGCCCATGGCCTGGGCGGCATAGAACGCGCGCTGGTACATCGGCCAGTTTTCGTCCGGGCGGAAAGACGCCGGCAGGTAATTCATCACCGCACCGGCAGGAAGGCTCTTGGCGATCTGGTCAACGGTTTTATGAAAGGCGTTGCAGGCCGGACAGCCGTAGGAAAAGACCTCGGTTACCTCGATCTTTCCCGGATGACTGGTGGGCTGCGCCGGCTTGATGCGGAAGTAGTTTTTGCCTTCGACCCACTTGCCGTTGTCGACAAACGGCGCGGCGGCTGCCGCCGTCTTGGGCGCGGCGACGCTGCCGGCTGCCGCCGGCGAGGTGCTGGCGGATGTTGCGGGCGAGGTGCTGGCGGATGTTGCGGGCGTGGTCGCTGGAGTCGTCGTGGTGCTGGAGGCAGCATCCGCTGGCGCACTGGTGGCGTTGCTGGTGCTGGCGGCGGCCGGTGCCGGCGCATTGTGGTTGCCACTGTCATGGCTGCAGGCGGCGAGCGCCAGCAGGGCGACACAAAGAATCGGCAGACGCTTCAACATGGAGTTACCTCAAACAGTGGGACACAAGGTCGACAGCGCCGACATGGTGTCGGAACGTCGGTCGTTCATGGCGCGGTCGCAGCCGGTGCGGCGGTACTGTGCAGGCCTTCGATGTAGCTGGCCAGGGCAGCGATATCGTCGCTGTCGAGCTTCCTGGCAATCGCCGGCATGATTTTCGCGTGGGCATTGCTGCCCCAGGTGGTTCCGTCGTGCCAGGCTTTCAGTGTTGCCTGGATGTATTGCGCGTGCTGACTGGTCAGCTGTGGGTACATCGCGCCGGGATTCCCGCGGCCATCGATCATGTGGCAAGCCATGCAGGCTGGAATGCCGCGGGTCGCATCACCTTCGCGGAACAGCATCTGACCGTGCTCCACCAAGGCCTTGTCGGCGACGCCGGGCAACGGGGTCTTGCTGGCGAAGTAGGCGCCGATATCATGCATGTCCTGCTCGGACAAGGGTGTGGCCATGCCCATCATTATTGGGTTCTGCCGCTTGCCGGACTTGAAGTTGTTGAGCTGATGAACAATGTACTGCTCGCTCTGGCCCGCCAACTTCGGGTACTGCGGATCGCTTGAGTTGCCATCCAAGCCATGGCAGGCGCCGCACACGGCCGCCTTGGCCTGGCCGGCTTTGGCGCTTCCGGGTTTGATCGCGGGGGCGGTTGCGACATCGGTGGGCTTGGCCGCTACGCTGGTTACCGGAACCGGTGCATTCTGCGCAGTGCCCTGAGCCATTACCGCGTTGGTCGACAGTACGAATACGAGGACCGCGATGGGCGCAAGAACAGGGAGTCGAAAACCAGCGGGCCGAAAACTCATACACTTGACTCCCGAGATACTTGCGAACACTGCCATCGATTGCCACCAAAAGGCAGGCAACAGGCAGAAACCCGAGAATTATCCCTTCGCCATAGCACCCTGGTCAAACCATTCATGTCCAACCCCCTTCAAGGCGCGCAATTCGTGCTGGCCGCTCATCGCATCAGTCAATTGCCCGCCGACCTGGGCGCCGAGGTAGCGTTCGCCGGTCGCTCCAATGCCGGAAAATCCAGTGCGCTGAATGCCCTGGCCGGTCACAAGGGGCTTGCCCGAACCTCCAAGACCCCCGGGCGAACCCAGCAGATGGTGGCCTTCAGCCTGCCTGCCTGCCTTTCGGACGAAGGCCGGCCCCAGGCCGATGTGCGGCTGATTGACCTGCCCGGTTACGGCTACGCCAAGGTTCCGCTGGAAATGCGCGAACACTGGAAGTTGGAGATCGACGCCTACCTGCATCAGCGTCGCAGTCTGCGTGGGCTGGTATTGATCGTCGACATCCGTCATCCGCTGAAGGAATTCGACCGTTTGATGCTGGAATTCTGTTTTGCCACCCAGTTGCCGTGCCATTTGTTGCTGACCAAGGCGGACAAATTGTCGCGGGGTCAGGCAACCCAGGCACTGGCGGCCCTGCGCAAGCAGTTTGTGAACGAGAGTTTGCACGCTACGGCGCAGATCTTCTCCTCGTCTGCGGGTACCGGGGTGGAGGAGGCGCGGGAGGCTGTCAGGACCTTGCTGCTGCAGCCTCGCGCAGGCGCACATCAGTCGCGCGAGCGCTGATCGACTTGATGATTCCCGCCGCTCAGTTGCGCACGGTCTCCATGAAGGCGGCACACAGGGCCTGCATGCCGGCACGGTCGTCTTCGTCAAACCGCTCCGTGAGCGGGCTGTCCACGTCCCACACGCCGAGCAGGCTGCCGTCAGCCTTGATCAGCGGCACCACGATTTCCGATTGCGAGGCCGCGTCACAGGCGATGTGATCCTCGAAGGCGGCGACGTCGCGCACCAGCTGCACTTCGCGTGTCTGCGCCGCAGTGCCGCAGACACCGCGCCCCAGTGCAATGCGGATACATGCCGGCTTGCCCTGGAACGGCCCGACCACGAGCTCGCTACCGTCATACAGGTAGAAGCCGGCCCAGTTCAGCTCGGGCAGGCTGTGGTAGACGAGAGCGCTGAAATTGGCGGCATTGGCGATCAGGTCGTGCTCGCCGTCGAGTAGCCCGCGCATTTGCGACAACAGGTCATCGTAATGCTCCTGCTTGCTCCCATGATGCGGCGGTTTCAGTTCAAACATGCGACGTGTCCGGCTGCAAAGTCCTATTATGCGCCGGGCGCCCCGGCCCGATCCATGGCTTCCATGTGGGGCTGTCAGGCCGGCCGGCTGCCGGCGTCACGCGTCAACGGAGACCCATCAATTGTCTGATACCTCACGAGCGGTTTTCATCTCGGGCACCGATACCGGCATCGGCAAGACCCATGTTGCGTGCACGCTGCTGTACGCGCTGCGTGCTGCCGGGCAACGCGCATGTGGCATGAAGCCCGTCGCCAGTGGCTGCGTCGAGACACCCGATGGTCTGCGCAACGACGATGCGCTGGCGCTGCAGGCTGCCAGCAGCCAGCTGCTGCCTTACCCCGAGATCAATCCGGTTGCGCTGCGGGCGCCACTGTCGCCCCATCTGGCGGCGATGCGCGAGCAGGCGACGATTTCCCTGCCGCCGTTGCGTGCCGCGTTCGAACGGCTGCGTGCGCAGCACGAGGTGGTGGTGGTCGAGGGCGTGGGTGGCTGGCTGGTGCCGCTGGCCCCGGATTTGCTGGCGTCGGAGATCGCGCGGCAATGGCAGTTGCCAGTCATCCTGGTGGTGGGATTGCGCCTGGGTTGCCTCAACCATGCGTTGCTCAGTGCCCGTGCGATTGTTGCCGACGGCTGCCGGCTGATCGGCTGGATCGGCAATGCGGTCGATCCGGCGATGCAGGCCCCGGAGGAAAATCTCGCCACCCTGCGTGCGTTGCTGCCGGCCCCGTGTTTGGGCGTGTTGCCTCATGCGATGTCCCCAGCGCAGGCTGCGACACAGATCCCGGCGGCAGTCGCGGCGCTGGGCTGAAACCGTCGTCAAGCCGCCTTCACAGACGCTGTGCGTGTATACCCGGGTACGCCCCTTGCCCCGTCAACTGCTGGAGGCCTCTTGAGTCGAAATCGCTACTACCTTTCCATCGCTGACCTGGCGCATGCGCACGGCGATGATCCGCGCTTTGCCTATGCGGGAGCCGGACCGAACGATTTCGCCGCGGCGTTGCAGGCGGCACTGCGCAGTGCGGACCTGTTCGAGCGCTGGCGCGTTGCCCAGCCGGACCCCGATGCGGTGGATGTCGCGCTCGGCGCGATCGACCCCGGCGCCGAGGTCAGCGCGCAGGTTGCCGATCTGCGCACCGATGTCGAGCTGGTGACCCGGCTGCCGATGAGCGTGGTGCGGCATCGCCTGTATCTGCTGATTGGAGCTGGCTGGCAGCTGCGCGACATGCGTTCGGCCTGATATCGGGGCTTTCGCCGGTGTCGGCAGCCACTACGGCGCAGGTGCCATGCCGTGCACTTGGAAAAATTCCTCGAGGGTGAGTACAGTCGGCGGTCACGACCTGACCATGTCCGGCCACGGACGCACCACTTGGGGAAAAATGATGTTTCGTCTTCGCACGATTGTGATCGCCACCTCGGTGGCCCTGGCGGCCTGTTCGCAGCAGCCCGACCAGAGCGCCAGCTCACCCACTCCGGCCAGCCCGGTCGCCACCACCCACAGCGCGCCGGCGCCGGCCGCCTCGACCATGACCAGCAACCCGTTCTTCACCGCCAGCACGCTGCCGTTCCAGGCGCCGCCCTTCGACAAGATCAAGGACGGCGACTACCAGCCGGCGATCGACGAGGGGATGAAACGGCAACTGGCGCAGATCCGGAAGATTGCCGACAACCCGGCACCGCCGACGTTCGAGAATACCTATGTGGCGATGGAGAAATCCGGTGCCATGCTGACCCGGGTGATGCGGGTTTTCAGCGCGGTGACGGGGGCCAATACCGATGACGCGCTGCAAAAGGTGCAGGAGATCGAGGCGCCGCGGCTGGCCGCGCATCAGGATGCGATCTATCTCAACGACAAGTTGTTCCAGCGGATCGAAACGGTCTACAACCAGCGCGACAAACTCAAGCTCGACCCGGAATCGAGGCGCCTGGTGGAGGTGGTCTACCGCAAGTTCGTGCACGAGGGGGCCAAGTTGTCCGCTGCCGACAAGGCCAAACTGAAAACCCTGAACAAGGAGGAATCCACGCTCAGCACGCAGTTCACCAGCAAGCTGCTCGCGGCTACCAAGGATGCCGCATTGGTGGTGGACGACAAGGCCAAGCTGGCCGGGCTGTCCGCTGCCGAGCTTGCCGCCGCCGCACGGGCGGCCAAGGATCGTGGATTGGTCGGCAAGTGGGTGTTACCGCTGCAGAACACCACCCAGCAGCCCGAACTGCAGGATCTGAAGGACCGCGCCACCCGCAAGGCGCTGTTCGAGGCGTCGTGGAATCGCGCAGAAAAGGGCGATGCCAACGACACCCGCAAGACCATCGAACGACTGGCCAAGTTGCGTGCCGAGCAGGCCAAATTGCTCGGCTTCCCGAATTTTGCGGCATGGAAGCTGGAAGATCAGATGGCCAAGACGCCGGCCACGGCGATCAAGTTCATGCAGCAGCTGATCCCCGCGGCGACCGCGCGTGCGCGCAGCGAGGCGAAGAACATCCAGGCGCTGATCGACAAGCAGCACGGCGGCTTCAAGGTGCAGCCGTGGGACTGGAACTTCTACGCCGAGCAGGTACGCAAGGCGAAATACGATCTCGACGAAAATCAGATCAAGCCGTATTTCGAACTCAACAACGTGCTTGAGAACGGCGTGTTCTACGCGGCCAACCAGCTTTATGGGCTGACCTTCAAGGAGCGCAAGGACATCCCCGTGTACCAGCCGGACGTGCGCGTGTTCGAGGTATACGACAAGGACGGCAAGCCGCTGGCGCTGTTCTACGCCGATTACTTCAAGCGTGACAACAAGAACGGCGGCGCGTGGATGGACAACCTGGTGGGACAGTCAAAACTGCTGGGCACCAAACCGGTGATCTACAACGTCGCCAACTTCACCAAGCCGGTGGCCGGCCAGCCCGCGCTGTTGACCTTCGACGACGTGATCACCATGTTCCACGAGTTCGGTCATGCCTTGCACGGCATGCTCGCCGACGAGGAATATCCGACCCTTTCCGGCACCAACACGGCGCGGGACTTCGTCGAGTTCCCGTCGCAGTTCAACGAGCACTGGGCGAGCAACCCAAAGGTGTTCGCGCATTACGCGATCAACTACAAGACCGGCAAGCCGATGCCCAAAGCATTGGTCGAGAAGATGAAGAAGGCCGGCAACTTCAACAAGGGCTACGACATGACCGAGCTGGTGGCGGCCGCCATGCTCGACATGAACTGGCATACGCTGAGCGCCAGCACGCCGCTGGAGAACGCCGACCAGTTTGAGACCGCCTCGTTGAAGAAGGATCACCTCGACCTGAGCTATGTGCCGCCGCGCTATCGCTCCAGTTATTTCCAGCACATCTGGGGCAACGGCTACGCCGCCGGCTATTACGCCTACCTGTGGACCGAGATGCTGGCCGACGACGGCTACCAGTGGTTCCAGCAACATGGTGGCCTGACCCGGGCCAATGGCGATCGATTCCGCCAGATGGTGTTGTCGCGTGGCAATACCGAAGATCTGGCGAAGATGTACAAGGATTGGCGCGGTCGTGCGCCGAGCATCAAGGCGATGCTGAAGGATCGTGGCTTGGAGACGGCGCCGAAGAAATAACCGGTACAGTTCAGGGTGATGCCGCCCTGGATTGGATCAGGCCCGCTTGATGCGGGCCTGATCGTTCCGGCTTGCCGTGGTACCAGCGCAGGGTTTGACCAGGGCGCGCCGCACCGGCTGGTGTTGCATGGAATAATCGACCTGGGAAGTTTGTCGGGCTTTGACGGTCGAGGCGAGAATTCGGCGCTGCGCGAGGGCGGATGTTCGACGACCCAGAATGGTTCCATGCGGCAAGAATCGGCGGAAATGGGACCGCGCAGATGGATTCGCCGACCGATCAAAGTCCGACAGCCTCATCGGGCATCAGGAGTCGCTCCACGTGAACAGCCAGCATTTTCTGCAGACAGCGGTGGTGTTTTTGCTGGCTACCGTGATCGCAGTGCCGTTGACCAAGCGCTTCCGGCTTGGCTCGGTGCTGGGTTATCTGCTCGCGGGTATGGTGATTGGACCGCAGATGCTGGGCTTGATCGGCGATACCTCCGGCGTCAGCTCCATTTCCGAGTTCGGCGTGGTGCTGATGCTGTTCGTGATCGGGCTGGAGTTGTCGCCACGCCGCCTGTGGGTGATGCGACGTGCAGTGTTTGGAGCCGGCCTGCTGCAGGTGTTCAGCGCGTCGCTGGCGATCGGCGCGATCGGCTATTACCTGTTTGGACTGAGCGGTGGCGCCGCCGTGGTCGTGGGTGGCAGCCTGGCGTTGTCGTCTACCGCTTTCGGGCTGCAGATTCTCGCCGAGCGCAAGGAGGCGGGCTCGGCCTACGGTCGGCAGGTGTTTTCGATCCTGCTGTTTCAGGATCTGGCGGCGATTCCGCTGATCGCTGCGGTGCCGCTGCTGGCTTCATCCTCATCGGCACGGGGTTTCGATCTGCATGCCGTGTTGCGCACGGTCGGCGTGATCGTGGCGGTGGTGGTCGGCGGCCGCTACTTGTTGCGGCCGGTGTTTCGCTTCGTGGCACGTGCCGATGCGGTCGAGGTGTCGACGGCCACCGCCCTGCTGGTGGTGATCGGTGTGTCGTGGTTGATGGAGCTGGCTGGCGTCTCCGCCACGCTGGGTGCGTTTCTTGCCGGCGTACTGCTGGCAGATTCCGAATACCGGCATGAGCTGGAATCGCATATCGAGCCTTTCAAGGGCTTGCTGCTGGGTTTGTTTTTCATCAGTGTCGGGATGTCGATGGACCTTTCGTTGCTGCTGACCCGCCCCGGCCTGGTGCTGGCCCTGGTCGGCGCCTTGCTGCTGCTGAAAGGCCTCTTGCTGTGGCCGGTGGGGCGGTTGCTGGGGGCACTCAACCGCGCCGACACGCTGCGGCTGGTCGTGCTGTTGGCATGCGGCGGCGAATTCGCCTTCGTGTTGCTGCGGCAGGCAGCCGGGCAGGGGTTGATCCCCGCCAGTCAGCGCGATGCGCTGATCCTGGCGATTACGCTGTCGATGGCGTTGACTCCCCTGCTGGTGGTGTTGGCGGCAAAGTTGCTGGATGTGCAGCCGAACAAGCCAACGCGCGAGTTCGACCGGATCGATACCGACACGCCGCGGGTCATCATCGCCGGCTTCGGCCGGGTCGGGCAGATCATCGCGCGCGTGTTGCGGGCTCAAGGCATCCCGTTCGTGGCCCTGGAGCATTCGGTGGAGCAAGTGGATTTTTCACGCCGCTTCGGCAACGTCAACCTGTTTTTTGGTGATCCGGGACGGCCTGAACTGCTGCGGGCGGCGCAGGCCGACAAGGCCGAGGTATTCGTGTTGGCCACCGATGATCCGGAGGCCAACCTGCGCACGGCGCGGCTGGTGAAGCGGCAATACCCGCACCTGAAAATCGTCGCACGGGCACGCAATCGCCAGCATGTGTTCCGGCTGATGGACCTGGGCATTGCCGAGCCGGTGCGCGAGACCTTCCACTCCAGCCTGAAGATGACCCGCAAGACGCTGGAGGCACTCGGCCTGTCGGCGGACCTGGCCGCGGACCGGGTGGAGCGTTTCCGACGACACGACGAGACGTTGCTGAAAACCCAGTCGCTGGTTTATGACGACGAAACCAAGCTGATGCAGACCTCGCGCGAGGCGATGCTCGATCTGGAGCAGTTGTTCGAAGCCGATACCGGTCGTGCCGCAGAGCGCGAGCGTCGACGTGACGTGGACACGTCTTTGGGCGCGGACGACTGATCGCGCTGGAGCCGGAATGGCCGCTGGCATGCCGGTCGGCCGGCGCGGGGGATCCTTGTTCTCATGAACCACCCGTCGCCCTCATCGTGGTGGCGGGCGATCAGCTGTCAACCGTTCACCGGGTCGGGCGTTCAGCGAAAGCATGGCTCCAACCCAAAGCCCGGTCGTAATCCGCTTCGGTCGCCTCGGCGACACGGTGCTACTGCAGCCGTTGTTGCGCAAATTGCACCTGCGCTACGGTCGTCCCTGTCGGCTGTTGACGCTCGGCAGCTGGTCGCCGGTGCTCTATTCGGCCCAAGCGGAGGTGGATGCCTTCATCCCGCTGCGCAGCCAGTATGGCCCCCTATGGCTGCACCCCGAGCGCTGGCGTGTGGCGCTGTCCTTGCGTGGGCTGCGTGATGCGCCGTTCTATGTTTGCGAGCCGGAGCTGCGCACGCGGACCAAGATACGGCCGTTGCTGGCCCTGGCCGGCGTGCCCGGCGAGCATTGCCAATTCATCGAGGACATGCCATTGGCCGAGGGCGAACACTGGGTGGACTGGTTGCTGCGCTTTGGCGATACCACGCCGCCGGCCTTCCACCAAGCCTGTGGAGCGGTCCCGGCGTATTGTCGCGCTGTGCCACAGTTGCAGGTCGGCGTCGCCGAACGCCGCGATGGCGCGGCGTGGCTGCAGGCACACGGCATGGCGGATCGGCCACTGGTGCTGCTGCAGCCGGCCAACAAGCGCACGCTGCGCTGGAATGGGGTACGACGACCCCACGAGGACGACAAATCCTGGCCCGTCGAGCGCTGGGCGACGCTGGCGCGCTCGATCAGTCAGCGACTGCCGCAGGCGCAGATGCTGCTGTGCGGAGCACCCGCCGAGGCCGGCTATCTCAACACCTTGCTGGCCTCGATGGATACCGCATCGATCCGGATCGATGCGGCGGCATTGCCGCTGGGGCGGTTGAAGGCGTTACTGGAACACGCACATAGTATGGTTTCGGTGGACACCGGGCCCGCCCATCTTGCCGCTGCGCTGGGCTGTCCGCTGGTGGTGTTGTTTGGCGCACGCTCACCGCAGCTATGGTCGCCGCGCAGCAATCCGGGGAGCACGGTGACGCTGCTCGGCGGGCTGCCGCTGACCCGGCGGGTCGATGAGATCGATACGGCCCAGGTGGTGGCCGCATGGCGTCGCCTGCCAGCGCGGGCGCGAGCACCCGCGGAAGCCGGGCCACAGCGCGAACCGGTTTGCAGGAATGATCGTCAATCCGTGGGTTGCGACGGTTGACGCAAGGTTTGTCGCACGCTGGGAATCGCGCCGCCACGGGTGCCCAGTTCATGCGCGATATCGATATAGCCAAGCTGGCGTGCCACATCGGCGGCGGTGCGACCGAACGCGTCGCAGGCCTGGCGCTCGGCGCCGCGCGTCAACAGTACACGTGCGGGTGGCAGCAGTGCGTGCATGGCGCAGGCATGCAGCGCGGTGACGCCGCGTTGGTCGGCATGTGTCACCTTGGCGCCGGCGTCGAGCAGCAGCGGCACCAGGGAGCCGATATGCGTGGCATCGCAATCGCTGCCTGGCCGAAGTTGCGCTCCGAGCAACAGCAGCAACGGTGTCTTGCCTTCGCGATCGGCCTGATTGATCTCGGCGCCGCGGCTGAGCAGGGCATCGAACAGTCGCCGGGTGCGCAGGCTGTCGCTATGTTCGAAGCCAAACTGCGCGGCCGCGTGCAGGGCGCTGCGGCCATGGCTGTCGACGGCGTGGATGTCGGCTCCGGCGTCGAGTAGCCGGGTGACGATTTCAGGATGGCCCACGGCAGCGGCGACCATCAACGCGGTGGCGTCGCTCGGCAGTCGCTGCTCGAGCGCCACCTGCCGGCTCAACAGCAGCTCGACCAGGGCTTCGCGTCGGGCGATGACGGCGGCGGAAAGCGGCGTCACGCCACTGTTCGAGGTGAGGCCAGGATCGGCTCCGGCGTCGAGCAGGCAGCTGGCGATCTCCTGGTGCCCGGCCCCGCACGCGCGCAGCAGCGCCGACGCGCCCTGGTCGTCACGGGCGTCGACCGCAAATCCCAGTTCCAGCAGTCGCTGCACGCTTGCCAGTGCGCCGTGGGCCGCGGCGGCAGGCAAGTCGTCGTCACGCAGTGTGCGGCCGGGGAGGCTCCAGTCGTGCCAGTCCAGCCAGCGCTCTACGGCCGGGTGCTCCAGGGCCAACCCCAGCGGGGTATCTCCGTTGGCGTCCGCCGCCTCGGGGTCGGCGCCGTGCGCGATCAGGGCGCGAACCAGCGGCCGTGCCGCAGCACCGTGTTCCAGCGCCGAAAACAGTGGCGTACGCCCTTCGCGATCCCGGGTATTCGGGTCGCATCCCGCCGCCAACAAGGCCTGCAGCAGCGCCAGTTGCGCGTTGGCGGCCGCCAGCTGCAACGGCGTGCGGCCACGGGCATCCGGTCCAAACGGATCGGTGCCACGTTGCAGCATGGTCAGCGCTAGCGCGGTGCCTTGCGCCGCGTCCCCCATTCGGGACAGTGCCTGGGCCAGCAGGCCGGCACCGGCCGGACTGGCGCCGGCCTGCAGCAAATCCTCGATCGCCTCGGTTGACCCGGGAAGTTGCAGCAGCAAGGCATCGAACAGGCGCAAACCCAGGGGTGGCAGCGTTTCGGTGGCGGCTTCGACGGTGTCGGCATCGTCCGGCCACTGGGCTGGCAGTCGGGTTTCAGGGTCCAGGCCCCGCTCCAGCAGCCAGCGGCGTGCGGACGCAAGTCCGGCCGACGACAAGTCCAGATAAAGCTGGGCCAGTTGTGCCGGCGGCCAGTCGCGCAGCACTTGCGAAAAGCCGGAAACGGTCGCCCAGTGACCGAAGCGCAAGGCCTCGGCAAGATGCGCGGGCGTGTTTGCGGCCTCGCCCAGTGCGTCGCTGCTGTGGCTGGATGGCAACGGGGTGTCGGGATCGAGCAAGGCGACCAGATCCCAGCGACCGGAGGCGGCGGCGTGATCGAGGGCACTGCGTCCGTCACCACCGGGGACTTTGGGTGCTGCGCCCAGACCAAGCAGGATACTGACCGTCTCGGCATGGGCGTGCGGCGACTGGCACGCCAGGGTGAGCGCATCACGGCCGTGCACATCGCGTTGATGCACGTCTGATCGTGCTTCTGCCAGCAACTGTACTATGCCGCTGGCGCCCGCGTGCGCGGCCTCCATCAATGCATTGCGGCCATGCCGATCGACCAGGGCAATGTCGGCACCGGCGGAACAAAGCGCCCGCGCAATCGCCTCATGGCCTTCGGCGGCTGCGCTCAGCAGTGCGTGACGCCCACGCCCGTCGACGGCATTGAGCGCAGCGCGATGCTTGAGCAGCAGGCGGACCCCGGTTACGTCGTCGTCGGCGATGCCGGCAGCGGCCACCAGTGCGGGCTCGCCATGGGCGGGAGCCGTGCTGGCACCGCGTTCGAGCAGAAATCGGGCCAGCGTCCAGTTGGCGGCGCGACAGGCAACCGCGAGCGGACTCAGGCCCGCCTCGTTCAGGACGTCCAGCGGCGCCTCCGCGTCCAGCAGCATCGCAGCGACAGCCGGTTCGGCACTGAGCACGGCGCCATGCAACGGCGTGTTGCCTTCGGGATCGCTGGTCAGCGGGCTGGCACCATTGGCAAGCAGGGTGAGCACGGCTTCGGGTCGCCCGTGCCAGCTGTCGCGTGTGGCTGCCAGCAGGGGCGTCAAGCCGCCGCTGCAGCGATTGACGTCGGCACCTTGGGTGATCAGTGCACGCAGCAGGCGGGTGTCCGGCAGCAACGCCGCCAGCATCAGTACCGGGCGTTGATCACGATCCTCGGCGGCCGGTGCGGTGTCGGGGTCGGCACCGGCCTCAAGCAGTGCCAGCGCACGCTCGATGTCGCCGCTGCGGGTCGCTGTCAACAAGGCGTGCGCCTGCTCGGTGGAGCCGGCAGCACCTTCTTGTGGGCTCAGTTGCACGGCGGCGGCAGGCGTTGCAACATCGCCCGTGTCGCGACGGCTGTCTGTCCCGTGCTGTTTGTGCCGGCTTTCGCACAGCAAGGCTTTCAGCGTGCGATTGGCAATCACCAGGCAGCCAGCCGGCAACAGCACGATAGCGTAGATCGCCAGTGCTGCTGCACGCGGGCCGACGGGGAGTACACCGTAGGAGCCGGTCAGCGCGATCGCACCGAACGCGAGCACCAGCAAGGCCACGGATGCCGGCAGGAAGTGGGTGAAGAAATGCTCTTCGTCTGACAAGTGGCGACCGAAGGCGATGCTGCGGATGCTGGCGGTGAAGATCCACGAGCCATCGCGTTGGGCCGGATAGGCATCGTCCCAGACGAAAACCAGTCCGAACGCCGGCCACAGGCGCCACAGAATGGCGAGGGCCAGCACCAGTGCGGCGGTCAGCATCAGCGCCGCGCCCAGGGTGGGCGTGTGGCTCAGCTCAAGCAGAGGCCATGCGACCAGGGCGAAAACCAGTGCACAATACGCCGTGAACAGCACCAGGTAGGTCACCCCACGGCGCATGACCGTGCGGCCGAAGTGTGGCTCCGGGTCGAAGCCGATCGCGTGGCATACGGCCGCCATGGTCAAGGCATTGCCCAGCAGCAGGGGAATCAAGGCCAGCGGGTGAGCCGTCCATCCAGCGGCAGCGACGGCGGCCAGGCCGGGGATGAACCAGGCGAGGGCCTGCATGAGGGAGGGGCGACGACGTGATTTGGGCGGATTCATGCGGGCAGTATAGAAATCGTCGAGTCCGTTGGGGGTAATACGGCGTTAACGAAAGTGCATCAAGGTTGTTCCCGTTGATTCCGCTCACGCCGTCGGGTGTTGCCCATAGTCGAGAAGACGGTCGCCGGCCAACGCGTCGGTTGGCGGCAGTTGCAAGTGCCATCCCTGGGCATGAAGGTGCTCCAGTACCGTTGCAGCGTCTTCCGCCGGCAGCTTGCGTTGCGGGTCAAGCTCGACCTCCAACACTGGCCGTAGCTCACCCAGCAGGTTTTTGAGCGGCTCGGACAGCACCTCGAAGTCATCCTTGCGTGCCAGCCACAAGTAACTGCCGCTCCGGCGTTGGCTGGCGTAGACAAAGCACTGCATGATGGGGCCTGGCGAATGGATGGGTGCACGGTGAATGTGGCTGTGCCAAGGGTAGCAGTGCGAACGATGGGTTGCTTGTGCAGGTGGCGGCTTGCGGAAGAGGCGTTATTTTTGCAAGGAAGTCGCTTCAATTTGCTGCGCAAGCACTTGCAACGCCATGGCTGAGTGGGCAAAGTGCGGCGCAAGGGCTTCAAACGCGCGTATGAATTTGAAAGCGGGACGCCCTGGCTACCCAACCCGATTCGCACACGATAATAAGCAGGAGCAAGCGATGTACAAGTCACTCCGTTCCCTCACGGGCGCCGCCCGTCCGCTCGCACTCGCCGCGCTGAGCGTTGCCATCGTTGGCGCGCTGGTGGCGCCAGGTACCGCCAGCGCCAGTGCCTTCCAACTCAAGGAAAACAGCGCCAAGGGCCTGGGCCGCGCCTATGCCGGCTCCGCCACTGCCGGTGGCGATGCCTCGGTCGTGGTAAACAATCCGGCCGCCATGTCGGATCTCAAGGGCACCTATCTGCAGACCGATATCACCGCCATCAATTTCAGCACCAAGTTCAGTGGCAGCGCGACGGATGCATCGGGACGCCCGATCAGTGGTGGCAATGGTGGTGACGGTGGTACCACGTTACCGGTACCTGCCTTGTTCTTCGTGACCCAGCTCAACGACCGCGTGCATGTCGGTGCCGGTTTCTCGGTACCGTTTGGCTTTCAGACCGAATACAACCAGAACTGGGTCGGTCGCTACAACGCCATCAAATCGCGGTTCCAGTCGCTGGATACCACGTTGTCCGGGTCGTATGACGTGAGTGACAGCTTCAGCGTCGGCGCCAGCTTCATCGCGCAGAAGACGACCGCTGAACTGACCAACGCGATCAATTACAACAGCGTCGGTCTCGGTCAGGTACAGCAGGCCCTGATGGCCGGTCTGATCACGCCTGCCATGGCGCAGGCGCAAGCGGCGCAAATCAATGCGGTGGTGCCACCGGGTACGGACGGCCGCGCGCGCATCTACGGCACCAGCTGGGCCTATGGCTGGCAGCTGGCTGCCCGCTGGAAAATCACCTCGCAAGACAAGCTGGCCTTCAACTACCGGTCGAAGATTTCGCACACGCTGAAGGGCAGCGCCAACTTCACGGTGCCGCCGAATGCGGCGGCGGCGTTTGGTGTCGGCGGACCCGGTACCGCGTTCTCGCACACCCAGGGCACCGCCGGCTTCACCACGCCCGCGGTCGCCAGCCTGAGCTACTGGCATCAGGCGGAAAAGTTCGGTCTCGGTGCCGATGTGGCGTGGACCAAGTGGGACGTGTTCAAGAAGCTGGAAGTCACCTATGCCAATCCGGCCCAACCCACCAGTGATCAGGTGTTCAACTGGAAGAACAGCTGGTACGTCTCGTTCGGTGGCGACTACTACCTCAACGACAAGGTGACACTGCGCGCCGGTGTTGCTTACGACAGCACGCCGACCAACTCGACCTATCGCGATCCGCGGGTACCTGACGAATCGCGCACCTTGGCGACGTTCGGTATCGGCTACAAGGCCAGCGAGCATTTCGAGATCAATGCCTCGTATGCCCATATCTTTGTCAACACCGCGAACATCAACGGCGTGCACAGCGCGACCGGCGATGTGTTGACCGGATCGTTTCAGGACTACGGCAATCTGCTGAGCCTGTCGGCACAGTACAAGTTCTAGCCCGTCGCGGATGCCGTTTTGCCGAGCAGGACAAAAAACCTCCCCGCTGGCGGGGAGGTTTTTTCATCCAGGTCACTCGGTCGGCCACCGCCAGCGTAGCGCGTGAATCAGCCCCGCTTGAGCAAAAGATCAAGCACTTTGCGGAAGCGCGCCCCGTAGGGTGGGTCGAGCAGGCCGACACCATTCAGCCGGGTCTGACGAAACACCGGTTTGTAGTGGGAGAAGGTGCGAAAGCCGGCTTCGCCGTGATAACCGCCCATGCCCGATGCACCCACGCCGCCGAATGGCAGCTGGTGCTGGGCGATGTGATACAGCGTGTCATTGACGCTGACACCACCTGCCACGGTGTGCGCCAGCACCCGTTCGACCAGCGACGAATCCTGCTCGAACAGGTACAACGCGAGCGGATGTGCGTGGCTGCTGACATAGGCGATCGCGTCGTCCAGCGAATCATAAGGTACCAGCGGCAGCAGCGGGCCGAAGATCTCCTGCTGCATCAGTGCCATGCTGTCGTCGACCTCACTCAACAATTGTGGCGGCAGCATACGCCGTGACGGGTCTTCCCCGGCGTCGCTCAGCGCGTGTACCCGGGCGCCGGCAGCGACCGCATCGTCGCGCAAGGCGATCACCCGCTGGTACTGCCGGTCGGACACCACGCTGGCATACTGGGTATTCTCTCTCAGCTGCGGATACATCCGCGCAACCGTCTGCCTGGCAGTATCGACAAAGGCCTGTACGCGGTCGCGTGGCAGCAGCACGTAATCCGGTGCGATACAGGTCTGGCCCGCATTCACCATCTTGCCGAACACGATGCGCTCCACCGCATGCTCAAAACGTGCGCCCGGTCCGATGATCGCCGGCGACTTGCCGCCCAGCTCCAGCGTCACCGGGGTCAGGTTGTCCGCTGCGGCACGCATCACATGGTGGCCGACGGCGGTGGAACCGGTAAACAGCAGATGGTCGAATGGCAGTCCGGAGAACGCCTGGGCTACCTCGGCGTCACCGGTGACCACCTGCACTTCCTCGGGCTGGAAATAGCGTCCGATCTGCTCGGCGAACAGCGCGGAAAAGCGCGGCGTGTACTCGCTCATCTTGACCATCGCCCGATTGCCGGCGACCAGCGCGTCGACCAGCGGCCCGATCGCGAGATACAGCGGGTAGTTCCATGGCACGATGATGCCGACCACACCCAGCGGCTGCGGCATCAACGTGTTGCGAGCAGGGAGAAAAGCCAGGCTTGCCAGCGAGCCCCGCGGATGCATCCAGCGGCGACCGTGGCGCAGCGCATGGCGGATGCTGGACAGGCTGGGAAACACTTCCAATAGTTGGGTTTCTTCCCGCGGGCGCTGGCCAAAATCGTCATGGATGGCCGCCGCGAATGCGTCGTGCTGCGCCTGCAGCAGGGTTTCCAGCGCGCGCAGTCGTCGGGCCCTGGTTGCCCAGGTGGGCATGGGAGCCTGCGTGTGCGCCTTGCGCATCCGTTGCAGCTGTGCGGCCAGGCCGGTGCGGGTCGTATCCATGAGATTCTCGCGTGGACGCCAAATCTATAGATAACACACGCCGACCCGGACAGCGGCAGGCTCCAGGGCGCATCCAGCGCCCTTGGTGGGCTATTCGCCGATCGTCAGCAGTGAGGCGTTACCACCGGCGGCGGTGGTGTTGATGGTCAGCGTGCGTTCACCGGCGAAGCGCAGCAAGTAATGTGGACCACCGGCCTTGGGGCCGGTACCGGAGAGCCCTTCGCCGCCGAACGGCTGCACCCCGACCACCGCGCCGATCTGGTTGCGGTTGACGTAGCAGTTGCCGACGCGGGCATGCCGGCTGATGTAATCCACGGTGGCATCGATACGGCTGTGGATACCCAGCGTGAGGCCGTAGCCGGTGGCGTTGATCTCGTCGACGACCTGTTTGAGGTGGCTGGCCTTGAAGCGGATCAGGTGCAGCACCGGGCCGAATACTTCGCGCTGCAGCACCGACAACGAGGCAATTTCGTAGGCGCGCGGGGCGAAGAACGTGCCGTGCCCGGTTTCCTCCGGGTCCATCGGCGCCTCGGCGATTTTTTTGGCCTCGCGATCCATCCGTTCGGCATGGGCGACCAGGATGGCCTTGGCCTCCTCGTCGATCACCGGGCCGACATCGGTCGAGAGCTTGCCCGGGTCGCCGACCTTCAGTTCGTCCATCGCGCCAGCCAGCATGGTGATGACCTTGTCGGCGATGTCGTCCTGGATGTACAGCACCCGCGCGGCCGAGCAGCGCTGGCCCGCGGACTGGAAGGCCGAGGCGATCACGTCCTTGACGATCTGCTCGGGCAAGGCGGAGGAATCGGCGATCATCGCGTTCTGGCCGCCGGTCTCGGCGATCAGCACGGCGATCTGCGAATCACGCGCTGCCAGCGCACGATTGATCGCCCACGCAGTTTCGGTGGCGCCAGTGAACACCACGCCGGCAACGCGCGGGTCCTTGGTAAGGCGTGCGCCCACGGTCGGGCCATCGCCGGGCAGGTATTGCAGGACGTCCTTCGGAATGCCGGCGTCGTGCAGCAGCTGCGTCGCCACGAACCCGATCAGGCTTGTCTGTTCGGCGGGCTTGGCCAGGACCGTGTTGCCGGCCGCCAGCGCGGCGCTGACCTGGCCGACGAAAATCGCCAGCGGAAAGTTCCATGGACTGATGCCGACGAACACGCCGCGACCATCGAGAAACAACTGGTTGGTCTCGCCGGTGGGTCCGGGCAGCAATTCGGGTTCGGCAAACAGGCGGCGGGCCATGGTGGCGTAGTAGCGCAGAAAATCGGCCGCCTCGCGAATTTCGGCGATGGCGTCGGGCAGGCTCTTGCCGGCCTCGCGCACGCATAACGCGATGAACTCGGCGCGTCGCGCTTCCAACTGGTCGGCCGCGTATTCGAGCATCGCTGCACGGTTGGTTACCGGTAGCGTGTTCCAGCTGTCCTGCGCGGCGGCGGCATTGGCAAGGGCCTTGTCCACGGTCGCCTCATCGGCGGTGACGTAGCTGCCAACGATGCGGCGGCGGTCGGACGGGTCGGTAACCTCGACCGTGGCGCCGTTGCTGCTGGCGCCGGGCACCAGTGGGCCAGCCTTCCACGGCCCTTGCTGGGCATTGACCGCCTCGGCCAGTTCTTTCAGTTCGTTGTCGTTGGCAAAGTTGACGCCCATGGAATTCTTCCGAAGTTCACCGTAGAGATTGGCCGGCAGCGGGATGCGCGGGTGAGGAATCGAGTCAAAGGCCCGTACCGTCTGGCAGGGGTCGGCCACCAGCTCGCGCGGCGACAGGCTCTCGTCCACGATGCGGTTCACGAAGCTGGTGTTGGCACCGTTTTCCAGCAGGCGGCGCACCAGGTACGGCAACAGATCCTGATGCGAGCCGACCGGCGCGTAGACACGGCAGGGCACGTTGAAGGTCTTCTTGCTGATGACGTCGGCATAGAGGTCGACGCCCATGCCGTGCAGTCGCTGAAATTCGAACGGCCGGCCTTGTGCCATGTGATGCACGGCAGCGATGGTATGCGCATTGTGCGTGGCGAACTGCGGATAGATCAGATCCGGGCCGGCATTGAACAGGCGCCGGGCGCAGGCCAGGTAGGAGACGTCGGTGCTCGGCTTGCGGGTGAACACCGGGTAGCCGCTGAGGCCGTGCTCCTGTGCTTTCTTGATTTCGGCGTCCCAGTACGCGCCCTTGACCAGTCGCACGTACCAGCGGCGTCTGGTGGCCAGCGCCGTCTCGACCAGCCAGTCGATCACGAACGGGGTACGCTTGGCGTAGGCCTGGACGACGATGCCAAGACCGTTCCAGCCCTCCAGTGACGGATGCTTGAACACATCGCCGATCACATCCAGTGAAAGCTCCAGCCGATCGGCCTCCTCGGCGTCCACCGACAGCGCAATGCCCTGCGCCATCGCCAGCTGCGCCAGTTCCAGCAGTTTTTCAGTCAGGGCCGCGTAGGCGCGGTCACGCTGGGCTACTTCGTAGCGCGGAAACAGCGCCGACAGCTTGACCGAGATCGATGGTGCCTCAGTGTGACTGGCGTACGGGCCGCGCCCACCGATGGCGGCAATCGCGTTGCGATAGTCCTGCTGATAGCGTTCGGCGCCGCGCGAAGTAACTGCCGACTCGCCGAGCATGTCGTAGGAGTAGCGGTAGGGCGCATTCTCCTTTTTCTCGGCACGCTCCAGTGCCTCGGCAATGGTTCGTCCCATGACGAACTGGTAACCCATGACGCGCATGGCCTGGCGGACCGCCACCCGGATGGTGGGATCGCCGACGCGGGTGATCAGACGGCGCATGGCGCCGCCAAAATCCTTGCGCGTGCCGTCCAGGCTGACCAGTTGGCCGGTCAGCATCAGCCCCCAGGTCGAGGCGTTGACCAACAGTGATTCGCTGCGCCCCAGGTGCTTGCGCCAGTTGGCGTCGCCAAGTTTGTCGCGGATCAGCTTGTCGGTGGTTGTCGTATCCGGAATCCGCAGCAACGCCTCGGCCACACACATCAGCAGCACACCTTCCTCGCTGGACAGGTCGTACTGACGCATGAAGGAGTCGACGACGCTTTGGTCGCTGACCCGGGCCCGCACCCGGCTGACCAGCGCGGCGGCGCGATCCATCACCAGTTCGCGATCTTCCGGCGGCAAGTCGGCCTGGTCGAGCAGGTCGTTGACCGCTTCGGTTTCATCACGCAGCCACGCGGCCGTGATGCGCGCGCGCGCGGGTTCGATATGGTCGGGTAATCCGAGGTTGAGAATGGGCTGGGTCACGGGGGCTGTCAGTATTGGTCAAAAAAAACCGCCTGTGGGCGGGAATGGCGAAATTGTACGCCGGAAAGCGTATACAGCGTGTGGCCGGGCCGGGTCGCAGGCTGGAGCGGGATTGCTGGTCTGGCGATCTCACCAGAGCGGGGTTCGTTGGCTATGGAGCACGTAGGATCGGCGATCTTGCCCAGGGTCTCGTCGCAGCCTATGATTAAAGCGCTTCAGGCACGCTGGATACCCATGATCGTGCTTCGACCAGCTGCAGTCGGCCTGCCGTATGTGACGATCTGGCTCAGGCCAAATCGCACATTGAGTCGGCGCGGCCTGCGGCGGTTGATCATGGTTCTGGTGGTGCTGGTGCTGACAACGGCCGGGCTGGGGGCTTGGCAGGGGAATGTATTTGCTCCACTGTTTGCGTCGGTAGAATGCGTCGCCGTGGCCTGCGCATTGCGCGTGGCCTGGCGAGGTGGCAGCCGGAGTGAACGCATTATCTTCGACGGATCGAAGCTGGAGGTGCAGGCATGGCCCGGTCGCGGCGCCACGCAGTTCCCGTCGTACTGGGTGCGCGTGCTGCTGGAACCCGGCGATGGTCATCATCGGCTATGGTTGTCGTCGCATGGCCACCGCAGGGAGGTGGGCGCTTTCCTGGCGGAGCAGGAGCGCATCGAGCTATCGAAGAGGCTCAGGGGGTTGTTGGCCGATTTCAACCGGTAGCCGGTGCGGGACGGGGCGACGTACTCATATTTTTGAGACAAAAACTTAGGGTGCAAGACATGACATCTGGCGGCATCAGGCGATCATTCGCGGCTTGGGCAGGGTTGGCCTTTGCGTTGTTCGGCGGCGCGGTGCAGGCCGCACCCCATCCGTGGCAGCTGAACATGGAGCGCGGCGCGAGCACCTGGTCGCAAGTGCCCTACCACCTGAACAACATTTCGCTTGGCGTATGCGTGGTAATCGGCGTTCTGGTGTTCGGGGCGATGTTCATTGCCATGTTCCGCTTCCGCAAATCGCGCGGCGCGGTGGCCGAAACCTGGTCACACAACACCAAGTTGGAAATTGTCTGGACGACGATCCCCGTGCTGATCCTGATCGTGCTGGCCTATCTGGCTACCGGGGGCCTGACCTCGTGGGCGGATACCACCGGCTCGCAGATGACGGTCAAGGTCACCGGCTACCAGTGGAAGTGGCGCTACGACTACATCAGTTATCACGGCAAGCCGATCGAGAAGGTCGGTTTCATGTCCAAGCTGGACAAGCTGAGCAACGAGACCCGGCAACTCGATTCAGGCATGAATCCCTATGCCGTTAAGGTGGGCAATCAGAATACCTACCTGCTGAATGTCGACAAGCCGCTGGTGGTGCCGATCAATACCAAGATCCGCTTCCTGATTACCGGTGGCGATGTGATCCATTCGTGGTGGGTGCCGGCACTGGGCTGGAAGCTCGACGCGATCCCCGGAATCATCAACGCAGCCTGGACCAACATCAAGACGCCGGGCACCTATCGCGGCCAATGCGCCGAGTTGTGCGGCCAGGATCACGGCTTCATGCCGATCGTGGTGGTAGCCAAGTCGAAAGCGGACTTCGCCAAGTGGCTGGCCGAGCAAGAGGCAAAATCCGCCAGACCGGCCGCCGCAACGGCTGCGGCCACACCTGCAGCGGCTGCCGCGAAAACGTTGCAGCTTGCGGCGGTTCCATCCAAGGCCAAGCAGGGCTGATCGTCCTTCCCCATGCCATTCCACGCAGACGCATTCAACAACCGGTTAGAGGTGTACGGCCATGTCCCACGCAGCCACCCATGATCAGCACGATGATCACCACGGCGCGCCGAAGAATTTCTTCCAGCGCTGGTGCATGTCCACCAACCACAAGGACATCGGTACGCTGTACCTGATCTTTGCGCTGACGATGTTCTTCATCGGCGGCAGCTTCGCGATGGTGATTCGCGCCGAATTGTTCAAGCCGGGCCTGCAACTGGTGCAGCCGTATTTCTTCAACGAAATGACCACCATGCACGCGCTGGTGATGATCTTCGGCGCGATCATGCCGGCGTTCGTCGGCCTCGGCAACTGGATGATCCCGTTGATGGTGGGGGCGCCGGACATGGCGCTGCCGCGCATGAACAACCTGTCATTCTGGATCTTGCCGTTCGCCTTTACCTTGCTGCTGTCCACGCTGTTCATGCCCGGTGGTGGTCCCGCCGGTGGCTGGACCATGTATCCGCCACTGTCGCTGCAGAGCGATTCGCTGGCCTACGTGGTGTTTGCGATTCATCTGATGGGTATCAGCTCGATCATGGGTGCGATCAACATCATCGCGACCATCCTCAACATGCGTGCTCCCGGCATGGACTTGCTTAAAATGCCGGTATTCGTGTGGAGCTGGCTGATCACCGCCTTCCTGCTGATTGCCGTGATGCCGGTGCTGGCCGGCGCGGTGACCATGCTGCTGACCGACAAGTATTTCGGCACCAACTTCTTCAACCCCGGCGGCGGCGGCGACCCGGTGCTGTATCAGCACATCTTCTGGTTCTTCGGGCATCCCGAGGTCTACATCATGATCCTGCCGGCGTTCGGGATCATCTCGGAGGTGATCCCCACCTTCGCCCGCAAGCCGATCTTCGGTTATAAGGCGATGGTGTTCGCGATTGCCTCGATCGCCTTCCTGTCATTCATCGTGTGGGCGCACCACATGTTCGCGGTCGGCTTGCCGCTGGGTGCCGATATCTTCTTCATGTACGCGACGATGCTGATCGCGGTACCGACCGGGGTGAAGGTATTCAACTGGGTAGCCACGATGTGGGGCGGTTCGATGACGTTCGAAACGCCGATGCTGTTCGCCGTCGCGTTCGTGATCCTGTTCACCATCGGCGGGTTTTCCGGGTTGATGCTGGCGCTGGTGCCGGCTGACTTCCAGTACCAGGACACCTACTTCGTGGTGGCGCATTTCCACTACGTGCTGGTCACCGGCGCCTTGTTTGCGATCATTTCGGCGACCTACTACTGGCTGCCGAAATGGAGCGGCCGCATGTACAGCGAGTTCTGGGGCAAGGTGCATTTCTGGAACAGCGTGGTATGGGTCAACGTACTGTTCTTCCCGCAGCATTTCCTTGGCCTGGCCGGCATGCCACGCCGCATTCCTGACTATAACGTGGCGTTTGCCAACTTCAACATGATCAGCTCGATCGGTGGCTTCCTGTTTGGTGCCTCCCAGCTGATTTTCCTCGGTGTACTGATCCACGGCGTGTTTTTCTCGAAGAAAAAGGCCACCGATCGCGTCTGGGAGGGTGCCAAGGGCCTGGAGTGGACGGTGCCCTCGCCAGCGCCACACCATACCTTCGAGGTGCCGCCGGTAATTCATGACGAGGAGTTGGCGCACGGCAACGTGAACGCCTGAGTTTTTTTACGACCCCCGCCTGCTGGTCAGGCCGGGGGCTGCCGAGAGAGATGATCAACATGACGCAGCAGATGACCGAGCAGTATCTGGCGAACAGCCGCAGGGGCGTGCGCAGGACCGTGACGATTCTGGTCGGGGTTGTGGTGGCGTTCTTCCTGCTGTCGTTTCTTCAGATCCTGCTGATGAAATAGCCTGGTCGCGGCAACGGCACGCATTCCTCAATCGTTCGGGTTGATACGACCGACATGAAGTCCCCCGGGTGTTACCTCGGGGCAAAAGTCATCAAGAGAAGTCCACGGGGTCTCATCATGAGTCAGCAGCACGACGCTTACTTTGTTCCGGTCGCAAGTTACTGGCCGTTCGTGGCCGCAGTGGTCATGTTCACTACCATGTTCGGCGCCGCACATTGGCTGAATGCGGCACCCGGGGAGACGGGCTTTGGCAAGACGGTATGGCTGGTGGGCATGGTGGGCGTACTGGCGATGTTCTTCGGCTGGTTTCGCTCGGTGATCAGAGAGTCATTGGCAGGAAGCTACAACCATCAGGTAGATACCTCATTCCGCATGGGTATGATGTGGTTCATCTTTTCCGAGGTGATGTTCTTCGGCGCGTTCTTCGGTGCGCTGTTTTATATCCGTATGTTTTCGGTACCCTGGCTCGGTGGCGAGGGCCACGGGGTCCTGACCCATCAATTCCTGTGGAACGACTACGCCGCGTCGTGGGGCGCCAATGGAGGCAATGGCCCGCAGCACCTCGGCGGCGCGTTCCGGACGGTGCCGGCTTGGGGGCTGCCGTTGCTCAACACCCTTATCCTGCTGAGCTCCAGCGTTACCGTGACGATCGCTCATCACGCGCTACGCGCCGGGCATCGAGGCAAGATTCTACTGTTTCTCGGGCTGACGGTGTTGCTGGGTGCCTTGTTCGTCAATTTCCAGGCGCATGAGTACATCGAGGCCTATCACGAGTTGAACCTGACGCTGCACAGCGGCGTCTACGGCTCGACGTTCTTTCTGCTTACCGGCTTTCACGGCCTGCATGTGACCCTGGGTACCATCATGTTGGCGGTGATCTGGTTCCGGGTGCTGAAGGGGCATTTCAGCAAGGAACATCACTTCGGCTTCGAGGCGGTGGCGTGGTATTGGCACTTTGTCGACGTGGTCTGGCTTGGCCTGTTCTTGTTTGTCTACATTCTCTGAACAGCCATAGATGAAGTTGACAGCAAGAAGCCCGCCGTCATGCGGGCTTCTTGCTGTTCCGGGCCACGATTGCGCTTGTGCCGAACGCCCTGTTCGCAGCCGCAGTAATGGATTGCGGCTATCTGGACTGAGCGGCAAGCCGGTATTTTTCGCCTGCATTGGGCTGACGAGTTGCGGGAGATCCGGTTGGCAGCTTGGTGGGGTGAATGCACGCGCTGGCAACTGCCGCCGCTGCGTGATTTTATCGCTCGACGAGCCTGGTCAGGGAACGTGGTGGCCTCAGCCGCTGCACCGCCCACCCCGGCTCATGGCGAAGTTTGCGCCGCGAGTTTGCGCTCCCAGTCCATCGCGGTGCGAACGATGAAATCCAGGTTGTCGTGCCGAGGTTCCCAGCCTAGCCGCTGGCGCAGGCGATCCGCGTGTGCAATCAACATCGGTGGATCACCGGCACGCCGAGGTTGCTCGATGACATTCAGTGCAGCACCGCTGACCCGCTGCACCGCATCGATCACTTCGCGCACGCTGTACCCATGGCCGTAGCCGCAATTCAATGTCAGCGACTCGCCATCGGCGCGCAGGTGGTCGAGTGCACGCAAATGCGCTGCGGCGAGGTCCTCGACATGAATGTAGTCGCGGATGCCGGTGCCGTCCGGCGTATCGTAGTCGGTACCGAAGATCGACAGGCTCGGCCGCTTGCCGACGGCATGTTCGCAGGCCACCTTGAGCAGCAGCGTTGCATTGGGTGTGGATTGCCCGATGCGGCCGTGTGGATCGCAGCCGGCGACATTGAAATAGCGAAGGATCACGTAGTCCATGGCTCCCGCAGCGCCGAGATCCCGAAGCATGGTCTCGGACATCAGTTTGGACATGCCGTAGGGGTTGATGGGCTGCAGCGGGGTGTCTTCGTCGGCGATACCGCTTGCGGGCATACCGTAAACGGCGGCGGTCGAGGAAAACAGGAGCCTGCGCACACCAGTGGCGGCGCAGCTGGCCAGCAGGCTGCGGGTATTGCAGGTATTGTTGCCGTAGTACTTCAACGGATCGCGCACCGATTCGGGCACCACGGTGTGCGCCGCGAAATGCAACACGGCGTTGACCTTGTGCTCGGTCAACACCCGTTCGACCAGTAGTCGGTCGCCGACATCGCCGACTACCAGCTCGGCATCCCGTACCGCGTCGCGAAACCCGCTTGTCAAATTGTCGATGACGACGACACGTTCGCCGCGCTCTCTTAACTGCTGCACTACATGGCTGCCGATATAACCGGCGCCGCCGGTGACCATGATGCTATTCATGCGGAAGTACTCGTAAGGTCCGGGGAAGGTAGCGGGGGAGGCTGAGTTGTAGGAGCTTCAGCGATGATGAGCGGCAAGTACCGCAGGTAGTCATCCAGAATCCATGGGTGATCAGTATCATCGAAAAAGTCGTCCATGAGTTCGGGGTAGGCAGTAGAGCGGCAAAAGTATTCGTGAGCTGCTGCGGTAGATTGCAGTGGCGGGTCACCTCGTCACTGCAAGATAAAGCACAGCTTGAGTCCGTGGTCAAACGTTCCGCATGGCTCTTGGGCCGCGATGAAACATAAAGTACATGCCACGCCGGAGTTCCATACGCGGGTTTTCCAGGGGGCTGCGCGAGAGATCCAGGGCGCGTCCCAGCCTCCCGTGTTCAGCGGTGGCGGCCCGAACTCATGTCCGTAAAATCCCGGGGCGGGGTGAGTGTAGTTGTCCAGAGAAATAACCGGGGACATTCTTGGGTCGCGGTGGGTGTGCGGTCGGTAATCTTTATGGTTGTTGGCGAGCTTGAGCAGGCCGTCACGGCGCCCTTGTACCGGCTGAATAGCGTTTCTCCAACCCATTCGAGGGGCTTGATGATACCGCCAGGCAATTTGACCGCCTTCGACCCACCGCACAACCTCTTGCCTGAATTCGAGCGTGCAGCGGTCCTGCGCCTTTTTCGTGGGGGCATTGTTCGTGGACGGATTGCATTACGTAACAAGGGATGTGTTTCTCGGTGGCAAAGCTACGGGGCCACCGTGCACGAAACTGATCGCTTCGCTGCAACTGCTTTTTAGTCTACCTTTGTGTCCGGGCTGAGCCCAGCTCAGTCGCGACTACCCCTAGGCAACAGAGATAACCATGGATGTGCCCTATGCAATCGCTTGAGAATACCCGAATCGCCATCATCGGCCTGGGATATGTCGGCCTGCCGCTGGCGGTGGAGTTCGCCCGGCGATACGACACCACCGGCTTCGATATCAACACAGACCGCGTCGAGGCGTTACGCGCAGGAACCGACAGCACGCTGGAAGTTGACGAGGCTGAGCTGGCGCAGGCGAAACGGCTCGCATTCAGCGCCCAGCTTGAAGATATTCGCGCTTGTCAGGTCTATATCGTCACCGTGCCGACGCCGATCGACATGGCACGGCGTCCGGACCTGACGCCGTTGATCAGGGCCAGCGAGACTCTCGGCAAGGTGATCAAGTCGGGCGATATCGTGGTGTACGAATCCACGGTCTATCCCGGCTGCACGGAGGAGGTCTGCGTGCCGATCCTGGAGCGCGTATCCGGTCTCGCCTGCAATCGCGACTTCTTCGTCGGCTACAGCCCGGAACGGATCAATCCCGGCGACAAGCAGCATCGGGTGAGCAGCATTCTCAAGGTCACCTCGGGCTCCACGCCCGAAGTCGCCGACTTCGTCGATCGACTGTACGGCTCGATCATCACCGCCGGCACGCACAAGGCCAGCTCACTGAAAGTGGCCGAGGCGGCCAAGGTGATCGAGAACACCCAGCGCGATCTGAACATTGCCCTGGTGAATGATCTGGCCAAGCTGTTCAACAAGCTCGGCATCGACACGCTGGAAGTGCTGGAGGCGGCCGGAACCAAGTGGAATTTCCTGCCGTTCCGCCCCGGCCTGGTTGGTGGCCACTGCATCAGCGTCGATCCGTACTACCTGACCCACAAGGCGCAGGAGATCGGCCATCATCCTGATGTAATTCTGGCCGGGCGGCGTACCAACGACAGCATGGGTGAGTACATCGCCGGCGAGGTGATCCGCTTGATGGTGTGCAAGGGCATCAATCCGGTGCGCGCGCGTATCCTGGTGCTGGGGCTGGCGTTCAAGGAGAACTGTCCGGATCTGCGCAATACTCGCGTGATCGACATCGTGACTGCGTTGCAGGGCTACAACGCCGACGTGCAGATTCACGACCCGTGGGTGGATGCGGCGGCGGCGATGCACGAATATGGCGTCGAACTGATCGAAGCGCCGCCCACAGGGGAGTACGATGCGGTGATTGTCGCGGTGGGCCACCACCAATTTGCCGCGCTGGGTGCCGAGGGCATCCGCGCCTTCGGTCGGCCGTCATCGGTGCTGTACGACGTCAAGTATGTACTGCCGCTTGCTGCCGTCGACGGGCGGCTTTAAACCCGTCGCAGCCGGTGGGTCACCGTCATATCCAGGACAGGCAGGCAATGAAAATCATGGTAACCGGCGCGGCCGGATTCATCGGCTCGCATGTCGCCCTGCGTCTGCTCGAGCGCGGGGACGAGGTCATCGGCATCGACAATCTCAGCGACTATTACGACGTAAACTTGAAGAAGGCGCGTCTTGCCCGCTTCAATGAGCATCCGCGCTACATCCATGTGGCGGCAGATTTGGCCGATCGCCAGGCGATGGAGGAAGCCTTTGCCCGCTACAAGCCGCAGCGGGTGATCAACCTGGCGGCCCAGGCCGGGGTGCGCTATGCGGCTGAGAATCCGCATATCTACGTTTCGACCAATATCACCGGCTTCCTGCACGTCATCGAGGGCTGCCGCCAGCACGAGGTGGAACATCTGGTGTTCGCCTCCACCAGCTCGGTGTACGGGGCGAATACGCGGATGCCGTTTTCCGAGCACCAGTCGACCGAGCACCCGTTGACCCTGTATGCGGCGTCGAAGAAAGCCAACGAGATGATGGCGCACAACTATGCGCATCTGTACGGCCTGCCTTGCACCGGTCTGCGTTTTTTCACGGTTTATGGCCCATGGGGTCGCCCCGACATGGCGCTGTTCCTGTTCACCAGGGCAATCCTGGCGGGTGAGCCGATCAAGGTCTTCAACTACGGTCATCACAAACGTAGCTTTACTTACATCGACGACATCGTCGAAGGGGTGATTCGTGCGCTCGACCAGGTGCCCGTCGGCAACCCGGATTGGCGTGGCGAGGCACCCGACCCTGCATCGAGCCATGCGCCATATCGTATTTTCAATATCGGCAACGAGCAGCCGGTGCCCTTGCTGCGCTATATCGAGGTGCTGGAACAGTGCCTGGGACGCAAGGCGACGATGGAAATGCTGCCATTGCAGGCCGGTGACGTACCCGACACCGAGGCCGACATGTCGGCGCTGGCAGGGGCCGTCGGCTACTGCCCCTGCGTGCCGGTGGAAGAGGGCGTGGCTCGTTTTGTGCGCTGGTACCGGGATTACTACCGGGTGCCGGGGTAACCGTTCACCAGGGCGTGGCCCGCGGATGGTGCGATGTGGTGTCGGGCTTCGATCGGGTGTTGCTGGGCGGTGCGTGAGGTGGTTTCTGTCATGTGACGCTCATGGGAGACCACTGCAGTCAACGCGATTTATCGCGGGGCGAAGGCAACGATCCCGCACCGCGGGTACAATTATCCGCCGACGCCATGCGGATGCAGCCACCCCATCCAGATGCCAAACACCACCATGGCGATCAAAAACAGCGACAGGCCGATGCGACGGGTCAGCGCCCAGACTGTGCGCTTGTCGTCGTCCTTGTCTTTCATCATGAAATACAGCGCCTGGCCGAGGCTGAAAATCACCACCAGCAGCACGACTACCAGGGCAGCTTTGTAGATGGTTTCCACGTGATTGATCCAATCCGTTCAGACATCGGCAGTATAGCCACGGGCGGCGGTTGTTCAGCGTGATCGGATTTCGCCGTCCATCGTGGTGGGCATTGCTGCTGACGGTAGCGGGAGCCTTGCTGTTCATACGTCTGGGGATCTGGCAGCTGCACCGGGCCGACTTCAAGGACGCACTTCTGCGGCGCTATGCCGCATCGGCAACCGCGCCCCTGCAGGATTTTGCCGCCGTGGCGCAGAACCCGCCGCCGGACCGCTTTCCGCGGGTCCGGGTACGTGGGCGCTATCTGACCGATCGCCTGTACCTTCTGGACAACCCGAAGCACGACGGGCGCGGCGGGGTTGAGGTTTTTGCCCCGTTCCAGATTCCCGGCCAGTCACCGTTGCTGCTGGTCGACATGGGCTTTTTGCAGGGCAATGGCAACGGAGAAATCCCGCCGCTACCGCCGCTGCCGCAAAGCTTGGTCAGGCTCCACGGTATGTATGTGCCGCCACCACCACCTGGCTTCGAGATGGGCGGCGACGCGCTGACGCGGCAGACGCACTGGCCCAAGGACAGCATTTTTCTCGACCTGGCGGAGGTCGCCCGGGATCTCGGGCGTCCGCTGTATCCGCGCGTGCTGGCACTGGATGCCGACCCTGCCTCAGCCTATGTTCGCGTGCATACGCTGGATTTTTCCGCGATGCCGCCGGCGCGCCATCGCGCCTATGCCTTCCAGTGGTTCACCTTTGCCGCGGCTGCGGTGGTGATTTTGCTGGTACTGCACCGCAAGCGCCGGCGGCCGAAACTCTGACCATGACTATCGATGAGCTCCCATGAAACCTGCTGATCCCATCGCTTTGCGCAAGAGCCGCCGGTTCCTGCTGATGATCGGCCTGGTGTTTGCCGCGCCGATGATCGTTGCCGGCTTGCTCACGGTGAGTGGCTGGCAGCCATCGGCCAAGGGCAATGGTCAGCCGATCCTGCCGCAGCGAAACTTCATCGCCGAAAAGCTGCAGGTACGCCTGGCCGACGGACAGATCTACCCCTGGCGGGACAGCGAGCCACGGATGACTCTGGTGGCACTGGCCGGACCGGACTGTAGCGTGCACTGCCTGGCCGCGCTTACCGGTATGGCCAAGGCACGGGTCATGCTCAATCGCAACCAGTCACGACTGCGCCTGCTCTACCTCGGCACGCCACCGGCGAAGGCGATCGACCGAACGGCGATGGAGGACTACTGGCAGTTGGGTCATGATGTCGATGGCAGGCTCGCCCGCTACCGCCCGACCGCACCGGATACTGTCAGCGCCGTGCTGGTGGAATCCAATGGCACCGCCTTGTCGTTCTACCCGGCGGGTTTTGATACATCCGGGTTGCTCCGGGACCTGAGAAAGGTGATTCGCTGATGTCGTCTCGTTCACAAAGAATCCTGCGTGGGCTGTCGTTGTGTGCCGCGTTGTTTGCGCTTGGACTGGTGATGTTCGGTGCCTTCGTGCGGCTTTCCAATGCGGGCCTGTCCTGCCCTGACTGGCCGACCTGCTATGGCCAGGTGACATGGCCCGAGCATGCGCAGGCGGTGGCGAAGGCCGATGCGGCCTATCCGAACCGGCCCTACCAAGCCCATAAGGCCTGGCGTGAGCAGGTGCATCGGGTACTGGCCGGGACGCTGGGCGTGATGGTGCTGGGCATGGCGCTGCTGGCCAGCTGGCGCAAGCGGCGCGAGCGGCTGGCGGTGATCGTGGGCGCGGTATTCGCGGCAGCTGGGGTTGCCCTGTACATGCGCGGTGAGCATCAGTGGTCGTCATGGCTGGCATGGCTGGCCATCATGCTGCCGCTGATCGCGGCGATGACGTTGAGACGGCCGGGCGCGTGGCGGATCTGCGTGCTGGCGCTGGCGGTGATCATTTTCCAGGCCATGCTCGGCATGTGGACGGTGACCTTGCTGTTGAAACCGATCGTGGTGATGGGGCACCTGCTCGGTGGCATGACCACATTCGCCTTGCTGGCCTACGCGGCATTGCGCTTTGCCGGAGTGGGTTCGCCGGACGATCGTCTGGCCAATCTGCGCAAGCTGGTGGTGATCGGCATGGTGTTGCTGTTCTGTCAGATTGCGCTGGGTGGCTGGACTTCGGCCAACTATGCGGCACTCGCCTGCGGCTACGGGCCGGGCTCGTTTCCGCAATGCCTGAACCAGTGGCTGCCGCCGACCGACTTCCACCAGGGTTTCGTGCTCTGGCGCGGCATCGGCGTCAACTATGAGGGTGGGATCCTCGATATGGCGGCACGCAGTGCGATCCAGATTGCGCACCGGATCGGCGCCCTGGTGGTGTTCTGCTATCTGGCGTGGCTGGCCCACAAGACCTCCCGGCGTGGCTTGCGCTGGTATGGCATCGCCATTGCAGTGTTGCTGGTGACACAGGTGCTGCTGGGTATCAGCAACGTGTATTTCGGCCTGCCGCTGGCGGTGGCGACAGCGCACAATGGGGGGGCGGCCCTGCTGCTATTCACCTTGGTGGCGACCCTCGCGCGGACGCAGCGGCGGCAGGGCGACACGATGTTCGCGTCGACGGGATCGTACTGAGATGGCGCTGCATGTTCGCGAGTATCTGGAGCTGACCAAGCCGCGCGTCGTCGCGTTGCTGGTGTTCTGCGCGGTGATCGGCATGTTCCTGGCGGTGCCCGGGATTCCCCCCTGGCGTGCGCTGGTGTTCGGCACGCTGGGAATCTGGATGGCCTCCGGTTCGGCCGCCGCATTCAACCACCTGATCGACGAGCGTATCGACAAGCTGATGGTGCGTACTGCACGGCGCCCGCTGGCTACCGGCAAGCTGACGCCGCGCCAGGTACTGCTGTTCGCGGTCGCGCTGGGGATCGTCTCGATGCTGGTGCTGTGGCTGCTGGTCAATCCGCTTACCGCGCTGCTCATCTTCGGCGGGTTGATCGGTTATGCCCTGGTATATACCGCCTACCTGAAACGCGCCACGCCGCAGAACATCGTGATCGGCGGCCTCGCCGGGGCGATCCCGCCGGTGCTGGGCTGGACCGCGGTAACCGACGCGTTGCATCCGTTCGCCCTGCAGCTGTGCCTGATTATTTTCGTCTGGACGCCACCGCATTTCTGGGCGTTGGCGATCTTCCGGCGCGACGACTATGCGCGTGCCAAGATTCCGATGTTGCCGGTCACCCACGGCGTGGTCTACACACGCTGGCATGTGTTGTTCTACACCATCTTGCTGGTGCTGGTGACGATGTTTCCCGCCCTCACCGGGATGAGCGGGATGATCTACCTGGGCGGCGCGGTGGTGCTTGGGGCCGGCTTTCTCTATTACGCCGTACGCCTGCTGCATCCTCCCGATGAGCTGTTCGCGATGAAGGTGTTCAAGTACTCGATCGTCTATCTGATGGCATTGTTCGCGTTCCTGCTGGCCGACCACTGGCTAGTATCGCCCTTGCTGCAGCCGGGGTTCGTGTTGCAGTCGGTCGGTTGAGCCGATGCATCCGGGGGCTGGTGATGCGCCTGTTGATTGTTGAGGACTCCGTCAACCTGGGTCGTGACCTCAGTACGGCATTGGTGCGTGATGGCCACGTGGTGGATCTCGCTGAGGATGGCGCCGTCGCGCTGCAGTTTCTCGCCGGTTATAGCTACGATGTGGTGACGCTGGATCTGACCATGCCGCGACTGGACGGCTGGGCCGTGTTGCGGCAATTGCAGGGGCATGGCGACCGTCCGCGTGTACTCGTGCTCTCCGCGCGCGACCAGGTGGCCGATCGGGTCGGGGCGCTCAATCTCGGTGCCGACGACTACATGATCAAACCCTTTGCCTACGCCGAGCTGCATGCGCGGCTGCATGCGCTGGCGCGTCGTGGCGAGAGTGGCTCGACGCGGCTGCAATGGGGTTCCCTCACGGTGGATCAGCGTGCCCGCGTGGCCAGCGTGGATGGTGTCGCGCTGGCACTGTCGCCCAAGGAATACGCGCTGCTGGAAATCCTGCTGGTGCAGCGCGGCAGTGTGCTCTCGCGGACGGTGCTGTTTGAAAAGCTCTACGATGCCCGCAGTGAAGCGTCCAGCAAGGTGATCGAGGTGATCGTGAGCACGCTTCGCACCAAGCTGGCCCGGGCCGGTCTGCGTGACCTGATCGAGACACGGCGGGGTTTCGGTTATGTCGTGGCCGGCTGAACGCTTGCGTGGATCGATCCGGGGGCGCTTGCTGCTGTTCCTGTTTGGCGGACTGGGTGCCCTGATGCTGGTGCTGTTCCTGCTGTTGGACTTCAGCATCGATCGGCAGATTTATGGCCGCCTCGACCATCGCTTGCTGGCACGTGCCCATAGGGTGGTGGCGCTGCTCGAATCGCACCCGGCCGGCGAGGCGCTGGCGGAACTTCAGCGTATCAGTCCCGAGTATGCCGGAGGGGGCCATACCGATTTCCTGCAGATATGGGGCAGCGGCGGCCGTACCGTGCTGTCCTCAGCCAGCAACGCCGCTGCCACGCTGCAGCGGCCACCGCACGCGGTACCGGCCAATGCGCCATTTTTCTACGACCTGCATCTGCCTGACGGGCATCACGGTCGCGCCGTGGCGTTGCGGCTCGCGTTCCCCGGTAGCCGGGGCGAGGCCACGCTGGTGGTGGCCGAAGAACGCGAGCAGATCGACCTGCTCGAACGGCAGATCCACATCGTGTTGTTGAGTGGCATCGCGGGCACCGCCTTGCTGGCCGCGCTGCTGGCCTTTCTTGCGGTACGCGGCGGCCTGCGTCCGTTGCTGACGTTTCGCGCCGACGCCGAGGCGGCCATGGGGCCGCGTGCGGAAACACTGCCGACCGAAGGCATGCCGCGTGAGTTGATGCCCTTTGCGCTGGCCCTGAACCGGGCCTTCCAGCAACTGCATGCCACGCTGGCCCGCGAACGTCGTTTTGCCCGCGACGTGGCCCATGAATTGCGCACGCCGCTGGCCGAAGTGCGCATGGCGCTGGATCTGGCCCAGCGCGACGTTGTCGACTCGGTGCCGTTGCAGGGTGCGGTGGTGTCGATCGAACGGATGCGGCGGTGTGTCGATGCGCTGCTGGCGCTTTCGCGCTACGAATCCGGCATGGATCGGGCCTTGATGGAGCCGCTGGATCTGGTCGAACTGCTGCGCAAGGCATGCACGGCCGCACCGACGATGCCGCGCGCCGTGTCGCTGGATATCAAGCTGCCGGATGAGTACTGGGTGGTATCCGATGCCGCCCTGCTGGAGCGCATCGTCGACAACCTGTTGCAGAACGCGCTGGAGTACGCACCCGAGCGCAGCCGGGTGCAACTGCTGCTGGAGCCCATGCCGGGTGGGGCTCGGCTGCGCATCGGCAACGATGCACCCGAGCTGGAGCCGCAGGACCTGGCCCGCATGGGCGAGCGCTTCTGGCGCAAATCGCCAGAGCGCGATTCCAGTCGCCACGGCGGCCTGGGCCTGGCACTTTCACAGACCCTGGCCGAGGTGCTTGGGTTGCAGCTGAATTTTGAACTCGAGCATGGGGTGTTCTGGGCCGTGCTCACGCCGCTGCGGGATATCGACAGCCTCGACGGGGAAGTTTCTTAAGCTCGTTCAAAGCAAGCCTGCGGAATCCTTGCAATTGATTGGCCTGGATTTCGAGGTGTTGCATGCATCGCTTGCTGTTTGCCCTGGCGGTAGTTGCCGTCGTGTTGCCCTGTCATGCCGTTGCACAACAGATCGTGCTGACCGCGGCGCAACGGCAGGCGATGGATGTCCGCGTGGGCAAGATCGAGCCGGCAGCCGACGTTCCCCTGGACGGCTTGCCTGCAGTGGTGCGTGCGCCGCTGGAGGACAGCGCCGTGGTCACCGCACCGTTTGCGGGCGTGGTGGTGGCCGTACTCGCGCGCCAGGGGCAGATGGTCGGCCGCCATCAACCGCTGGCGCGGATCCAGAGCCGTGAGGCGATGACCCTCGGCGCCGACCTGGCTGCGGCGCGCGGTGATTCCCGCGTCGCAGCCGCACAGGCAGCGCGGGACCGGCAGCTGCTGCTCGAAGGGATCATTCCCGCGGCCCGGGTTCAGGCAGCGCAGGCGCGTCGCGAGGCCGCCGCCGCGCGCCTGCACGAACTGCAGGCGGCGCGCGCGATGGCACCTGCGGCGGCGGGTGTGGCACCTGGCATTTACGAGCTGCGTGCGCCGCTCGCCGGCCGGGTGCTCGAACGCAGCGTGCGACTGGGCGAGTCGATCGCGGCGCTGGCCAAGGCCTATGTGATCGCTCGGCGTGACCGCGTGATGCTGGAGCTGCACGTGCCGGCACGCCACGCTGCCGCGGTGCGCGTGGGTCAGCGGGTGCGCGTGCCCGGCGGGGCGCAAGGCAAGGTCACTGAAACCGCCGGTGCCATCGATGCGGCAAGCCAGAGCGTGCTGGTGCGGGCGCAGATCGATACCGAGAGCTTGCGGCCCGGGCAGCAACTCACGGCAACCTTGTTGCTGCCGGCGCCGGCCGACGCCTGGTCGGTACCGTCATCCGCGCTGGTGGAGCGTGGCGGAGGCTATGTGTTGTTTGTCGCCCGCGGGGCAGGCTATTCGGCGGTCCCGGTAAAGCTGCTGGCGCAGACCTCCGCGGGTCGCAGCGTGGTGGTGGCGGCACTGGCGGTGGACACCAAGGTGGTGGTCTCCGGCGCCGGTGCGCTCAAGGTGATGGCGCAGGGGGCGCGTTGAGATGATGCGTCGTCTGGTCGAATTTGCCCTGACCCAGCGGCTGCTGACGTTGCTGTTTGCGATTGGCATCGCGGCGGCAGGCAGCTGGGCGTTCGTGCAACTGCCGATCGATGCGTACCCCAATATCGCGCCCACCCAGGTCAAGTTGATTCTGAAGGCCCCGGGCATGACCCCGGAAGAGGTCGAGACACGGGTGGTGACGCCGCTGGAAATGGAGCTGCTGGGCATCCCTCACGCGCAGATGCTGCGCTCGACGGCGAAGTATGCGATCGCCGATGTCACACTCGACTTCAAGGACGGCACCGACATCTACTGGGCACGCCAGCAGGTGGCCGAGCGTTTCGCCGCTGCCTCAGGAGCGCTTCCGTCGGACGTCAGCGGCGGGTTGGCGCCGATTGCCACGCCGCTGTCGGACATGTTCATGTTCACTATCGAAGGCGGTGGACTCAGCCTCGCCGAACGTCGCAGCCTGCTCGACTGGACGATTCGCCCGGCCTTGCGCACGATTCCCGGCGTCGCCGACCTGAATGCGCTTGGCGGCAAGGTGCGAAGCTATCTGGTGGTGCCAGACCGCGCGCGGCTTTCGGCTGCCGGGCTGCATTTTGGCGATGTGGTCTCGGCACTGCAACGTAACAACCGCAACGATGGCTCCGGCCGCCTGCGGCAAGGGGAAGATGCAGTAATCGTGCGTGTCGAAGGTGCCATCCGCACCCTCGCGGACGCGCGCCGCGTGGTGGTGACGATGCGCGATGGCGTGCCGGTGCGGGTAGGTGACGTCGCCGACGTGGCTTACGGCAGCATGACCCGCTACGGCGCGGTGACCCGCGATGGTGTGGGTGAATCGGTGGAGGGCCTGGTGGTAGGCCTGCGTGGCGCCGATGCGTCCAGGGTGGTCGCCCAGGTACGCGACAAGCTGGCGGCGCTGAAGTCCTCATTGCCGCCAGGCACCCGGATCGAAGTGTTCTATGACCGCAGCGCCTTGATCGAGCGTGCCGTGGGTACCGTCAGGAATGCGTTGATCGAGGCCACCGTGCTGGTGGTGATCCTGCTGTTGCTGTTTCTGGGCGATCTGCGCGCGGCGCTGGTGGTGTCGCTGACCCTGCCGCTGGCGGCGCTGACTACCTTCCTGTTGATGCACCTGTTCGGCATGAGTGCCAACCTGATGAGCCTGGGCGGATTGGCGATTGCGCTGGGCATGCTGGTGGACGCCGCGGTGGTGGTGGTGGAAAACACCACCAGTCACCTGGCGCCGGGTGGCGAAGCTTCGACCTTGCCGCGGCGTCATCGGGTGTACCGCGCGGTGGCCGAGGTAGCCACCCCGGTCACCGCCGGCATCGTAATCATCTGCCTGGTGTTTGTGCCCCTGCTGACACTGCAGGGTCTCGAGGGCAAGCTGTTTGCGCCGGTGGCGCTGACCATCGTGTTTGCGCTGGCGGCATCGCTGCTGTTGTCGTTGACGGTGATACCCGCATTGTGCGCGATGCTGTTGCGGGAACGCCCACACCACGTGCCATGGCTGATGCGCGTGCTCGACCGGGCCTACCGGCCGCTGCTGGACTGGTCGCTGGCGAACGGCCGCTGGATGGGGGTGGCCGCCGGGCTGACCTTGCTGTTGGGCGTGCTGGCTTACCTGGGTACCGGCAAGACCTTCATGCCGACGATGGACGAGGGCGATGTGTTGATGCAGCTGACCAAGCAGCCGTCGATCAGCCTGCAGGCGTCGCGGGACCAGGACCTGGCAGTGGAACGCGCAATCAAGGCCAGCCTGCCCGAAGTGGAGCATGTGGTGGCGCGGCTGGGCGCCGACGAGCTCGGTCTGGATCCGATGAGCCTCAATGAAACCGACATGTTCCTGCAGCTGAAGCCGAAGTCGAGCTGGCGCGAGCCGAGTCGTGCCTGGCTGGAAGCTCAGCTGCGCGAGGTGATGAAGAACTTTCCCAGTATCGAATACGGCTTTACCCAGCCAATCCAGATGCGGGTTTCGGAAATGCTTACCGGCAGTCGCGGCGATGTGGCGGTGAAAGTATTCGGCCCGGAACTGGCGACCCTCAACCAGCTCGCCAATCGGGTGGCGGCGATCCTGGCGAAGACCCGGGGCGGTCAGGACGTGATAGCGCAGACCCAGGAGGGTGTGCGCTACCTTGGCGTGCAAATCGACCGACAAGCAGCCGGGCGCTATGGTCTGGACGTGGCCACGATCCAGGACGAACTGCGCGCGCAACTGGAGGGCCAGGGTGCCGGCACGGTGATCGAAAGAGAACAGCGCACGCCGATCATCGTGCGCGGCTCGCGGCATATCGCCGATACACCGATGCTGTTCGAGCGGCTGAGTCTGGCGCGCGGCGGCGCGGGGGAGGTGCCGCTCGATCAGGTCGCCCGCTTGCAGGCCACCACCGGCCCGGTACAGGTTCGTCGCGAGAATGGCTCGCGCTTTGCGCTGGTGCAGGCCAACGTGGCCGGACGGGATCTGGTCGGCTTTGTCGAGGAAGCACAAGCGACCGTGGGGCGCGACGTCCATCTGCCGGCTGGCTACAGCATCAGCTGGGGCGGTCAGTTCGAAAACCAGCAACGCGCGGCCGCGCGGCTGGCGATCGTGGTGCCGGTCGCCCTGGTGCTGATTTTCCTGGTGCTGTTTTCCACCTTCGGCTCGATCCGCCAGGCGCTGCTGATTCTCTGCAACGTGCCGTTTGCGCTGGTCGGCGGCATGCTCACGCTGTGGTTGACCGGGCAGTACCTGTCGGTGCCGGCCTCGGTCGGTTTCATTGCCCTGCTCGGTATCGCGGTACTCAATGGTCTGGTGCTGGTGTCCCATTTCAACCAGCTCCGCGCCACCGGCCTGCCGATGACCGAGGCAGTGCGTGAAGGCGCGCTGCGCCGCCTGCGTCCGGTGATGATGACCGCATCGATCACCGCGCTGGGCCTGGTGCCGTTGTTGCTGGCCAGCGGTCCCGGTTCCGAGGTGCAGCGGCCGCTGGCAGTGGTGGTGATCGGTGGCCTGGTCAGCTGCACCGCCTTGACCCTGCTGTTGCTGCCCGTGTTGTACCGCCGCTATGGCGAGGCTTGAGGAGGTCGTATGACGATGCTGTTGAAACGGCTGACGATGGTCGTGCCGCGTGAAATCGAAGAGTCCCTGGTGGCCGTCTTGCTGGACATCGAGCCGGCGTTGCCTGGCTTCACCACGATGGCAGTGGATGGCCATGGCGAAGGTTTCGCCCAGGCCAGCGTGCGTGAAAGCGTGCGTGGCCGTGTCGACCGCCGGATGCTGTGGATGGTCTTGCCGCAGGGTGACGAACAGCGCGTGCTGGCGCAGCTGTCCGCGCGCTTGCCACACAGTCAGATCGTGTGGTGGATCGAGCCGGTCGAGGCGATGGGGAGGCTGGCATGAGGCATGCGTTCTGGCTTATCGCATTGTGGGCGGCGGCCGGCCATGCGCAGCCGCCAGCCCGTGATACCTCGCTGCCGCCGCAGGAGCTGGTGCTGCGGGCGATCGAGGCCACCCCCGAAGTCCATGCCGCCGAGGCGCAACTGGCACGCGCCGAAGCGGAGCAACGCATGCGTCGCGTAGGCTCCCACGAGACCCAGTTGACGGTGCTGCCGCAACAGCGCCAGGTCGAGGGCGGTGCGCGCTATCGTGAGTGGGAAGTCGCGCTCGCACGGGGCGTACGCTGGCCCGGCAAGGCGCGGCTCGATCGCGAGATTGGTGCGCAGGGGTATGAAGCCGCCCGGCTGCTGCTGGAGGACGCACATCATGCCGGGGCGCGGCGCCTGCTGGCCCTGTGGACGGACTGGCAGCGTGCCGGCGTAGTGGCGGATGTTCAGCAGAGCCAGGTGGCGCTGTGGCAACGTGACCTGGCCGTGGTGCGGCGCCGGGTGCAGTTAGGTGACGCCGCGCGTCGCGATCTGGTGACGGTCGAGGCGGCCCTGGCGCAGGCACGGGCCAGCGCCTTGCAGGCCTTGGCCGCGCAGATGTCGGCGCGGCTCGCACTGGTCAGCGAGTTTCCCGGCTTGCCGTTGCCGCAACAGGTCTTTTTGCCGACGGTACCGCCCCGTCTGGGCGACAACGACTGGGTCGCCCTGGTGCTGCAACGCAGCCACGAAGTGGGCGCCGCCGAAGCCATGGTGCAACAGAGGCGGGCCGAGGCAGCGCGCGCCCGTGCCGAGCGCATGCCCGATCCGGTGGTGGGGATCCGTGTGCTCAATGAGCGCGGTGGGCGCGAACGGGCGCTGGGCCTGACGCTGTCGATCCCGCTTGGGGGCAGCTACCGCGGTGCCGTGGCTGCCGCCGCCGGTGCTGATGCGCTGGCAGCCGAGGCTCGCCTGAGCATGGTGCGTCGCGAGGCGAAACACGATGTACAGCTGGCCGTGGCGATGGCGCGCAGCCTGCATGGTATCTGGCAACAGCAAAAGGTGGCGCGCACTGCCGCCGAGGCAAGTGCGAGCAAGGCCGAGCGTGCGTACGCACTGGGCGAGAGCAGCCTGACCGATGTGTTGGCGGCGCGGCGGGTGGTGCAGGAAACCGCATTGGCCGAACGACGAGCCAGCATCGACGCGGTCGAGGCCGTGGCGCGGGTCGAAGTGGATGCACATGAGCTCTGGCATCGTCATGAGGGTGCGGACGACGACGCGGCGCCGAGCCTGCCGAGCCTCGATTACTGATCACAGCGACAGCACTGGACCGCAAAAGTCGGCTTTCCACGTGATCGGGCTTGCCTTGGCGCAATAACTTTCGGGCACCTGATGGCCAGTTTTGCGTTGACATTTCCGCATCGCAGCAGAACAATATACGCGCTACCGGGCATGTTGCGCACGGCGGCTCCCAGTCCAGACAAACCAAAGGCATATGGACGTTTACCCTAGTCGCAACGTCGACATCCGCTCGCTTCGGGTGCCGGCGTCACACAATCCGTTGAACGCCTGCGGCGACCGCCTGCGGTCGGCTGGCGCTTTCCTCGACTAGGGAAGCCCGGCCCACCCTGACGACGCCAATGGCGTCGTTACGAGGAGATGGGCCAATGAAGCTCCTTCGCGATTTGATCTGCCTGCGTGCCCATGGCCGCAGCCTTTTGCAGGGCCGGCGACGTGCGCCGGACCGTCGCTATGCGGTGACCGTGCCGCAACCGCTAGCCGCTCATGCGTCTGCAGCCACCGCCAGCGGTGCGGTGGCGACTGCCCAGGCGGTAGACACTACGCCGCCTGCCCCGTTCGGTTGGCTGTCCAGCTGCTGATCGGGCTTCTCATACTCCGCTTCCACCGCTGATGTGTGGCACGCGATTGTGTGCCGCATCGTCACCAGCCGCAGCACGTCGAAACACGGTAGCCGTCCATGAGCAAGCAAACGATCCAGGCGACGGTGAAGACCGCGCCCGCGGCACAGCGCGCGGTAGTGGCTGCCGAAGCGTTCCGCGGCAATGAGGAGCTGTTGACCGCGCTGCAGACCACGCCGAGCGGGTTGGACGAGGAGCAGATCAGCGAGCGGCTGCACCGCGACGGCCTCAACGAGGTGTCGCACGAAAAGCCGCCGCACTGGGCGCTGCAATTGCTGCGGGCGTTCAAGAACCCGTTCATCATCGTGCTGCTGCTATTGGCCGTAGTGGAGATTTTCGCGGCACCCGACGATCTTTCCGGACCGATCATCATCGCGGTGATGGTCAGCGTCAGCGTGCTGCTGAACTTCAGCCAGGAATACCGTTCATCGCGTTCCGCCGAGAATCTCAAGGCGATGGTGCGCAATACGGCAGCGGTCACCCGCAAGGCATCGGACGGACACAGCGAACAGATCGAGGTGCCGGTGGTCGAACTGGTGGTCGGCGACATCGTTCATCTGGCGGCCGGCGACATGGTGCCGGCGGATCTGCGTCTGCTCAGCGCAAAGGACCTGTTCATCAGCCAGGCGATCCTGACCGGCGAATCCTTGCCGGTGGAGAAGTCCGCGCCGTCGCGCATGGCGAATCAGGACGCTGGCCAGGCCGCAACCGGTAGCGCGCTGGATCTGCCGACGGTCTGCTACATGGGCACCAACGTGATCAGCGGTACCGCGGCGGCCGTGGTGGTGGCCACCGGGGCGCGCAGCTACCTGGGGTCGCTGGCGCACAGCATGACGGGTCAGCGTGTGCAGACCAGTTTCGACCGGGGCGTGAACAGCGTCAGCTGGCTGCTGATCCGCTTCATGGCGGTGATGGTGCCGATCGTTTTCCTGATCCAGGGTTTTGGTAAACACGACTGGCTCGAAGCGTTCCTGTTCGCGCTGTCGGTGGCGGTGGGGCTGACCCCGGAAATGTTGCCGCTGATCGTCACCGCCAATCTGGCCAAGGGCGCGATGGCGATGTCCAAGCGCAAGGTCGTGGTCAAGCGGCTCAACGCGATCCAGAACTTTGGTGCGATGGATGTGCTGTGCACCGACAAGACCGGCACCCTGACGCTGGACAAGATCGTGCTCGAGCGCCACCTCGACCTGGACGGTGAGGAATCCAACGAGGCACTCGAATACGGTTACCTCAACAGCCGTTTCCAGACCGGGCTGAAGAACCTGATGGACAAGGCGGTGCTGGAGCATCGCGACCTGGAATCCGCGGCGATGCGCTACCGGGTGATCGACGAAATCCCGTTCGACTTCCAGCGCCGGCGAATGTCGGTGGTGGTCGCCAACGATGACGGCGAGCATCTGCTGATCTGCAAGGGTGCGGTGGAGGAGATGTTGTCGATCTGCACGTTTGCCCGCACCGGCGACGTCACCGAGCCGATGAACGAGCAGCGACGTCAGGAAATCAAGGCGATGACGCATCGGCTCAATGAAGACGGATTGCGCGTGCTGGTGGTCGCCGTGCGGCGCTTGCCGGCCCAGGACCGCCCCTACAGTACGGCCGACGAGGATGACCTGGTGGCGGTTGGCTGCCTGGCCTTCCTCGATCCGCCCAAGGACTCCGCGGCCACCGCGATCCGCGCGCTTCACCACCATGGCGTCGAGGTGAAGGTGATCACCGGCGACAACGAGGCGGTGACGCGCAAGATCTGTCGCGAGGTCGGGCTGGACGTCACTCACTCCGTACAGGGTAGGGACATCGAATCGCTCGACGATGGCGCGCTGGATGCACTGGTTGCTCGGGTTACGGTGTTTGCCAAGATGTCGCCGATGCAGAAGGCGCGGGTGGTGCGCTCATTGCAGCGTCAGGGGCATACCGTCGGCTTCCTCGGCGACGGTATCAACGATGCGCCCGCCCTGCACGATGCGGATGTGGGCATTTCGGTGGATACCGCCACCGACATCGCCAAGGAGTCGGCGGACATCATCCTGCTGGAAAAGAACCTGATGGTGCTGGAGGAGGGGGTGCTCGAAGGACGCATCACCTTCGGCAACATCATGAAGTACATCAAGATGACTGCCAGCTCCAATTTCGGCAACGTGCTGAGCATGCTGATTGCCAGCATCTTCCTGCCGTTCCTGCCGATGCTGCCACTGCAGATCCTGGTGTTGAACCTGTTGTACGACATCTCGCAGCTGTCGATTCCCTTCGACCGGATGGACGAGGAATACCTGCGCAAGCCGCGCAAGTGGGATGCCGGCGACATCGGGCGCTTCATGGTATGGATCGGCCCGGCCAGCTCGCTATTCGACATGACCACCTTCGTGTTGCTGTGGTTCGTGTTCGGCGCAAACAACATGGCGCACCAGTCGCTGTTCCAGTCCGGCTGGTTCATCGAGAGCCTGCTGACGCAGACCCTGGTGGTGCACATGATCCGTACCCGAAAAATCCCCTTCCTGCAGAGCATCGCTGCCGCGCCGGTGCTCGGCCTGACCACGGCGATCATCGTGATCGGCATGCTGATTCCGTACAGCACGATCGGCGCCAAGCTCGGCATGGTCGAACTGCCGCCGGTGTATTTCGCCTGGCTGGCGTTGACCGTGCTCGCCTACAGCGTGCTGACCCAGCTGATGAAGCTGATCTACATGCGGCGCTATGCGCGTTGGCTGTAGCGGGGCGGGCGTCGGGGCGTCGTACTGCTGCGGCAAGCGGATCGGCACCGGGTGGAGCGGAGCGGGTGCGAGGTCGGCGCAGGGTGTTCAGCGGATAGCGGGCTGCCACTCAGCAGCCGTGGCGAATCAGTCGGCGCATGAGTCCGCTTTCGCGCGCCGTCGACGTCGACGTCGCCACCACAGCAGCACACCGATCAGCAGCACGAGGCCGACGAGGCCCCACAGGCTGGCTTGCCCGCGGTGAATCCAGGTAATCAGCCATTGATGATTGTGGGCACCGAAATAGCCCAGATAAACCCAGATCGGTACGCTGATCAGGGCCGCCAGGGTATCGATCAGCAGAAAACGCGGGAATGAGACCCGGTGGGTGGTTCCCGCGGTGACATAAATGGTGGTGCGCATGCCGGGCAGGAAGCGCGCGAAAAACAGCATGCGGTTGCCGTAACGGTCGAACTTCTCCTGCACCTTGGCGTAGCGTGCCGGCGTGAGTACCCGGGCGACCAGCCGCCATTTGAGCATGCGATCGCCGTAGTGGTGGCCGAGCAGGAAGATGCCCGAGTCGCCCAGCAGCACGCCGAACATGGTCAGCGCGAACATCGCATGCACATTGGCATAGCCGAGCCCGGCAATGACGCCGCCAGCCACCAGGGTGATGTCCTCGGGCAACGGTAGGCCGGCGCCACAGATCATCAGTGCGATGAACACGGCCAGATAGCCGTTGCGGGCGAAAATGGTCACCAGTGGTTCAAGCAGGTCCATCGAGATCCAGGATTGTCGCGCGCAGGCCGCGCGTTGGTGGCAAGACGTGATGAAGGCGTCGGTGCTCGTTTCGCCGCTGCGAGGGCCTCATGTACCTTGATCCGGCGTTTCCCGCAATGGCAGCAGCATGCGCAATTCGGCCTTCTCCTCCTCGCTGAGCTGCTGGCGCCTTGCGCTGAGCAGGTTGCGGCGTTGAATCAGGGCCTGGTGTTCCATTCGCGCCAGTGCCTGCAAAAATTCGGTACGTTGGGTTTCCGGTTCGCCAACCATCATGGTCGCCATCAATTTTTGCAAGGCAGGGTATTCAGGCCGTTCGGCGAAATGCTCGACCAGCCGTGCCGAGTTGATTCCGCTGCGTGAACGGGCGAGGTCGAGAAGTTCAGCGAGCAGCGGCACACCGGGTCGATCCAGCTGCAGGAACTGGTAGGGCTTTGCCACCTCGGCGGCCATGCCCGGCTGCGCCAGCAGCAGCGCAATCGCGCTGCGCACCAGCGAGCGCTGTGCAGCGGCGGGTCGCTGCGTGGCGCGCTGTGGCGTGCTGCCCGTCGGCAACCGCGCACTGACGCCGCTGCGCTTCTCCAGCTCCTGCGTCATCAGGTCGCGGAAGGCACCATCGGGCAGTCGACCGAGCAGTGGGCGAGCCCGCTCGGCGAGTCGTGCGCGTCCATCCAGGCTGCCCATGCCGACGTCACGCGACAGCTCGCCGTAGAAATAGTCCGACAAAGGCATCGCCTCCGTGATGCGTTGTTCGAACCCATGCCGGCCCTCCTTGCGGATCAGCGAGTCCGGATCCTCGCCGTCGGGGAGAAACAGGAAATAGGCCTGACGCCCGTCGCGCAGACGCGGCAACGCCGACTCCAGCGCTTTCCATGCCGCGGCGCGTCCGGCACGGTCGCCATCGAAGCAGAACACCACATCCGGGGCGGCGCGGAACAGCACTTCGGTATGCTCCGGCGTGGTTGCCGTGCCCAGCGTGGCCACCGCGATCGGCAGGCCGGCCTGGTGCAGCGCGATCACGTCCATGTAGCCCTCGACCACCACGATGCGGCTGAGATGCTGGTTCGCCTGCTTCACCTGCCACAGCGCAAACAGCTCCCGTCCCTTGTGGAACAGCGGCGTCTCCGGTGAGTTGAGATACTTGGGCGCCTGATCGGCCTGCAGCACCCGGCCCCCGAAGGCGATGACCCGGCCGCGACGGTCGAGAATCGGAAACATCAGCCGTTCGCGAAAACGATCGTACTTGCTGCCCTTGTCGTTGCTGGCGACCATGCCGGCCTCGGCGAGCAAATCCATGCGCCGCGGGCTGTTGCCGAGCGACTTGATCACGCCGTCATAGCCGGCCGGTGCCCAGCCAAGGCGGAAGCGCTTGATGGTTTCCGCGTCGAGTCCGCGCTTGCTGCAGTAGGCCTGCACCTCGGCGTGGCCCGGCAGTTCGCCTTCGTACCAGCTGGCGGCGGCTTCCAGCAGCGCGTACAGGTCCGTCTTGTCCTCGCGAGGCACCGCTTCCCCGTTGCCCTCACGCGGTACGGTCAGGCCTGCCGTCTGGGCCAGCTCCTCCACCGCGTCGGGAAACTCCAGGCGATCAAAATCCATCAGGAACTTGATCGCACTCCCGCTGACCCCGCAACCGAAGCAGTGGAAGAACTGCTTGGCCGGGCTGACATAGAACGACGGTGTGCGCTCGTCGTGGAACGGACAGCACGCAGTCCATTCGCGTCCGGCCTTTTTCAGCGGCACGCGCCGCTCGACCACGTCGACGATGTCGACGCGGGCCAGCAGTTCGTCGATGAAGCTGTCGGGAATCAGGCCGCGCATAAGCGGCCTAGTCTAACGGACGGGGAAGCCGAAGCCCGCCCATGTTTCGTGCTCCGGCGGGGAAAAGCGCGCAGCCATCCCGCCTGCGCGCTGGGCGGACGACGTCGCTAGACGATATGGAAGATACCCACCACGGCAAGCAGCGCCAGCAGGAACAGGATCAGGAAAATCGCGAACAGGATCTTGGCGATGGTGCCAGTGACCCCGGAAACCCCGCGGAAACCGAGCAAGCCGGTCACCAGCGAGATGATGGCGAAGATGATGGCCCACTTCAGCATGGCTGACTCCTGTAAGGGTCGGGGCGCTCGTTTGGCCCAGGCCAGCTCTTTTTAGCGAGCCGGATGTGAACGGGATGCATCGTCCCTGAGGTAACCACGCAGTGCCTCTGGGGCTTGGGTTTCCCCCGTAGCCAGGCCGCTCAGTCAGCCAGCCGAGCCTTGATCTTGCTGGAGACCATCGCCATGTCGGCGCGCCCGGCGAGTTTGGCCTTCACCGCCGCCACCACCTTGCCCATGTCGCGGGGTGAACTGGCGCCGGTCTCGCGGATCGCGGCACCGACCAGGCTGTCGACTTCGGCCTCGTCGAGCTTGGCCGGGAGATAGGCGTCGATCACCGTCATTTCAGCGCGCTCGATAGCGGCAAGGTCTTCGCGTCCGGCGGCGTCAAACTGGCTGACCGAATCCCGTCGCTGTTTGAGCATCTTTTCCAGCGTGGCCAAAATTTGCGGGTCGTCGAGCTCGATCCGTTCATCCACTTCGCGCTGCTTGATCGCCGCCAGCATCAGCCGGATCACCCCCAGCCGATCCTTGTCGCCTGCGCGCATGGCGGTCTTCATGTCTTCGGTAAGCTGCTGCTTGAGTGTCATGGCAGGAATCTCCGGATTCACGCGAGGGCATCCGCACACAGCGGACGGGAAAACCATTCTACGGAAACGACAAAGCCGGCGTTGCCCTGGGGGCAACACCGGCCAGATCGAACCGGAATACCTGCGGTGGCTGCGAGAACCCGCGCCGACCGCTCTTCGCCGGGCTGCGCCAGGCACAGCACCGATCCACCCAACGGGTGGATTCGAAACTCAGTACATCCGGACCTTGCGCGAAACATCACGAGACAGGCGGCGCAGGTGACGCTTCACCGCGGCGGCACGCTTGCGCTTGCGCTCCTGGGTCGGCTTTTCGTAAAACTCACGCTTGCGCGTTTCGGCCAGCACGCCGGCCTTTTCGCAGGTACGCTTGAAACGACGCAGAGCGATTTCGAACGGCTCGTTCTCGCGAACTTTTACGTTGGGCATGGAAACTCCGAGTGGTAATCTGCCCGCGATTGCAGGACAGTGAAATATGGTGAGCCGCGAATTATACCGTGCATAACGAAAAATTTTCAAAGCCCCCGGCAGGCGGGATCATTCTGGGCATCGAGACCTCGTGCGATGAGACCGGTGTGGCCTTGCTGCGCTGGGAGCCCGATGCGCCAGGCCGTGGCCTGCTGGCCCATACCCTGTACAGCCAGATCAAGCTGCATGCCGATTACGGCGGTGTGGTGCCGGAACTGGCCAGTCGCGACCATGTGCGCAAATTGCTGCCGCTGATCCGCCAGGCTCTGGCCGAGGCCGGGCTCGGCGTGCAGGACCTGGGCGGGGTGGCGTATACCGCCGGCCCCGGCCTGGTCGGTGCCTTGCTGGTCGGCGCCTCAGCCGGGCGTGCGCTGGCCTGGGCGCTGGGGGTGCCGGCGGTCGGCGTCCATCACATGGAAGGCCACCTGCTGGCGCCGTTGCTGGAGGACGACCCACCCGAACCGCCCTTTGTCGCGTTGCTGGTATCCGGCGGCCACTCCATGCTGGTCGAGGTCGGCGCGATCGGCGAATACGTCATTCTTGGCGACACGCTGGACGATGCGGCTGGCGAGGCGTTCGACAAGACCGCCAAGATGATGGGCTTGCCGTATCCCGGCGGTCCGATGCTGGCGCAGCTGGCCGAGCAGGGGCGCTCCGGGGTATTTCATTTTGTACGACCCATGACCAACCGGCCGGGGCTGGACTTCAGTTTTTCCGGACTGAAAACCCAGGTGTTGCTGGCCTGGCAACAATCGGACCAGAGCGAGCAGACCCGCGCCGATATCGCCCTGGCGTTTGAGGAGGCCATCGTCGACACGCTGATCATCAAGTGCCGGCGGGCGTTGCAGGCGACCGGCGCGCAACGGCTGGTGATCGCCGGCGGGGTCGGTGCCAACCGGCGATTGCGCGGCGAGTTGGCGGCAGCCGGGGCGAAGGACGGTTTCCGGGTGTATTTTCCGCGGCTGGATTTCTGCACCGACAACGGCGCAATGATCGCGCTGGCCGGCGCGATCCGGCTGGCTTCAGGCCAGTATCAGGACGCCTCGGTAGAGGTTCATCCGCGTTGGGATCTGCAGACCCTGCCGGCGGCCTGATCCCGCCCGTGTAGGAGCGCACCCTGTGCGCGATGCCTTTGATGTCGACAAGAGCAAAAGGCATCGCGCACAGGGTGCGCTCCTACAGATTGCGAACGACTACCACTGGGTCCGCCCGGGCAGCAGGCCTTTCAGCTCGGCGTCGGTGAGGTTGCGCCACTGGCCTGTTTTCAGATGGCCGAGCTTGACGTTGATGATACGCACCCGTCGCAGTTGGGTGACGCGGTAGCCGAATGCCGCAGCCATCAGGCGAATTTGCCGGTTCAGGCCCTGGGTGAGGATGATCGAGAAACCGAATTTTGCGATCCGCCTGACCCGGCACGGCTGCGTCAGCTGACCGTGGATACGCACGCCGCGGGCCATGCCGGTGAGGAAGGTGTCGTTGATCGCCTTGTTGACGCCGACCAGGTATTCCTTTTCGTGATGGTTTTCCGCGCGCAGGATTTCGTTGACGATATCGCCATTGCTGGTCAGCAGGATCAGCCCTTCGGAGTCCTTGTCGAGCCGCCCGACCGGAAAAATCCGCTGTGGATGATCGACGAAGTCGACGATATTGTCCTTGACGCCGGCATCGGTGGTACAGGTGATGCCGGCCGGCTTGTTCAGCGCAATGTAGACAGCCTTCTTGCCAGCTGGTGTGGCAGCGAGGATGCGTGCCTTGACGATCTCGCCGTCGACGCGCACCTCGTCACCCTCCAGCGCCTTGGCGCCGGTGCCGACCACCTCGCCGTTGATACTGACGCGGCCGGCCAGCAGCAGCTCATCCGCTTCGCGGCGCGAACACAGGCCGGCTTCGCTGATGTACTTGTTGACGCGCATATCCGAAGCCGAGGTAGGAGCGCACCCTGTGCGCGATAGCTCTTGCGGAAAAACCGGTCGCGCACAGGGCGCGTTGCTGCCATGTCGTCAGGAACGCAGCCCGACGCCGCGCTTGAGCAGTTGCAGTGCCACCAACGACAGTGCAGCAATGAACACCAGCATCAGCACGAAGGCCCAACCTACTGAGACGTCGCTGATGCCGAGGATGCCGTAACGGAATGCGTTGACCATGTAGAGCACGGGATTCGCATGCGAAATCACCTGCCATGGTTCAGCGAGCATCTTGATCGAGTAGAACACGCCGCCGAGGTAGGTCAGAGGGGTGATGATGAAGGTCGGCACCAGGGCGATGTCGTCAAACTTCTTGGCGAATACCGCATTGATGAAGCCGGCCAGGGCGAAGATCACCGCCCCAAGCGTCACCGCGCCCAGAGCGATCAGCGGGTGCGCCACATGCAGCGACGTGAAAAACAGCGCAATCAGCAGTACCAGCGCGCCGACCACCAGCCCGCGGGTCACCGCGCCGATCACATAGCCGAGAAGGATCGCCCAGTTGGCCATCGGTGCGACCAGCATTTCCTCCACGGAGCGCTGGAACTTGGCGCCGAAGAACGAGCTGGAAATGTTCATGTAGCTGTTGTTGATGATGCTCATCATCACCAGCCCGGGCACGATGTATTGCATGTAGCTGAAGCCGCCCTCGATGGTGCCGATGCGGCTGCCGATCAGCTTGCCGAAGATCACGAAGTACAGCGTCATGGTAATCGCCGGGGGAATCAGCGTCTGCGTCCAGATGCGCATGATGCGCACGATCTCGCGGCGCGAGATCGTATACAGCGCGACGAGGTTGGTGTGCCGGATCATGCTGCCTTCCCCTGACCCTTGCGCTTCGACTCACCGGCCTCGGGCGGTTGTCGACCGTTTTCCACCAGGCGCACGAACAACTCCTCCAGTCGATTGGTTTTGTTGCGCATCGAATTCACCATGATGTTGTTGGCGGACAGCGCCGCGAACAGCGTGTTGAGATCCTGGGACCGGGCCATTTCCGCTTCCAGCGTATGTTCGTCGGTGCGACGCAGAATGATTCCCGGCAACTGCGGCAGCTCAGCCGGCGCCGAGGTCACGTCGAGGATGAAGGTCTCCACGTCCAGGGTGGCCAGCAAGCGTTTCATGCTGGTGTTTTCGACGATCGTGCCGTGATCGATGATCGCGATGTTGCGGCACAGCGATTCGGCCTCCTCCAGATAATGTGTGGTCAGGATCACCGTGGTGCCGGCGGCGTTGATGCCGCTGACGAACTGCCACATCGAGCGGCGGATTTCGATATCCACGCCGGCGGTGGGCTCGTCCAGGATCAACAGCTTCGGTTCGTTCATCATTGCCCGGGCGATCATCAGCCGGCGCTTCATGCCGCCGGACATCTCGCGCGCCTGATGTTGCGCCTTGTCCCACAGGCGCAGCTCCTTGAGGTACTTCTCGGCGCGTTGGGCGGCGATCTTGCGCGGAATGCCGTAAAAGCCGGCCTCGTTGACGCAGATGTCGAATGGCTTCTCGAACTGGTTGAAGTTGATTTCCTGCGGCACCAGGCCGATCAGCCGCATCGCCTCGCTGCGCTGTTGGTTGACCGACATGCCGAACACCCGGGCATCGCCGCTGGTCGAGTTCACCAGCGAGGAGAGGATGCCGATGAGGGTGGATTTGCCAGCGCCGTTGGGGCCGAGCAGGGCGAAGAAATCACCCGGTTGCACGGTCAGGCTGATGCCCTTGAGGGCCTCGACGCCATTGCCGTAGATCTTGCGCAGGTTGTCGACGACAAGTGCGGGTGCTGAGCTCATGGGTAATGCCGGTTGGTGAGGGGCGCAGGATGACACGGTGGCCATGCCGCGGGACGGCCGCGCGGGTCGGCAGGCGCCGGGGAGGTTTGGCCAGTGGCTTTCAGCCCCCTATCATAGCGGGCTTGCCACGTGCATCCGAGTCCCTCCGGATGCACTCACTGTTTCCGGAACCCTCATGGCCGATCATTTCCAGCTTCGCCTCGTCGACAGTTTCATGCTCACAACCGCCGTGCGTCACCTCGTGTTCGAGCGCGTCGACGGTCAGCTGCTGGCATTCAACCCGGGCCAGTTCCTGCAGGTGCACTTCCAGTATGACGACGGTGCTGCGACCAAGCGCAGTTACTCGGTCGCCACCGTGGGTGACGGCAGTTCGCCGGTTGCTCGCATCGAGATTGCGGTGAGCTATGTCGAGGGTGGCGCGGCGACCCGGCTGCTGGGCGAACTCGCGAACGGCGAGGTGATCGAGGCCAGCGGTCCCTATGGCCGCTTCTGCCTGCAGCCGGCAGATACCCATCCGCGCTATCTGCTGCTGGCCACCGGTACCGGTGTCACCCCGTACCGCGCGATGCTGCCGCAGCTGGAGAGACTGCTGGCCGCCGACAATCGCGAAGTCGTGCTGCTATACGGGGCACGGCAGGAGGCTGAACTGCTGTATGGCGAGGAGTTCGAGGCTTTCGCGCAACGCCATCCGGGGTTCATCTTCCACGGCTGCCTGAGCCGCCAGCCGCGCGCGCAGCCGCGACCGACCGATCGCAGCGGGCACGTGCAGGACGTGCTGGCCGAGCTTGGCCCCAGCGCCGAACGCGACATCGCCTACCTGTGCGGCAATCCCAACATGGTCGACGCCGCGTTCGCCGCCTTGAAGGAGGCCGGCCTGCCGGTGTCGCAGATCCGCCGCGAGAAATACATCTCGTCGCGTTGAGGGGCGGTTTATCGGGTTGTCGGGGCTTTGGCTCCGGCGTTGCGGGTGTTGCAAATGATGGACTTGATATGTAAAGGGTGCTTGACATTCGGGGCGTGTCGCGCCTAACGTGCCCCATGTAAAGCTTGCTTTACATAAGGTTGGTGCCCTTCGCGCGATTGCGAACGCGCATCTCAAGTCACCCATGAAGGGGTTCATGTCATGCGAAAAGTCCATAGACGCTACCTGCGCGAATTCCTGCCGGCATCGGTTGCCTACGCCGTGCTGATCATTGCGTACGGGTTTCTGGCCAGAGGTCTCGAAAGCGTGCTTTGGCGCTGTCTTCGGGTGGTGTTGCCCCTGGTGCCGGTCATCCTGATGATTCGCGTGATGGTCCGGGTGATCCGTGACCAGGACGAACTGGAACGGCGCATCGACCTGGAGGCGATTGCGATCGCCTCGATGGTGACCGGCTTCGGATTCTTCACCTTTGGCATGCTGCTTGGTGCCAGCAATTGGCAAGCTGCAAAGGCCGATGCAGTGGCGATCTGGGTGTTGCCCTACCTGTTTTTGAGTTTCGGGCTGGCGAAGATCTGGGTCTCTCGCCGGTATCCCACCGGATGAGCGCCGCGACATGAACAATCACGTGCGCAAGCTGCGCACCGAGCAGGGCTGGTCGCAGGCGACGCTGGCCGATCGGCTGGATGTGTCGCGGCAGACAGTCAACGCCATCGAGACCGGCAAGTATGATCCCAGTCTGCCGCTGGCATTCGGCATAGCCCGGCTGTTCGGGCTTTCGATCGAGGCCATTTTTGTGCCGGGGAAGGAGTGAAGGGCATGGCAGTGAAGCAGCGTACCGGTTGGTGGACAGGCGTGCTGCTTGCGCTGATGGCGGTGCTGGGCGTGCATCAGGCGATGGCGCGGCAACAGGTCCATGCGCCGGCCGCTGGCGCCACAAGCCTCGCCGATGCCAGGCCTGCGGCGAGCGCGCCGCGGACCTGGCGTCTGGGTTCGGTGACACTGACCGCCTGCGAATTGCCCCAGCCGCGTAGCGGACTCAGCACTGCGGCCTGGTGTGCCGGGTTTCCGGTGCCGGAAAATCGCGCCGATCCGCACGGCCGGATCATCACCCTGAAACTCGCGATCCTGCGTTCGCGCGCCGCGGTGCCCAGCAAGGACATGCTGGTGTTTCTCGCCGGTGGACCAGGCCAGGCGGCCACCGAATCGGCCGGCATGGTGGCTTCGGTATTGCGTCCGCTGCTGGCGCATCGCAACGTGCTGCTGCTGGACCAGCGCGGGACCGGTGGTTCGAATCCGCTGACCTGCGAGGCGTCGCCCGGAACCAATGCGGCAGATGACGCCGACACCTTCAATGCAAACAAGCTGCGCGCCGCAGCGGCGGCCTGCCTGAAGCAGGTGCGCACGCACGCCGATCCGCGCTACTACACCACCACGGTGGCCACCCAGGATCTGGAGGCTGTGCGCAAGGCACTGGGCTCGCCGACCTACGACCTGATCGGGGTGTCTTACGGCACCCGGGTGGCGCAGCAATATCTGATGCACTACCCCGGCGCAGTGCGCAGCATGGTGCTGGACAGTGTGGTGCCGAATCCGCTGGTGCTGGGCGAAGATTTTGCGCGCAATCTGCACCAGGCGCTGCAGGCGCAATTTGCGCGCTGCACGGCCGAGCCGGCTTGCCGGAAGCGCTTCGGCGACCCGCAGCAGACGTTGTTGCAACTGCGCGGTGCGTTGCGCGCCAACCCGCATCAGGTCAGCTTTCGCGATCCGGAAACCTACCGTGCGGTCAAGCGCGTGCTGAACGAAAACGTGCTGGCCAGCGTGGTGCGCATGTTTGCCTACACGCCGGCCACGGCGGCGCTGTTGCCGTTGTCGATCGACGCCGCCGCGCATGGCGACGTCGGCCCGCTGCTGGGGCAGGCGAAAATACTCTCCGGCGACCTCGCCGAGCTGAGCGGCAGTGGCATGCAGTATTCGGTCATCTGCAGCGAGGATGCCGACCTGCTTACCCCGCGCCCGCAGGATGCCGACACCTTGCTGGGCACCCACATGATCGATGCCTTCAAGGCGATCTGTTCGGTGTGGCCCAAAGGCCGCCGCCCGGCCGATTTCCATGCGCCGCTGAAAACCACCCGGCCGGTGTTGCTGCTGGCCGGGCAGTACGATCCGGTGACCCCGCCGCGCTATGCCGAGGCGGTGGCCAAAGGCTTGCCCGATGCCCGCGTGCTGGTGCTCAAGGGTCAGGGTCACAGCGTGATGGCGGCCGGCTGCACCCCGCGCCTGATCAAGCACTTTATCGAAAAGCTCGATCCGAAGACGCTGGACGCGAGCTGCCTTGATCGGCTGCACCCGACGCCGATCTTCATCGACTTCAACGGAGCCACGCCATGATCGAGGTCAGCGACCTGCACAAGGCCTTCGGCGCGGTGAAAGCCGTCGACGGCGTGAGCTTCAGCGCACGTGACGGCGAGATCACCGGCCTGCTCGGCCCCAATGGTGCGGGCAAGACCACGGCATTGCGCATGCTGTACACCTTGATGGCACCGGATCGTGGACAGGTGCTGGTGGATGGTATCGACGCCGCCCGCGATCCGCTCGGCGTACGCCGTCGCCTGGGCGTGCTGCCGGATGCGCGCGGTCTGTACAAGCGGCTCACCGCCAGCGAAAACATCGACTACTTCGCGCGCCTGCATGGCATGTCCGAAGCGCTGCTGACGACCCGTCGCGCCACGCTGATCGAGGCGTTGGGGATGGCGGACATTGCCAACCGTCGCACCGAGGGCTTCTCGCAAGGGCAGCGGGTGAAGACCGCGATTGCCCGCGCGCTGGTGCACGACCCGCACAACGTGATCCTCGACGAGCCGACCAACGGTCTGGACGTGATGGCGACGCGCGCGTTGCGCCAGTTCATGGCGGGCCTCAAGGCGGAAGGTCGCTGCGTACTTTTTTCCAGCCACATCATGCAGGAGGTGGCCGCCCTGTGTGATCGCATCGTGGTGATCGCCCGCGGCCGGGTGGTGGCTGACGACACGCCGCAGGCACTGCTGGCGCGGACCGGCACCAACACGCTCGAGGATGCATTCGTCTCGCTCATCGGCAGCGACGAGGGTTTGGCCGCATGACGACCGAACCGCCGCAGCCGCCCCGCAGCCGCGCCTTCCTCACGGTGTTCCTGAAAGAGGTGAGGGAGAACCTGCGCGACCGGCGCACCCTGATCAGCGCGTTCCTGACCGGCCCGTTGCTGGGGCCGCTGCTGCTGGTGATGCTGCTGAACATCACCTTGACACGCGAGCTGGACAAGGCCGAGAAGCCGTTGCCGGTACCGGTCATCGGTGCCGAGTACGCACCCAACCTGATCGCCGCATTGAAGGCCGGCGGGGTGGTGCCCAAGCCGCCGCTGGCCGATCCGGAGCGGGCCGTGCGGCGGCAGGATGCCGATGTGGTGCTACGCATCGATGCCGATTACGGCAACGCCTGGCGTGCGGGGGAGCCGGTGCAGGTGGCGCTGATCTACGATTCCTCGCAGCGCGACGCCAGCACCGCCGTGGCGCGGGTGACCCGGCTGCTCGAAAACTACGCCCGCCAGCAAGGGGCGATGCGTCTGCTGGCACGCGGCTTGTCGCCGAATACCGCATGGCCGCTGAAGGTGGCGCGACGCGATCAGGCCACGCCGCAGTCGCGGGCGGTGCTGATGTTCGCGATGCTGCCGTACTTCTTCGTGATCACCATCTTCATGGGCGGGATGTATCTGGCGATCGACCTCACCGCGGGCGAACGCGAACGGCAATCGCTGGAGCCGCTGTTCGCCAACCCGGTACCGCGCTGGAAGATCCTTGCCGGGAAACTGGCTGCGATCAGCGCCTTCTCCACGGTCAGCCTGTTGATTACCTTGCTGGCCTTCGCCGCGGTCGGGCGCTTCATTCCCGCCGCCAAGCTCGGCATGGAGCTGGATCTGGGACTGCATTTCGCCAGTTTCGTGTTGCTGCTGATGCTGCCGCTGGTGCTGCTGTTGTCGGCCTTGCAGTCGATGGTGGCGGCGTTTGCCAAGAGCTACCGCGAGGCGCAGACCTACCTGTCGCTGCTGATGCTGGTACCGATCATTCCCAGCCTGGTACTGGCGATCCTGCCGATCAAGCCGCAGCCGTGGATGTACGCGGTCCCCCTGCTGGGTCAGAACCTCGGCATCATGCAACTGTTGCGCGGCGACGGCATCAGCGCACTCCAGCTCGGCTTGTGCCTGGGCGGCAGCCTTGCGGCAGCGGTGATCGCCGTATGGGTGACGGTCCAGCTGTATCGCTCGGAACGGCTGGCGATTTCCGCCTGACGCACGATTCCGTAGGAGCCCACCCTGTGGGCGAATGCACCTGGTCTGATCAGCCTGAGGGCATCGCGCCATAAGCATCGCGCCAAACGCATCGCGCCATAAGCATTCGCGCACAGGGTGCGCTCCTACAAATATTTTGCTCGGGTCAGCGCGGCGGCGCGGTGAGTTCACGTGCGCTGAGGAAGCCGTCGTGGTTGCGGTCGAGCTTGCGGAACTGGCGACGAAGTCGGTTTTCGAATGCTGCACGGGTGACCGGCTTGCCGCGCCGACCAGGCAATTCGGATAGCTCAAGGATGCCGTCACCGTTGCGGTCCATGCGCTGGAAGCCGCGGCTCATGTGACTCACGTATTCAGCCATGCTGACGCGGCCATCGCCATTGCGGTCAAACCGTCGCAGATAGTCCCCTCGCGTCTGTTGGGCGGACAGCGTCAATGGCGCCAGCAGCATGGCCAGCAGCGCGGAACGTACCGGCTTGTTCAGCGGGCACCACCATGGATGCCGATGAACTGCAGAAATTCGGCGCGGGTGCGAGCGTCGTCGCGGAAGGTGCCGAGCATCTGGCTGGTGACCATCGAGACGCCGCGCTTGTGCACGCCGCGGGTGGTCATGCATTCGTGGCTGGCATCGATCACCACCGCCACGCCGGCTGGCTGCAGGGTTTCCTGGATGCATTGGGCGATCTGCGCGGTGAGCTTCTCCTGCACCTGGAAACGGCGCGCATAGCCGTCAACCACGCGGGCCAGCTTGCTGATGCCGACCACGCGGTTGGTCGGCATGTAGCCGACGTGGGCGCGACCGATGATCGGCGCCATGTGGTGCTCGCAATGGCTCTCGAACTCGATATCACGCAGTACCACCATTTCGTCGTAGCCATCGACCTCCTTGAAGGTGCGGCGCAGGTAGTCGGCCGGATCGCTGGAGTAGCCGGAAAACCAGTCACGGTAAGCCTTGACCACCCGCTTGGGCGTGTCGAGCAGACCTTCCCGTGCCGGATCCTCGCCGGACCAGCGCAGCAGTGTACGTACGGCCTCTTCGGCCTGTTCCTGGGTGACGTCGGGATGCTTGGCTTGGTCGCTCATGCGAATTCCTGAAACGGGTCAAGGCCGAAGTTTACCCGGCTGGCAGTTTGGGCACGTAAATCCGCGCCTGGATGCCTGGCCCCTTCGAATGGCTGGGCGGGCGAGTTACAGCCCTTCATCATCATGCTCTGGTTGAGCGTCCTCGTTGCCATCCTCGGTCGGGCCGGCAACATCCAGTTGCAGCAGTTCGACGTTGTCACCGGACAGCGACTCCACGTCGCGCAACTTGCGTTCGATGGCGCGGGTGCGCTGGCCGGCGCTGTCGATGCTGTTGCGCACGGTGTCGAGCTGCTTGCGGGTTTTTTCCAGTACGACGCCGAATTTGCCGAACTCGTTCTTCACCGCGGCGAGGATCTTCCAGACCTCGCTGCTGCGCTTGGCGATCGCCAGTGTGCGAAAGCCCATCTGCAGGCTGTTGAGCAGGGCACTCAGCGTGGTCGGGCCGGCCACCGTGACGCGGTGGTCGCGTTGCAGGTTCTCGAACAGGCCGGGTCGCCGGATCACTTCGGCGTAAAGACCCTCGGTAGGCAGGTACAGCACGGCAAAATCCGTGGTGTGAGGCGGCGCGACATACTTGCTGTGGATGCGCTTGGCCTCTTCACGAACCCGATTCTCCAGCGCGCGGCCGGCGGCGGTGGCGGCATCGATATCGCTGGCCTCCTGCGCGTCGAGCAGCCGCTGGTAATCCTCCACAGGAAACTTCGCGTCGATGGGCAGGTAGACGTGCTCGCCCTGGTCCTGGCCGGGCATGCGGATGGCGAATTCGACCCGGTCGTTGGTGCCTGGCACGGTAACCACGTTGGACGCGTACTGCTCGGCGGTGAGCATGTCCTCCAGCAGCGCGCCAAGCTGCACCTCACCGAAGATGCCGCGTTTCTTCACATTGGTCAGCACGCGCTTGAGATCACCTACCCCGGTGGCCAGGCTCTGCATTTCGCCGAGGCCCCGCTGTACTGCCTCCAGTCGCTCGGAGACCAGCTTGAACGATTGCCCCAGCCGGGTTTCCAGCGTGCTCTGCAGCTTTTCGTCGACGGTGGCGCGCATCTGTTCGAGTTTGGCTGCGTTGTCGTCCTGGATCGCCTTGAGCCGGGTTTCCAGCGTGTTGCGCACCTCGCTGAGGCGTTTCTCGTTGTCGGCCGTCAGCGCCGCAAGGCGCTGTTGCAGCAATTCGCCGAATCGATTCAGCGTCAGCGTGGATTCCTCCCGACTCTTGCGGGCGTCCTCGGCCAGACGTTGTGCCAGCGTCTGCAGGCCATTGTCGGTGCGTTCGGTAAGCAGGTGTAGCCGCTGTCCGAAGCCGTCGATGCGTTCGACCTGTTGCTGCGACATGTTGCCGAGCTGTTCGACAACGTGGCCCCGGAAGCGATCGAAGCCTTGCTGCAGCTCTTCGCGACCGGCGCGCTGCTCCTCGCGCAGCGTGCGTTGCAGACGCTCACCGTCATCCTTCAGCGCATCCAGACGGCTGTTGAGCCCGTCATCGCCGCGGCCACGCAGCAGGATCATCAGCTGCAGAATCAGGATGACCAATGCCGTGAGCACCAGGGCCGTCAGCAATATGTCGTTTAAGGGCATGGCCAATTCCGTTGAACGCAAGGGTGCAAGTTTACGCGTTGTCGTCTCAGTTTCCGGGACGGATGCTCCCGACCGGCCCGTCAGTCGTGCGGGAGCGCGGGCACGCCTTCGTGCGAAGCGGCGGGTCGGGGCGGGGCCGGGGCGACCACTCGACGGCGGGCGGTCATGACGATATGGTTATCTCACCCGGGGTCTCAAAGTTCCGGTCAGGCCGCCATGCGGTCGGCGTCGCTCGGACGGTTCCGGGCGCTTACGTTTCACGAGGTTTTGCATGACCGAGCACGGTTCTTCCCCCGCGTCCGCGCCGCGTCGTTTCGCGCGCATCGAACGTCTTCCGCCGTACGTTTTCAATATCACCGCCGAACTGAAGATGGCCGCGCGTCGTCGCGGTGAGGACATCGTCGACCTTTCCATGGGCAACCCCGACGGCCCCACGCCGCCGCATATCGTGGACAAGCTGTGCGCCGTGGCACAGCGCCCGGATACCCATGGCTACTCCACCTCGAAAGGCATTCCGCGGTTGCGGCGCGCGATCTCGCAGTGGTACGCCGAGCGTTACGAGGTGGAGATCGACCCCGACAGCGAGGCGATCGTCACCATCGGCTCCAAGGAGGGCCTGGCGCACCTGATGCTGGCCACGCTGGATCGTGGCGACACCGTACTGGTACCCAATCCCAGTTATCCGATCCACATCTACGGCGCGGTGATCGCCGGGGCGCAAATCCGCTCGATCCCGATGACTCCGGGCATCGATTTCTTCGCCGAGCTTGAACGCGGTATCCGCGAGAGCATTCCCAAGCCGAAGATGATGATCCTGGGCTTTCCGTCCAACCCCACGGCGCAGTGCGTGGAGCTGGACTTCTTCGAGCGGGTGATCGCGCTGGCGAAGCAGTACGACGTACTGGTGGTGCATGACCTGGCTTATGCCGACATCACCTACGATGGCTGGAAGGCGCCCTCGATCATGCAGGTGCCGGGTGCCAAGGACATCGCGGTGGAATTCTTCACCTTGTCCAAGAGCTACAACATGGCGGGCTGGCGGATCGGCTTCATGGTCGGCAACGCCGAACTGGTCAACGCGCTGGCGCGGATCAAGAGCTATCACGACTACGGCACTTTCACCCCGCTGCAGGTGGCGGCGATTGCCGCGCTGGAGGGCGACCAGCAGTGCGTGCGCGATATCGCCATGCGCTATCAGCAGCGCCGCGACGTGCTGGTCAAGGGGCTGCATGAGGCCGGCTGGATGGTGGAGAACCCCAGGGCCTCGATGTATGTGTGGGCGAAAATTCCCGCCGCCTACGCCAAACTCGGGTCGCTGGAATTCGCCAAGAAACTGCTGGCCGACGCCAAGGTGTCGGTATCGCCGGGCATCGGCTTCGGCGATTACGGCGACGACTACGTGCGCTTCGCCCTGATCGAGAACCGCGATCGTATCCGTCAGGCATTGCGCGGCATCAAGGCCATGTTCCGCGCCGACGGGCTGTTGCCGGTTGCGACTGCAAAAGCCAAAGCCAAAGCCAAGGCGGCACCCGATGCGGTCGCCATGGTGCGCGATCGCCCCCTCGACTGAGCGGATCGCCGCGATGCCGAAAATCGATATCGACACACTCGCCGAACGCCACGGCTCGAGTTATCCCGAGCCGTTCGCACGCTGTGCCGAGCAGCGGACCCGAAAAGCATTGGGCGATGCTGCGGGTTTGACCGATTTTGGCGTCAACTTGCTGCAGCTGCCGCCCGGCGCGTGGTCAAGCCAGCGACATTGGCATTCGCACGAGGAGGAATTCGTCTATGTCCTGAGCGGCGAACTGGTACTGATCAGCGATCAGGGCGAGCAGCTGCTGTGCGCAGGGGACGCGGCGGCATTTCCGCGGAATTGCCCGGACGGACATCACCTGGTCAACCGCAGCAGCGCGCTGGCGGTTTGCCTGGAAGTCGGCAGCCGCAGCAGCAACGATGCCGTCGTCTATCCTGACATCGATCTGCGTTGGGATGCGCAACACGACTACACCCACCACGACGGTCGGCCGTACCCGCCGTCAACCGGATGAGCCGGTCATTGCCTCACATCACCTGGCAGAACACCGCCTTGAGATAGCGCCCTTCCGGCACGTCGGTGCGCGAAGGGTGGTCGGCACCGGCGCCGCTGGTCTGCAAGACCTGGATCTCGCGGCCGGCGTTGAGCGCTACCCGGCGCAGCATCTCCAGGAATTGGTCTTCGCTGACCAGGCCGGTACATGAGCAGGTCAAGAGCAGGCCGCCAGGCGGAATGACGTCCAGTACCATGCGGTTCATCGCGAAGTACTTTTTCAGCGCATCCATCACCTTGCGACTGTCCCGGGTCAGCTTGGCCGGGTCGAGCACTACCGCGTCGTAGTGTTCGCCGCGTGCCACCGCCGCGCGCACCCAGTCGAAGATATCGGACTGCTCGAACGTCACTGCAACGTGGTTGGCGGCGGCGTTGCTACGGGCGATTTCGAGGATACCCGCATCCAGATCCACCCCGACCGCCTCGCGTGCACCGGCCGCCATGGCATGCACTGCAAAGCCGCCGGCGTTGCAGCACAGGTCGAGCACACGACGGCCCTTGGCCAGTTCGGCGAAGCGGCGACGGTTTTCGCGCTGGTCGGCGAAAAAGCCGGTCTTGTGACCGGAGCCGGGTGCGGCGTGGAAGCGCAGGCCGTGCTCATGCACCTGGACGGCTGCGGGCGCATCCGGGCTGCGCACGTCGAACGACTCCTGCTTCTGCACATGCGACTCGGCAAACCAGTACAGGCGCGCGCCGGGAAAGTGCGTGAGCAGGGCGGCGTGGATCGCCTCACGGAAGCGCCACATGCCGGCCGCGAAGTATTCGATCACCAGGATGTCGGCATGGCGGTCGACCACCAGCCCGGACAGGCCATCCCCTTCGCTGTGCACTACCCGCCACGCGTCGCTGCACCGATCGAGCTGAAGCCATTCGCGGCGGAGCTTCACGGCGCGCTCGATGCGGGCAGCGATCCACTGCGCATCGATCGTCTCGGTCGCAGCGTTGCTCAGCACGCGCAGCGCGATGCGCGCATGGCCGTTCCAGAATCCGCGCCCGACGAAACGCCCCTTGGCATCCTGCACCTCGACCAGGCTGCCCGGTGGCAGACGGACTTCCGGTTTGTAAACTTGCGCCGACCATACCCACGGGTGACCGGGATTGCGATCGGACTTCAGACGGATGACGGGAAGTGTGGATTCAATGGTATTCATCCGCCCATGATAGCGGGCCGGAGGCGGTTCTCCGGGGCATCCCGTTCCCAGAGGCTGTGAAATATCGATGATCGTGGCGAGCGCGCCGCCTGCACGGGTGTCTGGCGGCTATCGCAGCAGGGGCGATTGCTTCTCAGCCTCAGTCAGGCTGCATGACTGCCAGCTCGTTGCCGTGTGGATCGCGGAACTGGAAGCGACGCCCGCCGGGAAACGCGAATGTCGGGCGCACGATCTTTGCGCCGGCCGCGATCACTGCTGCCAACGCGGCCTCGAGGTCGTCCACGGCAATCACCGGCAGCGGTGCCCGGGTGGCTTCGGCGGCATCGCCTTGCAGGCCGATATCGACGTCGCCGGTCATCGTGCAAGCGTAGGTTGGGCCGAAGCTGGTAAGGTCCCAGCCGAAGGCGCGGGTATAGAAAGTCCTGGCCGCGTCGATATCGCTGGCCGGGAGTTCAATGAAACCGGGGCGTGCCATGGTCTGCCTCGCATGGGTTGGTGAATCAAGCTGGGGCAGCTTAGCGCAGCTTGAGTGCCAGCCACGACAGCACGGCCAGCAGGTTGACGCCGAACCGCGCATGGGCCGGGCCGGTCAGCGCCAGGCCGAAGCCCTGGCTGCCGAGGTTCCAGTCCAGCCAGGGTCGTGCCAGATGCAGCGTGTCATAGAGGTTGAGGTAGGCGCCGCAATGCAGTGCGTAGCTGAATACCGGCGTGGCAATCAGCGGAACCTGCAGCAGTTGGGCCCAGCGCGACATCCGCACGCCTCGCTCGCTGCCATCGACCAGTTGGACCCCCGCGGCCAGCACGAAACCGAACAGCGCCAGGCCGAGCAGTGCCAGGACGCTGCCATGGGTGCTGTGGAACGGCAGCAGGCGTCGCAACATCGCCGCTACGCCATACAGTCCCCCGGCAATTTCGAGAATGCCGATCAGGCGGAAAAGGATGTTGCGCATGCAGGACTCCGGAAAAGGAATGTGAGAATGGTAGGAGCGCACCCTGTGCGCGATTGCCTTTCAGGGGGGGGATTCGCCTAGAGCCATCGCGCACAGGGTGCGCTCCTACATGAGATCCGCATTATTCCAGCTCGTCGGACAGCTCGTGCAGGTCGCCGATATGCTGCTCCCACCAGCGCGATTCGGCGGCGAACGGAAACGCCGCAGGAAACGCCGGATCGTGCCAGCGTGCGGCGATCCAGCCGGCGTAGTGCAACTGGCGCATCGCGCGCAACGCCGGAATCAGCGCCAGTTCGGTGGGGTCGAAGTCGCGAAACTGCTGATAGCCATCGAGCAAGGCCTGCATCGCCCGGTCATCGCTGGCGAGCATCCACAGATCCTGCACGGCCGGGCCGCTGCGGGCGTCGTCAAGGTCGACAAAATGCGGGCCGTCGTCGGTCCACAGCACGTTGCCGGGATGGCAGTCGCCGTGCAGGCGCAACTGCCGCACCGGACCCACAGCCTGCAGACGTCCCGCGATGGCCGCGTCGAGACGGGTGGCGGCCGCGAGATAGTGATCGCGCAGCGACGGTGGCGGCAGCGAGGAGTCGAGCACCGCGCGCATCGGCTGATGCACCATGGTGTCGTGGTCGAGCTTGCCGCGATGGATGAATGGCTGGCGCGCGCCGACCACGTGCATGCGGGCGATCAACCGCCCCAGCCATTGCAGTTGATCGACCGACTCCAGCGCCGGGGCGCGGCCCCCGCGCCGAGGCGTCAACGCATAGCGGAAGCCCTCGTGACGCAGCAAGGTCTGGTGGCTGAACGCGAGCGGCGCGACCACCGGCAGCTCGGCGTCGGCCAGTTCCTGCGCAAACGTGTGCTCCTCGACGATCGCCGCGTCGCTCCAGCGCCCGGGCCGATAGAACTTTGCGATCACCGGCGGCTGGTCTTCGATGCCCACCTGCCATACGCGATTTTCGTAGCTGTTCAGCGCCAGCAGCCTGCCGTCCGGCCACAGTCCACACGCGTCGACGGCGTCGAGTACCCGATCCGGGCTGAGCCGCGCATACGGCGTTTCAGGATTCATCGGTGCACCTTTCGTCGAACGTTCTGCCAGTCGCGATCGCGGCTCGATCCGAGCAGGGCTCGCTGGACGCATGGGGCTGCGATCACCGCGGCCCCACCACGCGCGCCGGCACCACCGCCATGGTGATCCGCGAGACGCAGACCAGGGCACCCTGATCATTCTCGATGCGGATTTCCCAGACCTGGGTGGACCGACCCAGGTGCAGCATTCTGGCGGTGCCGGTGACCTCGCCGCTGCGGACCCCACGAACGTGGTTGGCATTGATCTCCAGGCCCACGGCAAGCTCTTTTTCCGGGTCGAGGGTGAGCATGGCGGCGCTGCTGCCGAGCGTCTCGGCCAGCACCACCGAGGCGCCGCCGTGCAGCAGGCCATAGGGCTGGTGGGTGCGATGGTCGACCGGCATGGTGCCTTGCAGCCAGTCGTCGCCGATCGCGGTGAAGCGGATATCCAGCGTCGCCATCATGGTATCGGCGCTCCACGCGTTGAGGCGCTGCAGGTCGGGGGGCTGTTTCCAGATGCTCATCATTGATTCCTTCGGGACAAGCCCGCATTGTTGTCTGCTGCGATCGCCGCGACAATGCATACGTGTCCAACGTCACTCTCAAAACGTCTGGCCGCCAGTTTCCTGTGGCTGCCGGTGAAACCGTGCTGGAAGCCGCGCAGCGGGCCGGTGTGGCACTGCCGTATTCCTGCCGGGCCGGCGTCTGTGGCAGTTGCAAGGCGACCTTGCTGGAGGGGCGGTGCGCGTATCCGCGCAATCCACCGGTCGCCCTGGATGCCGGTGCGCGGGCCCGACATGCGGTGTTGCTGTGTCAGGCGGTGCCGGTTGGCGACGTACTGCTGGAGGCCCGCGAGGTAACCTCGGTACACGACGTCACCAGGCGCCAGATCGAGGTGCAGGTGACCGAAAAGTGGCAGCTGGCGCGCGAGGTGATCGGGCTGCGCCTGCAACCGTTGCCGGGTCAGGCGCGACTCAACTGGCTGCCGGGTCAGTATCTCGATGTATTGCTGGAGGATGGCAAGCGGCGGCCGTTCTCGATCGCCAACGGACCACAGGTCGACGGCATGATCGAACTGCATGTGCGGCACGTGGTCGGCGGTGGCTTCACCTCGTGGGTCAGCGACAGTTTGCAGGTCGGCGGGCGGCTGCGGATCGAGGGGCCGCTGGGCACTTTCGTGCCGCGCGAGGATTCCGAACGACCGATGGTGTTCATGGCCGGCGGTACCGGGTTCGCGCCGGTCAAGGCGATCGTGGAACACTTCATCGCGCTCGGCACCCAGCGACCGATGCAGGTGTACTGGGGCGCGCGCAGTGCCGGCGATCTCTACCTGCGGGAGCTGGCCGAGCACTGGGCGGGTGACTTGCCCGGGCTGCAGTTCCATGCCGTGGTCTCGGACCCGGAGCGGGCCGGCGGATTGCGCTGCGGGCTGGTGCACGAAGCGGTACTGGAGGATCACCCGGACCTTTCCGGCCACGATTTCTACATGAGCGGCCCGCCAGCGATGATCGATGCCGGCCATCAGGCGTTTCTCGATGCCGGCTTGCCGGAGTCGCGGCTGTATTACGACTCGTTCGAGTACGCGCCGGACGTGCTGGCGCAGATCCTCGCGTCGCGGGCCGGTATCAACGAACGCTGAGCGGCTGCGCGGGGTCGGACCGTCGCCGCGCGCAACGCTACTTGTTGCCCTTGGCTACCGGCAACTGCGCCTCGCGCCAGGCCAGCATCCCGCCGCCAAGCGTATGCACGCTGCTGAAACCGGCCTTGACCAGGCGTTGCGCGGCCTTGCCGGCGGTCTGCCCGGATCGGCAAATGATCACCACCGGCAGGTCCTTCGCCTTGGCGAGATTCTTGTTTTCCGGATCGAACTGGCTCATGGCCACGTGGCGCGCACCGGGGATGTGCGCCTTTTCAAAATTGTCGCGCGGCGAGATGTCGATCAGCAAAGGGTTGTCGCGGTTGATCAGCGCCGTCAGTCCGGCCGGCGTCAGCTCCCTGGTCTTGCTGAACAGGGTGGCCAGCTGGGTAAAGATCAGGGCCACCAGCAGGACCACGAACAACGCCGCCAGCGCCATGTGATGGCCCAGAAATTCGGGCAGCTTGTGCAGAAAATCGTTCATCGTCATTCCACGGGCACGTTGACCGCGCCGGTTCGGGTAAACCGGGGATTATACGACCAGTAGCCAACCCGCGCGGCCGGCAGACGGTCTGGGGTCGCGCCGATCAGTCCCGGGTGATGTCGGGCAGGCCGCTGGTCAGCCACCAGTGCTGATTCTTTGCATCGTAATGCCAGCTCTGGTGATCGACCACGGTGCGCTCGACCTGAGTGTGGATATTGATCAGGCTGATGTGGACGGTCTGCTGCACGTCGTTTTCATCGACTGGAACCGGTCCGGCGCCGCTGTCGTATTCGCTGACCCGCACCTGTTTGTAACGTGCCAGGTCCAGTTTGCTCAGCGGGTGGGCGGCCCGAATCTTCGGATCGATGAACTGCGCCGCGCTCTGGAAGTCGCCCCAGCGCATGGTGCTGGCATAAGCGTTGAGTGTGGTAGTCAGCGTGTCGCTGCGTTTTTGCGTGGCGCAGCCCGCGGTAAGCAGCAACACCGACAACATGATGGCAAGGCTTGGCGTGTGCCGCATGAAGGACTCCCACCGAATGGACGAGCCCCATTCTGCCGCAAGCGACCGCCGGCGTCTGCCGCCGCTCAGGTGCGCCGTTTGGCGACAAACCGCGCACTGAGGGTGGCGGCAGGCTGGCCTTCGCTGCCGAGGATCACGCTGGTGACCTCGATGCGCGCTCTGCCGCGGGTGTCGAGCGTGCGCAGAAAGGTATCCCAGTCGGCCTGCTCAGCCAGTCGTGACTCGCTGCGGAAATCCTTCCATAGCGGCGCCAGATAGCGCACGCTGGACTCGGCCACGAACACGTCGCAATCCTCGCCGCGCCGCCGCAGGCCCAATTCGACGAGGGCCCAGCCGCTGAGCGTCATCAGGCTGACCAGACTGCCGCCGAATGCGCAGCCCTTGTCGTTGACGTTGGGCGGTAACGGTGCGCGCAGGCACAGCATGTCGTCTGTTTCGCCATCCAGTTGCAGGTCCATCGCATCCGCCAGCGGAATCTCGTCGCGAATGAAGCGAATCAGTTGCTGCGCCTGTGACGGGGCGGCGGTGGTTGTCATGTGGTGGTATCCAGGGTGAGAAAGCCATTCACAAGTGTAGGACGCGCATTACACTTACGGCCACGACCGCAAATGGATGCAGCATGCAGGTGCGAGGGCCATTTCGAACCAGTGCCCAGGGGTTGCGCGGGCGCACGCTGGTGGTCACGCGCCCGGTCGGCAGCGCCGCCGCGCTCGCACGCAGGATACGCAGGTGCGGCGGTGTCCCGTTGCTGCTGCCGGGACTGGCCTTGCGCCGGGTGGCGGACCAGGACACCGCCTGTAGCGGCTTGCTCGCGGCGCTGAGCGACGAGCTGCTGATCTTCAGCAGCCCGGCAGCGGTGCGCTTTGCCGCGGCGCTGACGCCGTTGCGAACGCTGGCAACGGTATTGGCGGTGGGTCAGGGCACCGCCCAGGCCTTGCGGCGGTCTGGTGTGGCGGCGGTCTGGACACCGTCGCGGCAAGACAGCGAGGGACTGCTGACTCATCCACTGTTGCAGTCGCCAGGGGGGCACCGGATCAGCGTGATTGGCGCGCCGGGCGGTCGCGGATTGCTGCGCGCACAGTTGGAGCAACACGGTGCGCAGGTGCGCGAAGTGCATGTATACCGTCGTGAGCCACCCCGTCTGGATCGCCGCCACGTCGAGAAGGTGATCGCATTGCCGGCCTCCGCGGTGCTGTTGCTGTCCAGCCGTGAAGCGTTGCAGAACCTGTTGCAGCTGCTGCCGGCCGCAGCCTTGCAACGGCTGCGCTCGAGTACCGTCGTGGTCAGCAGCGAGCGGCTCGCCGTGGCCGTGGCCGAGGCCGGCTTCTCCCGCCGGCTGCTGGCTACCTCCGCACTGTCGGCGGACCTGCTGGATGCCGCAATGAGGGTGAAATGAGGCGGGTTTCACCGTGCCTGCGTCTAACCGGCGAATGGACTACTGGCGGCCGGTGGTCGAGGTGGGAATTCGGCGCTGCAAGGACAGGCAACGACGGTTCGCCGCTCCATCGTGATTCCATGGACCAGGACGCGGCGGAAACCAGGGACGCACAGGCGGTTTCGCCGACCGGCCAACCAAAGTCCGCCAGGCTGGTAGCATGAGCACATGAGCGAGAACGACCAGCCCCACGAACCTGTCGCCGCCGACCCCGTCGTGGTCGACTCCGGTTCGGGCAAGCCACGCCGCCCTAAACCGGCGAACCCTGCCTCACGCCCGCGTGGTGGCGGAAGTCGGGCATTGGCGCTGCTGCTGTCGTTGATCGCCGTGATGATGTCCGGCTATGTGGGCTGGCGCCAGTGGCAACAGGCCCGCAGCAGCGTCGCCGATGACCAGACCCTGGTCACGCTGCAACAGCGCGTGCAGAACCTGGAGACCACGTTGACTGGCGTCAGCGACGGACGCGCCAGTCTGAATCAGCGCCTCAACGATGCCGACCAGGTCAACCGATCGTTGCGCGAGCAACTGCTGGACCAGGCCGAGCGCACGCGCCATCTTGAGGATGCGGTGGCGCGACTTGCCGAAAAGAGCCGTTCCGGGCATGACGCGATGCTGCTGGATGAAACCGAATCGTTGCTGCGCATGGGTGCCGAACGCTACACGCTGTTCCATGACGCGCAAGGTGCGGCGGCGGCGTATGCGTTGGCCGATCAGACGCTGGCAGCAGTCAACGATGGCATCTATTCGGGCGTGCGCCAGAACATCGAGGACGAACGTACAGCCTTGATGAAGAGCCAGCCACTCAGCCAGGCCAGCGCGCTGCAGCGTTTGTCGGAGTTGCGCGCCGCCATGGCTACGTTGCCGCTCAAGCCCCTCGATCGACCTGGCAATGCTGAGTCGGGCATGTGGTCGCGGATCGGCCGTGCGCTGGCCGGGGTGATCAAGGTGCAGCGCGACCATGGCACATCGTTGACACCCGACGATGCGCGCCTGACCCGTGAGCTGTTGTCGCTCGATCTGGCGCAAGCGCAGGCCGCGTTGCTGGCACGTGACAGCCAGGCTTATGCGGCAGCACTTCAGCAGGCGCAGGCTGGTCTTGCGGCCGGCTTCGATGACCGGGCGACGGCAGTTCAGGCGGCACAGGCCACGCTCAAGCAGCTGCCGGCGGCCCTACCGCCGAATGCCTCGGTACACTTGGGTGCTGCGTTGAGCGAGCTGCGCAACCTGCGTGCATTGCATGCGCTGAAGCCAGCCGCTGGCTCGGTTCCTGCTCCTGCGGCAACTGCGGCGCACCCGGCCACGGCGGGTGGAGTCAGGCGATGAGGTTGTGGCGCTGGATGCTCTTGCTGGTTATCGTCGCGGCGTTGGCGGCGTTCGGCTGGCATTGGGTGGCCGAAGATCCGGGCTATGTGCTGCTGCGGCTGCGCGGCTGGAAGGTGGAAACCACGGTGGTCGCGGCCGTGCTGATCCTGCTGTTCGGCTGGGCGCTGCTGACCGTGCTGTGGCGGTTGCTGAGCTGGCCGTTCGGTGCGGTGTCGCGGCGCCACCGGCGGGTCGGTCAACAGCGCATGAGCGATGGTGTGATTGCCTTGATTACCGGCCGTCATGCCGACGCCGAACGCGATCTCGGCCGGGCGTCCCGGCTCGAGCATCTGCGTGCTCCGGCCTTGCTGGCCGCTGCCGAAGCTGCCTGCCGGCGGGGCGAATACACGCGCGCACTGGAAACGCTGGACCAGGCCTCGCCCTGGGCGCCGCAGGCTGCCCGCGTATTGCGAGCCCGCGTATTGCGACGTGAAGGACGGCCCAGCGACGCGGTGGCCTTGCTCGCAGCCGACGCGGACAAGGGGCAGCTGAGCCCTGCCGGTTGGCGCGAGCTGGCCCTGTCGGGATTGGCCAGCGGTGACCTGGTGCGCGCGCGTGCGGCACTGGACCCGCTGCGAAAAAGTGCTGCCTTTGGCAGCCGCGCGCATGTTGCACTCGAGGCGGAGATCCTGGTGGCGTCGATCGATGCGGCGGCCGATGGCGTTGCCCTCAACACGCTGTGGGCAAAGTTGCCCAAGGTGCAGCGGCGGTTGCCTGTGGCCGTCGATGCCTATGCTCGCCGGGCGGCGGCATTCGGCCTGATCCTGCCGGCGATGGACGAACTGGAGTCGGCGCTGCGCCGCGACTGGTCGCCGCTGTTGATTGCGACCTACGGCGCGCTTGGCAGCGAGGATATCGAGGCCCGTCTGCGCCGTGCCGAGGGATGGCTTGACGCCCATCCGAACGATGCTGCCCTGCTGCTCACCCTGGGCCGCCTTGCGGTGCGATTGAAGCTATGGGGCAAGGCGCACCAGTTCCTCGAGCGCTCGCTGGCGCTGGCACCGACGACGGCGGCATGGGAAGTTCTTGGCGATGCCTTCGCCGGTGAGGGTGATGCCGGGCAGGCACAGCGCTGTTACCGCAACGCGCTGGCGTTGGGCCGTGGTGAGGCGGTGCTGCCGGTATTGACCCGGTCACAGGGGCGGGGCATCGACACCCGTCCGATGGCGATCGAGGATCGTGACCAGCATGGCCTGCCGCGCCTGCGCGAGTGAGCTTGCTCTCGGGAGATGGTAGGACTTTGCTCGGCCGGCCTGCGAATTCGCCTGCGCGGTCCCTGTTCCCGCCGCTTCTTGCGCGATAGAACCACGATGGGCCGGGCGAGTTGCGATTGTCTGTCCTCGTGCAGCCGGATTCTCGCCTCGACCGCCACCCGGTCGCTTCCGGGAATCCTGCTCAGCTTACCGAGATGGCCCAGGCGATCGATGCGGCGTTGACCGCGGTGAGAGTCAGCGCGATCAGGAAGATCGCATCGGCGATCCGTTCTAGCCGGTGGTTGCGGCGCTGGCTGCGTCCGCGCAAGGCCCAGTAGGAGAGCAGGCAGGACACCAGGTACAGGATGGCATCGACTGCAAGCAGGTCGTCCACCAGAATGTCGGCCCGGCGCAATGAAATCACCAGGCGGATGATGCCGATCACCGTGAGGCAGACGCCGACCATCGCCGCCGATGCGGTAAAGATGTGCACGCAGATATCGTCATCGAGCGAAGTGCGCTGTGGGTCGGGGTGGCTCATGAAAAATTCCGGGGGAGGGTGTCACCGGCCATGCAGGGTTAGACCGCGTCCTGCCGTGGCTGTTGCATAGCCTCCTTCCGGTGTTCAGCTGAGGTCGGCGAAGGGGGCGTATATCGCCAGCGGAATGTACGTCTCAGCATGTAGGGGGATCTGCCGGAGCGCCGCATGGCAAGCGGATCTTCCACGCTATCGCGATTCACCGTCTGTACCGCACACTGACCTTCCAAAGCCCTCGGTGATTGCCACGCAAGATGCAAAAGAAACCGATCTTCTTCGATCCCACCGGCCGACGGGCCAGCCGCATCTCGCGGCTGGGTCTGGCGCTGGCCGTGATCAGCACCTTGTTCGTGCTGGCATTTGCGGCCAGCTTGCTGATCGGGCCACGGATGAACGGGCTGCAGCTGGGTAGCCGCGGCAAGGGCCTGCGTTCGCTGGCCGGGGTCAGGGCAGCGGCCCCGCAATTGCTGAAACCCGCGGCGCGCCTGGCGGCAGAGGTGCGTGCACGGCAGCGGTTACTGCACCCGAAGCGTCCGCACGCCAACCCAGGCATGCCCGGGCGCGCGCGGCCGCTGTCGCTGGCCAAACCGGCGGGGCGGCCCCTGGCGATCGGCTTCTATGTCAATTGGGACGATGGCAGCTATGCCTCGCTGAAGCGGGCACTGCCCACGCTGGACTGGGTGATTCCGACCTGGTTGAGCGTCAGTGGTCCGCAAATGGCGTTGAAGAGCACTCTGGATACCTCCGCCCTGGACCTGATTCGGCGGCAGAAGCCGTCGACACCGATCCTGCCCTTGCTGCAGAACGCGGTCGACGGCAACTGGGATGGCGCCGGGCTTGCCCGCATGCTGGCCGATCCTGCGCTGCGCAGGCAGCGCATAGCGCAGATCGTCGACTTTCTCGCGGCCAACCGCCTGCAGGGCGTGACCGTGGATTTCGAGGAGGTACCCGAAGGCGCACAGCAGGACTTGCATGCTTTTCTTTCGGAGTTGTCCGACGCGTTTGCGCCGCACGACTGGGGCATCGTGTTGTCGGTGCCGTTCGACGATGTCGCCTGGGATTATGCCGGGTACGCCAACATCGTCGACTTCGAGTTGCTGATGGCTTACGACCAGCATTGGGCGGGCAAGGACCCCGGCAGTATTGCCGGCCAGGACTGGTTCGAGAGCACGCTCGACAAACGGATGAAAGTGCTGGACCCGGACCAGACCATCATTGCGTTGGGTAGCTACGGTTACGACTGGGCCAGCGGCCAGAACGCCGAGGCGCTGACGTTCCAGGATGCGATGGATCGCGCGGCCGACGCTCAGGCCGAGATTGCCTTCGATCCGGACAGCCGCAATCCGTGGTTTTCCTACAGCGAGGACGATGGCACCGTGCACCGGGTCTGGTTTCTCGACGCCGTTACCGCCTTCAACCAGATCCATGCTGCCGATGCCGATCGGCCGTACGGCTATGCCGTATGGCGCCTGGGCGCCGAAGATCCCTCGATCTGGCCCTTGCTGGGCAGGCCTTACGGTGCCGCCGCGCCCGCGCAGTTGCACGCGATCGCCCAGGGCGAGGACATCGACATCGAGGGTGAGGGCGAGATCTTGCAGATCGCTTCCGAGCCGGCGCCGGGCGCACGCACGTATACGCTTGAAAAGGACAGCGGCGACATCGCCGACGAGCATTACACCAGCCTGCCGAAATCCTACGTGATCCAGCGCGTCGGCACGCTGCCGCACAAGATTGCGCTGACCTTCGACGATGGCCCGGATCCGGACTGGACACCGCAGATCCTGGATATCCTCAAGGCCAAACATGTGCCGGCCACCTTCTTCATCGTCGGCAAGAATGCCGAGATGTCGCCGCGCCTGGTACAACGCATGGTCGACGAGGGTCACGATGTCGGCAATCACACGTTTACCCATCCCAATCTCGGTGACAGTCCGCCTGGTATCGTCGCGCTGGAGCTGAACGCCACCCAGCGTCTGTTCGAGGCGCTCACCGGCCGTTCGATGCGCTTGTTCCGGGCGCCGTATTTCGGCGACGCCGAGCCGACCACCGCCGATGAACTGGTGCCGATCAAGCTGGCGCAGAAACTGGGCTACATCGCCGTCGGGCTGCATGTCGATCCGGATGACTGGAAGCGCCCGCCGACCGCGCAGATCGTCAGCAGCGTACTGACCCAGGTCGATACGCGGAATCCTGGGCGACACGGCCAGGTAGTGTTGCTGCATGATGGCGGCGGTGATCGCTCGCACACGGTAGCGGCGCTACCGCAGATCATCGACGGCTTGCGTGCGCAGGGTTACCAGTTCGTCACCGTATCCGTGCTGGCCGGACTGACGCGCGATCAGGGCATGCCACTCCTGCCGCCGGGTTCGTTGTCACGGCTGGCGGACCGCTCGGTGTTCTATACCCTGGGCTGGTTCGGGCACATGCTGCGGGCGTTGTTCCTGCTGGCCATCTGGCTGGGGGTCGCACGGCTGCTGTTGCTCGGTGGCCTGGGACTGGTCAACTGGCTGCGCGACCGCCGTCGCACGCCCCCGTCGCTCGGCGACGCCCCCGCACTGGTCTCGGTACTGATCCCCGCCTTCAACGAGGAAAAGGTGATCGTCAGCGCGATTCGGCGCATTCTCGAGAGCCGCTATCCGGCGCTGGAAGTCATCGTTGTCGACGACGGCTCGACCGACGCCACCACGGCGGTGGTGCAGGCGAGCTATGCGAACGAACCGCGCGTGCGCCTGCTGACCATTCCCAATGGCGGCAAGGCCCACGCAGTCAATACAGCGCTGCGTGAAGCCGCCGGCTCGGTGATCGTGGCGCTCGATGCCGATACCCAGTTCGAGCCGGACACCCTGCCGCGGCTGGTGCGCTGGTTCGCCGATCCGGAAGTGGGCGCGGTGGCCGGCAACGCCAAGGTCGGCAACCGGATCAACCTGATCACCTGGTGGCAGGCGCTGGAGTACATCACTGCGCAGAATCTGGAACGCCGTGCACTGGCGGCGCTCGGTGCGATTACCGTGGTGCCGGGTGCAGTGGGCGCCTGGCGGCGCGAGGCGCTGGAGCAACTGGGCGGCTTCCCCGGCGACACCCTGGCCGAGGACCAGGACCTGACCATCGCAGTGCAGAAGGCGGGCTACCGGACCGTGTTCGACGCCGAAGCGGTGGCCTGGACCGAAGCGCCGGACAGCATGCGCGGGCTGGCCCGCCAGCGCTTCCGCTGGGCCTACGGGACCTTGCAGTGCCTGTGGAAGCATCGCGATGCCACCTTTCGCCCGCGCTACGGCACGCTCGGCATGATCGCGCTGCCGCAGGTGTGGTTGTTCCAGATCGTCTTCTCGGTGGTGTCGCCCCTGGTCGACCTGCTGCTGGTCTGGCAGATCATCTCCACCGGCATCGACTACCTGCAGCACCGCGGCCAGTTCAACCCCGACAACCTGATCCTCGTCGGGATCTTCTACGCCGTGTTCATGGCTGTGGACCTGGCCGGTGCGGCGCTGGCCTTCGCGATGGAAAAAAAGGAGCAGTGGAGCCTGCTGTGGTGGCTGGTACTGCAACGCTTCGGCTACCGCCAGCTGATGTACTACGTGGTGGTGCGTTCGGTCTCCGCCGCGCTCCGCGGTCCCTCGGTCGGCTGGGGCAAGCAGGACCGCAAGGCCACGGTGTCGGCAAACGCGGAAGCGGGCTGACCCCGGCCGCTGCGGTTGGAAGCAGGGCGTGCTACAGCGGCGTGAGGTTGGCGTATGCGGCGACCAGCCATTTGCTGCCGGCCTCGGCGAAGTTGACCTGCAGCCGGGTGTGGGCGCCGCTGCCCTCGGCGCTGATCACCACGCCTTCGCCGAAGCTCGGGTGGCTCACCTGCTGGCCGAGTTTCACCGGCAGGTCCTCGACCAGCGACGCGGATGCCGCATGGCGTGAGGCGTCGGGGTACAGCGGGCGGCTTACCTGCACCCTCGGGCGTATCTCGTCGATCAACTCGGCCGGCATCTCGCCAAGAAAACGCGAGGGTCGGGCCAGCATCTCGGTGCCGTGCATGCGCCGTGATTCGGCGTGGCAGACGAACAGTTTTGCGCGTGCGCGGGTGATCCCGACGTAGGCCAGTCGCCGCTCCTCTTCGAGGCGGCCTTCGTCGTCGACGGAGCGCTGACTGGGAAACAGCCCTTCCTCCATGCCAACCAGGAACACCACCGGAAACTCCAGGCCCTTGGCCGAATGCAGGGTCATCAGCTGCACGCAGTCGTCCCAGGCCTCACCCTGGCTTTCACCCGCTTCCAGTGTGGCGTGGGCGAGGAAGGCGGACAGTTCGCTCAGGCCGGCTTCAAGGTCGTCCGGCGTGAGCTCGAAGCGACTGGCCACATTGACCAGTTCATCCAGGTTCTCGACCCGGGACTCGGCGTTGCCGCGACTGTCCTTCTCGTAGAAGTCGCGCAGACCGGTATGCGTGATCGCGTGGTCGATCTGCTCGGCGAGGGTGAGGGGCTGAGGCGCAGGGAGCGGGGAACGGCCAAGATCGACAGCCTCGGGGTCGTTGCCCTTTTTGGTTGCGGACAGCGGCTGCGAAGCGGATGGTTCGGTCCCGACACGAGGCTGGGTATTCCTCGTTCCCTGCGACCGCAAGGAGGTCCCGTCGTCGGATTCCCCGTTCCCGGCCGGTTGTCCGGCGAAGGTTCGGGCCATCGTGTCGATCAACAGCAAAAATGCCTTCACCGCATTTTTCGCGCGGCCCGCGAGGTCGCCGCTGATCAGCTCGATCAGTGCCGCCTCCCACATCGAGATGTCTTCGTGGCGCGCGCGACGGCGCAGCGCATCGAGGGTGCGCTCGCCGATACCGCGGGTGGGCGTGTTCACGGCGCGCTCGAACGCGGCGTCGTCATGGCGGTTGGCGCTGAGCCGCAGATAGGCCAGCGCGTCCTTGATCTCGGCGCGTTCGAAGAAGCGCTGGCCGCCGTAGACGCGATACGGCAGGTCGCGTTGAATCAGCTGCTCCTCGAAATTGCGCGACTGCGCGTTGGAGCGATAGAGGATCGCGCAATCCTTTGCGTCGCCGTGCTCGGCGATGTACTCGCGGATGCGCTCGATCACGAAGCGCGCCTCGTCCTGCTCGTTGTACGCCGCGTACAGGGATATCCGCTCGCCGTCCTCGCCGGCGGTCCACAGTTGCTTGCCAAGCCGACTGCCGTTGCGCTGGATGACACTGTTGGCCGCTTTCAGGATGGTCGAGGTCGAGCGGTAGTTCTGTTCCAGCTTGATCGTGCGGGCACCGGGAAAGTCGCGCAGGAACTGCTGCACGTTCTCGACCTTGGCGCCGCGCCAGCCGTAGATCGCCTGGTCGTCGTCGCCGACCACGAAGACCTGTCCCGACGGCGTCTGTCCGGTGGCGCCGGCCAATACCCGGATCCACGCGTATTGCAGGGTGTTGGTGTCCTGGAATTCGTCGACCAGCAGATAGCGCCAGCGCTGCTGGTAGTGCGCCAGCACGGCGGGGTTCTTCAGCCACAGCTCGTGCGCGCGCAACAGCAATTCGGCGAAGTCGACGAGACCGGCGCGGCGGCAGGCATCCTCGTAGGCCTGGTAGATCTGCACGAAGCTGCGGGTGAGTGGATGGTCACGATGCTCGATGCTGCCGGGACGCTTGCCTTCGTCCTTCCACTGGTTGATCTGCCAGCTGGCCTGACGCGGCGGGAACTTCGCGTCATCCAGCCCCAGTCCGGCCACCACGCGTTTGATCAGCCGCAGCTGGTCATCGGCGTCGAGAATCTGAAAGGTTTCGGGTAGGCCGGCATCTCGCCAGTGTCGCCGGAGCAGACGATGGGCGATACCGTGAAAGGTGCCGACGGTCAGTCCCTGGGTGCCGCCGGGAATCAGCGCTTCCAGGCGGGCACGCATCTCGCCGGCCGCCTTGTTGGTGAAGGTAACCGCCAGAATCGCCCAAGGCGGTACCCGTTCGACCTGGGTCAGCCAGCCGACCCGGTGGGTCAGCACGCGGGTCTTGCCGGAGCCGGCGCCGGCCAGCACCAGATAATGACCGGGTGGGGCGCAGACGGCTTCGCGCTGGGCATCGTTGAGCGGATCGATCAGGTGTGAGACATCCATTCTGCCGATTGTAACGGGCGCGCAAAAGAAAACCGCCGCATGGCGGCGGTTTTCGGCCGGGCAATACGTGTCGTTCAGCGCTTCCTGACGAAGCCGCCGATCGCCAGCAGGGCGCCGACCACCACTCCGGCGATGCCCACCCATTGCGGCACACCCTTGTCATGCGTGGCGGTGAGCTTGGCCGAGCCAATTTGGGCGACGGTATCGGTTGCCTGGTAGCTGGCGTGCCCAGCAATGATCCAGATGCCTGCGATCAACAAAACGATGCCGATGATGATCAGCCCTGCGCGCATGATGACTCTCCTCGTAAGTGTGGGGTGAGTATGCCTGCTGCCGCCGTGCACAAAAAGTACACGGGTTGCGGAGCGTCGCCAAAAAAATGGCCCCGAAGGCTAGGGGGAGCCTTCGGGGCCGTGGAGGCGACACCCAGGGGAGAGGTTCGCGTCCGGTCGGCGGCTCAGGGAGGTGAGCCAGCCTGTGGATGCCGTTGCGTGCATCCGAAGACTTTGAACGCGGTTTGGCGAGAAAGTTGCGAGGTTTCTCAAAAATATTTATCGATGATTCATTTGATGAAACCTTAACCCGCAACACCTTGTTATATATGGCTCCTACCACCTGGATGCATACCGGATCGCTCAATGCGCTTGGTCCCAATTGGCGCCCACACCCACATCGACCAGCAGCGGGACTGCCAGTTCCGCTGCACCGGCCATCCGTTCGGTCACGGCGGCGCGAAGTAGCTCGACCGCGTCAGCGCGCACTTCGAACACCAGTTCGTCGTGGACCTGCATCAACATGTGCACATCGTCACGACCGGCGATCCACGATGCCATGGCCAGCATGGCGCGCTTGATGATGTCGGCGGCGCTACCCTGCATCGGCGCGTTGACGGCGGCACGTTCGGCCCCCTGGCGTAGCCCGTGGTTGCGTGAACCGAGGTTTTCCAGGTACAGGCGGCGGCCGAACAGGGTCTCGACATAGCCGTCGCGATGGGCCTGTTCACGGGTGGCATCCATGTAGGCGCGGACACCGGGATAGCGTGAAAAATAGCGCCCCATGTAGTCGCTGGCCTCGCCGCGATCGACCCCGAGCTGTCGCGCCAGTCCAAACGCGCTCATGCCGTACATCAGGCCGAAGTTGATCGCCTTGGCGGCGCGACGCTGGTTGCTGCTGACCTCCTCCGGTGCGAGTCCGAACACTTCCGCTGCGGTGGCACGGTGCACGTCGCCGCCTTCGCGGAAGGCGCGCAGCAGTCCTTCGTCGCCGGACAGATGCGCCATGATGCGCAACTCGATCTGCGAATAGTCGGCCGCCAGCACCTTCCAGCCGGGCGGTGCAATGAAGGCCTGGCGGATGCGCCGACCCTCTTCGGTGCGTACCGGAATGTTCTGCAGGTTCGGGTCGGACGAGGAGATCCGCCCGGTCGCCACCGCGCCCTGGTGATAGCTGGTGTGGACGCGCCCGGTGCGCGGGTTGACGATGCCGGACAGTTTGTCGGTATAGGTTGAGCGCAATTTGGCCAGGCCGCGGTAATCGAGGATCAGCCGCGGCAGTTCGTGGCTGTCGGCGATCGCTTCCAGAGCCTCTTCGTTGGTCGACGGCTGCCCCTTGGGGGTTTTCAGTTTCGCTGGCAGACCGAGTTCGTCGAACAGGATCGCCTGCAGCTGCTTTGGAGAATCCAGATTGAACTCGCGCCCGGCCAGGGTATGGGCCTGCTGTTGCAACTCGAGCATGCGCTTGCCCAGTTGCTGGCTTTGCCGACGCAGTGCGTCGCCGTCGATCAGCACGCCGCGGCGTTCCATCGCAGCCAGTACCGGCACCAGCGGGATCTCGATCTCCTCGTAGACCTTGCGCAAGGCAGGGATGCCTTCGAGCTGTGGCCAGAGTGCATGATGAAGACGCAGGGTGACGTCGGCGTCCTCGGCGGCATAGCGGCAGGCGGTATCGAGATCCACCTGCGAGAACCCGATCTGCCTGGCGCCCTTGCCGGCGACATCGGCGAACTTGATGGTTTCATAGCCGAGGTACTTTCTGGCCAGCGAATCCATGTCGTGGCGCGTCGCGGTCGCGTTCCAGATGTAGGACTCCAGCATCGAATCGTGACGCAGACCCTGAACCGCAATCCCGTAGTGCGACAGGATATTGATGTCGTACTTCGCATGCTGGCCCAGTTTGGGCTGGGCACGATCCTCGAGGATCGGTTTCAGCGCGGCCAGCACGGTATCGCGATCAAGCTGCTTCGGCGCGCCCGGATAGTCGTGGCCGAGCGGGATATAGCAGGCCTTGCCCGGCTCGACGGCAAAGCTGACGCCGACGATGTCGGCCAGCATCGCGTCGATGCTGGTGGTTTCGGTATCGAACGCGATCAGTTCGGCCGTGCGCAACTTCTCCAGCCATGCGTCGAAAGCCTCTTGCGTCGTGACGAGCTCGTACTCGCCCGGTGTTTGTAGGAGCGCACCCTGTGCGCGATGCTTTTCGGGGCCGTGATCAAGAGCATCGCGCACAGGGTGCGCTCCTACAGGTTCCGCCGCAGCGCTAGCTTTTCCGATTCCCGGTTCAGCGCCATCCAGCTCTTTCAACGCAGCCTTGAACTCGTAGCGTGCGTACAGCTCGCGCAATAGATCGTCGTCAGGTTTGCGCTGGGCCAGATCCGTCGGTTTCAGCGCAAGCGCCACATCGGTCTTTATGGTCACCAGCTCGCGCGACAGCGGCAGCTGCGGCAAGGCCGCGCGCAGGCTCTCGCCGATCTTGCCACCGATCTTGTCGGCATTGGCGATCAGCTGGTCCAGCGTCGGGTATTCGGCCAGCCACTTGGCGGCCGTCTTGGGACCGCATTTGGGTACGCCCGGAACATTGTCGACGCTGTCGCCGGTGAGTGCGAGGAAATCGATGATCTGCTCCGGCCGCACGCCGAATTTCTGCTGCACGCCCGCACTGTCCATCACCGTGTTGCTCATGGTGTTGACCAGGGTTACCTGCGGCGAAACCAGCTGTGCCATGTCCTTGTCGCCGGTGGAGATCAGTACCTCGATGCCGAGTGCCTGCGCCTGCACGGCGAGCGTGCCGATCACGTCGTCGGCCTCGACGCCGGGTACGCGCAGGATCGGAAAACCGAGCGCGCCGACAATCGCCAGCATCGGCTCGATCTGGCAGCGCAGGTCGTCCGGCATCGGTGGGCGATTGGCTTTGTACTGGTCGTACAGCGCGTCGCGGAAGGTCGGGCCGGGCGCATCGCTGACAAAGGCCAGGTAATCCGGTTTGGCCTTGAGCGTGGCACGCAGCATGTTGACCACGCCGAACAACGCGCCGGTCGGCTCGCCCTGCGCGTTGCTCAGCGGCGGCAGCGCGTGGAACGCGCGATAAAGATAGGAGGAACCGTCGATCAGGATAAGTTGGGGCATGCCGCATTCTCGCATGTTCGTACTTCACGGAAGGGCTGCGGATAGACTGCTATGCTGTAAAACCCGACCGAGGTTGCCGCCATGAAAAATGTCGCCTTGCTGGCCGCCGCCAGTGTCCTGCTTGCCTCCGGTGCCTTCGCGCAGTCGTCGAGGCCTGGCGGCGACGTACCGCCCCCGCCGGGGATCAACGACCCTGGGGTCAAGGCCACGGTGCCACCATCGACATCATCCCAACGACGGCCGGCGCTGCCGTCGATGCGCGATGGCCGTGGTTCAGCGCCGAGCCGCGAGATGTCGCTACCCGAGGTCAGCGTGCACAAGCAGGGCGAGAACGAGGTCCAGGAGTACCGCCGCAACGGCTTGCTGTACATGGTGGTGGTGACGCCGAAAAACGGCATCACCCAGACCTACATGGTCAGCCCGGATGGTACCCGGCACATGCAGCCGGGCCAGCCGCCGGTGCAGCCGGTGATGTATGACGTGCTGAAGTGGGGCAAGCACAAACCGGCGAGCAAGGATGCCGGTGACAAGGCACAGGGCGACGCGGGTCACTGAGAGGCTGAGAAAAAATCGCCCACCGGCTGCGATTGCCGTCAGGCACCCGTGCCGGCGACGCTCTCACTATGGTGTTCGATATTTTCCCAACCCCTGAAAATGTATCGTCGCCGGCCAGCAATCACATAATGGTGTGGCGGGCGCGCCTCAATGGCGAAAGTGGCGCATACCGGTGAATACCATCGCCATGTCGTGCTCGTCGGCGGCGGCGATCACCTCCGCGTCGCGCATCGACCCGCCAGGCTGGATCACCGCCTTGATGCCGGCAGCGGCAGCGGCATCGATGCCGTCGCGAAAGGGGAAGAAGGCATCGGAGGCCATCACCGAGCCGGCAACTTCCAGCTTTTCGTCGGCCGCCTTGATGCCGGCGATGCGTGCACTGTAGACCCGGCTCATCTGGCCGGCACCGATGCCGATGGTCTGGCGGTCGCGGGCATACACGATGGCATTGCTCTTGACGTATTTGGCCACCTTCCAGGCGAAGATAAGGTCGTCGATTTCAGCGTCGTCCGGCGCCCGGCGCGTGACGACCTTCAGGTCCTGAGCGCCGATCATGCCGCGATCGGCCGTCTGGATCAGCAGGCCCGACCCGACCCTGCGTGAATCGTTGCCCGGATACGCGCTGGCGAGGTTGCCCTCGGCCGGCAGCGGGATCCGCAACACCCGCACATTGGCCTTCCTGGCGAAGGCTTGCAGCGCCTCGTCCGCGTAGTCCGGGGCAAGCACGACCTCGACGAACTGCCGCTCGACGATGGCTTGTGCGGTGGCGGCGTCCACCGTGCGGTTGAACGCGATGATGCCGCCGAAAGCGGAGGTGGGGTCGGTCTGGTGTGCGCGGTCGTAGGCGTGGCCGATGCCATCCATGCTGACCGCCACGCCGCACGGATTGGCGTGTTTGACAATGACGCAAGCGGGTTTGCTGAAGCTGCGCACGCACTCCCACGCGGCATCGGAGTCGGCGATGTTGTTGAACGACAGCGCCTTGCCTTGCAGCTGGCGGAAGGTGGCAAGTGTGCCGGGCACTGGGTGCAGGTCGCGGTAGAACGCCGCCTGCTGGTGCGGGTTCTCGCCGTAGCGCAGGTCCATCAACTTCACGAAGCGACCGTTGACCTGGCCGGGGAAGGCGGCGCGGCTGGCGATCGCATCGTGGGATGCGTCGAGCTCGATGGCGGACAGGTAGTCGCTGATCGCACCGTCGTAGTCGGACACCCGGTTGAAGGCGCTGACGGCGAGTTTGAAGCGGGTGGCACGTGAAAGGCCGCCATGGCCTTCGATTTCGTTCAGCGCCTTGGCATATTGCACGGGCGAGGTCAGCACGCCGACATCGTTCCAGTTCTTCGCCGCCGAGCGCAGCATCGCCGGGCCGCCAATGTCGATGTTCTCGATCGCCTGCTCCAGCGTGCAGTCAGGTCTGGCCACCGCGGTCTCGAACGGATAAAGATTGAGTACCAGCAGATCGATCGGTGCAATACCGAGCTCGGCCATCACCGCGTCATCGGTGCCGCGTCGACCCAGCAGGCCACCGTGCACCATCGGATGCAGGGTTTTCACGCGGCCGTCCATGATCTCGGGAAAGCCCGTGAGCTCGCTGACGTCGGTGACGGCAATACCTGCGCCGCGCAGCGCCTTGGCGCTACCACCGGTTGAAAGTAGGGCTACTCCAGCCGCCGCAAGGCGCTGGCCGAGGTCGATCAACCCGGTCTTGTCGGAGACGCTGAGCAGGGCGCGACGAATCGGCACAATGGCGGGCTTGGGCATGGCGAGCTTCCGGACAGTGGGGAAAGCCGCTGATTATAGCCGTCCGATCGATCGGACGTTTTGGCGCCGGCAGTCAGCCGGCGGCTATATCAGGCCGTGTCCGGAGAGCTTCTTGCGCAGCGTGGCGCGATTGATGCCCAGGGCGGTGGCGGCACGACTCTGGTTTCCCTCGTGGAATGCGAGGACTTCGCGCAGCAGCGGTATCTCGACTTCGCGCAAGACCAGCGCATGCAGGCCTTCGGCGCATGCGGTATCGCCGATATCGGCGAGATAGCGCCGTACGGTGCGGCTTACGCATTCATTCAAGGCACTCTGTGACGAGGTCTGCTTTGCGGCCTCGGAAACAGGCACTCTTGCGGCGTTCACGGGCATTTCCCCTCACCTGCGAGGCGGCGGCTGCTTGGGCCGCTGCATATATTATGGTTGTAGACGCTGACGGCGGCGCGTGTCGATGTACTGGATTCGGCGCGAGCGAAGTAACTGAGTCTACCCGCGTAGGGCGACAATTTTAAGTCCTATTCGAAACCAAATTCGAACGCTACCGCGTTGTCGCCGGGGTCCTGCACCTCGAACAACAGCACGGTGCTGGCGCCGGGAGCCATGCCGCGGCGCCGGATCGCGTCGTCGTCCAGATACTCATGTGGCAGCAGGCGGCGCATCGCCACCCGCTTTCCGCTGGCATTGGACAGGGTGATGGTGACGACCGGGTAGGGCTGGGCGAACGGCGCCTCGTTGCGGACGCTGGCGCTGATCATCAAGGCGTCGGGCACGCTCGGGTGTGCCTGCACGTTGCTGGCGAGCAGGCGCAGCTGATCGGGGGCCGCCACCAGCGGCAGGCGACAGTCCAGCAGGGTGCAGCCCTGGCGCAGCCATCCGCCCACGATCGGGTTGCGAATCAACATGTCGCGGTTGATCCAGGCCAGCTGCAATCCCAGCGAAACGGTCAACAAGGCACAGGTGATGACCCATGGAGCCGTTCGGGAACCGTTGACCTGTCGATGCCGAAGATGGTGTCGATGGCGCGATCGCCGGGTCTTGCGGGCGCCCTTGTCGCGAGCAAAACGCGGTGCAAACTGCAGCTGCGAAAAATCGTCGGGTGCCGCCGGAGCTTGCGCCTCCGCCTCTTCGGCACGTACCGCCGGCGGTTCCGGCTTGGGGCGATAGACCGCCAGATCCAGCGCTGGCGGTCGCTCAGCCTGGGCCTGGATCGGCAATTGTCGGAACGGTTCGGGAGGCAACTGGTCGGTCAAGCCCGGCAATGCATCGAATTCGGCCGCACAGTTGCTGCACGCCACATAGCCCCGCGCTTGCGCCAGTGTGGCCGCATCCAGCGAGAAGACGGTCAGGCATTCAGGGCATTGTGTGTACATGCAGGCCGCTTGGGAAGAGATGACGCAAGCCTATGAGCCTGCGCGGTGGAAACCAAGTGAGCCGCGCCGCCGGATTGCGTGCACGCATCGGTTCAACGCCGCCGGCCGCTGATGCGGATCCACTCCTCGCGACTGTCGACGCGCAATTCGTCGAACCATGGGGCGTAGCGCAGCAGAAGCTCCTCCTGCTGGCCTTGCAGGATGCCGGAGATCGCAAACGGCGCACCGGGTTTCGCGGCGGCGGCGAAAGTCGGCGCAAGATCGCCCAGTGGGCCGGCGAGGATGTTGGCGATGAAAACGTCCGCCGGTGCGCCGGTGAAATCCTGCGGCAGAAAAAGCTCCAGGCGATCGGCGACGCCGTTGCGGCTGGCGTTGTCGGCCGAGGCGGTAATCGCCTGCGGATCGTTGTCGACGCCTGTCGCACTGGCCGCGCCGAGCTTCAACGCGGCGATGGCCAGGATGCCGGAGCCGCAGCCGTAGTCGGTCAGCGTCTTGCCGGCAAGCTCCAGCCCATCCAGCCCATCCAGCCATTCCAGGCACAACGCCGTGGTGGGATGGGTGCCGCTGCCGAAGGCGAGACCCGGGTCGAGACGCACCACGACGGGCGTGGGTGCGCTGGAGCGGTCCACCTCCGCGTCGACGCGCTCATCGTGCGTGGGCGGTTCGATGTTCCATGGATAAATCCAGAGCCGATGGCCGAACGGCATCGGCTTGAACTGATCCATCCACACCCGCTCCCAGTCGGTATCGGCGACTTCCCGGAACAGCAACTGATCGAGTTCCAGCCAGGGCAGCAGTTCGGCCAGGGTTTCGCTCAGGCCGCGTCGATCACTGTCGGCATCGAACAGGGCGTTGAGGGTGATCGTCGGCCACAGCGGCAATTCACCCACCCCCGGCTCGAAGATCGCCTGCTCGTCGGGTGTTTCCGCATTGGCGTCCTGCAACGTGATCGACATCGCGCCCAGATCGCCCAGCGCTTCTTCGGCGCCAGGCTGCTGGCCGATGCGAACGGTGAGGGAAAGTTCAAGAAAAGGCATGAATGCATTCGTCGACGGTAGGAGCGCACCCTGTGCGCGATTGCTTTTGTTCGATCATTAAAAAAGGACATCGCGCACAGGGTGCGCACCTATAAGTTATCAGTCGCTGCTGGCCTTTGCCTTCTGCTCGGCCATGCGCTTTTCCAGGTAGTGGATATTCTGGCCACCCTGCTGGAAACCGGCGTCGCCCATGATGCGTTGCTGCAGCGGGATGTTGCACTTGATGCCCTCGATGACCGTCTCGGTCAGCGCCATCCGCATGCGGGCGATCGCGGTCTCGCGATCCGGGCCGTGCACGATCAGCTTGCCGATCATCGAATCGTAGTTCGGCGGAATCCGGTAGCCGTCGTACAGGTGGGTGTCGACGCGCACGCCGGGGCCACCCGGGGCCTCGAAGCGCTTCACCGTACCCGGACTCGGCATGAAGCTGTCGGGGTCCTCGGCATTGATGCGGCACTCGATCGCATGGCCGCGGATGACCACATCCTGCTGCCGTATCGAAAGCTTTTCGCCACCGGCGATCAGCAGTTGTTCGCGTACCAGATCGATCCCGGTGATCAGCTCGGTGACCGGATGCTCGACCTGGATGCGCGTATTCATTTCGATGAAGTAGAAGTGACCGTTCTCGTAGAGGAATTCGAAGGTGCCGGCGCCGCGGTAGCCGATGCGGATGCAGGCGTCGACGCAGACCTTGCCGATCGCGGCGCGCTGCTCCGGGGTAATGCCGGGGGCAGGGGCTTCCTCGACCACCTTCTGGTGGCGGCGCTGCATCGAGCAATCGCGTTCGCCCAGGTGGATCGCGTTGCCCTGGCCATCGGCCAGCACCTGAATTTCCACGTGGCGCGGATTCTCCAGGAACTTCTCCATGTACACCTGATCGTTGCCGAATGCCGCCCCGGCTTCGGACTTGGTCATGGTGACCGCATTGCCCAGATGCGCCTCGGTGCGGACCACGCGCATGCCGCGACCGCCACCACCACCCGCGGCCTTGATGATCACCGGGTAGCCGATCTCGCGCGCGATCCGCATGTTTTCCTCGGTGTCGTCACCGAGCGGGCCACCGGAACCGGGTACGCAGGGTACGCCGGCTTGCTTCATCGCGCGGATCGCCTCGACCTTGTCGCCCATCAGGCGGATGACCTCGGCGGTCGGCCCGATGAAGACAAAGCCGGATTGCTCGACCTGCTCGGCAAAGTCGGCGCGCTCGGAGAGAAAGCCGTAGCCGGGATGAATCGCGCCGGCATCGGTAATTTCGGCCGCCGCGATGATGCGGGGAATATTGAGGTAGCTGTCGACCGACGGTCCCGGACCGATACAGACCGTTTCGTCGGCCAGGCCGACGTGCTTGAGGTTGCGGTCCACGGTGGAATGCACCGCCACGGTCTTGATGCCCAGACTGTGGCAGGCGCGCAGGACGCGCAGGGCGATTTCGCCACGGTTGGCGATGACGACTTTTTCTAGCATGGGAGCTCCAATGAGCGGGGCGTCGGGTGTGGTGAGCGGCTATCGAGAAGATCAAAAGCGCAGTGCTGCAGCTCCTGGCCTCCCGGTTTTCCGCACCCCAAACCCCTTTCCCGCTCGATCATCAGGCAATCACGTACATCGGCTCATCGAACTCGACCGGCTGGCCGTTCTCGACCAGGATCGCCTGCACCGTGCCGGCCACATCGGCCTCGATCTGGTTGAACATCTTCATCGCTTCGATGATGCCCAGGGTTTCGCCGGCCTTGACCTGCTGGCCGACCTTGACGAAGGCCGGCGTGCCGGGGCTGGCCGAGGCATAAAAGGTGCCGACCATCGGTGCCTTCACCACATGACCTGCCGGCAGCGAATCGGCCACCGGTGCGGCGGTGTTGTCGCTGCTTGCGGCCGGCGCCGCGACCGGAGTCGGCGCGACGGGCGCGACTGGCGCCACCGGCGCGGGAGCGGCATTGCGCGGAACCCGCGACAAGCGGACCACCTCCTCACCTTCCTTGATCTCCAGTTCGGCGAGGTTGGACTCCTCGAGCAGGTCGATCAGCTTCTTGATTTTGCGCAAATCCATAGGATCAGCCCTTTGTCGGTCGTGCCACGGATCGTGGCTGGTAGAGAGAGAAATGAGTTAGGCCGTTGCCTGGCCGAAATGTGGATTACGTGGCGGGTGCCGGCGAAATCCCGCTGCCCGCCGTTTGCGGTAGCCGCTGGATCGCCGCCGACAACGCCAGCCGGTAGCTGTCGGCTCCGAACCCGCAGATCACGCCGATCGCAATGTCCGACAGGTACGAGTGGTGGCGGAACGGTTCACGGGCGTGCACGTTGCTCAGGTGCACTTCGATGAACGGAATCGCCACGCCGGCGAGCGCGTCGCGCAAGGCAATGCTGGTGTGGGTGAACGCGCCGGCGTTGAACAAGATCACCGCGGTGCCGTCGTCACGACCCTGCTGGATACGTCCGATCAGCTCGTGTTCGGCGTTGGACTGAAACCAGACCAGCTCGTGACCGGCGGCCTGCGCCTGTTCGGCCAGTTGCCCATTGATGTCGGCGAGGGTCTCGTGACCATAGATCGATGGCTCGCGCACACCCAGCAGGTTGAGGTTGGGTCCATGCAGGACCAGAATCTTCGCCACAGAGCCACCCAGCTTGCGTCCGGAGATCCCGGCACCGGGCGCAGTGTGCTCGTCCTCGCGAATGTTGTCTAGTTAAGCGCAGATCGGCGATGTTTGGCGGAGAACCCCGGGTTTCCCGTGCGGAGGCGTATGTCGTTGCGGCTCAAGGCGGGCTGCGGGTGGGCGCCAGCCATTGTGTCAGTTGTGCGCTGGACAAGGCGCCGGCATGACTGGCCACGACCTCTCCCTCGGCGTTGATCAGCAGGCTGTACGGCAGAAGTTCGCCCGTGTTGCCCAACTGCAGCGAGGTGCCGGAAGCGCCGAGTTGCCCCAGCAGGATCGGGTAGTCTACCGGGTGGCTGGCCAGGAACCGGCGCACCCGGGAGGGCTGGTCCATCGCAATGCCGAGAATCACCACCCCTTGTTTGGCATAGCTTGCCTGAGCCCGATTGAGGGCCGGCATCTCGCGCAGGCATGGGCCACACCAGGTGGCCCACAGATTCACCAGCACGCGGTGGCCACGGTAGTCGTCCAGGCGATGCCTGACACCGTTGAGATCGCGCAGGCTCAATGCGGGCAGCGCCTTGCCCAGCAGCGGCGAGTCGGCCCTGTGCAGTTGCGTGCTGCGGTGCTGCAGCCAGCCGCCCAGAGCCGCGACCAGCACGGCGAGGGCAAGGATCAAGCCGGTACCGCGACTCAGCATCAGCGTGCGGCTTCGCTCAGTGCGCGGTTGACCAGCGAGGAGGTCAGCACTGTCGACAACTGGCGTCCCGGGCCACCGTTTTTCGGAAACACCACATACAGCGGTACCCCGGGCGAGTGGTATTTCTGCAGGAAGGCGCCGATGGTGGGGTCGACATCGGTCCAGTCTCCCTTCATGTAGACCGCCCCGGTACGCTTGAGCAGGTCGCGGAACGCCTGGGTATTGAGCACCGTGTGTTCGTTGGCCTTGCAGGTGACGCACCAGTCGGCCGTGATGTCGACAAAAACCGGGGTACCTGCGGCACGCAGGGCCGCGAGTTTTTCCGGGGAATAGGCCACCACGCCTTGCGCTGTGATGGCGGTCCGCGTCGGAGGCGGCAGTTGGGCCAGGTAGTACAGCGGCAACGCGGTGAGCAGGGCGAGCAGCAGTACCAGCGCGCGACTGACCGCGCCACGCGAACGGCTACGCTCGAACCACCACAACGTCATTGCCAGCATGACCGCCGCGACCAGCAGCAGACCGACCGCATCGGCACCGCGCTGGTTGGCCAGTACCCATGCCAGCCATGCTGCCGTGAGATACATCGGGAACGCCAGCGCCTGCTTGAGCGTCTCCATCCAGCGGCCGGGCCGGGGCAGCAGACGTGCCAGCCGTGGCACGAAACCGATCAGCAGGAACGGCAACGCCAGACCGATGCCCAGGGCCAGGAAGACCAACAGGGCCGACAGCATGGGGGCGGCAAAGGCGTAGGCCAGCGCGCCGCCCATGAACGGTGCAGTGCAGGGGCTGGCCACCACCACCGCCAGCACGCCGGTGAAGAAATGGCCCGCCGCGCCGGAGCGGGAGGCCAGCGACTGGCCAGTGCCGCCCAGCGAGGTGCCGAACTGCACCATCCCGGACATCGACAAGCCTACCGCCAGCATCACCAGCGCCAGCACGCCGACCAGCAGCGGCTGTTGCAATTGGGTCCCCCAGCCAAGCGCGTGACCGGCGGAGCGCAGCGCCAGAATGCCGAGACCCAGCGTGGCGAAGCTGAGCAAGACTCCGGCGGTGTAAAACAACGCATGGCGGCGCGCGGCGCGCGGGCTTTCGCCACTTTCCAGCAGGCTGACCGCCTTGATCGACAGCACCGGCAGCACGCAAGGCATCAGGTTGAGAATCAGGCCACCGCCGAGCGCCAGCAGCAAGGCGAACAGCAGGCTGACCTGCAGCGGCGCGCTGGCCTCGGTTGACGACGTTGCCGGCCCGACCGGGCCGGCGGTGGGCTCGCTGAGGCTGGCGGTGCCTGTGCTACCGCCACCGAGGTCGATCGTCACGCTCCGATGCATCATCGGATAGCACAAGCCGTCTTGCTGGCAGCCCTGAAAGCTTGCCAGTACCGTCAGCTCTCGACGCCCGGCCAGATCCCCCTTGACCGCCACCGGCAGCTGGAGCTGGTTGAAATAGACCGTGACATGGCCGTAGTGACCGTCGTGATGGGCGGTACCGGCTGGCCATGAAGGCTGCAGCCTCAGGCCAGCGGCATCCTGCAGGGCCAGCGTGGTCTGCTTCTTATACAGGTAGTAGCCCGTGGGCATGGTCCAGCGCAACAGCAGCTGGTGCGGCGAGCTGGCCATGGCCTCGAAACGGAATGCCTGCGCGGCGGGCAGCGGGCTGGCGGCGCCGGCGGCTGAAGGCGTGTTGCCCAGGGTGTTCAGCGCGGCGCCCAGCGATGCGGCGGCGAGGTTGCCGTTCGCCGGGGTCGCTGCAGCCTTCACGGATACCGGCAGCGGCAGGTCCAGCTGCTCGGTATGCGGCGGATAACAGATCTTCGGGTCGACCTCATGGCAGCCCTGGTATCGCACCGTCAAGGCGAGTCGGCGCGTGCCGGCGGCCACCGAGTACGGCAGCGTGGCATCGACGCTGTGGTGGTAGATCTCCACCGGACCGAGGTAGGGATCGACATGCTTGTTGCCGGCCGGCAGCCGTGCGCTGCCAAGGGTTACCCCTTCACCGCCCCTGAACTTCATCCGGCCGCGGTAAAGGTAATAGTCCGGCGCGATGGTCCAGTGCAGCTTGACGATACCGGGGGTGCTGGCGTCGGCACTCAGCTTGTACGCCTCGGTCACCGGCAGCAGGTTGGCGGTGCCCTGACCGAGGGCCGGTGTCGCACCAAGCAGCAGGCTCAGCAGCATCCAGCAGGCGGCGGCCAGCTGGCGATGGGTTCTTGCGCGCATCACGACTCCGCGAAGTGAACGACCCGCGAAGGCCGCGGGGTATCCTCATTATGGCCCATGGAGGCTGTCGGACTTTGCTGGTCACGGCGAGAATCGGGCCGCGCGCGGACAAATTTTCGACGATTCGCCGGTCTGTAGCGATTCCCTGGGCCACTAATCGGCGAAAACAGGGGCCACACAGGCAGGTTCGCGGACCGACCGAACCAAGTCCGACAGCCGACAGGGCCTATGTCCGTCTGTTCCGCTGAGGATTTGCGTGGTTCCATGTCGTCAGGGTCCACAATGGCAGCGCAACGACTTCGGTGCGGCCCCACCTGCCGGTCGGAATCACTCGCCGCCGCTGCGCAGCCATGCCAGATAGGCCGGATGCCCAAGCTCCAGCGGGATGGCGATCAATTCGGGAAGATCGTACGGATGCAGCTCCAGCAGCCGGGCGCTAAGCGCCTCGAAGCATGCTGCGGAGGTCTTGATCAGCAGCAAGACCTCGTGGTCGCTGCAAACCTTGCCCTGCCAGCGATAGATCGAGCGCACCCCCGGCAGTTGGTTGATGCAGGTGGCCAGACGTTCACCGACCAGCGCCTCGGCCAAGACCCGTGCGGATCGCTCATCGGGACAGGTGCAAAAGCACATCAGGACGGTATTTGCGGGCATCGCAGTAGCCCTTCGGTGGGTGCAAGCGTAAGGAATCTTCCGCTGGCCGGACGCTCTGAACGTCGGCTTCGGACCCAGTTGATGGTAATGCCCTTGAAACTGACCTGCACTTGCCCAATTAGCTGTTCAGGCCCCGAGTTGAAACGGCTTGCGAAGGCGTGCTGTATCGCTAAAATTGGCACTCGCCGAAGGAGAGTGCTAGCAAGTGCCCGGTTCGGGACTGTCTGGTCCTTCCAAATTTTCAACCCATAACCGATAGCTGGAGTCGTCATGAGCACACTGCGTCCGTTGCATGATCGCGTCATCGTCAAGCGCCTCGAAGAAGAGCGCGTTTCCGCCGGCGGCATCGTCATTCCCGACAGCGCCACCGAAAAGCCCACCCGCGGCAAGGTCGTCGCCGCCGGCACCGGCCTGATCATGGCCGATGGCAAGATTCGCCCGATGTCCCTCAAGGAAGGCGACACCGTGCTGTTCGGCAAGTATGCCGGTCAGGAAATCAAGATTGACGGTGAGGATCTGGTGTTCCTGAAGGAAGACGACATCGTGGCCGTGATCGAAGGTTGACTGGCCGGGGCCTGATGGCTGAGCGCGATTAAAAGCTAAAAGCGCGCTCGCCAGTCGCCGTTGGCTCCTTCTGGCAGCACTTTCGTAACTCGTTTCATTCTTATTCAATTTTTTTGAGGCAAAAAAATTATGTCCGCTAAAGAAGTACGTTTCGGCGAAGACGCCCGCGCCCGCATGCTGAAAGGCGTCAACACCCTGGCCAACGCAGTCAAGGTCACGCTCGGTCCCAAGGGCCGCAATGTCGTGCTCGAGAAGAGCTTCGGCGCACCGACGATCACCAAGGACGGTGTGTCCGTCGCCAAAGAGATCGAACTGGCCGACAAGTACGAGAACCTCGGCGCGCAGATCGTCAAGGAAGCCGCCTCCAAGACCTCTGACGTCGCCGGTGACGGCACCACCACCGCCACCGTGCTGGCGCAGGCGTTCATCCAGGAAGGCCTGAAGGCCGTCGCCGCCGGCATGAATCCGATGGATCTCAAGCGCGGTATCGACAAGGCGGTGATTGCCGCCGTGGGCGAGCTGAAGAAGCTTTCCAACCCGACCGCGAACGACAAGGAAATAGCTCAGGTCGGCACGATCTCGGCCAATTCCGACACCAACATCGGCGACATCATCGCCACCGCGATGAAGAAAGTCGGCAAGGAAGGCGTGATCACGGTCGAGGAAGGCTCGGGTCTGGAAAACGAACTCGACGTGGTCGAGGGCATGCAGTTCGATCGCGGCTACCTCAGCCCGTACTTCATCAACAACCAGACCTCGCAGCAGGTCGAAATGGACGACCCGTACATCCTCATCCACGACAAGAAAGTCTCCAACGTGCGTGACCTGCTGCCGGTGCTCGAAGCCGTCGCCAAGGCCGGCAAGCCGTTGCTGATCATCGCCGAGGAAGTCGAGGGCGAGGCGCTGGCCACGCTGGTCGTCAACACCATCCGCGGCATCGTCAAGGTCGCCGCCGTCAAGGCGCCGGGCTTCGGCGATCGTCGCAAGGCGATCCTGGAAGACATCGCCGTGCTGACCAATGGTCAGGTCGTGTCCGAGGAAGTCGGCCTGTCGCTGGAGAAGACCACGATCAATGATCTGGGTCGCGCCAAGCGCATCGTCATCACCAAGGAAAACACCACCATCATCGACGGTGCCGGTGAAGCGGAGAAGATCCAGTCGCGCATCGCGCAGGTCAAGGCGCAGATCGAGGAGACCTCGTCGGACTACGACAAGGAAAAGCTGCAGGAGCGCGTGGCCAAGCTGGCCGGCGGTGTTGCCGTGATCAAGGTCGGTGCCGGTACCGAGATCGAAATGAAGGAAAAGAAGGCCCGCGTCGAAGACGCCCTGCACGCCACGCGCGCAGCGGTCGAAGAAGGCGTGGTCCCCGGCGGTGGTGTCGCGCTGATCCGCGCACTGAAGGCGGTCGAAGGTCTGAAGGGTGAGAATGCCGATCAGAACCACGGCATCGCGATCACCCGCCGTGCGCTGGAGGCGCCGCTGCGTGCGATCGTTTCCAACGCCGGTGACGAGTCGTCCGTGGTGCTGAACAAGGTCAAGGAAGGCAAGGGCAACTTCGGCTACAACGCCGCTACCGGTGAATACGGTGACATGATCGAGTTCGGCATCCTGGATCCGACCAAGGTGACCCGCTCGGCCCTGCAGCACGCTGCGTCGGTTGCCGGTCTGGCGATCACCACCGAGGCGATCGTTGCCGAAGCACCGAAGAAGGACGAAGACCACAGCCATGGCGGCGGCGACGCCGGCGGCATGGGTGGCATGGGCGGCATGGGCGGCATGGGCTTCTAAGTCCCGCCACCTCGTAACGACCTGGAAAGCCCCGCCTTTGTGCGGGGCTTTCTTTTGCGCGTCAATCCTTGTGACCGCTTCAATGCAGAAGGCCCCGGGAGGTGTTCCCGGGGCCTTCTGGCTCTGCTGCTCAGGCCACTCGAGGGTTCAGTGGCCGTGGGTGCTCACATTGGCGTTGGCGCTGGAGCGCGCATGGCCCCCGGCATTGCCGCGCGCCTTGACGCCCTTCACCGCAGTGCCGACGGAGCCGGCGGCGCGGTGCGAGGACTGAATCGCCGAATGAGCGCCGCTGTGCACCTGACCACCGACACCGCGGCCCATCTGCCCTGCCTTGCCGGCCATTCTGGCGCTGCTCAGCCCAGCGCTTTTGTGCATGCTGGCACCCGCACCGCCATGGGCGCCGGCTGCACCGGCATGTGCCGAGGCGTTGGCATCGAGGTTGGCGTTGGCCCGTGCGTTCTGCTGCGTCGTGGCCTGTGCCCGGTGCATGGCGTGGTGGCTCATGCTGCGCGTCCGCTGTCCGGCGCGGTTCATGCTGCCATCAACGCGGTTTCCCATCTGCCCCGCGTTTTGCATCGCAGCAGGCATGGCACCGCCCGCCGTTGCGCCGGCGCCAACCTGACCTGCAGCGCCTGCGGCGCCGCCGAGGTTTACCTGTGCGAAGGCCGGCAGGGAAAACGCGGCGGCAGTGGTGATGAGAGCGGCGAGTAGGGTCTTGTGCATGGTGATGACCTCCATTGGAGTGGAACCGCGAACACCGAACGTGCTGCGGCTGGCATCGAACCTAGGCAAGTACCCCACACTGCTACCTGAACGGGCAGGGTTTTGCTTAAGCTCCAGGACAGCTCGCTGAATCGGCAGGGGTCAGCCGTTCATTCTGGGGGCGGGGTCAAAACCGGCGGTGTCGAGGGGACGGCGCTGTTTGTCGTCCGGAGCACCGAGGGGGTTTTCGGAAGTTTGGGCAGCAAGCTATCCAGTTGGCCATTCAGGCGCAGCGTCTCGAGGCTCGCCATCGCGCGGTCGACGCGCTGCAGTGTGCCGTCTGTCGCGGTGGGTGCTGCACCCGGTGCCCTGGTCAGGGCGGCGAGTTGCGGGCCGACCAGGGAGGTCAATGCGAAGTAGGCATTGTCGTGGATGCCTGCCTGTGCCAGCAATTCGCCGGGCAGCAGCCATGCCGCCGTATCGAGATGTTTCGGCTTGCCGCGGCTGTGCGGATCGACCAGCAACCAGGTGCCGGCCTGACCAAGCATGCCTTGTCCGTCGACGAAGCCGGTGATCTTGTAGCTGTCGACCAGGGCGGGCAGGTGATCGCCGTAGAACAGCACCAGGCTCGGCCGCTGGCGTTTGGCGAGCTGGCTGACCAACCGGCCGAGCTCGCTGTCGGCGTGGCCGATGTGGTAGAGGTAAGTCTGCAGCTCCAGTCTGGCCTTGCCGGTGAGGTTGTCGGGCACCTTGATGGCGTCGCGTTCGGCGAGATGGCTTGGGGCGATGTCGTACGGGCCGTGCGCCTCGATGCTGATCGCGAAGATGAACTGCGGCGGCCCGCTGTCTTTCAGCTGGCTGAGGATTTCATCGGTCATCGCGCTGTCGGCCATGTACTTGCCGTCCATCGTCGCGCTGCCGGGGAAGGACGACCGTGAGACGAAGCGGTCAAAACCCAGCGCCTTGAACGCGGTGGTACGGTTCCAGAATGCCGGATCGTTGCCATGCAAGGCGACCGTCTCGTAACCGTGGGCGTTCAATACCCTGACCAGGCCGGGCACGGTCTTGTGATTCATCTGCAGATACGGGAATTGCAGGTTGTCGAAGTAGCGCAGCGACAGGCCCGTCAGTACCTCGAACTCGGTACGAATGGTGCCGCCGCCAAAGGTCGGTACATACAGCTGGCCGCTGATCCCGTGGGCGGCGAGCCGGGTCAGGTTGGGAGTGAAGCGGCTGTGCTCGAAGCCCCGCATGATGCGCGGATCAAACAGGGATTCGCTCTGTACCACCACGATGTCCGGTTGGACCGCGCCGGCTGCGGATGCCGTCATCGCCTGGTGCAAGGCGTCGGCATACTGCCCGATCAACTGTGTCGCCGCGGCGCGATCGGGTTTGCGCTGGCCCTGGCCATAGTGCAGCTGAAACATCAGCAACTCACTGACCAATCCCGAATGAATCGCCGTCGAACGGGCTGACCATGGCTCCAGCCACAACACCTTGCCATTGTAGATTCTACCCCACGCAGGCATCCCGGCCAGCAAGCTGAGCAGCAGCAGCGACAACACACCGCCAGCAAGCAGGCGTCGACCGCGCGGGCGCTGGACGAACAGAGGCTTTTCGAAACGCCACATCAACACCACCAGGCCCACGCCAGTCAGCAGCAGCAGGTAAGGCCATGGGCTGTGCGGCAGATAGCCGCCGAGCAAATGCATGCCACCGTTGCCCAGTTGCCCGACCATGCGGAAGTCGGCTGGCAACAGTGGGGTGCCGAGATTGGCAACTTTCAGCATGTTGACGCCGTACAGTAACCCCTGCAGCAGGAAGGCCACGCCGAATGACAGCAAGGCGCGCCGGCTGAATGCCAGCAGCGCGCTCGCCAGCAACAGCCCGGGCAGCGCGTTGGCGAGTGGAAACCGTGGTTGATCGAACAGGCGTGCAGGCAGCACACCCTTGCCGCCATCGAGCACGCCAGTCAGCCACACAAACAGCACAGCCAGCACCAGCCATAGTGCGATACGCGAAACCGTGCCGCGCCACAATGGACGCGGTTGGGTGGAATTCAGGGGCATGGCAGTCCCGATCTGCTGTCATGGTTCAGAGGCTGCAATGTACGCATCTGGAGATGAACCCGGGATGGATTGAAGGCCGTAGCGAAGATGGGCATCAGCGCATCAACGCCCCCGAATACAAACGGTGTACCGCACACACTGGCGGTGCATACGAATGGACGTGCGTGCGGCACAATGGGCCGATGCCGATCCAGGAATCTGCCGAGCTGCGCGCACTGATCGACGACCGTTACCAGGATCTTGTCGGTCGTTGCCGGAGCGCTGGCGTACCGTTGCACGACGATGCCGGTGTGGCCGAACGCATCCGGCGCACCCTGCTGGCCAGTGATTTCGCCTTCGACATCTGGAGTCGTCAGCCGCAGTTGCTGTCACCGCAAGGTCTGCAGCGCCTGCGCTCGGGTAGCGATGCCGGTGCGCGCATCGATGCCCTGCAATTGCCCGATGAGGAGGCCGGCTGCATGGCGGCCTTGCGCCAGTTCCGTCATGCCGAAGCCCTGCGGCTGGTATTTCGCGACGTCAACGGGCTGGATCCCCTGCCAGAGACCCTTTCCGCGACCAGCGTGCTGTACGAATCGCTGCTGGAGCTGGCGTTGCGGTGGTCCGAGCGGGCGATGGCTGCACGCTATGGCCACAGCCGTGACGATGAGGGTCGGTTGCAGCGTCTGGTGGTGGTGGGTTTCGGCAAGCTCGGCGGCAGCGAACTGAATTTTTCGTCCGACATCGACCTTGTTTTTGCCTACCCGCAAGGTGGGCAGAGCGATGGCAGTCGCCCACTCGACAACAGCGAGTACTTCGTCCGGCTGGGCCGCCAGTTGGTGCGCCTGCTTGGTGAGGCAACCATGGACGGCATTTGCGCGCGCGTTGACATGCGGCTGCGCCCGTTCGGGAGCGCCGGGCGCCTCGCGCTGTCATTCGCGGCGATGGAACAGTACTACCAGAACGAAGGCCGTGACTGGGAGCGTTACGCCTGGATCAAGGCGCGCCCGGTGGCGGGAGATCGCCATGCCGGACGGCAGCTGCAGGACATGCTTCGCCCGTTCATCTACCGCAAATACCTCGACTACACCGCATTCGCGGGATTGCGCGAAATGAAGGCCTTGATCGATGCGGAAGTCGCGCGCCGCGACCTCGCCGACAACCTCAAGCTGGGTCCGGGTGGGATCCGCGAGATCGAGTTCATCGTGCAGCTGACCCAGCTGATCCGTGCCGGGCGTGAACCGTCGATGCGGGTGCGCGGTTTGCTGCCGGCACTGGGCGCCTGTGAGGCGCGCGGTCATATCGGTGCCGTGCGTGCCCGAGTGTTGCGTGAGGCTTATCTTTTCCTGCGCAGGCTGGAAAATCGCGTGCAGATGTTGCGCGATGCCCAGACCCATGACATTCCCGACGACGCGCTCAGCCGGGAGCGCCTTGCCGTGAGTCTGGACCGGCCTGATTGGAAAACTCTCGAAGCCGAATTGGCCGGCCATCGAGCCATTGTCAGCGAGGAATTCGCCGCGGTACTGATGCCCCAGGGGGGGCGCAGTGCCAGGGTGCCGGTGGCGGACAAGCAATTGTGGCAACGAGCTTGCGATGGGACGCTTGATCCGCAACTGCTGCAAGCCTCCGGTTTCGTGCCGCCTGAGGAGCTGGCCGATGTCCTGCTGAAATTGCCGCAGGCGGCGCAGGTTCGCGCGATGTCAGCGCGCTCGCATGAACGCCTGGATCGACTGCTGCCGCAACTGTTCGGCGCCGCCCGCGAGAGCGCGGCGCCGGTGGCGTGCATGCTGCGGCTGTGCCGGCTGATGTTGGCCGTGGCGCGGCGGTCGGCCTATCTGGCCTTGCTGGAGGAGCAACCTTCCGCACGCAAGCGGTTGGCGCAATTGTTCGGTGACAGCGCATTTCTGGCCGAGCGCGTGATTGCGCAACCCCTGTTGCTGGATGACGTGCTCGACCCGCGTATCGACCAGCTACCCTTCAAGCGCGCCGATATCACCGCAGAAATCGCCCGCTTGCTGGGGACACTCGATGAACGCGGCCCCGAGGCCGAGCTCGAACGGATCAATGAGTTCAAGGCATCCACCGCGTTCCGGCTGGGGCTTGCCTACAACGACGGTCGTGCCGACGCCGTCGCCACCGCGCGCCGCCTGGCGGCGCTGGCTGAATCGGTGGTGATCGCGGTCACCGCTCTGGCCGAGCGCGAGTTGATCGCCCAGAACGGTCGATTGCCCGGTAGCGGCTCGGGCTTCGCCGTACTCGGCTACGGCAGTCTGGGTGGTCAGGAGCTTGGCTTTGCCTCGGATCTGGATCTGGTGTTTGTCTACGATGGCCGTCGTGCCCAGGCGATGAGTGATGGTCGCCGCCCGCTGGAGGGCGTGCGCTGGTATCAGCGCCTGGCGCAGCGGGTGCTGAACTGGCTGGTCGTGCAGACCCGAGGCGGGCGTCTCTACGACGTCGATGCGCGCTTGCGTCCGGATGGCTCCAAGGGCTTGCTGGTCAGCAGCCTCGATGCCTTTGTGGCCTATCAGAAAGGGCGTGCCTGGACCTGGGAGCATCAGGCCCTGTTGCGGGCCCGACCGGTCGCGGGCGACGACAGGCTCAACCGCAAGCTGGCAGATGTGCGGCACGAAATTCTGGCAGTCTCGCGCGAACCGACGGCCGTGCTGGCCGAGGTCGGCAGCATGCGCCAGCGCTGGCGTGCCGAGCGCGACCGTTCCGATGCGGCACGCTTCGACCTCAAGCAGGGCCATGGGGGCCTGCTGGATATCGAGTTTGCGCTGCAGGGGCTGGTGCTGGGGCACGCGGCGCAACATCCAGCGCTGCTCGACGTCACGGCGAATGCAGGCTTGATCGAAGCGTGCCGCGTCGCCGGTCTGCTCAATGCCAGTCAGGCAGCCATCCTCACCGTGGCGCATGCCGACCTGCTGCGGCGCGCGCTTACCTGCACCCTCGACCTGCGCTCGAGGATCGCCGCGCGTGACAGCGAGCTCGAGCAGCTTGGCAAGGCGGTAGGCGACGTCATCCGGGCACTTGGCCTGAAATTGGACTGAGGCGCCGCTATGTTCGCCGCCCTGCCGCCCCTGATCGGGGGGCTCGAGCTGTTGGTGCAAGAGCCGGCAGCCGGTGGGTGACCGGTCGGGGATTGAGGTTATCCGCGGCGGAAGGTGAAAGTCTCAAAAGCCTTGCCGAGGCGAGGCAGTTCCGGCGGCGTCATGCGGTGTGGGTGCGGCTGGCCATCGACCCGACATGCCTGCAGCGCCCAGTGCCTGACGCCGGCCTGCGCGAGTTCGTCAGCCAGGCGCCGCAGCTCGGTTTCGGGAAACAGTCCCGGATGCCAGGTGGTGCGGCATTCGTAAGCCACGCCGCTGTCCAGCACATGGCGCAGCGCGAGTGCGGCCTTGCGGCCACTGCCGTGGCCGTGGGTGACGCTGTCGTACAGGTGGAGCGGTGCCTTGATGTCCAGCCCGACCCAATCCAGCTGCGGCAGCAGCGTGCGAAGTCGAGCCGGATACATGCCGCCGGTATGCAGCCCGATCTGGTAGCCCAGTCCGCGCACTTGGGTGATTGCCGGGAGTAAGGAGGGTTGCAGGGTAGGCTCCCCTCCGGAGAACACCACGCCGTCGAGCAGGCCCTGGCGTCGCCGCAGAAACGCCAGAACCGACGTCCATTCGAGGTGGGTTTCGGCCCGCGCGGGTAGCAGATGCGGGTTATGGCAGTAATTGCATCGCCACGGACAACCCTGCAGGAACAGCACCGCGGATAGCCGACCGGGAAAGTCGATCGTGGTCAGCGGTGTCATCCCACCCACCCGGATCATGCGGCGCGGGGCAGTCTGGCGGTCTTTTCAACGAAAAACACGCGCTCGTTATGCTCGCCCTGTTTCCCGATGTTGAAGCTCGATACCGGGCGGTGATACCCCATTACGCGAGTCCAGACTTCGCAGCGTTGCCGCTCATTCTCGTGCAGGGTGACGGTGTGGCGATCAAATTGGGATGCGGATGGCATCATGGGTGATTCTCCTTGCGTTGGGTAGCTGGTGCGGTGAACGGCGCTCAAGCGCAGGCCTGTGCGCGCTTGCGACTCAGGATGTTCTCGTCGCAGTTGGGACAAAACTCGTGTTCCCCGGACAGGTAACCGTGCACCGGGCAGATGGAGAACGTGGGCGTTACCGTCACATACGGCAGTCGAAAGCGGGTCAGCGAACGTCGCACCAGCTCGCGGCAGGCATCGCCGCTGGACAGGCGTTCACTCATGTACAGGTGCAGCACGGTGCCGCCGGTGTAGCGCGACTGCAGTGCCTCCTGCCGCTCCAATGCCTCGAAGGGATCGTCGGTAAAGCCCACCGGCAGTTGCGAGGAGTTGGTGTAATAAGGCTGCTGGTCGCTACCGGCCTGCAGAATGTGCGGCCAGCGCTTGCGGTCCTCTTTGGCGAAACGGTACGTAGTGCCTTCGGCCGGCGTGGCTTCGAGGTTGTACATGTGGCCGGTTTGTTCCTGGAACTCGAGCATCCGGCCGCGCACGTGGTCTAGCAGGCGTACTGCGAAATCGTGGCCCCAGGCGCTCGTGATGTCATGGGCGTCAGCGGTGAAATTACGGATCATCTCGTTGATCCCGTTGACACCCAAGGTAGAGAAGTGGTTGCGCAGAGTTCCCAGGTAGCGCCTGGTGTAGGGGAACAGGCCCTGATCGATCAGCTCCTGGATTCGATTGCGTTTGATTTCCAGGCTGCGCATGCCGAGAACCAGTAGTTCATCGAGCCGTTGCAACAGCAGGGGTTCGTCGCCCGCATGCAGGTAGCCAAGACGGGCGCAGTTGATGGTTACCACGCCGAGACTGCCGGTTTGTTCGGCGCTGCCGAACAGGCCGTTGCCGCGCTTGAGCAACTCGCGCAGATCAAGTTGCAGGCGGCAGCACATCGAGCGGATCATGCAAGGGTCGAGTTCGGAATTGATGAAGTTCTGAAAATACGGCAAGCCGTATTTGGCGGTCATTTCGAAAAGCCGCTGCGCGTTCGCCGATTCCCACGGGAAATCGGCGGTGATGTTGTAGGTCGGGATCGGAAAGGTAAATACCCGTCCCTTGGCATCACCACGCGTCATTACCTCGATATAGGCGCGGTTGATCATGTCCATCTCGGCCTGAAGCTCGCCGTAGGTGAACCCCATTTCGTCGCCGCCGATAACCGGCACCTGATCGCGCAGGTCGACGGGGCAGATCCAGTCGAAAGTCAGGTTGGTAAACGGGGTCTGCGTGCCCCAGCGGGACGGTACGTTGAGGTTGTAGATCAGTTCCTGGATGGACTGGCGTACCTCGTCATAACCAAGGCCGTCCTTGCGCACGAACGGGGCCATGTACGTGTCGAACGAGGAGAACGCCTGTGCCCCCGCCCATTCGTTCTGCAGGGTGCCGAGAAAATTGACGATCTGTCCCACTGCGGACGACAAATGCTTCGGTGGTGCGGCCTCGACCTTGCCGGGCACGCCGTTGAGCCCTTCATGCAACAGGGTGCGCAGTGACCAGCCGGCACAATAGCCGGAGAGCATGTCCAGATCGTGGATGTGGATGTCGCCATTGCGATGGGCTTCACCGATCTCGGGCGGATAGATCGTCGAGAGCCAGTAATTGGCGATGACCTTGCCGGAGAGATTCAGTATCAAACCGCCCAGCGAATAGCCCTGGTTTGCGTTGGCGTTGACCCGCCAGTCGCGACGGGTCAGGTACTCGTCGATGGCGTTGGCGACATCGACATAGACGGGCGCGGGGTCGGACGGGTGGCGTCGTGGGGCCTCTTGAGGGAAACCGGGTTCGTTCATGCCATCGACTCCAAAACACAAGATGTAGTGGAAATACTGGCATCTAACGACTATATATTGATTGATCTAGATCAATTTATTGCCCTGTGCATGCGCGGATACCGATCCAGGCGCGCTGCATAAGCGGATGATCGATACGTCGTCAGCCCGGCGGGTGTACGGGCATCCGCGCGCGCAGCGCGCGCGCGAATACGGCGGTTTCTCGTAGTGGCGCCACGCGTTCCGCGCTTGCTGGGGCGTCGATGTCGTGCAACTGCCCGGCATGCCGCAGCGCTTGATGGAACCGTTGAAGCTTCGGCGGTAACGGGGCGGTGACCAGGGTTTGCACCGGGCAACCGACGGCGCAGGCCTCGCTGAGCATGTTCACCGAGTCGGGCGTGACGACGAGGCGGTCGGCCCAGCCGAGTACGCCTTGGTAGGGATTGGGGCCGTCGGCCTGGTTGAACCAGCGCAGCCCGGGTGTGGCACGTAGTTCCTGTTGGAAGATGGCACTCAGCTCAGGGGGAGTGCGCCGCGACCCCAGTACCAGCAGGCTGCCACCTTCCTCCCGTTGTCGCGTGAGTAGCCGAGCGGCCAGCTCTCGTGCGTACCGGCCATTGAGGGAAAGGCTCTTGCGCGGCCCACCCAGCAGTACGCCGATGCGTGGTTGTGGCAGCTCCGCCAGCACAGGATGGGAGCAACGGCCATGGGCCAGCCATGTCTCATCGACCGGATTGAGCGATCCCACCGGCGTAAGCACGTTCGGTCCACTCAGTTGGTCATGCTGTGGCGCGATCACGGTGTCCCAGTGCGCGGGATCGATCCGCGGGTCGAGGATCTGCACGGTATGGCAGTGGCCTTTCGAGAGCTCGCGCAACTGCCGGGTAAACAGGGCCGCAGTCCGGCCGCAGCTGATCGCGATGCGTGGCCATGGCGGGGAAAACTGTGAGCGCTGAACGCGGTTGAGGGCGAAACTCCCTCCCGGAAACCGGCGTGGGGCGAACCATGACCAGGGTGCTCGGGGTTCGAGTACGAGTTGGCGCAGTGGCAGGCCGAGCCTCTCCGCCAGCGCCAGCGCCTGTCTTCGATTCCCGGCGGCAGTATCGGTGATGGCCCAGCATTCACCAGCCGATCTCAACATGGGCAGTCTGCCCCTGGCATTGTTGTCGCAATCAGCACAGTACGTTCCTCGGGGTGATGCCCTGGCGGCCTCGCGGACCTTTACACTGACAGTTCATGGCGTCGTCGATGCGCCCCACACGTGGAGAATACCCATGCACGAGATACTTTCCGATACGGCTCTCGACCAGTTGTTCCGCGAAGCCCGTACGTTCAATGCGTTTTTGCCCAAACCGGTGAGCGACGAACAGCTGGAGCAGCTGTACGAACTGGCAAAATTCGGACCGACCAGCGCCAATGCGTCGCCGATGCGGGTCATTTTCGTGAAGTCGTCCGAGGCCAAGGCCAAGTTGTCACCACTCATGTCCGAGGGCAATCGCGCCAAGACCCTGGCCGCGCCGGTGACCGCGATCATTGGCAACGACCACGCCTTCCACCAGCACCTGCCCAGGCTGTTTCCCCATGCCGATGCGAAAAGCTGGTTCGAGGGCAATCAGCCGCTGATCGATGTCACCGCGTTCCGCAACGCAACGCTGCAAGGCGCCTATGTCCTGCTGGCGGCGCGGGCGCTTGGGCTCGACTGTGGCCCGATGTCCGGTTTCGACAACGCCGGCGTGGATGCGGCGTTCTTCGCCGGCAGCACGGTCAAGTCGAACTTTCTGATCAATATCGGCTACGGCGACGCCAGTCGCGACCTGTTCCCGCGCAGCCCGCGGTTGCCGTTCGACGAAGCTTGCACGATTGCCTGAAATCCTTGTTTCATCACGTTGGCCAACCCCAGAGAGAGACCGCATATGCGCACGTTCAAGTTGCTGATTTTTGCCGGCCTGATGGGTGCCGGCCTGATCCCGGCGAGCCCGGTCCAGGCGGCGCCAGTGAGCTACCGGCTCGACCCCAACCATACGATGGTGCTGTTCAGCTGGAATCACTTCGGCTTCTCCAATCCTTCCGCCGACCTCGGGCTGGGCAAGGGCACCATCGTGTTCGACCAGCAGCATCCGGCCCGTTCCAGCGTGGATGTCACCTTGCCGCTGGCCAAGCTCGACACCTTTGTGCCAGCGCTCGACCAGCGGCTGAAAGAGGCCGACTTCTTCGATGCGGCCAAGTATCCCCTGGTGACCTTTAAGAGCACCCGGGTGCAGCCACTCGGCCACGACAAGTTCAACGTGACCGGTGAGCTGACGGTGCACGGGGTAACCCACCAGGTGGTGCTGCATGCCATCCTCAACAAAATAGGCCTGCACCCGATGACCAAGGCGCAGTCGATCGGCTTTGATGCCACCGCAAGCCTGAAGCGTTCCGAATTCGGGGTGGCGGCCTACGTGCCCCATGTCAGTGACGAGATCACGATCCGGATCACTACCGAAGGTTCGGTGCCGAAGGCTGGAAACGCCCGCTAATTCGGGAGTTTACGCGGTAAAACCGTGCAGTCCTACGCGCAACGCGGCTTTACCGTGCGGGATGCGTGACGCCGCGCATTGGGACCGGCACCGGCTTCGGCGCCGATGCCGGGCCGGACGTTGCCGACGAATCGCCGAGGTCCTGCTACCATCGTCGGCCTGATATCTCGCCTGGAGTTTGCCCATGTCGCGTCCCCTTTCCGCGGCGGTGCCGCTGGTGCCGGCAAATGCCGAAAACCGTTACGAAGTGACGCGTGCCGACCTGCCGCTGTCCTGTCCGATGCCCGGCATGGAGTTGTGGAATTCGCACCCCAAGGTATACCTGCCGATTGTCGATGACGGCGGTGAGTCAAGCTGCGCCTACTGTGGTGCGCTTTACGTGCTGCGGGACTGATTTTTGCCCTGTCATCGGTTTTTGTGGCACTTTTCTTGCATACCTAGCGGTCAATGAACACCGCCAGCCGTGAGCCCATGTCCAGCATTGTCGCACCCGCCAAGCTGTTGACGGTGGTCCAGCTGATCCCTGCCATGCACGCCGGTGGTGCGGAGCGCTCGACCCTCGAGATCGCCCGTGCGCTGGTACAGGCCGGCCATCGGTCGGTGGTAATTTCCGCTGGAGGGCGATTGGTCGAGCAGTTGCTGGCCGAAGGCAGTGAGCACGTCACGCTCGACCTTGGCCGCAAGTCATTGCGCACCTTGACCCGGCTTGGCGCACTGCGCCAAAAGTTGCATGCAATAAGGCCGGACATCGTGCATGCGCGTTCGCGTCTGCCGGCGTGGATGGGTTGGTGGTCGATCAAGGGAATGACGCCACGCCCGCACTTCATGACCACGGTACATGGTCTCAACTCGCCAGGTCGCTACAGCGCGATCCTGCTGCGCGGTGAGCGGGTAATCGCGGTATCGCAGACGCTGCGCGACTATGTGCTGAGCCACTACCGCTGGCTCGAGCCGTCCAGGGTGCGGGTAATCCCGCGCGGCATCGATCCTGCCGCCTTTCCTTACGGTCATCGGCCCGACGACGCCTGGCAAAAGTGCTTTTTTGCCGAGTACCCGGATTTGGCCGGCGCACCGTTGCTGACCTTGCCCGGGCGCGGTACGCGCCTGAAAGGGCATCATGACGCCATTGAGCTGCTGGCCAACCTCAAACGCCGCGGGATCGAGGCACGTCTGCTGCTGCTGGGAGTGATCGAACCTGGCCGAGAGGCCTATCTGGCCGAACTGCATGATCTGATTCGTCAGCGGGGCATAACCAACCAGGTGGTGTTGACGCCACCGCGGGATGACATTCGTGACATCTATGCGGTGTCTTCACTGATCCTGCAGCTGTCCAACCAACCCGAATCATTCGGGCGCACGGTCATCGAGGCATTGTCGCTGTGTCGCCCGGTGCTGGGCTACGCCCATGGTGGCGTCGGTGAACTGCTGGCCGAATTGTATCCGGCGGGCCGGGTGCCGCCGCGGGATCGCGAACGGCTGATCGAGCGTGCAGCGGAACTGCTGCGGGTGGCGCCACCGATATCGCCGTTGCAAAGTTATCGGCTGGCTGACATGCAGCGCGCCACACTGGCGCTGTATGAGGAAGTGGCGGCGGGCTGAGGGGGTTGTGCCGATCCGGTATCCGCTCGCCTACAATGCGTGATCGCCTTCCAACCGGGTTGCCCATGATCGCTTCAGGCGCGTCGCTCAAGGCCGCATTGCGTTCACCCTTGCTGCCATTCTGGCTGGTGATCGCGTTGCTGCCGTTCGGGCGCAGCTCGGAGCTTGGCACCTTGCTGTGCCTGATCGGCGTGGTATGGCTGTTTCGACGCGAGCCGCATGCCCTGCAACAGCACGCGGGGGCACGCTTGTTGCTCTGGCTACTGGCCGCCTACATCGGCGCGGCGCTGCTGTCGGCGCTGGATGCGATTGCGCCGGGCAAAAGCTGGAGTACGGTGGCTGGCCTGCTGCGCTATGTGCCGCTGGGTCTTTATGCCTGCTTCGCGATTCGTCGCCAGCGCAAGCTTGAGGCGCTGTATCTGGCGGTCGCCGCGGTGCTGGCGCTATGGGTCGTCGATGCGTGGTCCCAGGCTTTGACCGGCTGGAGTCTCGGCGGGCCCGCCCAGGCACAGCGAATTTCAGGCATCTTCGGGGCGCACAACCTCAAGCTGGGACCGACACTGGCCGTACTGTCACCGTTTGCCCTGTGGGCGGCGCGGCGGCGCTGGGGTCTGGCCGGCCTGCTGCTGGCCTTCATACTGATCCTGGGACCGGTCTTGCTGGCCGGCTCACGCGCAGCATGGCTGTGCTACGGCCTGGTGGCGCTCGGTTTCATCTGGCGCGAAGCCAGGTCGCCCGGGCGTTTTGCCGCCTACTGCGCGCTCGCGGCGCTGCTGCTCGCGCTGGCCGGCAGCATTGCCTGGGAAACCTCCGGGCGCTTCCAGGCGCGCATGGATCGCACCTTGCTTGTCTTGCATGGCACCGACCGTTCGGTGGATACCGCACTCAGTGGCCGCCTGGATATCTGGCACACCAGCGTCAAGATGATTGCTGCGCATCCGATCAACGGGGTCGGTGTGCGCGGGTTCCGCTATGCCTATCCGCACTATGCGGCGCCCAACGACCATTTCCTGGTGGCCGAACCGTGTGGGGTGGGTGAGGGTGCCTGTCATGCACATCAGCTGGTACTGGAAATCCTCACTGAAACCGGCAGCGTCGGCTTGCTGCTGTGGCTGGCGGCGGCTGGCCTGGCCTGGCGATCATGGCGCCGGGTGGGCGAGGCGGCGCGAACGCGGGCTTTTCCGGTCAGCCTGGCGTTGGGTGTGATGCTGTTTCCGCTGAACACCCACCTGGCCTTCTATTCCGCCTGGTGGGGGCTGCTGTTCGCCTGGCTGCTCGGATTGTGGTGTGCGGCGTTGTATGTATTGCCGCAGGACGCAAGTCCGAATGAGGTGGCCGATGTCGCGTGAACCGCTGTCGGTGGTGGTCATCACCTTCAACAATGCCGACACGCTGGATGCGTGCCTGACCGAGGTCGACTGGGCCGATGAGATCGTGGTGCTCGATTCCGGCTCCAGTGATGCCACCGTGGCCATCGCCAGACAGCACGGCGCATGCGTTGCGGTGCATCCGTTCGACGACTACGGCCCGCAGAAGCAGCGGGCCTGCGAGATGGCGAGTCACGACTGGATCCTCAACCTGGACGCCGACGAAATCCTTTCCCCGGGCACCCGCGCAGTGATCGAGCAGGCCCTGATCAGTCCGCGCTACGCGGGGTTTCGCCTGCCGCGGCGCGAGCGCATGTTCTGGACGGTGCAACATCGCTGGAGCTGGCGCAATGGACACCTGCGCTTGTTCGATCGCCGCCGCGGTGGCATGAATGACGTCGAGGTGCACGCGGCGGTGGAAGTGCGGGGGCCGGTGAAGACGCTGCGCGGCGCCGATTTCGTCAACGACGGCGACGGCGACATCGCCACCCGGGTGGACAAGATCAACCGTTATACAAGCGGCATGGTGGCGTACAAACTGCGCAAGCGGCAACGCTTCAGCGGACTGCGCATGGTGTTCTACCCACCGCTGTTTTTTCTGCGCCAATATTTGGGGAAGCGCTATTTCCTGAACGGCTGGGCCGGTTTTATCGCCAGCGTCACCGGCGCGTTCTACGCATTCCTGAAATACGCCAAGTTGCACGAGGCGAAGCGCCGCCAGCGGGATGACTGAAGTCCCCCGTCAGGGCGGCGGCATTGCCACCTTCACCGTTCAGATCTCGTACGAAATCCTCGGCAACGACACGGGTGCTGAAACGTTGCTGCACAAAGTCACGGCAGGCGGCAGCCATCGGCAGGCGTTGCGCCGGGTCGCACATCGTCAGGATCGCGTCGCGCCAGGCGGCAACATCGTGCGGTGGCAGCAACATGCCGGTCACGCCAGCGTGCAGGGTTTCCGGCACGCCGCCGATGTCGCTACCGAGCACCGGCACACCGGCCGCCTGCGCCTCGATCGAGACGCGGCCGAAGGTCTCCGGTCGGATCGACGGGAACGCCAAAAAAGACAAGGCGCTGTAATAGGGGTGGACGTCGTCGATCCAGCCCGCGACATGATGGCGTTCAGGTACGGAGCTGGCGGCGATCCGTTCACGCAGCAGCGCTGCGTCGGGTCCGTCGCCCAGCCACAGGCAGTGCAGTCTGGGCTCCCGCAGCATGGCCTGGTTGGCGGCATCGAGCAGGGGCAGAATGCCCTTGCCCTGATGGATGCGGCCAAAATAGCCCAGCACGATGGCCTCTTCCGGGATGCCGCATTGGCGGCGGATGGCCGAGCTGCGCTGCAGGTCGGGCCTGCATGAGGCGGTATCCACCGGGTTGTGCAGCACCCGGACCAGTGCTGCCGGTATGCCTCTGTCCAGGTACGCCTGCCGGGCATAGTCCGACACCGCAAAAAAACGGTACGCAAGCCGCGGCAGCAGAAAAGCCGAGAGTCGCTTCATCGGCGGGGTGCGATGCCGGAACAGCACAACCGGTACCTTGAGCAGTCGTCCGATCAGGATCAGCGGCCAGTACTCCTTGCCGAAGTTGCCGACCAGCCAGTCGGGTCGGGAACGTCGGGCGGCGGCAAACACGGCGGCATAGCCGCGCAGATCCAGCACGTTGCGAAAGCGCGCCTGGCGCAAGTGTACGTTCGCGTCGGCCAGGCCCTGGCCGATCAGGCCTTGCGGCGACACCACCGCGCTCACCTCGTGACCGGCCTCGGACATCGCCCGGGCCAGCGCCACGAAATGGCTGGCGGCGCCGGTGTTCTCGGGATTGGTGCCGACAAACAGGAATTTCATGCGCGCCGATCCTCATACCCGGTGAAGCTGCGCATCGCGAAATGCGCCAGCATGTGGTGGCGGGCGATCTGTATTCGCGGCAACTGCCACAGATCGCCTCCTGGCATGGCGCGTCCACGCCGGGTGGTGGTGGCGGCGGCGTAGCCGCATTCGCGGGTGAGGTCGGCGACCCGCTCGTCCATGTCGCCATAGGGATAGCAGAACTGGGTCACCGGTGCGCCGATGCAGTCCTCCAGGTCACTCTTGCTGCCGGCGATTTCGTCGTGCAACCGGTCGTTTCCGCACTGACTCAATCGCGGATGGGTGCGCGTATGGGCGCCAACCTCCATGCCGCCGTCATGCCAGCGGCGCAGCTGTGTGGCTGACATCAAGGGCTTTCGTATACCGAGTCGCTGTGCGTCCCACGCGTTATGGCCGCCGATACTGCCACTGACTACGTAACAGGTAGCACTGAAGCCGAAGTGTTGCAGTATCGGCAGCGCCGCATCGAGGTTGTCGAGGTAGCCATCGTCAAGGGTTATCACCGCAATCCGACCGCTGCGTTCGCCACGCAGCCACGGCATCGCGGCATTCATCGAAAGGCCGGTGTAACCGAGCCGCTGCAGCAGCCACATCTGTCGCGAGAATGAGGGTGGGCTCACGTACAGGCTGCGGTACACGCGCAAATGGCGCGGTGCCCGTGCGATGTTGTGATACATCAGGACCGGCAGGGGCTTGCCCCCCGGTCTCGTGACTTGCATCATGGTTGAGCGATCTCTGGCTTTGCGGGCCACCCCATTCAAGCAGGGCAAACTTTCGCGCGCCTGTCCTGGCAGGCGTCAAGTCGCGGTTTCGATGGGAAGGGCAGAATGCTGCAGTTGGCTGGCGGTCGGATTTGCAGCTCGCCAGCCCTCAGTAGATCTCGGGCTGCCCCGGAGGTCGGGTCTTGAAGCGCTTGTGCACCCACAGGTACTGCTCGGGTGCAGCGCGCACCATCTGTTCGATGCTGCGATTGACGCGCGCCGTATCGATGGTGGCATCCGTACTGGGAACATTTTCCAGCGGCGCACCCAGTTGCATCACGTAACCGCCGCCGTGGGGAAGGCGTCGATGGCTGAAGGGAATCACCACCGCACCGGACATCCGCGCCAGGTGGTGGGTGGCGGTGATGGTGGCTGCGGGGACGCCGAAGAAGGGGACGAACACACTGTCCTTGCTGCGCATGTCCTGGTCCGGCGCATACCACAGGGTACCGCCGCTGCGCAGATACTTAATCGTGCCACGGATATCGTCCTTGTCGAACATGGCTGCGGCATAGTCCAGCCGCGCGCGCAGTACGGCCCATTCGAACACGGTCGAATCCATCTTGCGATACATCCCCGCAATCGGGATGCGCCGGGAAATCAGCCGCGCACAGAGTTCAAGATGAGAGAAGTGCCCGCCCACCAGCAGCACACCTCGGCCCTGTGCACGCGCAGCCTGCAGATGTTGCAGCCCGTCGATGCGGGTGGGTATCCGCGCCAGGCCGCGGTCGCTTCCCATCCAGCCCAGAGCGAACTCCACCATCATCAAGCCGATGTCACGCAGGTTGTTGGCGACCAGGGTGGCCTGCGCGGGTGACTCCAGTTCGGGGAAGCACAGTGCGATATTGGTTTCGGCGATACGCCTGCGTGGTGATGGCACACGCTGGACCAGCGCGCCGAACAGCCGGCCAGCACGCAGCAGCGCGGCGTAGGGCAGGCGCGCAATCAACCAGATGACGGCCACTCCAAGCCACGCCGGCCAATGACGGGGCGCGAGCAGCGTGAGGGAGAAAGAGGGTCGGGTCTTGCCGGGCATCGCTCGCATTGTAGCGGGCTGCCGTCGATCCGGCTCGGGCCCAGCTCAGCACCAGACGCTGTCGTTATACTTGCGCGTTCACTGCAGGGGTCAACCATTGCGCTACCTCTATACCCTCGCGATATATCTGGTGACGCCGTTGTTGGTGCTGCGCTTGCTGCTGCGTGGGGCACGCTCGACGTCCGGTCGGCGGCGCTGGCCGGAGCGGTTCGGATTCTTCGATGCTCCGGGTTTCACCGGCAGTCTGTGGATACACGCCGTCTCGGTGGGTGAGGTGAACGCAGCCGAGCCGTTGATCAAGGCCTTGCATCGCGACTACCCGGGCGCGCCGCTGGTGATTACCACGGTCACGGCGACGGGCTCGGCGCGCGTCCATCAACTGTTCGGCGACAGTGTCTTTCATGTCTATCTGCCCTACGACCTGCCGTTCGCGGTGGGTCGATTTCTGCGCCGCGTGCGCCCGCGGCTGGCGTTGATCGTGGAAACCGAAATCTGGCCGAATCTCTATTTTGCCTGTCGGCGCCGCGGTATTCCGCTGATGATCGTCAACGCGCGCCTGTCGGACCGTTCGCTGCGCGGGTACCGTCCGATGCTGGGCGTCGTGCGTTCGGCGCTGCGCTGTGTAAGCAAGATAGCGGCACAGTCGCGCAAGGATGTGGCGCGCTACCGATTGCTGGGGGCCGACCCACGACAGCTGGTGGTTACCGGCAACCTCAAGTTTGACATGCCGATACCCCAAGGCGCGGTAGAACGCGGTGCCGAGCTGCGGGAGCATTGGGGGAGGCAGCGGCCGGTGTGGATCGCCGCCAGCACGCACGAGGGTGAGGAGCTGGCGGTACTGGACGCGCACCATGAGGTTTTGCAACGACTTCCCGATGCGTTGCTGTTGATCGCGCCACGCCATCCCGAGCGATTCCGTGTCGTCGAACAACTGGTGCGCAGCCGCGGTCTGGCGCTGGCTACCTACCAGGCAGAAGGCCGGCCAACGAAGACGCACGGGGTATTCCTGATTGATGCGATGGGCCAGCTGATGCCGTTTTTCGCCGCCGCCGAAGTGGCCTTTGTCGGTGGTAGCCTGGTGCCCACCGGCGGACACAATGTGCTGGAGCCGGCAGCCCTGTCGACGCCGGTGCTGGTGGGTCCGCATACCTTCAATTTCGAGGAAATCACCAGCAGCCTGATTCGCCAGGGCGGCGCAGCGCGGATAAGTGGTGACGACCAGCTGGGTCACGATGTGTTGATGTTGTTGCTCGACGACGCCAGACGCCAGGAGATGGGTCTGGCGGCGCAGCAGGTTTTCGACCGCGAGCGTGGCGCCGTGCAGCGGATCACGCAACTGATCGACGCACTCCTGCAGGAGTAGCGCTCAAGGTATACGCGGAGCCTGGACCTCCTTGCAGGGTGTGCTGTGCTGCGCTACTGAAGCAAGGCGTTGATGGCCTGCAGGTCCTTCAGGTCGGCGGTGCCGGCTGCCTGCTGCAGCAACAGTTTGTTCAGGATGAACTGATGGCGAACCTGCGAATAGCTGCTTTCGGACGAGGTCAGGGTCTGGATCGCCAGCAGCACATTGGTCATGGTCTGGGTGCCGACCTCGAAACCGGCACGTGCCGCTTCGAGTGCCTTCTGTCCCGATTCCACCGACGACTTGGCGGACTGGACCTGCGCGATCCCTGCGATCACCGAACGATAGTAATTGAGCGTCTCGCGCACGATCTGGCGCCGCTGGACTTCCAGCGCATCGGTGGCTGCATCGCGCTGGTAGATCGACTGACGCACCCGGGATTGAATCGCCCCGCCGGAAAAGATCGGCACGTTCAGGGTCAGTCCGATGGTGGTGGATGCCGGTCGGTTCGGGTAGCTGCTGCCGGCATTCTGATACCAGCTGGAACTCTTGCCGTAGCTGACATTCGCGGTGATCGTAGGCAGGTGACCGTCGCGTGCGGCGCTGATGTTGTGCTCGGCGGTGTGGACATTGTCGCGCTGTGCCAGCAGGTTCGGGTTGGTCTGCAAGGCCTGCTTGACCCAGCTTTCCTGGTTGGCCGGTGTCGGCGGCTGCATTGGCAGGTTGTCACGAAGCTTCTTCAGGTCGTCGGTGGGTTTGCCGGTGATCTGGGTGAGGGCTTCGCGAGCATCGTTCAGGGTGTTCTGGGCGGTGATGGTCTGCGACTTCGCCGCCTCGTAATAGGCCTTGGCCTGGTAGACATCGGTGATGGCCGACAGTCCGACCTTGAAGCGCTGATTTGATTGTTCGTACTGCTGCTTGAAGGCGTCTTCATTGGCCTTGGCGAAGGTCAGCTGGTCCTCGCTGGTCAACACGCCAAAGTAGGCGGTGGCAACACGGACATAGAGATTCTGCAGCGCTGCCTGATAGACCTCGTCCTGGGCATTGGCCGCAGAGTGCGCCGCCTTGAGGTTGGCGTACTTGCTGAAGTCGAGCACGCTCTGGCTGATCGTGCCGTTGATGTTGCGCGTGCGAATGTGCCCGGACCGGTTGCTGATGGTGATGAACCCGCTTGGCGAATTGGGGTCTGGAACGACCGTGGTGCCACCACTGCTGCCGCCGTTGGTCTGGCTCATGGTGAGGCCGGCCGACACCTGGGGCAACAGTAGCGCCCGCGCCTGGTTTACCCCTTCGCCGGTTGACAGGCGGGTGGCATCGGCTTGCGACAGCACCGGGTCGTTGGCGCGAGCCGCGCGATAGGCATCCAGCAAATCCTCGCCATGGCTGGGCAGTGAAATAGCGGCCAGGGCCAGGGCCAGAGTGAGCATCTTCAAACGCATGGTTTGCCTCGTGGGAATCGGTCGGAACGAAATCAGAACTCGAAACGCCGCGGCGGTTCGGCGTGGGTCAGATAGGGTAGATCGGTTTCGAACAGGGTTTCCTCGAGCCAGCGATCACTGCCTTGCCGGGCTAGCAGGGTGACACGCTGCGCCGGCGACTGCCCCTGCACGATCAGCGCACGGCCACCGGGCTTGAGCCAGGTCAGCCAGCGGGCAGGCGTTTCGGCCACCGCACCGGTGACGACCAGTGCGTCGAACAGCTTTCCCGGCTGCCATGCGAGAACCGCTTCGCCGGTGCTCAAGGACACGTTGCCGATCCCGGCCAGTTGCAGCCGTTGTGTGGCGACTGCGGTGAAGTCGGCATGGATGTCCACCGAGCACACTCGCGCGGCCAGATGGGCCAGGCACGCGGTGAGATAACCCGAGCCGGTGCCGATTTCCAGTACCTCATCGGCAGGCTGCAATTGCAGTGCCTGCAGTACCCGGCCTTCCACGACCGGCTTCATCATCACCTCACCGTGACCGAGCGGCAGGCACACATCGGCGAACGCCAGCTGACGGTGCGCTGCGGCGACAAAATCCTCACGACGAACCCGGCCGATCACGTCCAGTACGCGGGCATCCAGCACTTCCCAGGGGCGCACCTGGTTTTCCACCATATTCGATCGCGCCTGTTCGAAGTTCATCGCCATTTTGCTCATGTCCCGTACGGATAGAAGGTCAAAAAGAATAAGCGCTCAACCCTGTTCCGACAATGACAAGCCTGCCGCCTGCGGAGCAGGTGACGAAGTGCCGGAAGTCATCGCGCGGGGTAGGTGCCTGCTGGCCCATGCAGGCCGCAGCCGATGGCGATGACGTGAAGATGCGTTCTGGAAAATAATTGTACCGGCGCGTATAATAAAGCGAGAATCTTTTTTTGTGAAGGTGCGGGCATGGGTAGCAGCGCGCAAAATATCAAACCCCAGGGTCCGGGCCGGCCCAAGGATATGGAGAAGCGGGCGGCGATTCTGCTTGCGGCGAAGGCATTGTTCATCCGCAATGCCTTCGCCGGCACCAGCATGGACGCCATCGCTGCTGATGCCGGGGTATCGAAGCTTACGGTCTACAGCCACTTTGGCGACAAGGACAACCTGTTCCGCGAAGTCATCCGTTCGCGTATCCAGGATCTGCTGCCCGAGGCCATCTACGAATACGATCCGCAGGTCGATGTCGGCGAAACCCTGCTGGCAATCGCGCAGGCTCACATGCGCATGGATTGTGAGGCGGAAAACGTCGGCACCTTTCGTGCCATTCTCAGCGATTGCCGCCAGGGCAACCCCCGCTATGGCAAATTGCTGTGGGAGGAGGGGCCGGCGCGCATGCATGGTCTGATGGAACGCCTGTTGCGGCAGGCGGTTGACGATGGCGCGCTGGACATCGCTTCGGTCAAAACCGCCAGCGTGCAGTTTTTTTCGTTGATCAAGGGTGACCTGTTATTGCGGCGGCTGTTCGCGTGCGACGAATGTCCGGAAACCGCCGCCGTCGAAATCGAGCAAATGGCACGTGCCGGCGTGGAGACTTTCCTGCGGGCGTATCGACCCCGCTGAAAAGGCTCCGGTTCGATCGAGTGGCCTGCGTCTGCGCACGACCTCAGCGGTCGGACGAGCGGGGAAATCCCGAGCATTGCACCGATGTGGCCTTCACTCGGTGTTTTCATCTGCGTTTCTATGCTGCAGCCACCTTGCCTGGGTGTCGTGATATACCCATCCGCATCCTATTTCGCCTCCAAGGGAGTACGTCCATGGCCAGCAGCAAACCGTTCGCAAGCGACATCGAAAACATTCGCAAGCGTGCCCGCGAGGACATCGAAAAAGGCGCGATGACGGCCGGCTACAGTGCCGATCGAATTACTGTGATCAAGCTGCTCAATCACGCGCTTGCCACTGAGCTGGTGTGCGTGCTGCGCTACAAGTATCACTACTACATGGCGTCCGGCATTCACTCGCAGAGCGTCAAGGCAGAATTCCTGCAACATGCCACCGAAGAACAAGCCCACGCCGACTTGATCGCCGAACGTATCACCCAGTTGGACGGGAAGCCGAACCTGTCACCGGAAGGCTTGCTTAGTCGCAGCCATGCCGACTATGTCGAAGGCTCCGACCTGGTCGACATGATCAAGGAGGATCTGGTGGCCGAGCGTATCGCCATCGACAGCTATCGGGAGATCATCCAATATCTCGGCAACGACGACCCGACCACCCGACGTATGCTGGAGGGTATCCTGGCCATGGAGGAAGAGCACGCCGAGGACATGAACACCTTGCTGGAAGAGCTGGGCAGGAAAGGTGAGCCGGCGGGGAAATCCACCGGTTCCCCTGGCCGGACCTAGGAGCGTGGGCCGTAGAAATCTTCGGACTGCGATTGTGCTCTCATCCATAGGCTGAGTCTCTCGTCAGGCTTGCATAGGACCACTGTGCGCTCCTTCCAATAGACCCACCCTTATCTATGGCGATAGCGCAATCTCGCTATCCAAAGGTTCTACGGCCCAAGCTTCTGGCAGCTGTCGGACTCACGAAGAATCGGCTGCAAATTTGCCTGCGTGGCCCCTAATTTCTGCCGTTTCTTGGCCGATAGAACGACTATCGGCCGGGGAGTCGTCGAAAATCTGTCCTCGCGCAGGCAACTCTTCGCTTTCGATCCCATGAGACCGACAAGCTCCTGGCCGGCGGCGTTGATGAGCGACAACCAGGTCACGGCGCCCTCGTGAGGGGTGCGCCGCGCCCGCCATGGGTCGATGGATCAAACTGTGATCAGTGGGCTTCTTGCCGGTAACGCTCGACCCCCGCCAGGATCTCGGCCTTGGCGTCGGCTGCGCCGACCCAGCCATCGATTTTTACCCACTTGCCTTTCTCGAGATCCTTGTAGTGCTCGAAGAAGTGGCCAATGCGCTCGAGCCAGTGCGGCGAGACGCTGTTGATGTCGTCGATATGGGCGTAGCCGGGAAACACTTTCGGCGTCGGAATCACGATCAGTTTCTCGTCACTGCCGGCTTCGTCGGACATCTTCAGCATGCCGACCGGCAGGCAGCGGATCACCGCGCCGGGAATCAGTGGTAGCGGCAGGATCACCAACGCATCCAGCGGGTCGCCATCGCCGCCCAGGGTGCCTGGCACGTAACCGTAGTTGCACGGGTAACGCATCGGCGTGGACAGGATGCGATCGACGAAGATCGCACCGGTTTCCTTTTCCACTTCGTACTTGACCGGCTCGGCATCCTTGGGGATTTCGATGACGACGTTGATTTCGTCCGGCACGTTGCGTCCGGCGGAGACGAGATGCAGACCCATGTAGTGTCCTTGAGCGGATGAGAAAAGTTGGCCCGCTAGGATACGCCAAACGCTGTTGCGACGCAGCAACGACGGTCAGGCTGCGGGCAGCATATCCGTCAAGTGCCTTTGTACGGGCGTTCGCGCAGCCATTTCGTGGCAATCCACTTTTCGCCGGCGCGCACCGGCAGCCCGGCGTGCAGCGAACGCTGGTCGCCGCCTTCGTAGGCGAAATAGACCGCTGACCCCTGCCGTGCGGTCACGGTCAGGCCGATCTCGGGGAACGCGGTACCGCCGCCTTTTGCGGGCGTGTTGAGGTACATCACCACACTGGCGATGCGCTGCCCGCCGATCGCGGTGATCGCCTCGAAGCCGGGCTGGGTGGGATCGAACCAGTCAAAGTGCGGTTCGTATTCCTGGCCAGGCAGGTAGTGCAGGATCTGCAGACCCTCGCCATGACTCACCGGCATATCCAGCAAACCGGCCAGGCGCTGCTCGATCCGTCCGATCAGCGGAAATTCGTTCAGGGCGAAAAAGGTGCCTTCGCTGGTACGCCGTTGGTCGATCTGGTGCTTGCCCTGGCTGTCGACGGTCAGTGCACGCTGCAATCGTGGACGCGCCAGCTCGGTCAGGTCGGCGCATTCTTCGGCGCTGAGCATGCCGTCGAGCACGCGGACGGTCGGCGCGTCCACGCTGAGCGTGACATTCAGCCGGTGGCCGTCGATCGTGATCTCGGGTCCCTCGGGATGCCTGCTGCGAAGTCCCTGGGGCTGCCTGCTGCTGCTTGAGGTGGTGGCGTTGAGCGTGGACAACGGCAGCTTCAGCACCTCGGCGACCAGGGTTCGGCTTTGCCGCGGGTCGTAGCCGCTGGCCTTCATCAGACGCAGGACTTCGGGTATGCCGTGCCCGGCACGGGTTGTGGCGAGAATCCACTCGCGCAGTTCGGGACGGATCGAAGTATGTCGGTTCATGCAAATACAATCGGGGCGACAGGCATGGAGAGCTTACTTCAGCTGCCGGTGGTAGCAAGTCGGTGTCACCGGTGGTGGCACGCTATGTGAGTTGATCCCACAGAAATTCGTAGGCCAGGGCATGCATCAGTGCGGCCTGCTTGTTATCGGCAGCAGCGCCGTGGCCACCCTCCAGGTTCTCGTAGAACCACACGTTGCGGTAACCCATGGCCTGCATCTTCGCCGCCATCTTGCGTGCCTGCACCGGGCCGACGCGATCGTCGCTGGTGGCGGTGTAGAACAGTATCGGCGGATAGTGCTCATCCGGCTTCACGTTCTGGTAGGGCGAGAACGTCTTGATGAAGTTCCAGTCGGCGGTGTCCGGATCGCCGTATTCGGCCATCCACGAGGCGCCGGCGGAAAGATGGGTGTAGCGCTTCATGTCGAGCAGCGGTACCTCGCACGAGATGGCGCCGAACAGATGCGGATACTGGGTCAGCATGTTGCCCATCAGCAATCCGCCGTTGCTGCCACCCTCGGCGCCGAGATGACTTGGCGAGGTCACGTCACGCCGGATCAGATCCTCGGCAACCGCCGCGAAATCCTCGTAGGCGCGTGGCCGATGGGCCTTCAGCGCGGCCTGGTGCCAGCGGGGGCCGTATTCGCCGCCGCCGCGGATATTGGCGATCACGTAGACGCCGCCTCGCTGCAACCAGGCGCGACCGATACTGCCGCTGTAGTGAGGCAGCAGGGAAACTTCGAAACCGCCATATCCGTACAACAGGGTGCGATGGCTGCCATCGTGCTTCATCTCTTTCGGTGCGATCTCGAAATAAGGCACGCGGGTGCCGTCCTTCGAACTGACGAAATGCTGGCTGACCGCGAACGCCGCGGCATCGAAGAATGCCGGTTCCTGCTTGACGGTTTCTGCCGGCACGCTGCCCAGTACTCCACGCGCCAGCGAGGACGGGGTGAGGAAGCCGGTGATGCCGAGCCAGTATTCGTCGCTGTGTTCGGGGTCGGTATCGACCACGCTGATGGTGCTCATCGCCGGCGCCCCGGGCAGCTCCTGGCGCTTCCAGGCGCCATCCCCGTCGGGTGGCGTCACCACCTCCAGGCGGCTTTTGACATCGTCGAGGATGTCCAGGATCAGGTGGTGTCGGGTCCACGCATAACTCGACAGCGCGGTATGCGGGTCGGGCGCAAACAGCACGCTGAAGTGCCGCTTGCCTGCCATGAATTCGTCAAACCGGGTGGCCAGCAGCGCGCCGGACGGAAAGGTCTTTCCGCCGACCGTCCACGCCGACCGCGTTTGTACCAGCAGCCATTCGCGGTGCGCATCGGCAGTGGCATCGGTGGGTACCTCAACCTTGACCAGCTCGCCGCCCTTGCGCTGATAGAGTTCGCTGTGGAAAAAGTCCTTGATCACGGAGACGAAGTCGCGCGCGTAACCCGGAGTGTGATCGTGCGAGGCCGCCACGGCCAGATCCGTGGGCTTGCCCGCGAAGACGGTGATGGCGGCGGCCAGTGGGGTGCCGCGGGTCCATTCCTTGACGATGCGCGGGTAGCTTGAGGCGGTCATCGAGCCGGGGCCAAAGTCGGTGCCGACATAGATGTGATCCAGGTCGATCCAGTCCACTTCACTCTTGGCCACCGGCAGTTCGAATCCGTGCTCGACGAAGGTTTTGCTGCACATGTCGAACTCGCGCACCGCCACCGCGTCGCCGCCGTCCGGCGACAGCGAGATCAGGCAGCGCTGATAGTCGGGTTGCAGGCACTGTGCGCCCTTGAAGACCCAGCGCTTGCCCTCGGCCTCGTTCAGCGCGTCGATGTCCAGCACGGTTTCCCAGCGAGGCTGGCTGTTGTGGAATTCCTCCAGCGTGGTACGCCGCCAGATGCCGCGCGGATGGGCCTTGTCGCGCCAGAAGTTGTAGAGCCAGTCGCCCATCCGGTGGACGTCCGGGATCCGCGCGTCGGAGTCCATCACCTGCAGGATCTGATCACGGGTATGGCGAAAGTCGGCACGCTCCAGGAAACGCTTCGCGGTGACCGCGTTTTCGCGCTTCACCCAGGCCATCGAGTGCTCGCCGTGAATGCTTTCCAGCCAGCGATAGGGGTCGTCGGCAGCCTTGGCGGAGGTCGACGGGGGCGCCGCGGTCTTGCTCGTCTTTGCATCGGCATCATTCATGCCGCCGAGTGTGACGTTAAGCGCCAGCATCAGCCAGCGCGATTTCACAAGCGTCCCCCCGATCGACATGGGGAAACTACGCCATGGATCGGTGACGCAAGTCGGGCTTGAGTGTGCCGGCCAGACTGCCCGGGAGCCAAGTCAGGGCAGCCAGAAAGCCTGCCAGTATATCGATGGATGGGCTCGCTACGCTCTCCCGCCCGACAGAGGGGAGCGCAGCGAGCCGAGCGGCTTGCACCCGGAGCATCCGTCGATGCTGGCGGTCAGAGCAATGGAATCAGCAGCAGCGCCACGATGTTGATGATCTTGATCAACGGATTCACCGCGGGCCCGGCCGTGTCCTTGTACGGATCGCCGACGGTGTCACCCGTCACCGCGGCTTTGTGCGCCTCCGAACCCTTGCCGCCGTGATGGCCGTCCTCGATGTATTTCTTCGCGTTGTCCCAGGCGCCGCCGCCGGTGGTCATCGAGATCGCCACGAACAGGCCGGTGACGATGGTACCGATCAGTACACCACCGAGCACCTGCGCACCGGCCTCGGCACCGCCCAGCCACTTGAAGCCGAACACCACCAGCACCGGCACCAGCACCGGCAGTAGCGACGGCACGATCATCTCGCGGATCGCCGAACGCGTGAGCATGTCGACGGCGCGCGAATACTCCGGTTTGGCGGTGCCCTGCATGATGCCCGGGATGTCGCGGAACTGGCGACGCACCTCCTCGACTACCGCCCCGGCGGCGCGTCCTACCGCCTCCATGGCCATGGCGCCGAACAGGTAGGGAATCAGGCCGCCGATCAGCAGGCCGATGATGACGTAGTGGTTGGACAGGTCGAACGGAATGGTCTGGCCGTTGAAGACCTGCTTGAGGTTGTGCGTGTAGTCGGCGAACAGCACCAACGCCGCCAGTGCGGCCGAACCGATCGCGTAGCCCTTGGTTACCGCCTTGGTGGTATTGCCGACGGCGTCGAGTGGATCGGTAACTCCGCGCACCTCCGGCGGCAGGTCGGCCATTTCGGCGATGCCGCCGGCGTTGTCGGTGATCGGGCCGTAGGCGTCCAGTGCGACGATCATGCCGGCCATCGAGAGCATCGCAGTCGCGGCGATCGCGATACCGTAAAGCCCGCCCAGGGCAAACGCGCTCCAGATCGCCGCGCAGACCGCCAGTACCGGCCATGCCGTGGCCTTCATCGAAATGCCCAGGCCGGCAATGATGTTGGTGCCATGGCCGGTGGTCGAGGCCGCGGCGATATGTTGTACCGGCTTGAATTCGGTACCGGTGTAGTACTCGGTGACCCATACGATCACGCCGGTCAGCAACAGCCCGATCAGCGAGCAGAAGAAAATCTGATGCGAACTGATCAGCAGGCCGTCGGCCGTGCTAAGGCCCTGCGGGAGCAAGGCGGCCGTCACGAACCAGAAGGCGATGGCCGAAAGCACCGCCGAGACGATGACCCCTTTGTAGAGCGCGCCCATGATCGAGCCGCCCTCCTTCACCTTGACGAACAGCGTGCCGATGATCGAGGCGATGATCGACACGCCACCCAGCAGCAGCGGGTACATCAGCGCATGGGCATTGCCGACAAACAGCAGTCCGCCCAGCAGCATCGTGGCGATCACCGTCACCGCATAGGTTTCGAAAAGATCCGCCGCCATCCCGGCGCAATCGCCGACATTGTCGCCGACGTTATCCGCGATTACGGCCGGATTGCGCGGGTCATCCTCGGGAATGCCTGCTTCCACCTTGCCCACCAGGTCGGCACCGACGTCGGCGCCCTTGGTGAAGATGCCGCCGCCGAGACGGGCGAAGATCGAGATCAGCGAGCTGCCGAATGCCAGTCCGACCAGGGCATGCAGGGCACGCTCTCCGTCAATGCCCATGTGGTTCAGTACCAGCCAGTAGCCGGCTACGCCGAGCAGTGCCAGTCCGACCACCAGCATGCCGGTGATCGCGCCGCCACGAAACGCCACGTCCATGGCCGGGCTCAAGCCACGGCGGGCGGCTTCGGCGGTGCGCACATTGGCGCGGACCGAAACGTTCATGCCGATATAGCCCGCGGCGCCCGATAGCAAGGCACCGATCAGAAAGCCGATAGCGGTCGGCCAGTTCAGAAAAAACCCAATCAGCAGCAACAACACCACGCCGACGATGGCGATCGTGCTGTATTGACGGTTGAGGTAAGCACGGGCGCCCTCCTGGATTGCCGCAGCAATCTCCTGCATCCGTGCATTGCCCGGCGACTGCGCCAGGATCCAGCGCGTCGAAATCGCGCCATACAAAACTGCCACTACCGCACACGCCAGAACGATCCACCAGCCATACTGCTGTAGCATCGGAGCCTCCCATGAGTTGTCAGTGGCCGTCCGGAACGGGCGGTCCCGGCGAGTATAGGCAGACGTTGCTGTGCAGGCTGTTGTGCGGCGCAGCGCGCGGGCACCACGAGGAGCCAGGGTCCAATAAAAAGGCCATGCACGAATGCATGGCCCTGAGTGGCTATCGTGTCGTCCGCCGCATCAACGCGTAGCGATGTCCAGGATGACGCCGGTGGTAATGGCTACCAGCAGATAATCGTTGTCGGCTCTTACCCAGCGGTAGCCGCGCGGCGGTGGCCGCAGGCGGTAATGGCGGTAATCCCGCACTACGTAGCGTGGACCGCGATAATGATGGCCGCGCTCCCAATGACGATAATGACGGCGCTCATGACGGTAACCGTAACGGCGCTGATCGTAGTCATGCCGACGATAGTCCCGATGCCGACGACGCTCGTCATGCCGGCGGCGCTCATGATGGCGGTTGCCGTGTTCATCCTGGCGATGCTGGTCACCGCGATCATGGCCGTGTCGGTCCTGATCGCGTGGGGATGGGGTGGCCAGGGCGAGGCTGCCGGTACCGAGCAGAGCGATGGCGATGAGCAGGCGGCTGATGGTTTTCATCTCAGGTCTCCTCCGGTTGGCGCCGTCACCGCCAGCAGGGCGGTATCGGCTTCAGGCAGGAATCATCGTAAAAACCTTCGGCTGAACAGGACGGTCGCATCAGGCCCGGCTATTTCAGCTGAAACTCAGCAAGGCGTCGGCCTGCCCCTCAAGGCGGAAGCCTTTTCGGCCAACAGCAGGTTATGTATCAGTATGTTGTGATTTTTCGCCTCAGGGCGCAAACGGTTCAAGTTTCCTGGTTACGGCGACATTTTTCAGTCGCACATAAGCGGGCAGGCCATCTTTTCCGTACGGCACGGGGGCTTCGCCACGGATGAGCGGCGCCAGGTAGCGGCGCGCGGCGGCAGTAATCCCGAAACCGTCGCGACGGATGAAGCCGCGGGGCATTTTCTTTTCGCGGTTGGCGATCCGGGCCAGCGGTGTGGGGAGGATTTTCCAGCGGTAAGGTGCGTCCGAGGTCCGCACGATGACCGGCATCACGGCATTCATGCCATCCAGTGCGTAATCCACCGCCGCCTTGCCGACGGCGTAGGCCTGCTCCGCGTCTACCTTGGAGGCGGCGTGGCGCGCCGAGCGTTGCAGGTAGTCGGGCAGCGCCCAGTGGTATTTGTAACCGAGCTTCTCCTTCACCAGCGCGGCCAGCACCGGCGCTAGCCCGCCCAGTTGCGCATGGCCGAACGCATCGCGGGTACCCGCTTCGGCCAGAAACTGGCCGGCACTGTTGCGCACGCCCTCGGAGGCCACCACGGTGCACCAGCCGACCCGTTCGACGGTGGCTTTCACCTTGGCCAGGAAGGCGACTTCATCGAAGGCATTTTCCGGAAACAGGATGATGTGTGGCGGTGCATCTGCACCGTCTCCGGCAAGACCGGCGGCGGCGGCGATCCAGCCGGCATGGCGACCCATGACTTCAAGGATGAAGACCTTGGTCGAGGTATCGGCCATCGAGGCAACGTCGAGACTTGCCTCCAGGGTGGAGATGGCGGTGTACTTGGCGACCGAGCCGAACCCGGGGCAACAGTCGGTGACCGCCAGGTCGTTGTCGACCGTCTTGGGGACACCGATGCAGCGGATGTCGTAGCCCATCGCCTTGCCGAGACGGGAAATTTTCAGCGCGGTATCGGCCGAGTCGTTGCCGCCGTTGTAGAGAAACCAGCGGATGTCATGGGCGCGGAATACCTCGATCAGTCGCGCGTATTCGGCCTGATTCGCCTCCAGCGACTTCAGTTTGTAGCGACACGATCCAAATGCCCCGCCAGGGGTGTGCCGCAAGGCGGCAATCGCTGCCCTGGAATCCTTGGAGGTGTCGATCAGATCCTCGCGCAACGCGCCGAGGATGCCATTGCGCGCTGCATAAACGGGTACGCCGCGTGCACGGGCCGTTTCGATGACGCCGGCGGCGGTGGCGTTGATGACGGCGGTGACGCCACCGGATTGGGCGTAAAGCAGGCGGCCTGCGGAACGCGGCGGGACAGTGCGCATGAGGGTTCTCCTGGCGAGTGGATTACGCATTCCTTTTCGGAACAGCATTTTGGGCCAAAGGCAGCCGCAGACTCGTTTGACTGTATCCGGGACAAACGCTACTTTGACAGCCATTTCGCAAAATTCGTCAACCGGCGCAGCCTGCCCCGAACGCGGATTCTCTGGAGCATTATGCGACTCGTCCTACTTGGCGCGCCCGGCTCGGGCAAAGGCACCCAGGCCGCCCGGCTGAAGCTGGAATTCGGCGTGCCGCACATCTCGACCGGTGACATGTTGCGTGCGGCGGTGGCCGCCGGGACGCCGATGGGGCAGAAGGCCAAGGCGGTGATGGATGCCGGTCAGCTGGTGTCCGACGACATCCTGCTCGGCATGCTGGAAGACCGGCTTGCCCAGGCCGATGCCGGGGCAGGGTTCATTCTGGATGGCTATCCGCGCAATCTGGCGCAGGCCGATGCGCTGGATCATCTGCTGACCCGGATCGGCCAGCCGCTGGATGCCGTGATCAAGCTGCAAGTGCCCAATGAGGCGATCATCGGTCGTTGTGAAATCCGCTTCAAGGCGGAAGGACGCGCCGATGACAACCCTGACACGGTGCGCAAGCGCCTGGCGATCTATGCCGAACAGACCGCGCCGGTAGCGGATTTTTACGCCAGCCGCGGCAAGTTGCAGATTGTCGATGGTGTGGGCGAGCTTGACGAGGTCACCGCCCGGGTGAAGCGCGCGCTTGAGGATGAATCGGCGGCGGCGAACGGTTGATACCTCCCCGGGCCACGGGTGGGAGCCGGCCCGTCGCGATGGATCGCCGCGGCGGTTCGTCGCGCCCTCGAACCTTTGAAGCGATCAGATAATCCATGCGCCTGCACATTCTCGGCATCTGCGGCACCTTCATGGGCGGCGTCGCCGCATTGGCGCGCGAACTCGGATTGACCGTCGAAGGCTCGGATGCCAACGTCTACCCGCCGATGAGCACGCAGTTGCAGGCGCTCGGGATCGAGCTGATGTCGGGTTACACGGCGTCGCATCTGCAGCCGGCACCGGATCTGGTGGTGGTGGGCAATGCGATGGCGCGCGGGAACCCGGCGGTTGAATACGTGCTCGATCATGCCTTGCGCTATGTCTCCGGTCCGCAGTGGCTGGGCGAGACGGTACTGGTCGATCGCGAGGTACTGGCCGTGGCCGGCACCCACGGCAAGACCACTACCACCAGCTTGCTGGCGCATCTACTGGAACATGCCGGTCTCGCGCCAGGGTTTTTGATTGGTGGCGTACCTGGCAACTTTGGCGTTTCGGCGCGGCTGGGTAACGGGCGGCATTTCGTGATCGAGGCGGACGAGTACGACACCGCTTTTTTCGACAAGCGCTCCAAGTTCGTGCATTACCGGCCCCGCATCGCGATCCTCAACAACCTCGAATACGACCATGCCGACATCTTTCCGGACGTGGCCGCGATCCAGCGCCAGTTCCATCACCTCGTGCGCACGGTGCCGGGCAACGGCCGGCTGATCGTCAACGCCCATGATGAGCGTCTGGCCGAGGTGCTGGCGATGGGGTGCTGGACGCCGGCGGAAACTTTCGGTGTAGGCAAGGGCGATTGGCAGGCGCGACTGATCGCCGCGGATGGCTCGGTGTTTTCGGTGCATCACCGCGATGCAAGGATCGGCGAGGTGCACTGGTCGCTGCTCGGCAACCACAACGTGATGAATGCACTGGCCGCCCTGGCGGCGGCCGCGGCAGCAGGTGCGGATGCGCAACTCCTGTTGCCGGCATTTGCCGAATTCGACAGTGTCAAACGCCGGATGGAGCTGGTCGGCGAGGTCGGCGGCGTGCGGGTCTACGACGATTTTGCCCACCATCCCACTGCCATCGCCACTACGCTGGCCGGTCTGCGCGCGAAAGTGGGCGATGCACGTATCTGGGTGGCGCTGGAGCCGCGCTCGAACTCGATGCGGCAGGGTGCCCACGCGGCGGCACTGGCGCCTTCCCTGGCCGACGCCGACCACGTGCTGTTCCTGCAGCGGGCCGAGTTACCCTGGGATGCGGCGGCAGTCACGGCGGCATTGACCGGCCACGGTACAACGGTTCCGACGGTGGATGCCTTGATCGACAGCCTGCGCGCGCAGGTGCAGCCGGGCGACCAGGTGATCTTCATGTCCAATGGCGGTTTCGAGGCGGCGCCGCGGCGTTTTGTCGAACGCCTGCAACGCGATTGAGTCGGATGCGATGGTGGACCCGGCACGGTCTCGCGTTGGCTGGTTAAACTGACGCCATGGTCGCGCCATCCCCTCTCGTCGAGATACCGCTGTTTCCGCTGTCCACCGTGTTGTTCCCCGGTGGACAGCTGCAGTTGCGCATCTTTGAGCCACGCTATCTCGACCTGGTGCGCGAGTGCACCCGCCACGGCACCGGCTTCGGCGTGTGCATGAGCCTGGACGGTGCACAGCGTCGTGAACCGGTGTTGCCCGCGGCGGTGGGCACGATTGCCCGGATCAGCGATTTTCACCGCGACGAAGAGGGCTTGCTCAATATCGTGGTTACCGGCGACTCGCGCTTCCGGGCCGTGCGCAGCCGCGTGCGCAACGATGGCCTGTTGCGTGGTGAGGTGGATGTCTGGCCACTGGAGCCAGAGGTGCAGGTGCCAGTGGAGTTTGCCCTGCTGCAGGGCATTCTCGAGCGCCTGATCGAGACGATGGCGCCGCAATGGCGGCACGTGGCGCGCGACACCTATGAGGACGCCAGCTGGCTGGGTTTCCGACTGGCCGAACTGCTACCGCTGGATCCGGCCGAACAACAACGCATGCTTGAACTCGATGAACCGGTACAGCGGCTCGCGGCGTTGCGCGACATCCTGCCGCGATTCCAGAAATCCTGAGCGGCCCGGCGCACCGCATATCACCGATCTGGACATGAAGCCTTAAACTGCCGTTTTCGATGACGGAGTCCGGTTCCCATGAGCAGTCTTGCCGGCAAGACCTTATTCATCACCGGTGCCTCGCGCGGTATCGGCCTGGCGATCGCCCTGCGTGCGGCGCGAGACGGTGCCAATATCGTGATTGCGGCGAAAAGCGTCGTGCCCAATCCGAAGCTCCCGGGCACCATCCATACCGCCGCTGCGGCCATCGAGGCAGCGGGTGGCCGGGCACTGGCATTGCAGGTGGATATCCGCGAGGAAACCCAGGTGCGGGCCGCCGTGGCCGAGGCGGCCGAGCATTTTGGCGGGATCGACATCGTGGTCAACAACGCCAGTGCGATCTGGCTGGCCGGGACCGCCGAGACGCCGATGAAACGCTTCGACCTGATGCATCAGGTCAATACGCGCGGCACCTTCCTGGTCACCCAAAGTTGCCTTCCGTATTTGCGTCAGGCGGACAATCCCCACGTGCTGATGCTGTCGCCGCCGCCGAATCTGGATCCCAAGTGGTTTGCGCCACATACGGCCTACACCATCGCCAAGTACGGCATGAGCCTGTGCGTGCTGGGGATGAGTGCCGAATTTGCCGCGCTGGGCATCGCGGTGAATGCGCTGTGGCCGCGCACGGTGATTGCCACGGCGGCGATCGGCATGATCGACGGGGTGCGGGCCGAGCAATGCCGAACGCCGGAGATCGTAGCCGATGCAGCACATGTCATTCTTTGCCGGCGCGCGCGCGATTTCACCGGCCATTTCGCGATCGACGAGGAAATTCTGCAGCAATCGGGCGTGACCGAATTCGATCGTTACGCGGTGCAAGCCGGTGCGAGCCTGATGCCGGATCTTTTTCTCGACTGACGCGGTTGCCGTAGCCCCCCGGCCTTCCGGGTGATCAAGTCTTGATCGGAAGTACGGTATGGCTGTCGATGGGTGTTCCGAAAAATTCGCCCGGCAAACCGGGCAGTCTGGATGACTTTGCTGCCGTGCAGGCATGCCGGATGCGCGACAATAGCCACAAATCACATGATGGCGGCGCCATGTGGCGGCCCGCGGAGTGCAACATGCCCTTGCAGGACTCATCTTCGACTTCCTTGACCGAGCTTGGTCAACGTTACTGGCTGCCGGTGTACAAGCCGCGCGAGCTGGTGCTCGATCACGGCAAAGGTGCCCGGTTGTGGGACACGCAGGGTCGCGAATACGTCGATTTTGGTGCCGGCATCGCAGTCAACGCGCTGGGCCACCAGGACCCGGACTTGCTCGCCGCGTTGACCGCGCAGGCGCACAAGCTCTGGCATAGCAGCAATGTTTTCTATACCGAGCCGCCGCTGCGATTGGCCGAAGAACTGGTGCTGGCATCGGGGTTTGCCGAGCGGGTCTTTCTGTGCAACTCCGGGGCCGAGGCGAATGAGGCGGCGATCAAGCTGGTGCGCAAGTGGGCGGCGAGCCAGGGTCGCCCACCGGAACAGCGCACCATCATCACGTTTACGGGCTCGTTCCACGGCCGCACGCTGGCCACGGTCACGGCCACCGCGCAACCGAAATACCAGGAAGGCTATGAACCATTGCCCAGTGGTTTCCGTTACCTGAAATTCAACGACGCCGGGAGCCTGGAAAAGGCTTTCACCGAGGGCGGCATTGCCGCCGTCATGCTCGAGCCGGTACAGGGTGAAGGTGGCGTGGTTCCCGCTGCCCCCGGGTTTTTGCAGCGCGTGCGTCAATTGTGCGATGCACACGATGCGCTCTTGGTGCTGGATGAAATCCAGTGCGGCATGGGTCGCACCGGCACGCTGTTCGCGCATGCCCATGACGCGGTTCGGCCGGATATCGTGACGCTGGCCAAGGCGCTCGGTTGCGGCTTCCCGATCGGTGCAATGCTGGCTGGTCCAAAGGTGGCCGAGGTCATGCAATACGGCTCACATGGCACCACGTTCGGAGGCAACCCGATGGCGGCCGCGGTGGCACGTGTCGCGCTGGCCAAGCTCGCCTCGCCTGCCGTGCAGATCAACGTGGTGCGCCAGGCACAGGCATTGCGTACGGGGCTGGATCAGATCAACAAAGAGCTGGGCCTGTTTGCAGAAGTGCGTGGGCGAGGCTTGATGATCGGTGCGGTGCTGCGCGATGCATATCAGGGCCGCGCAGGTGCGATTCTCGATCATGCCGCAAACCATGGCCTGCTGCTGCTGCAGGCCGGCCCGGATGTGCTGCGCTTCGTGCCGCCATTGACGATCACTGACGAAGAGCTGCACGCCGGCCTTGAGCGCCTGCACGCGGCTTTGCAAGATTTTGTGGCAGCCTGACCAGGTTGCCCGACACTTCCCGCAGGAGTATTCCCCGATGAAATATCTGCACAGCATGGTCCGCGTCCGTGACCTGGACGCCTCGTTGCGCTTCTATGGCGAAGGTCTCGGGCTCCACGAGGTGCGCCGCAGCGACCATCAGGCCGGTCGCTTCACCCTGATCTACCTTGCCGCGCCGGAGAGTCCCGATGCCGAGGTTGAGCTGACCTGGAACTGGGATGCTGACGAAGACTACGGCTCGGCGCGCAATTTCGGCCATCTGGCGTTTCGCGTGGACGACATCTATGCCGTTTGCGAGCACCTGCAGTCGATGGGCATAACCATCAATCGACCGCCCCGCGACGGGCACATGGCCTTTGTTCGCTCGCCGGACCTGATCTCGATCGAGTTGTTGCAGAAAGGCGAGGCATTGCCGCCATCCGAGCCATGGTCTTCGATGCCGAATACCGGTGTCTGGTAGCGCCGGACGTCCGGTCTCAATCCTGGCGAGCCGGTAGCTGCGCGCCGCAGGCCTTGCAGAACATGGCGTCGTCGTCGTGGCCATCGCGTCGGCATGTCTGGCAGCGCACCCCGGATTTTTGCGCGCGGATGCCTGACGCCAGTTCCGCGGTGAAGATCCCGGTCGGTACCGCAATGATGCTGTAGCCGATCAGCATGATCAGCGAGGTAAGCAGCTGGCCGAGCACGGTCTTGGGGGTGATGTCCCCGAATCCGACGGTGGTCATGGTCACCACTGCCCAATACATCGAGGTCGGAATCGAGGTGAATCCGTTCTCCGGCCCCTCGATCAGGTACATCAACGCACCAAAGATCAGCACCAGGGTGAAAATCGTGCTGACGAAGATCAGTACCTTGCGGCGGGTTCGTGCGAGCGTCGACCACAGCAGATTGGCTTCGCCGACATAGCGCGTCAGCTTGAGGATGCGGAAGATGCGCAGGATGCGCAGCGCCCTGACGACCAGCAGGTACTGGCTGCCTGCCAGCACCAGGCTGATGAAGGTCGGCAGGATCGACAACAGGTCGACCACGCCAAAAAAACTTCGCGCATAACGTGTTGGACGATCGACTACGGCAAGCCGCACCAGGTATTCCAGGGTGAATGCGAGGGTGAAAAACCATTCCAGCGCATAGAACAGCATGCCCAGCCGCAGGTGCAGCGTGGTCACCGAATCCAGCACGGCAACAGCGATGCTGGCGACGATGGCGATGATCAGCGCGACGTCGAAGCGGCGCCCGGCGCCATCCTCATGCCCAAAGATGATATGGAACCAGCGCGCTCGCCAGGCGGCGCCAGAAGCAGGTTCGAATCCACCGGAATGTGGTGCTGCGGGTGCTTGCATGGGCAGTCCGCTCAGGTGTCTTTTGCTTCGCGCAGGGCGTCGCGCGCGGCATCCAGGGTGAACGCGATATCGTCGTCGCTGTGTGCCGCCGACATGAAGCCGGCCTCGTAGGCGCTGGGTGCCAGGTAGACGCCGCGACGCAACATGCCGTGGAAGAAACGGTTGAACATGCTGACGTCGCACGCGGTGGCCTGGGCGAAACAGGTTACCGGTTCGGCTGAAAAGAACAGGCCGAACATACCGCCGACGTGATTGGTGGTGAACGCGATGTGGGCCTCGTCGGCCACGGCTTGCAGGCCATCGCAGAGCCGGCGTGTCCGATCCGCCAGGGTGTCGTGGAAACCCGGTGCCTGGATCAGTTCCAGCATGGCCAGGCCCGCAGCCATCGCCACCGGGTTGCCGCTCAAGGTGCCCGCCTGATAGATCGGGCCCGCCGGCGCGATCTGTTCCATCAGGTCCCGTCGCCCGCCGTAGGCACCTACCGGCATGCCACCGCCGATGATCTTGCCGAAGGTGGTCAGGTCCGGCGTCACGCCGTAATGTGCTTGCGCCCCGCCCAGCGCGACACGAAATCCGGTCATCACTTCGTCGAAGATCAGGATGGTGCGATGCCGGTCACACAGCTCGCGGAGGCCTTGCAGGTAGCCTTCCATGGGCAGAATGCAGTTCATGTTGCCGGCCACCGGTTCGATGATCAGCCCGGCGATGCTCTCACCACGCTCGGCGAACAGTGCCCTGGCCGCGTCGAGATCGTTGTAGGGCAGGGTGAGTGTGAGATCGGCATTCGCCTTGGGCACGCCCGGCGACGTCGGCACCCCGAACGTCAGTGCGCCAGAGCCGGCCTTGACCAGAAAGCTGTCACCGTGGCCGTGGTAGCAGCCCTCGAATTTGACGATGTTGTTGCGGCCGGTGGCGCCGCGGGCGAGACGAATCGCCGACATCGTCGCTTCGGTACCGGAGTTGACCATCCGCACCATCGCCATCGACGGCACCAGTCGCGCGATGGTTTCGGCCATGGTGACCTCGGCCGGGCAGGGCGTGCCGAACGAAAGTCCGTTCTCGATCGAGCGGGCGACTGCTGCGCGGACCGCGGGGTGGTTGTGGCCGGCGATCATCGGCCCCCATGAGCCGACGTAGTCGATATAGCGTGTGCCTTCGACATCCCACAGATACGGGCCATCCGCCCGCGCCGTAAAGAAAGGCTCGCCGCCGACCGAGCGGAAGGCGCGGACCGGTGAGTTGACGCCGCCCGGCATGAGTTTTTCGGCGCGCTGGAACAATTCGTGGTTGCTGGTCATGGGGATGTTTCGTCAATGGATGAAAACAAATCGCCGAAGCGTTGCGCCGCATGGCGGACATCGGCAGCGCCGAAGAGCGCCGATATCACCGCCAGGTAATCGGCGCCCGCATCGATCAATGAACGCCCATTGTCGGGGGTGATGCCGCCGATCGCCACCCGCGGCACGTCGAGCATGGCGCTTTGCCGCAACAGCTCGATGGGCACCTGGGTGGCCTGCGGTTTGCTGGGTGACGGGAAAAAGGCGCCAAACGATACATAGCTGGCACCGCCCCTTGCTGCAGCCCGTGCACGCGGCAACGAGCCGTAGCAGGAAACACCGACCAGCGCATGTTCACCCAGTTCGGCGCGTACGGCCGCAAGGTCATCGTCCTCGCTGCCCAGGTGTACGCCGGCCGCACCGACCGCTCGCGCCAGGGCGATATCGTGGTCGATGATCAACGGCACGCCATGATCGCGGCACAAGATGTTGAGGGCGGACGCTTCGGCATGGCGCCGCAAACTGTCGTTGCTCAGGTCACGGTACTGCAGGGCGCGGACGCCGCCGACAAGCGCTTCGGCGACTATCACGAGCAGATCCGGGCGCGGGCCATCGGTAATGGCATACAGGCCGTTGCCTGGCCGTGCGGTAAAGGTAGTCAAGGCCTGTTCTCCCGGTGGGTTCGGCGGTTGGCGGCAGCGCCGCACGCTTTCGCATTGTCGGGCGAGTTGCGAGAATGTGCCATTCCATCGCGACCTGAAGAAGATTGACATGAGCCAGAGTTCCACCGACACCGTAGCCCAGCGCAAGTGGATGTGCGTCGTGTGTGGCTATATCTATGACGAAGCCGAGGGTGTTCCCGATGAGGGCATCCCCGCGGGTACGCGCTGGGAAGACGTGCCCGATACCTGGACCTGTCCGGACTGCGGCACCACCAAGGACGATTTCGAGATGATCGAAATCGACTGATTGTCGACCGTTGCCCGTAAATGGCCCGATCCTGCCCGCGCAGTGGCCGGGCCATCTGCTCTGATGTTCACGTGCCTGTCTGCAAGGCACGCAAACATGTGAGGAGCACCCTATGCGCCAGTTCATCCCCTTTGAAGACGACTGGGACTTGTTGGAAACACTGGGCATTGCGGATCTGATTCCCTATCGGGCGGGTCTGCTGGATGTGCCGGATGCGATCGCCCGGTCAACAGCCACTGACGCCAGCACGTCGCCACGCAGCGTAGAAGCCTGGGAGTACGTGCAGTCTCCGCCTCATGACTTGCATGAACATCAAAATTTCTGCCAAAAAATGTGAGACTGCCCCTTCACACGAGCGCGATCCGGCGCTATGATTCTCGCCCCTTCGCCGAGCCGGATTGTGGCGAGGGGTGCTGAGCGGATCGGAAAAAGAGTCAACGAAAAGGTGTTGACGGTCAGCGAAAGCGATGTAGAATGGGCGGCTCACCGACGACGAAATGTCTTCGGAGCAACACGAGGAATCGGTTGCAAGTGATTGA
>SCSE01000046.1 GCA_004298015.1 Rhodanobacter sp.
CCATAGGATGGGTCTATCGGAAGGAGCGCATAGTGGTTCTATGCAAGCCTGACGAGAGACTCAGCCTATGGATGAGAGCACAATCGCAGCCCGAAGATTTCTACGGCCCACGCTCCTAGGAGCCGGTCGGACCTATGAAAAATCGGCTGCAAATCTGCCTGCGCGGTCCATATTTCCGCCGTTTCTTGGTCGATAGAACGACTATCGGCCGACGAATCGTCGAAAATCTGTCCTCGCTCAGGCAAATTTCCGCTTTCGATTCCACAAGTCCGACAGGCTCCTAGAGCCGGCGAATCCCGGCTTCATCCGAGTTGCTTCATGATCTCCTCGAGATCCTGGCGCACTGTGTCGATGCCGGCCCACGGGTCGGCACGCAGTCGTGCAAGTCGCCGAGGCGCCGATCGAATAGTGAAGGCGTGGCCGCTTTTCAACCGGCCCAGCTCGCTCCAGCGCAGCGGCATGGCAACTGGCGCACCGGGGCGGGCGCGAAGTGAGTACGACGCCACACTGGTGGCTCCGCGGCTGTTGCGCAGGTAATCCACATAGATCTTGCCGCGGCGCGACACCTTGCTGGCGCTGGCGGTGAACTCCAGCGGGTACGCTTGCGCCAGCGTACTGGCAAATGCATGGGCAAAATCCTTCACCCGCGCCCACGAACAGCCGGGATTCAGCGGCACCACCACGTGCAAGCCTTTGCCGCCCGTGGTACGCAGAAACGAAACCAGCCCGAGCTGCGTCAGCTGCCGCCGCAGCAGCCGCGCTGCCGCCACGACGCGATGCCAGGCGACATCATCGCCCGGATCCAGGTCGAACACCACGCGGTCGGCGCGATCTGGCTGCTCTATGGTCGAGCCCCACGGGTGGAATTCCAGCACGCCGAACTGCACCAGTTCGAGTACCGAGCTTGCATCGCGAGGATAGATGTAGGTTGCCTTGGTGCCTGACGCTTCCTGCAGTTTTGCGCTGCCCACGTGTTTCAGCCCGGAGATAAGGTGCTTCTGGAAGAAGCAGGTTTTCGCTGTGCCTTCCGGACAGCGCAGGACCGAGGTGGCGCGATCCACTACCCCCGGCAAGAACCAATCCATCACGCGGCGGTAGTAGTCGGCAACATCCTGCTTGGTGATGCCGTCGTCCGGATACACCTCCCGATCGGGATGGCTGATCGTGATATCGGCCTCCGCGACGGAAACCCTGCGCCTCTTGCGGCGTGCCGTCGTTTTCGTTGGCGGGACAGAACGGGGACGATCGGAATCAGCCAGCTCTGCGGCGGTCTTGTCGGTTCGCATGGTTTTCAGGCTCGGTTGGCGCAGCAGGTTGTTGTTGCCGATGCCGCGGTAATACACCTCGGCCACGGCGGTGGGCTTGACCCAGCGCGCGTGGCGCAGCAAGGAATCGATCCCGGTGATTGCCACGGCAGGTCTGGCGCTGCTCTTGCCCATCAGGGTCTGGCTCAGCTGGCGTAACTCGGCATCTGAAAAACCGGTGCCGACACGGCCGGCATAAGTCCAACCGCATTTCACCGAGGGATCGGGTCGGGCCAGCAGCAGCGAGCCCAAACCTTGGCGATGGCCCTTGGGTGGCGTGTAACCGACCACCGCAAACTCATCGCTTTCCAAGCGTTTTATTTTCAACCAATCATCGCCACGTCCAGCCCTGTAGGGCGAATCGACGCGCTTGGAAACGATGCCTTCCAATTGCTGTTCGGTAGCTATCCGGAAAGCGCCTGCACCGTCGCCGATCGCGTGGGTGCTGAAGGCCAGATGGCGTGGCGCGTGTGCCAGCAACTGTTGCAGCAACTGCTTGCGCTGCAGCAATGTCACTTGCGACAGGTCGCTACCTTCGAAGTAGGGCAGGTCGAACAGTACATAGACCAACGGCAGTTGAGCCTCACCCGACAGCGTCTGCTGCAGCCCGTTGAAATCGCTGTGTCCGTGCGCATCCAGCGCAACCAGCTCACCATCGAGCCGGGCAGAGCGCAGCCCCAGCGACATCAGTGCTTGCACGACATCGGGCAATCGATCGTTCCATGTCAATGCATTGCGTGACCACAACTTCACCTCGCCGTCAGCGATCGCCCCGAGGATACGGTAGCCATCCCACTTCACTTCGTGTAGCCATTGCTCGCCGCCGGGCGGAAACTCGCGGAGGCGCGCCAGCTCAGGTTTGAAGAAGGCATGGCTAGGCGGCGCGGCGAGCGCGCCGGCCAGCGCACTCGCCGCCCTGGCCAGCCGCAGCCGCGGAGCTTTCTTCGCCTTCGGGATAGATCTTTTGCGCGCAGTGGACTTTCTCGCAGTTGCCTTGGTCGCTGGCGTTTTCGCTGCGCTTCGGGTGCTGCGGATCATTTTCGCGTCGAGCAGATCGTCGGCTTCGACGTCACCGGCGAATGCATCCTGCGCCTTGATCAGAAACCAGGCGGGCTGGCGTTCCTTTCGGTGGCTGCGCACAAGGTGCCAGCCACCTCGAAGCCGCTTGCCGAACAGCTCAAAGCGCAGATGCCCCTTCCGCAGCTGGGCTTCGGCGTCGCCTTCGGTTGTCCATATGCCGACGTCGAACTGATCGACATGACCTTTGCCGTAGCCGTGTTCGATGTCGCCCTCGAAGGTGGCGTAGGAAACCGGATGATCCTCTACCTCGACGGCCAAACGCTTCACCTTGGGGTCGTAGCTTGGCCCCTTCGGAATCGCCCAGCTTTTCAGTACATCGCCGACCTGCAGCCGGAAATCGAAGTGACGGCGACTCGCATGATGGAGTTGCACCACAAAGATCGTACGGTGGCCGAGAGTACGTCGATCGTTGTCGACAGGTTCACGCGTTACGGCAAAATCACGTTTGCGTTGGTATTCTCGAAGACCGCTCATGATCAGTCCGTCGCTCCATCCATCCCTGCCTTTGGGATGGCCTTCTTGGAGGCCAGTTTCGGCTTCGTTTCCGGGGCGGCATCATCCATCGCGGCCTGGGTGGCACGCAGCCGCGTGAGGGTTTCGCCGGTACGCGATGCACGTTTGCAGGCGGGCATGGCCGCAATCTCCCTCGTCGCAAACAACGGGTGAGTACAAAACGCTAGCGAACGCGCCGTGCGCCCCGAGTGAAGCGTTCATCGCCTTCGGGTATTTGACAGCTCGTAGACACCACGACAGGAATAGTGGGACAGCTGTGCGAAGGAGCCCTACAAAGCCTGAGGAGCAGCCCTTGGGCGCCACTAACCAAGACAAAAGGCTGCCTGCCAGCGAAAGGCAGCGGGGTGGGTGCGCCGCAGCGGCGAAGAAGGCGTTGAAGACCCGCCCAAAGAAGACATCTGACCGAACACGCTTCGCCGGAGACCCTATGACATGGCACGCCCCATCTGGACTGGAACCCTTTCATTCGGCCTGCTCAACGTGCCGGTTTCCCTGATGGCGGCCGAACGCAGTGTCGACTTGCATTTCCGTATGCTGGATAGCCGCAGCAATGCTCCGGTGCGCTATGAGCGCGTCAACGCTGAAACCGGCGAGGAAGTCCCATGGAAGGAAATCGTCAAGGCCTTCGAATACAAGAAGGACAGTTACGTCGTATTGAAGCCTGAAGATATCAAGTCGGCGGCCTCAAAAGGTCGCGAAGTGGTGGAGGTGCAGACCTTCGTCGATGCGGACGCGATCGGGCCCGAATATTTCGAGAAGCCTTACGTGCTCGTACCGGGCAAGAAAGCGGAGAAGGGCTACGTACTTTTTCGCGAAACGCTCATGCGAACCGGCAAGATAGGAATTGCGCGGGTAGTCATTCGCACACGTGAATATCTGTCGGCAGTGATCCCCAAGGGTAACGCGCTGATGCTCGTGTTGCTGCGCTACCCACAGGAACTGGTGGACATAAGCGACTACAGGATCCCCGAAGGTGCCGCTTCCAGATACCGTATCTCGCCGAAAGAAATGCAGATGGCCGAACAGCTGATCGATTCGATGAGCGGCGACTGGAAACCGGGCGACTACCGCGACGAATTTCGCGACCGCCTGCGCAAGATCATCCAGAAACGACTGAAGTCCAAAGGTATGGTCACACCGCCACCCGCTGACGAGGCGGAGATGCCGGAAAACGCGACTACCAACGTGGTGGATTTCATGGCTCTGCTGCAGCAGAGCCTGGCCAGCAAAAAGCGGACGCCGGCGAAGCAGGCCCCGAAGAAAGCGGCGCGCCCGGCAGCCACCCGAAAATCTGCCAGCGCACCAACGAAGAAAAAGACCACGGCACAAAAAGCCACCAAGCGGACGCCGACCCGCCGCCGGCCACTTGCGGGGACCTGAGGTCCAGGAGCTTGGCTAGCTTGGCTACTCTGCAGCAGCAGGTTTCGAGACAAGACAAGGCAATCCAACGGTAAACCCCCGTGGAGAAGACTGCGCTGGGTCGCCGGTGTCCTGCACATGCGGCCAGACGGCCGCTTTCACCGGCGACAATTGTGTCGCTGTCAGCAGGGTTAGCCGGTTGCCCTTGGGCGCGGACTGTCCAGTACGGTACAGCGCCAAGCCAGAAAGATGATCGAAACGCGCGTTGCTCAGTTGCAGAGACCTTGCGCATCGTCGAGCAGCTTACCGGCAGCGGCAGTCGAGACACGGTAGCGAGCAGGGCCGGCGGATACCGGCTGGTGGAGAGGGATCTGGATTTTGCGGAAGCGGGAAGTGCGCTTTGCGGCGAGGTGGACCCACGCACGCTGCGCGTCTCACCCGCTGAGCGCCTCGCTCCACCGCAGCGGTTGAAGCGAAAGCATACAAGCGCGGCAACACCTTGGTGGACAGGCGTTATAAAAAAGATTATATAACGAATCATGAATTCGCGCCCCCTAAAAGCCGAAGGTCGTTTTTGGCTGACCCAGCCCGGATCCAGTGCGATTGGACACGGCCGTATCGAACTACTGGAATGCATCCATCGCGGCGGATCGATAAGCCAGGCCGCTCGCGACATGGGCATGAGTTACAAGGCAGCCTGGGACGCCGTAGACGGGATGAATAACCTCGCAGATGGCGTGCTGGTGGAGCGGACGACCGGGGGGCGTCACGGTGGCGGCACGCGATTGACCGAGCGAGGTCTGCAGGTGATCGAGGTGTACCGTGCCGCGGAAGCCCAGTTCCAGGACTTCCTGGTCCGACTGGGCGTTGGCATCGCAGATTTCGAACATTTCTTTGACGTGATGCGGGGGTGGGGAATGCGTACAAGTGCCCGCAATGAATTGGTCGGGAAGGTCAAGTCCGTAACGCTGGGTGCGGTCAACGCCGAAGTGGTACTGGATATCGGCGGGGGAGACGAATTGGTCGCTGTCATCACCAACGCCAGCGTGGAGAATCTTGCGCTTCAGCCAGGCGGGACGGCGTATGCCCTGGTGAAGGCGCCATGGGTAGTCCTGACCACGGGGGAGACGATCAAGACCAGTGCCCGGAATCGCTTGTGCGGGAAGGTCGAGAGGGTGGAGGAGGGTGCCGTCAACGCCGAAGTTACCTTGACACTCCCCGGCGGCAAGCGAATGACCGCGATCGTCACCAACGACAGCGTGCGCGAGCTTGGCCTGCGGCCCGGCGTACGTGCGTGTGCCCTTGTCAAGGCGTCACACGTCATCGTCGCGGTCAACGTCTGAGTCGCGGCGTCGACTCGGATCCCGAACAATTACCGAGAGAGAGAGAGTGAATCATGTGGACAAAGCAGGCCCGGCGTTCCGCACCCATAGCGTTATTAGTTTTTGCTATAGCGATGACAGGCCATCCGGAGGTTGCGTCGGCGACCACGCCCCTGACGGTAGCCTATGCGGGCTCGATGGGCGCCGTGATGGACAAGGGCCTGGGGCCGAGGTTCGACAGCATGCACGCCAGTACCTTCCAGGGCATGGGACACGGGGCCTATGGTCTGGCCCGGCTCCTGGCGGCTCGGCAACAACGGGCCGATGTCTTCGTCTCCATCACGGCGGGACCGGTGGAAATTCTGCAGAAGGCGGGTTTGCTGGGCGAAGCCGTGCCCGTCGCCAGCACGCAGATGGTGATCGCCTACAGCAAGCACAGTCACTACGCAAAAGCCCTGCAAGCAGCACGTCATGGGGGGAAGCCCTGGTATGAAGTGCTGCAAACGCCTGGCCTGCGTTTCGGGCGCACCGACCCCGCAGTGGACCCACAGGGACGCAACATCATTTTCGCGATGCAACTGGCAGAACGCTATTACAAGCAGCCGGGACTGGCTGCGAAGATTCTGGGTCCGGTACAGAATGCGAAACAGGTCTTCGCCGAACCTTCCCTGCTTTCGCGATTGCAATCCGGCCAGCTTGATGCCTCATCGGGTTACCTGAGCGCAGCGATTTCTCAGCATCTGTCCTATGTCCCGCTACCGGACGAAATCAACCTTTCCAACCCGGCGATGATTGCGAGGTGGTACAGCCGGGCCCATTTTTCCATCCACCAGCCGAATGGCAAGGCGGTCGAACTCGCACCGCAACCCCTGGTGTTCTATGCCGGTGTACTCAAGAATGCCGCACACCCCCGGCTTGCCGCCCAATTCGTCGACTTTCTGCGCAGTGCCAAGGGGCAGGAACTGTTGTCGGCTTATGGCTACAGCAAGCCCAAGGGCCATGCGCTCTGGCCTGCTCGCTGAGCTGCTCGCCATGGCAAAAGCCAGCTGGGTTTACTGGATCGGCGCACTGGCACTTGTGGTGCTGGTATTGCCATTTGCTGGATTGCTGGTCAGCACCCCCTGGTTGCGAATGCATTTCCAGCCGGGCGATGTCGCGGCGATCAGCGTTTCAGTGCTTTACACGCTGCTGGCGTTGATCATCGTGGTCGTATTCGGCACCCCGTTGGCATGGTGGCTGGCACGCTGCCAATTCCGCGGCAAGGTCCTCATCGACGCACTGACCCTGTTGCCCTTGTTGGCGCCACCGCTGGCCATGGGTTTGCTGCTGGCGATGGTGTTCGGCCCCTATGGCTGGCTCGGCGAGCCACTGCGCCGGCTGGGCCTGGAATTGACCAATACCCCCCAGGCTTTTGTGCTGGCCCAGGTCTACGGGGCGGCGCCGTACTACATTGTGACCGCCAGATCCGCCTTCGAAGGCGTCCCGCGCGAACTCGAGCAGATGGCGCTCACCCTGGGCCGGGGGCCATGGCAGTCGTTCTGGCGGGTGACATTCCCACTCGCCGGGTTGGGACTGGCCTCCGGGCTGGCACTGGCCTGGGTCCGTGCGATGGGCGAGTTCGGGATCGTGCTGATCGTCGCCTACTTCCCGCAAGGCATCCCGGTAAAACTGTGGACCAACCTGCAGGATAGTGGGCTCGATGCCGTCTACCCGTTGCTTTGGCTGTTCTTCGTCGTGGCGCTGCCGCTACCTCTCGCGTTGGGCCTGCTGTCGCGGCGCCAACCGGTTTATTGAGCATGCACGTGCATTATCGCCTGCAACAGCCGTTGCCTCTGGATGCAAAGCTGCAGCTTGACGGCTTCACTGTTTTGCACGGCGTGTCCGGCAGTGGCAAGACCAGTCTGCTCAGGGCGATCGCAGGACTGTTGCCGGGGCATGGCGAGCCATGGGGCGGCTGGCCAGTACAACATCGTCCGGTAGGTTATCTGCCGCAGGGCTGCGCGCTGTTTCCCCATTTGCGGGTTTGGCAAAACGTGGCTTTCGCGCTTGACGGCTCCCGACTCCAGCGCCGCTCGCGGGCGATGCAACTGCTCGATGAGCTCGGTCTTGCCGGGTTGGCCGATCGATGGCCACGGCAGATCTCCGGCGGTCAATTGCAACGTGTGGCGCTCGCTCGGGCGCTCGCACGACAACCACAACTTCTGCTGCTCGACGAACCTACCTCGGCACTGGACCCGGTGACCCGCGACGATGTCATCGACGAACTGCTGATCGGGATACGGCGCAGCGGGGTGCCCGCCCTGGTTGCCAGCCACGACCCGCATCTGGCGACGCTGGCCGATAGCGTCGCGCTTCTGGCGGACGGTCAGGTCATTCAGCAGGGATCACCGGCTGAGGTGTTTCGGCGACCGGTCAATGTCGCGGCAGCGCAGTTGCTGGGGATCAGCAACATCCATCCCGCTACGGTATTGGGGCGACACGGTGCACTGGTCGAGCTGGACTGTGGCGGGCTGCGTTTGCGCGCATCCCCGCCCACCGAACTGGGTCGGGACAGCGAAGTTCGCGTGGCAATAGCTGCCGAGGCGATTGATGTGGAGCCTGTTCGTAATGGGGGCCCGATGACCCTGGTGCGGCGGCGCCGTGAAGGCCTTTGCCAGCGACTATGGCTGCGGAGTGCCGCAGGGGTGACCATGCAGGCCTTGTTGCCGCCGTTGGCGCGCAACGATTGGCAGCTCGGCGACATGCTGCAAATCAGCGTGCCGCCTGAGCATGTGCATCTGTTTGCGCGCAACGCCAGGGGCGCGATTCCATCGGCGGGCAGGGCCCCGATGCAAACAACGGCCGCAGGCATGCCGCGTCCCGCGTGAGTCCAAGGGGCGACGTACGGTCGTGGTTACCGTTATATAAAGATATATATAGCGACTTTCAGATAACGACTTTCAGACGAGGAGAAAGGAGACATGATGAGACTTCCACTGCGGCAAGCACTCGTCGCAATACTGGTCGGGCTGGCAGGGGGCGCTACCGGCACGGCCCGGGCAAATGCCAGCGACTTGCTGGATGTACTCCACGCAAACCACACCATTACGGACGCTCAGTACGCCAGGCTAAAGCAGCAGCAAGCCCTCGGCGAACAAAAGACGGTAAAACCGCAAGCCCTGGCAGAAGCCCCAAAGTCGTTCACCCAGCTGCCGCGCATAGATGGCTACGGGCAGTTCGACATCCCGCTGGCCGTCAGCGATGCCAGCTTGCTTGGCAGCAGTACCAACCTGCGTCGATTCTATGTCCATATCCACGACCAGATCGCGCCATCCTGGGCCTACTCGACCACCTTCGGCTATTTCAGCGGAAAAACCTATTTCGTCGGCGCCGATATCCGCTACAGGGGGTTCAGGCATCTCACGGTGACCGGCGGATACTTCAAGGAGCCGTTTTCCCTGTCCTATCTCACCTCGCCGAAGAATCTGCTGTTTCCCGAACGCCCCTTGCCGGTAATGGCGCTTTCTCCGGGAAAGAAGATCGGTGTGCAAATGGCAACGCATGGTGATCGCTGGACGCTGGCGGCAGGCATTTTCGGTGGCGGCTATAACCAGACAGCCACCTCCGGGGTGGTTGGGCGATGGGGCGAAAGTGTGCGCGCGACCGTCACTCCGTGGCGGACGGCTGGCTCTCTCTGGGAGCTCGGGGCAAGTTATGCCTGGCGCAGGGCCGACAGCAGTCGCCGGGAGGTGTTCGGCTATCTGCCGGAATCGTTCGTCGTGGGCACCAGGCTGGCCACCACTTCCAGCATCCGGCACGTCACCTCATTCTCTACCCGCGGTCTTGAAACTCTCCTGCAAACACACGCCATGGCAGTGCAGAGCGAATATCTGATGACCCGAGTGCATCGGGCAGATGCACCGACCCTCACATTCCCGGGCTGGTATGTGCAAGCAAGCCTGGCGCTGACAGGTGAGCAGCGACACTACTCACCAGGCATGGGAACGCTGGGCGGAATCACGCCGCGCCATACCGTATCCCAGGGCGGCTGGGGGGCGTGGGAACTGGCGGCAAGGTACAGCACACTGGACTTGAACAGCGGCGATATCAGTGGAGGGCAAGAACGCAATGCCAGCTTCGGGGTCAACTGGTATCCAGAAAAGCCTCTGAAATTCATGTTCGATGCCATCCGCATCTTGCCACTGCATGGCGGACCGCATCCGCGTCAGGACAGCACGATCATCATGGCCCGGTTACAGGCTGCGTATTGAGCGGCCTGCTCAGGCAGCAGACCAGGTGGCTGGTCGAGCGGGCGCTGGATGCGAAGATGGCCGGGCACCTCGGGCACAAACGGCACCAGCCGGCCACCAGCGCGACTGGCAACACCTGCAGCGGACGCTGCCGCAAGACGCGCGAGCGCGAGTTCGGCGAACTGCCGATTGAGACTCCTCGCCACACGCACGCCCGGCCGATCGATCAACCCCGCGCCGGCCATGACGGGCCCGCCAGCGGGGCCGTCATGGCCGGCGCGTCATGGCCGGCCGCCGGTGCGGATGCTCAGGGAATCATCCACGGGACCACATATTGCTGCAGCATCACCAGCAGGCCGAGCAGCATGGTCAGCACCACGCTGTGCTTGAAGGTGCGGGCGAACACCACGCCTTCCTGCCCTTTAAGCGCGGTGACAGCGACACCGGTGGCGATGTTCTGCGGCGAGATCATCTTGCCCATGACGCCGCCGGAGGAGTTGGTGGCGGCGATCAGCACCGGGTTGAGACCGAGCTGATTGGCGGCCACCACCTGCAGATTGCCAAACAGCGCATTGCCGGAGGTATCGCTGCCAGACAGGAATACCGCGATCCAGCCCAGGAACGGGGACAGCAGCGGATAGAGCACCCCGACCGAGGCCACGCCGAGACCCAGCGTGTAGGTCATGCCTGAGTAGTTCATCAGGAAGGCCAGCGCGATGATCAGCACCACGGTCAGGATCGCGATGCGACTCTGCCGCCAAGTGGTGGCGACCGCCCCCATGAAACGTCCGGGTCCGACGCCGACCAGCGCCGCCGTGATGATTGCAGCTACCAGTATCGCGGTGCCGGTGCCCAGCGGTTGGAACACCCAGGTGGCGGCATAGGGCTTGTCGTACAGGGTGATAAAGATGGTCTTGTCCAGACCCGGCCAGGCGACGGCCTGCTGGCCGATCAGGGCAATCTTCGCATAGGTCCACGCAATCACTACCACCGACACCACCAACCACGGGATCCAGCCCTGCCAGTTGGGTACGCCCTTGACCGTGCGCGGCGTCGTGGTGGCAGGGCGCTGAATGGCAAACGCGGCATCCGGCTTGGGAGACCATAGCCGCAGGAAGCCGAGCGTTACCAGCAGCGAGGTCAAAGAAGCGAGTACGTCGGTGACCGCATAGTTGAGGTAATTGGAGGTCACGAACTGGGCGGTGGCGAAACTGAGCCCGGCCACTAGCAACACGGGCCACAGCGCGCGCAGCGAACGCCAGCCGCCGTACACAACCATCACGTAGAACGGCAGCAACAGAGCGAACAATGGCAACTGACGTCCCACCATGGCGCCCAACTGAACCGCCGGCAGACCAGTCACCTGGCCAAGCACGGTGATCGGCACGCCCAGCGCGCCGAAGGCCACCGGCGCGGTGTTGAAAATCAAGGTGTAGGTCAGCGCCTCCAGTGGCTGGAACCCGACCAGGATCAGCAGCGCGCTGGTGATCGCTACCGGCGTGCCGAAGCCGGCGATACCCTCCAGCAGGCAGCCGAAGCAGAAGCCGATCAGCACCAGTACCACCCGCCGGTCGTCCGGAAGGTGCTCCAGCATCCAGTCACGGAAGGCATCGAAACGCCCCGAGATGACCGCAATGTTGTAAAGCAGCAGCGCGGTGAACACGATCCACATCACCGGCCACAGGGCAAATACCGCGCCGTTGAGAGCGCTTGCGGCGGCCAGCCCAGCAGGGAACTGCCACAGGGTGAGGGCGATCACGAGGGCGGTCAGCAGGCCACCCAGCGACGACTGCCATGCCGGTCGTCGCAGCACGCCGAGCATGACCAGTACCACGGCGATCGGCAACACCGCGATCAGAAACGACAGCGGCAGACTGCCGCCAATAGGCCTCAGCAATTGATGGAACATAGGATCCCCTCCGGTTTGAGTTGACTACGGTTCAACGGCAACAGCCAGTTTCGATGATTACCCCGATGCAGTCGCAGGCAGCGCCGCGGGTCGCGGGCCGCCCGTCACCCAGTCCAGCAGCTCCACGGTGTGGACTACCGGAATGGCCGTGCCACTGGCAATCTGCGTGATGCAGCCCACATTGCCGGTGGCCACCAATTGCGGGGCGATATGCGTGATGTTGGCCACTTTGCGATCCCGAAGGCGGCTGGCGATCGCCGGCTGCAACAAGTTGTAGGTTCCAGCCGACCCGCAGCACAGATGTCCTTCCGGCACGTCCAGCACGGTGAAGCCGGCAGCACTCAGCAGGCGTTTGGGCTGGTCTCGAATTTGCTGACCATGCTGCATGGAGCAGGCGCTGTGATAGGCAATGCGCAGCCCGGTTTCGACCGACGGCGCCTGCAGTCCGATTTCGTCCATCAGTTCGGTGATGTCGTGAGCCAGGTCCGATACCTGACGCGCCGGCTCGGCCAGCTCCGGATCGTCACGGAACATGAAACCGTAGTCTTTCACCGTGGTGCCGCAGCCGGAGGTATTGATGACGATTGCATCCAGTCCGCCGCTCTCGATCTCGCGACTCCATGCCAGGATGTTGGCACGCGCCTGAGAGTGGCCGTCCTGCCCGATGTGGTGGCGCAAAGCGCCGCAGCAGCCCGCGCCGACGGCCACCACTACCTCGCAGCCATGCCGGACCAGCAGGCGGATGGTGGCCTCATTGATCTGCGGCGCTATGACTTGCTGGGCGCAGCCATTGAGCAGGGCCACCCGCAGGCGTCGTGCACCCTGCGCATGAAACACTTGCGGCCGGTCCACCGCGCTGGCCCGAGGCAATCGCATCGGCGCCAGCTTGAGCAATACCTGCACCCGCAACGGCAGCCAGCGCGCGAGCGGCCGTAGCAGTCCCGCGCCGCGCAGCGACAGGCGAAACAGTGCCGGGTTTGGCAGAACCACACCCAGCAACCCCCGCAGTAGCCGCTGCGGCCAGGGGCGACGGTAGGTCTTCTCGATGTGCCGCCGTGCGTGATCGACCAGGTGCATGTAATTCACGCCCGACGGGCAAGTGGTCATACACGACAGGCAGGACAGGCAGCGGTCGATGTGTTTGACCACCTGATCGCTGGCTGGTCGATCGTTCTCCAGCATGTCCTTGATCAGATAAATCCGCCCGCGCGGGCTGTCCAGTTCATCCCCCAGCAGCGTATAGGTTGGACAGGTGGCGGTGCAGAAGCCGCAATGCACGCACTTGCGCAGAATTTTTTCGGAAACGGCGGTATCGGAATCGGCGAGCTGCGCCTGTGTGAAGTGGGTTTGCATGATTATTGGTCCTCCCGCATGCGACCCGGATTGAGGATGCCGTGCGGATCGAAACCGTACTTGACCCGCTGGTTCAGCGCGGCCAGCGGGGCCGGCAGCGTCTGAAACACCGGTACGTTGGTCCGCACCGCGTCCGAAGCCAGTATCAACGTGGCGTGGCCGGCAGCCTGGCGCAGCGCGTTGCGGACCACCTGCGCGCCGCCATCGGCACCGGCTTCGCGGGCATCGATACTCAGCCAGAGCAGGCCGCCGCCCCAGTCGTAGAATCCCTCACTGGAGGGAAGCTTGGCACGCACCTGCTGCTGCACCAGGGGTGCGGCTGCGGGCGTCGGGCATAGCCGCCACAGGCAGCGGTTGTGAGCGGCCAACAGTGGTCGTACTGCCCCGATTTCGTCCCACAACAACCGGCTGTCGTCGGCCTGCAGCGGCTCACCACCACCAAGCTGCGCTCGCAGCGACGCCAGACGGGAGATCACCGAGGGGGTCGGGCCTTCCAGACGAAATACCGTCACTGTGTCGCTGCGGTCGGCCACCGCTGTCACTTGCGAGCGCCGCGCTGCCGCTGCGGGCAGATGCGCGGCCGCCGATACTTCCTGCGGGGTGTTCAGCGCCTGCGACGACAGTGCAATGGCAGCTTCGTCCGACAGGCCTCTGAACAGCAGGCTGCAGACGGTCTCCGGTCGCGGCATCACTTTCACCGTGATCTGGGTCAGCAGCGAAAGGGTGCCGTAGGCACCGCATTGCAGCTTGCTCAGATCGTAGCCGGTGACGTTCTTCACCACTTTTCCCCCGGCTTTCCAGGACTCGCCGCGGCCGTTGACGCCGAAAAATCCGAGGATATGGTCCCGCGCCGCGCCTGCGCGCACCCGACGCGGGCCGGCAAGATTGCAGGCGATGACGCCGCCCAAGGTCGACGTACCGTGGCTGCCCATCAGGCCACGCCAGTCCGGTGGTTCGAACGCCAGCATCTGGCGGTTGTCCGCCAGTAGCGATTCGATCTGCGCCATCGGCGTGGCCGCGTGTGCGGTGAGCTGCAGCTCGGGCGGGTCGTAGTCGATGACGCCAGATAGCCGGGACGCGTCGAGGCTGTGCGACGTCCGCATGGGGCGGCCGAGACCGCGCTTGGTGCCACCGGCGAGCAGTTCCAGCGGCTGGCGTTCTGCGGCGGCGGCGGCGATCACTTCGGCGGCTTCGGCGGCATCGGCAGGACGGTAGACGGTCATTTCATCCCCTCTCAGAACCGCGGAAGGTCGGGAAACCGGACCTGTCCGGCGTGCACATGAACCCGGCCAAGCTCAGCACAGCGATGCAGCGTGGGGAACATCTTGCCAGGGTTCAGCAGCCCTTGCGGGTCGAATGCACATTTCAGGCGCTGCTGCTGGTTGAGATCGATCTCGGTGAACATCGTCCCCATCAGATCGCGTTTTTCGACGCCGACACCGTGCTCTCCGGTAAGCACGCCGCCGACCTGCACGCACAACCGCAGAATGTCGGCACCGAACGCCTCGGCCCGATCCAGTTCACCGGGCTGGTTGGCGTCGTAGAGAATCAATGGGTGCAGATTGCCGTCGCCGGCATGGAATACATTGGCCACGCGCAGTCCATATTGGTCCTGCATCTGGCGCATGCGCGAGAGCACTTCGCCGATGCGTTTGCGTGGGATGGTACCGTCCATGCAGTAATAATCTGGAGAGATCCGCCCCACCGCCGGGAAGGCGGCCTTGCGGCCGGCCCAGAGCAGCAGGCGCTCGTCGTCCGACTGGCTGACGCGGGTGCTGCTGGCGCCGTGGCGCCCGGCGATTTTCTCTACCGCCAGGATCAGGTGATCGACCTCGGCCTCGCAGCCATCCAGCTCGACGATCAGAACCGCCTCGGCATCCAGCGGATAGCCGGCGTGGACGAAGGCCTCGGCCGCAGCGGTCGCCGGTTTGTCCATCATCTCCATGCCACCGGGGATGATGCCGGTAGCGATAATGTCGGCCACGCAGTCGCCGGCGCCTTCAATGGTCGAAAAGCCGATCAGCACCGCGCGCGCGCCGGGTGGCTTCGGCAGGATACGTACGGTCACCTCGGTAACCACGCCGAGCATGCCCTCGGAGCCGACCATCACCCCGAGCAGATCATAACCGCTGGCGTCAAAGTGCTTGCCGCCCAAACGCAGCACTTCCCCGTCGATAGTCACCATTTCCAGGCCGATGACATTGTTGGTGGTCAGACCGTACTTCAGGCAGTGCACTCCGCCAGAGTTCTCGCCGACATTGCCGCCGATGGTACAGGCGATCTGGCTGGAGGGATCCGGTGCGTAGTAGAAGCCGCGCTCCTGCACCGCGTGGCTGATGGCAAGATTGGTGACGCCGGGCTGCACCACCGCACAGCGATTGACGTAATCGATCTCCAGCACCTGCTTGAACTTGCCCATCCCCAGCAGCACGCCATCTTCCAGCGGCAGCGCGCCACCGGACAGCGAGGTCCCGGCACCGCGCGGTACCACCTTGATCCCGGCAGAGTGGCAGTAGCGCATCACCTGCACCACTTGCTCGGTGGTTTCCGGGAGCACGGCCACCATCGGTGGTGTCCGGTAGGCAGTCAGCCCATCGCTCTCATAGGCACACAACTCGCTGGCGTCGTCGATCACGCCCTCGCCGGGCACGATCTGGCGCAGCGCGTGCACGATCTCGGCGCGGCACGCCAGCACCGCCGTGTCGGGTAGCGGCATCTTCAGCATGTACTCCTCCTTACCGGCGGGCATACCGGCCTATTGCATGGGGTTCGATCCGATCGAGCGCCGTGGTCCGTGTTGGCCGGAAGTCGCCGACAGCAGATGATGCCGGCTGGCGGGGGAGTCATGTGCGATCTGCTTGCAGGTGGGTGATCAGTATGGCGCGGAAATCGTTGACATTGGTCCGGGTTGGACCGGTAACCACCAGATCATCCAGTGCCGAGAAGAAACCATAGCCGTCGTTGTCGGCCAGCTGCGCACGGGCATCGATACCTCGCGCCAGTGCACGATCCAGGCTGTCGGGTGCCAGCAGCGCACCGGCATTGTCCTCGGTGCCGTCGATGCCATCGGTATCGCAGGCAATGGCATGAATGTCCGGATATCCATCGAGCGCCAAACCCAGTGCCAGCAGAAACTCGGCGTTGCGGCCACCGCGCCCGTTGCCGCGCACCGTCACCGTGGTTTCACCGCCGGAGATCAGCACGCAGGGTGGCCGTGCGGGCTGTCCGTGTAGCGCGCACTGGCGTGCGATCCCCGCCATCACTCGGGCCACCTCGGCAGACTCGCCTTCGATGGCGTCGCCCAGAATCAGTGGTGTGATGCCCTTGCCGCGCGCCACCTCGGCGGCGGCTTCCAGCGACTTCTGCGGCGTTGCGATGATCGTCGCTGCGTTGCTTGCGAAGGCCGGATCGCCGGGCTTGGGCGTCTCGGCTGCCGGATTCTGCAGCCACACGGCGACGGCCGGCGGCGGCTCGATGCGGTACCGCGCCAGTACCTCGCGGGCTTCGGACAGAGTACTGGTGTCGGGTATCGTGGGACCGGAGCCGATCACGCATGGAGCGTCGCCGGGCACATCGGAGATCATCAATGTCACCAGTTTCGCCGGCCTTGCAGACTGTGCCAGCCGACCGCCCTTGACTGCCGATAGATGCTTGCGCACGCAGTTGATCTCATCGATGCGGGCCCCGCTGCGCAGCAGGGCGCGAGCCACTGCTTGCTTGTCGGCCAGGGTCAGGCCCGGCGCAGGTAGCGCCAGCAACGCCGAAGCGCCACCGGACATCAGGCACAGCACCATGTCGTCGACAGCGAGTCCTTGAAGTAACATCAGCATGCGTGTAACGGCCTGCAGACCAGCTTCGTCGGGCACGGGATGCCCTGCCTCCACCACGTCGATCCGCTTCAAGGTGCCGACGCCGTGGTGATAGCGCGTCACCACCAGACCGCTCAGCGGTCGATCCGCGGGCCAGTGCGCCTCCACTGCCTGCGCCATGGCAGCGGCGGCCTTGCCCGCGCCCACCACCACGGTCCGGCCGCGTGGCGGCAGCGGCAGGTGCGGTGGCAGGCACAGCTTCGGAGCGGCAGCGTCCACCGCGGCCTGAAACATTTGCAGCAACAGATCGGATTCGGCGCTGGGCATAATGGATTCCTGCGACGGCTCAGCTCTTGCCCGCGACCGGGTCGGAAACCTTGTCTCCGATCTCATGATGTGCCAGCAGCTCCAGCACTTTGACCATGCCGGAATGATCCCAGGCGCGGCCACCGGCGGCGGTCGCCGCGTTGAACAGCTCCTGGCAGGCGGCGGTGTTGGGTAGGCTCAGGCCGAGCGCACGCGCGCCGGCCAGCGCCAGGTTGAGATCCTTCTGGTGCAGCTCGATACGGAAGCCGGGCTTGAAGTTGCGCTGGATCATGCGCTCACCGTGTACCTCCAGGATGCGCGAGGAGGCGAATCCGCCCATCAACGCCTGACGTACGCGGGTCGGATCGGCACCGGCGCGGGAGGCGAACAACAGCGCCTCGCCGATCGCTTCTATGGTCAGCGCGACAATGATCTGGTTGGCCACCTTGGTGGTCTGCCCGTCACCGTTGGCACCGACCAGGGTAATGTTCTTGCCCATCAGCTCGAACACCGGCCTGACTGTGTCGAACGCGCGTTGCGGACCGCCGACCATGATGGTCAGCGTGCCGGCTTTGGCGCCGACGTCGCCGCCGGAAACCGGCGCGTCGAGGTAATCGCAGCCTTTGGCGTTGATGCGCGCGGCAAAATCCTTGGTCGCAATCGGCGAGATCGAACTCATGTCGACTACGATCCTGCCGTCCGAGAGGCCTGCGGCGACCCCGTTGTCGTCAAACAGTACCGCCTCGACATCGGGTGTATCCGGCACCATCATGATGATGATTTCGGCCTGCTGCGCCACTTCGCGTCCGCTGGCACAGAGCTTGGCGCCGGCATCCACCAGTTCCTGTGGTGGCTTGCCGCGGGAATGGATGAACAGCGTATGGCCGCCGTTGATCAGGTTGAGCGCCATGGGTTGGCCCATGATACCCAGGCCGATGAATCCGAGCTTGCTCATGTGGTGTTCCTTATGGTCTCGGTGGGGAAGGGATGCTCAAGGTGCCACAGCGTCGCTGCGCCACGGCGCGAACCAGCCCAGTCCTTCGGTGGTGGTAGTCCGCGGCTTGTACTCGCAGCCGATCCAGCCTTGATAGTCGAGTTCGTCGAGACGACGGAACAGATAGGGGTAGTTGATCTCGCCGGTGCCGGGTTCGTGCCGACCGGGATTGTCGGCAAGCTGCAGGTGACCGATGCGGTCGAAGTGCGCCTCTATGGTGTGGGTCAGGTCGCCCTCCATCACCTGCGCATGGTAGAGATCGAACTGCAGCTTGAGGTTATCCGAACCGACGGCGTCGATGATCTCCAGCGCCCGGCTCGAGCGATTGACGAAAAAGCCGGGGATGTCGCGCGTGTTGACCGGTTCCAGCAGCAGCAAGATGCCGGCGTCCTCGAGCTGGCCGGCGGCGTAGCGCAGGTTTTCGATCAGCGTGCGACGCGCGATGTCTCGCCGATCCTCGGCGACGATGCCAGCCAGGCAGTTGACTCGCGGGCAATCCAACGCCTTGGCATAGTCGATAGCGCGGGCGACACCTTGGCGAAACTCATCGATCCGAGCCGGATCGCAGGCAATACCGCGTTCGCCCGCGGCCCAGTCGCCCGCCGGCAGGTTATGCAACACCAACTCGAGCCCGTGGCCATCGAGCTGGTCGCGCAGCGTTTGCGCCGGGTAGTCGTAGGGAAACAGGAATTCGACTGCGTGGAATCCAGCCGCCGCCGCCGCATCGAAGCGCTCCAGAAACGGCAGCTCGTTGAACATCATCGTCAGGTTGGCAGAAAATTTTGGCATTTGATCCCCATCGTTCCAAGTAAGGGACGGCACGATTCAGCGAAGGGCGGAGGACGGGGCCCCAGCGTCGGATCTGACAGAACCCATGTCCTGACTTTTCTTGATCGACAGCGTCGGGTCGAGGCAAAGGACCTCCTCGAATTCGTCGACGCTGTCGACCTCGGTACCCATCGAGATGTTCGTCACCCGCTCCAGGATGAATTCCAGCACCACCGGTACCTGGTACTCGGCCATCAGGCGCTCGGCCTCGGCAAAGGCGGCCTTGAACTCGGAGGGCTTCTTGACGCGGATCGCCTTGCAGCCAAGGCCCTCGGCTACCGCCACGTGATCCACGCCATAGCCGCGCAGCAGATCCTCGTCCGGCTGGATGTTGATGTTGTCGAATGCCAGGCTGACCTCGAAATCCATCTTGAAATTCCGCTGCGCCTGGCGAATCAGGCCGAGATAGGAGTTGTTGACCACTACGTGCAGGTAGGGCAGCTTGTGGTGTGCACCCACCGCCAGCTCCTCGATCATAAACTGGAAATCGTAATCGCCCGACAACGCGACGATCCTGCGCCCGGGATCGGCGACGCGCACGCCCAGCGCCGCCGGCAGCGTCCAGCCCAGTGGCCCGGCCTGGCCGCAATTGATCCAGTTGCGCGGGTTGTAAACCTTGAGGAATTGCGCGCCCGCGATCTGCGACAGGCCGATGGTGGTGACGTAGCAGGTCTCACGGCCGAAAGTCTCATTCATTTCCTGATACACGCGCTGCGGCTTCAGCGGAACACTGTCGAAGTCACTTCTGCGCAGCATGTTTTGTTTACGATGGGCGCAGGCCGCAGCCCAGGCGGAACGGTCCTTCAAATCGCCCCCGGCCTTCAGCTCACGTGCCACCTCGATGAAACGCCGCAGCGCCGCGCCGGCATCCGAGACGATGCCGAAATCCGGCCCGAAAACCCGGCCGATCTGGGTTGGCTCGATGTCGACGTGGACGAACTTGCGACCCTTGGTATAGACCTCGATCGAGCCGGTGTGCCGATTGGCCCAGCGGTTGCCGATGCCAAGCACGAAGTCCGAATCCAGAAACGTCGCGTTGCCGTAGCGGTGGCTGGTTTGCAGCCCAACCATCCCTGCCATCAGTGGATGATCGTCCGGGATCGTGCCCCAGCCCATCAGCGTGGGGACGACCGGAATGCCAGTCAGTTCGGCGAATTCCACCAGCAGCGCGCTGGCGTCAGCGTTGAGGATGCCGCCGCCGGCCACAATCAGCGGGCGCTCGGCAGCGTTGAGCATCGCTAGCGCCTTCTCCGCCTGCCGGTGGGACACGACGGGCTTCTGCACCGGCAGCGATTCGTAGGTTTCGTCGTCGAACTCGATCTCCGCCATCTGCACGTCGATCGGCAGGTCGATCAGTACCGGCCCGGGCCGGCCCGACCGCATCACGTGGAATGCCTGCTGAAAGACCATCGGCACCAGTGCCGGTTCGCGCACGCATACCGCCCACTTGCTCACGCCCTTGGCGATGGTCTCGATGTCCACCGCCTGAAAGTCTTCCTTGTACAGCTTGGCCCGCGCTGCCTGTCCGGTTATGCACAGGATGGGGATGGAATCGGCCTGGGCGGTATACAGGCCAGTGATCATATCCGTGCCACCAGGGCCGGAGGTGCCCACGCACACGCCGATGTTGCCGGCGACGGCGCGGCTGTAGCCGTCGGCCATGTGGGAGGCACCCTCGACGTGCCGCGCGAGGATGTGACGGATGCTGCCGCGCGCCTTCAGCGCCGCGTAGAAAGGGTTGATCGCGGCGCCGGGAACGCCGAAGGCGACCTCTACGCCCTCGTGCTCCAGTACCCGCACCGCCGCTTCGATCGCTTTCATCCTGCTCATCGCTTCGTCTCTCCCGGTGGGTCAAGTTTTGGCCGTCGTTCTCCAATCATCGCGAACCAGGATTGGTAAAGCAAGAACTTTGATATACTATCCCGCATCATGAGATTTAGTGAATAATAAACATATGAATCATGTAGTTACAATACTTTTTAGCGGTCTTATTCTCCGGGTGCAAGCTCCGCTAGATCGCACAAATCATGGCGTGGCGACCGCGTCGGGGAGGGCAGGGGCCTGCCAATGACGCGACTGACCTGCCGTTGCAAAACGTACCTGTTGTCGGGTGATTCAATCCACGCAAGGTGGACTGCATGACGAAAGCAACGTCGCCAATACGCCAGTGGCGACTCCCGCAACCCGCTCGAGGACTAGCCGCTTGGGCCCTAAAAGCGCTGGAGAGCGATATGAGGCTATCGCCATAGGGCGCGTCTACCGGAGGGTCGCATCGTCATGCGATGCAAGCCCGACGAGAGGCTCAGCCGATGGATGAGAGCATCGTCGCAGCCCAAAGATTTCTACCGCCCCCGCTGCTAGGAGCTTGGGCCGTAGAACCTTTGGATAGCGAGATTGCGCTATCGCCATAGGCTGAGTCTATCGGAAGGAGCGCAGGGCATCACGGCGTCGATGAGTCGCCGCAGCAACTGTCGCGATACCTGCAGCGAAACGCTGTTCGGCTCGCTGAAGGTGGAGCGGCTGCACCGACAGCACGGCATTGAGTTTTGTAAATATTTCCACATTCCGGAATACTTTCCGCCTCGCGACCCTCCCCCGGAATACTGATCGCCCCATGCCAAAGCCCAAGAAGATCACCGTGGTAGCGAAAGCCAGCCCTCGGAGTAACGATCAGGTGCAGTCGCTGGTGCGTGCGCTGACCTTGCTCAACTCGCTGTCCGAGACCGACGAAGGCATCACCCTGACGGAACTGGCACAGCAAGTTGGCCTGACCACCTCCACCGCCCATCGACTGTTGACGACCCTGCAGCAGGAACGCTATGTGCAGTTCAACGGTGAGCGGAGGGTGTGGTCGGTGGGCGTACAGGCGTTTGTCACCGGCAACGCCTTTCTCAAAACTCGCAACCTGGTCGCATCAGCGCGAGCGCAGATGCGCTTATTGATGGAGGACAGCGAGGAGACGGTGAACCTGGCGGTCGAGGATCAGTTCGAGGCGATCTATCTTGCGCAGGTGGAATGTCGCCAGATGATGCGTGTCTTCGCTCGCCCTGGCGGTCGTGTGCCGCTGCACTGCTCCGGTGTCGGCAAGGCCCTGTTGATGGCCATGCCGGAGAGCGCGCTGGCCCGTGTACTACACCAGCGTGGGTTGCCGCGTTTGACCGCCAAGACCATCAGCAGCCCCAGCATGTTGCGCAAAGATCTGGAACGGGCGCGCGAGCGGGGTTATGCCCTCGACGACGAGGAGCATGCTGTGGGCCTGCGCTGTATCGCCGCACCGATCTTCAATGAAAACGCCGAAGCGCTGGCCGCGATCTCGCTGTCGGGTCCGATGGCGCGCATCGCCGACGACCGCATTCCGCTGCTAGGCGACCTGGTGCGCCAGAAGGCGGACGCCATCTCCCTGCAGATCGGCGGCATCTTGCCGTCATGGCGACGGTCACGCTAATCCCGTTCGGCTTCGAGAAAGGAGTGACAAGCTCCACCTCGCTGTCGCGCTTCCACAAAGCCTCGAGGTCACCCAGCCACTTTTGACCGTGGCCACACCATCGCAACACCGGTGTCGACCTCGTGCCGCTGCACCCAGCCCAGCAGGGTCTGCGGCAAACAGCCGATCTTCGGCGCCATCGACTCCACGGCGGCCCACAACGATGGGTACTCTTCGCGATGCTCCTGCACCATGCGCACGGCGCGCTCGCGGACCTCAGGGGAGAACTTGTCCGACTTGTTCATAGCTCCATCTTCTCAAGAGTTGGAGCGTCCTCAAAACCCGGGGCGATTCAACCGTGCCTGCGCCGCTCTACCGCTTTGGGTGGTGCACTTCAGAATTGAACCCGCCGACCTTGCTAAACCATCGAACCGATGTCCGATGCAAAGCTGGGATAGGCGAATATGATGCCCTTGATTTTGTTCGCACTAAAGCCCGCGGTCATTGCCATCGCGAAGAGGTTGATCTGTTCCTCAGCACCCGGCCCTATCAAATGCGCGCCCAGGATCTTGCCGGTCCCTTTTTCGACCAGAAGCTTGTAGGCGCTGTGCTTCGCGCCGACGCGCAGCGACGAATACCAGCCCGCCGTCTTTTCGAAATGGGTATCGAAATCCAGCCCCTTGTCGCGCGCTGCAGCTTCGGACAGCCCGACCGAGGCCACCTGCGGCAGCGTAAAGACGACGCTTGGGATCGGCGGGTAGTTCGCCTCACGCTCATCCTTGCCGGCAAGCAGATTCTTGCCTGCGATCCGACCTTCGTAAGCTGAGACAGGAGTCAGATTCGGGCCGCTGTCCGCACAATCGCCTGCGGCGAAGATGGCCGGGTTGGTAGTGCGCATGAAGGAACTGACCTTGATGCCCTTCCGGCTGTATTCAACGCCTGCGGCTTCGAGATTGAGATGGTCAATATTGGGTACGCGCCCGGTTGCATGAACCACCAGGTCGCAACTGACGGTTCGCGGCCCCTTCGGTGTCTCGTAAAAAACCGTAAAATCCGAACCATTTTTCTCGACCCTGAGGACTTTGGCCTCGCTGCGCACATCGACGCCCAGATCCGCAGTCGCTCCGCTGAGAATTTCGACGAGTTCCGGATCGAAATTTCCCAGCGGTCGATTCATCATTTCCAGAACCGTTACTTCACGCGCGCCCGCTCGCTTCGAGATGTGGGCGAATTCCATCGCAATGAATCCGCCACCAACGAACACGATTCTTTCCGGCCGTTCAGGCAACTCGAGGAAATCTGTGCTGGTTGCTAGTAACTCTTCTCCGGGGATTTTCAACGTCATCGGCCTGGCGCCAGTGGCGATATGAAAGTTCCTTGCCGACAAGGTCTCGCCGTTCACCTCGATCTTGTCACGTGCGGTAAAGCGCGCCTCGCCGTGCAACACGGTGATACCCGCTTTCTCCAGCCCGCCCTCAATGCGTTCAGGCATTGGATCGGTGAACGTGCGCTTGAAGGCGATCATATCCGGCCAGTCGACAGATGGCTGTGCCTCCAGCCCCTTGCCGTCCAGGTTTCGGGCCCACTCGACGCCCTCTGTTACGGCGATCAGCATTTTTTTCGGATCGCATCCTCGCAACGCACAGGTGCCGCCGAACGGCAGGCTGTCGATGCTGGCGACCTTCCAGCCAGCCTTGGCGGCCATCCGGGAGACACCATTTCCACCCGTTCCACCACCGATCACGATCAGATCAAACTCTTTGTTAGCACTCATAAATCTCTCCTTCATGGATCTTTAAAATCGTTGAACGTTGAGCGTTTATCTGGCGCGCCAACACAGCAAGAGCCAAGGCGCGGAGCATGACGCGGCAGATAAACCTCGTTGGACTAGGCCGCCCGCGAGGTGGTCGCTTTGGGCATTGTAGGCGTGCTTGCTGGTGCGCGTCCAAAGCTTGCCAAACTGCTGAAATCCGAGTGACCAGGGCCGGTACCAATCAACCCAATGCCGACCGAGTGTGCACCGCGACAGTAAGGGGGCAGGTAAAAACGTGCACGATGATCAATCTGACGCGAGCACCAACACGTCAGGTGAAACCAATGACCGGGCACGCATTCGTGGACTTCTGCCGTTTCAGTCTGAAACGCCCGTTCAAGCGAAGTAGCTTCACAGCGGGGGCTTCCCGGTTGGCGTGATCGATATGCCGATACAGTGTGCGACAACAACGGTCAGCCGCAAGCTTCGGCACAACGCAGACCATGACGACAAATACCGAGCGCGGCACGCCTATTGCCGGAGGCGGGGTGGTTGCCCGGTGGTAAGTCTTGGGAGCAGGTTGATCACGCTGGTCTATTTTCAACCGAAGCTCTAAGCCAGCTATTACGATGCTGCATGAACGTAGGAGTTCTACCCCATTTTCGTCGCCTGGAAGGCAAAGAACGCATGGGCCACAAAGGTCGCTTGCGGCAGGGCAAGAACATGTGGCTGGGTGGCGTCGGCACAGCCAACGCACATGAAACGAATATGCGGGCAAATTTTCCTGCAACAGATATCGTCTGTGTCCGCTGGCCCGGGCTGTTCCCAAACCACCATCGGTTGATCCAGCGGCTGGTGAGGCAACGCACCGTTCGCCGCCATATCGCAGTGTAGCGTTCTGCTGCAAGCGGCACAGTGAGACACGATGCGTGCCGCACGCCCAAGCAACCGTGGCATGGCCAGGGCATCAATTGCGCAGAAAGCGTACCTATCGCGCCCATCGACCGTACTTACCCGAAAATCGGTGGGGTCGGCGCTGAACGGATAGCATCCCCAACCCTTTGACTGTGCTACAACCGCATCTATCCTGACGAGTGCGTCGACCAGCGTGGATTCGACGTTAAGCTCTCCGGCATCGCGCTGGGGGTGCGCACAGCAATGCTGCAGGATTCGCACATAAGCGGCGCGCACTGCTTGGGGTGCTGTTTCAATGCGCTGTTGCAGAGGAAAGGCTTGCCGCAATTCATCAAGTGCGTTGAGCGTATCCTCCCTCAATCGCGTCCGTTGCATTTTCTGCATATTCGTCATCGCAATGGCCTTGTTTCGCGGGTTGCAGATTGCCGGGGCAGTGGTAAGCCACGCATCAAAATCGATCGCACCGTACGCTACTGGAGCGGTCCATGTCCGCTTCCACCATCGTCAAGTTATTGTTCACAGGCTTCGCCAGGTCGGCCAAGGTCTGTTCGTAGGCGCAGTGGATCAACGCCCCGCCATGGTCGAAGTCGAGCAGACCGACGTCGCGCTCCAGACGCGGCTGGACCATCCTGACGGAAATACCCTGGCGTTGATGGTGGTTGAATTCACACAGGTACTTGGTTTCCAGCGAGATCAGAAAACTGCGCAAAAGGATGGCCAGTGGCGAACGCAAGGGCCGTGTCGTCGGCGCGCAGCAGGTACACGAGGTCAGCAGCAACTCGCGTACGCCGCGTTCGAGTGCCGGCGCAAAGGGCACATTGTTGGTGACTCCTCCATCCACATGCGGTCGACCATGGATGACGACCGGCGGGAAAACACCGGGCAGGCTCATGCTGGCGATGACCGGGTCGATGAAGTCGCCCTCATCCTGCCAATACACGGGTGTTCCTGCCTGCAGATCGGTGGTCACCACCACCAGAGGAATCTTCAGGTCTTCAAAGCGGGTGACCGGCAACCTCGCGCGCAGCAGGCGCCGTAGCGGATCGAGTGTCATGAGCCCACCGCCGCGCCAAAGGACGGGCCAGTTCCAGGTAGCCACGTCGCGGCGGCGAATGTGCCGCCACAATGCGATCAGTTCATCGGGGGTCATGCCGGCGGCAATACAAGCTCCGTTGAGCGCGCCGACCGAGGTGCCGACGACCAGATCGAACGCGAGATCGAGTTCGGTGATGGCCTGATAGAAGCCAGCCTCCATGGCGCCGCGAGCGCCGCCACCACAAAGGATGAGCGCTCTGCGGTCGGGCAGGGCGTTGGCGGGCATCATGTTTTCACTGAGGGCATCTTTCACCTGGCCGATACTGTATCCGGAGTCGAATCCAACTGCCGCTCCAGCCGCGTCCGCGATATCAACCCACAGACGCGGCTTGCGCCATCGGGGCAAGCCGCGGTCACCACCAGGTGGGTGTGGTCCGTCGTTTTGAACGTCTCAACCACATCGCCGACACGGGCCGATTGTACGATAGGGAGATCCAGCGTGAGCAGTCGCTCCACCGGAGTCATGATATCGGCAACGCGCAGCTCGTGATGGTTGCAGCTGTCCTGCAGGCACGCCGCGCTTTGCAGAAACAGGATAGGGCGCTCTCCCAGGATGTCGTAAACGGTGATCAAGCCCTGTACGCGCTCAGCTTCAAGTACGAGCAGTGAGCGTACGCCGCGGCGGATCATGTCCTGTTGTGCGTCGTCGATCCGGCGGTCCGGGCTGACGACCACCGGACACTGATAGTTGAAATCCGTCATCGTCATCAATGCGGGGGCGTCCAGAGCCAGCTTTTGCCGATCTGGCGCAGAACACTGGATGACCGTCGTGGACGCCAGGGGGGACAAGGCAAGAACTCGATATTTCATGATTCCCTCTCTGACGGGGCGGTTCCGCACGCGCTGGATACCATCAGTTGCAGTTGCTCGATCGCTGCTTGCCGTGCACCGATGACGCCGGTGATTTCGCGACGCGCGCGCTGCTGCGCAGACCGGTCCCCGGCCTCAAGGGCCTCGACCAGCCCGCTAATCTCGCGTAGCAACAGGCCCGCGCGAGTGGCCGCGGCAATGAGTTGCAGTCGCTTGACACAGACATCATCGAACAAGAGATGCCCGTTTGATGTCGAGCCGCAGGGCTTCACCAGCTGCGCCGTGATATAGGTACGCGCCTGGTGCACCGTCACACCCGCGAGCTTCGCGGCTTCTGATGTGCTGTAGGAGGCGGCAGACATCGGTCGTTCCACTCATCCTGCGCAGCACGATAGCTGCTTGACATCCTTGAAGTTGTCGAGGGTCGGTGTGTTCGTGCCGGCGTGCTGCCGTTGTAACGTGGCCACCCGATATTTTTTCGGGAGGGCCGCATTGAGCGACTCGACCATCACGGCGGACTCGGCCCTGACGTACGCCGTACCGTGAGGATAGGCCACGGCCACACCAGCTACACCTTTCAGGCTGCCTTTGACGTGCTGGGCACAGTCAGCGCAGGTCATGCCGGATACTGACAGATACATCTCTTGCATGGGCTTCCCTGATAGCAGTATCAAACAAACGGGGTGTGTCAATGCGGTGAGGCCTACACTTTCGACAGACGGTGCCGAGATGCGGGATTCGGTGAGGAGGTTCCCGAGAACAACGAGCCGCCGATGCTGTCGGTAAAGCCTTCAGCAGCACCCAAGCAAGGGCGCCACCGCCCAAGGCGTGCTTGCCAATGCATCGTTGAGCACCTCAATGCTCACGTCCATAGCGCACGTCAGCCGTACGAAACACTCCGGGTGGAATACTTCCACGGCGTGCACGCCGGGTACGGTTGTCAACACTCTCTCAAGGCGATGAGTGCAGCCATCATCGACCATGCCGGTAATAGCAAGGAGCATTTCGTCAGTTTCCATTTCACCATCCGGACACACGCCAAACTCCCCGGCATAAGAAAACAGATCGACGATAGAGATGATGCCATTTGCTGTCTTCTGAAGCGCTTTGTTGCGTATTAAAATGCATATTAACTACAGCAACCAAGACCTTTAGAAAAAATGCCATCAAACTCGATGTCGCCGACTAGGCGCTTTATGTAATATTCAGGATCTTCCTGAAAAACAGTAATGCAATGCGGGCATCTACAAAAATACAATTTCTCGTCACGAAAGTTGAGCACCACGGTTTGATTTACTGATTTTTCAGCCAGGCAACTTGGGCACACGACTAGACCACTTGTTTCCTCCAGGAGCGCTTCAGCATTTTCCTGGAACGCAGTGGCGCACCCATCGCAACAGAATGAATATTCCATCCCCCGATGCTTCCGTATGACGGCATTCTCCTTGGTGATGCCAAGCCTGACTAAAGAGCAACCGCATGTGGGACAAATCGGTGTTTGCATTTTTATACCTCCGTTAATCTTCGTATGTATAACTTCGCTATACATGTCAGGAGCTGAAACAGTACTTCCGATACGGGGTGGCGTCTCAGCAACAATAAGGCAACGCAAAGATCATCAGTACGAACAGGCCAGCTGCAACGGCCATGACAACCAAGTCATCCTTTCTCGATGCCAGCCAATTCTTGATGGTGCGGCGGATTGGTACGGGACGTGCACTTCTGGCATGCAAAGGCATGGTCATACCCTCTCAGCAACAGTGTTCATGATCAGGGGCGGTTGGGATGCAAACGCGACCCGGGGGGGTGAGAACAGATCCCATAACGGACATCGCCACGTTTCACGACTTCTGTTTCACACTCGACGGATAGCCTGCGTCCGCCGTGGCCCTGGTCAACTTCTGAGGGTTGGTCTTGGCATCGTCAAAGGCGACGACCACCTCACGCCGGTTGAAAATTACGGCGACTTTCTCGACGCCATCTACTCGGCTGAGCGCGCTCTTGACCGTGATCGGGCAGGCCGCGCAGGTCATGCCGGGAACTGACAGCGTGACCGATTGCGTGGCAGCCCAGGCCGGTGCGGTCACCACGGTGGCCGATACGAGGGCCAGTGAGACAAACAGTTTTTTCATGGGGGATTTCCTTCCAATCGTGACGACCGGATCAACGGTACGTGGATAGCCTAGAGACGTACCATGGTACGGGGTCAAGGCATTTCCACCGCGGTAGTGGCGCGTGGGTTCTACCCTGTTGAGCGGATGAAGCCAAGATCGGGCTTATGGCATCTCCTTGCTGCCGTGGACGGTCAAACCCACAAGCGATAAGTCGCCTTGCCGTACCAGTCGCGGCCGATCAGGGTATGCCCAAAAGCAACATCATTACGTCATTGGGTGCGCGGGGGCGCAATCCAAAACGACGTAGCGCGAAATGGCCCACGTTGACCGCATGAAAGACATCCACACCACGTGAGGCCGGATCAATCCAGTCGACCAGCAGATCCTCGTCGATGTGTGCTGGCAGCGGCGGCTGAACCCGGAAGGCCGTACACAGCCGTGCCGGCATTCAGGCGGTCGATCCTCGGCAAGCCAGTTGCCGTCGCGGACGCTGACCAATCAGTTCAGTCGCGGCGAAATATGCGCTTGAAACCGTACTTGTGTACGGGAGTAAAAATTGCCTTCACAGTGATTTGACTTCACTTGGAACGGATCTCGCAAGCATGAAAAAGTGTGGCGTAACGATGGGGCGTCTCAAGCCGGTGGGATTCACTGGTTCGCTGCGTATCCCGGATTTGACACGGCACCATGTGATCTTCGAGCCACACGAAGCTGGCCGTCCGAACGACGTGCGCGGCTTGGAACCCAGCATGTCTGTGGTGCACCCGATCCGTCACGTACCACGTACGGATGACGCATCGCCATGCCGACCATCACCACCTTGCTTCATCACCTTGCCGAAGCGTGGGAGTTTGCGCGCAGGTGGCATGCTCGGAACCGGCCTGCTGCGCGTGGCATTGCTGTTGCTCGCCGGTGTCTGGCAGGCGGCTGTGGCTGCGCCTGCAGCCTCGACCGGTGAGTTCACGCATCCCTTGTCGCTCGATCACGCGATTCAGTTGGCGCTTGATCGCAATCCAGACGTCCATAGTGCGCAGAACGCGCTGCAAGCGGCTGAGGCCGCTCGGCGGGCCGCTGTCGGCAAACTCTTCCCGCAGATCAAGGCGCTGAGCTGGTACGGAATTTATCCATCTCAAAATGTCTTGCTGCTGCCCGGCCATATGGATATTCCAACGCTGCAGGATATCAGCGCGCCGACGACGCAACAAAGCACGCAAAAGATGTTGGGCTTCCAGAGAGCGCAGTTTCAGGACTCTGTCTTGAATGTTGGCTTGGGGTTGAGTTGGCAGCTGTATGCCGGCGGCCGTCTCAAGGCCGGAGTGGAGGGTGCGCGCGCCGAGGCCCAGGCTGCCGACTACCGGATCAATTACGTGCGCCAGCAACTGACTTTTGCGGTCACCCAGACCTATCTGGGTATTGGTGTGGCCGAGCGCAGCGAACAGGCCGTGCAAGCCTCGATCAAGCATCTGACCGAAGCGAAATCAAATCTCCAGACCTTCGTCAAGGTTGGCGCAAAACCACGACTGGATCTGCTGCGGGTGGAAGCCCGGCTGGAACAGACCCGGCAGTTGCTCGCCGACACGCAAGCGGCACTGGTGACCGTTCGCGGCAATTTGCGGCGTCTGCTCGATCTCGATCCCTCCGGCCCGCCGTTGCCACTCGTCGGCGAGAATGCAGGGTCGGGTGAGACACCTGCCATTCCGTCGCGGCCCGTGGCCCTCGATGGGGTTTTGGTACACCGGCCGGACTATCAGGCGTTGCAGTCGGCCGTCGAGGCCCAGCGTGAGCATCTGCGTATCGCGCAGGGCGCGCGTCTGCCGGAAGTGGATCTCTCCGCCAAGGCGTGGGAAGCACACGGTAACCGCACCGGCGGCCCGATCTCGAGCTGGGAGCCTGACAGCCAGATCATGCTTTCAGTATCAATACCCATTTTCACCGGCGGAACGCTCCGCGCCCAGGTTCACCAGCAGCGGGCACGGCTGGATCAGATGAATGATCGGCTGACGAGCCTCAAGCAGCAAGTACGTTGGGAGGTGACACGTGCCTACGCCGAGCTGCATGCCGCCCAGGTGAAGGTCGATGCAGCGCGGGCGGGTATGCGTAGCGCCGATGAGGCTTTCCAGGTGGAGCGTCAAAAGGCCGCCGTCGGCGCAGGAACGGTCACCGATCTGCTCGATGCACAGGCTGCGGACTTGTCCGCGCAGACCAGTTTCTATCAGGCCCAGGCTGGAGTGCGCGTGGCAGTGGCCCGCGTCGAACTGGCTATGGGTGTTCTCGATCAGCAGCCGAATACGGCTGTACGCGGTGTCGGCCGGTAATTATTCAGGGAGTCATTTCATGCACGCATTCTTCCACCGCACCCTGCTGCTGCTGACGGAGCACTACGTGTGGATCGCCATCGGCGTAGTGCTGGTTGCACTGCTGATCTTCAGCGTCCGCCTGGGTCGCCACGAACGCCATTGGAGCGGCCGGCTATTGGCTCCGGTTAACTGGTACAGCCGCAACCTTGCCGCACGGCGCTTGACCATCAACATCCTCGGCGCGATGCTGATCTTGTGGACGGTGCAGACCTTCACGGCATGGGTCACGCCGGCGCTGCGACCGAGCCAGCTATTTACACCACCAGTGGTGGGGCCCCAGGCAGTACGAGTAACGAAGGCCGCAGAGGGCACCTTGAATCAGATCGCGACCTACACCGGCAATGTACAGCCGTGGGAAGACGCCGTGATCTACGCCCGTGTCGACGGCTGGGTCAAAACCCTCAACGTCTACCCCGGCGATGTCGTGCACTCCGGCGAAGTGTTGGCCACGCTCGACCTTTCGGCGCTGGAGCCGCAACTGGAAAACGCGAAGGCGCAGGTCACGTACTGGAAAGCCGAGTTCCAGCGGAACAGGAAGCTGTACCACGCCGGCGCCATCTCACGCTTCGACGGCACGCGGATGCACGACGAGGCGGCGCAGGCGTCGCTGCATCGTGTGGAGACCGAGATCGGCTACGCCACGCTGCGCTCACCGCTCGACGGTGTGATCGCCAAGCGCCACGTCTACCCCGGCGTCTACGTGCACAAAGGCGAGATGGTGGTCAAGGTCGACGATCTGCATCGGGTACGTGTGCAGTTCAACGTGGCTGAAACTGATCTCCAGTGGATCCATCCGGGTTCCGTGGTGTATCTATGCTTTTCGCAACTGGACGATGTATTGCTGCGTCAGCGGTTTCCGAAAGATTTCGTGAAGGAGCCGGGCAGCGGTGCCGGCACGCTGCGGGCGGTGGTTGCCGCCGTTTTCCCGCAGGAAGACCCACAAACCCATACCGGCCTGGTCGAAGTGCGTATCGACAATCCGGATCTGTTGCTGCGTGAAAACACCTATGTGGTCGGCGATCTGGTCCGACGCAGCGTCACCAAGGGAGTCCTCATTCCGACTTCGGCGCTGACCACCGAACCGGACGGCAAGCAGGTGGTATTCGTGGCGCCGCCGTTTTCCGCACAAGGTGACGTGCAGGAGCGGACGGTCACGCTCGGGGTTCAAGGTCAAAATCGGGTTCAGATTCTCAAAGGAGTGAAAGCAGGAGAGCTGGTGGTCACTCGGGGTAACCGCGAGCTGGTCGACGGCCAGGCCGTGGATGTGCTCAACCTCAACCAGGCGAGCGGACTATGAGCGATCGATCTGTCAATGAGCCGGGCTCCGGCGGCGGGCGGCGCTTCAGCCTGCCGCGCTTCGCGCTAAGCCACCCGCACGCCACCATTCTTATGGCGCTGGCGATGGTGATTCTCGGCGTCTACGCGTATATCTCCATTCCGGTGCGCATGATTCCCAAGATTCCCGCGCCCAACATCGGTGTGGTGACGCAGTTTCCCGGCATGTCGGCCAAGGACATGCAACGCTATATCACCAATCCTCTGGAAAAGCGCATCCAGATCGTTGGCGGCGTGAACTATGTTTTGGGAACATCGCAGGCCGGATACTCGAAGATCGTCGTCTATTTCGACAACGGCACGAATCTGCAGCAGAAGCATGGGGAGATGCAGGCGTTGCTGAACGAGATCAGCAACGAGTTGCCGAAGGCGGGTCCCAATACGACCAAGCCGCGGCTGGTGCACGTCAACAACCAGAACGGGCCCGCCATCCAGTTCGCCATCACCCGGCCGGGCATGAGTCGAACGGCGTTGAAGTCGATGATGGACAACATCATCCTGACCCAGTTTCAGTTGCAACCGGGAGTTCTGTCGGCCTATACCTTCGGCGGGCCGACGCGACAGATCCAGGTGGTGGTCAATCGTGACAAGCTGGCCGCCAATGGCCTCAATATCATGGCGCTGCGCAAGGCCATCGACAACGCCAATTTCAATCACGGCGGTGGCCCGCTGATCGACGGCGATAGCCGCATCGACGTCCAGATTGACAACGAATTCGAGGAGCCGAAGACGATCCGGCGGCTTCAGGCGCTGCCGGTAGGTCATAAAGGCGATCAGATCGTCTACTTGCGCGATGTGGCGCAGGTCAAGGATACCCATGCCCAGCTTTACGGTGATTTCTACTACAACGGCAAGCCGGCGATCTGGCTCGGGATTCAAGGTGAAAACGACGGCAATTTCCTGAAGATCTCGAAAGACGCAAAAAATCTCGCGCACAAGCTGGAAGAGCAATACCCCGGACTCAAGGTGCGGACCGTTTTCGATCGGGCCTTCTATATCCATCTCAACGATGCCAACGCGATGGAGGAATTCATCAAGGCGATTGTGCTGGCCAGCCTGGTGATTCTGCTGTTTCTGGGAGAACTCGGCGGCACGGTGATCGCCGCCGCGATCTTGCCCTCAGCCGTCGCCTTCGGTTTCTTTCTGGTTTACATCCTCGGCATGCAACGCGACTTCGGCATCATGATGGGCTTGGTGTTCGTGGTCGGCAAGCTGCTCGATGATTCGATCGTGGTGGTGGAGGTGGTGCGACGACACATCGAGCGTGGCATCCATCCGAAGATCGCGGCGGTGCTGGGCGCCGAGCAGGTCCAGAACGCAGTATTGGCAGCGACCCTGACGTTCGTCGTCATGCTCTACCCGATGAGCCAGTTGTCCGGTGCCATGGGCGCCGGCTTCCATAGCATGACCATCCCGATGATCACTTCGGTGATCGGTTCCTACATCCTGGCGATGACCGTCACGCCGTTGATGGCCTCGGTGCTGTTCAAACCCAAGCCCGGGGCGGTGACCGAGGAAGTCGAAATTCCGCTGGAAGAGGAGATGAAGCTCGAGTCGACCCCGCCACCGGGTTGGTTCGGTCGGGTCATGCACAAGGTATTCCTGCGTCATTTCCATACCTTTGAACAGGCTTTCATGCGCTGGGTGGCGTGGTCGTTGCACCACCGCTGGATCGTGGTGGCTGGCGTCGCCGGTTCGCTGATGCTGGCAACGTCGCTATTCGACCAGTTGGGGGTCGAACAGATGCCGTTGACCGATACCTCGGTGATTCTCGGTTACCTGCGCGCCGATCCCGGCACCAGCACCAAACGCATGGACCAGATCGTCAAGAAAGTCGAGCAGATCGCCATGGCACAGAAAAACGTCAAGGACGTCTCTGCGTTGTCAGGCCAGTCGCCAGTCTGGGCCCAATATTTCACCGGCTTCGGCGTCAACGAAGTCAACGAAGCCCGCGTGCTGATGAACCTGACCATTGCGCGCGAACAGCGAAAACAGACCTTGTGGCAGATTCAGGCGGCGATCCAGAAACAGGTGCGCGCCGAAATCCCCGACGTGAACGTGTTTTTCATGCAGCCACTCAACCCGACGCCGGTTGCGGCCGCACGAGCACCGGTGGAAGTGCTGATCAAAGGCCCTGACATGAAGCAGGTCTACCATTACGGGCAGCAGGTGCTGCAGATCGCCCACAGCCAGGCGGTGGGGTTGCACAATCCCTACCTGGATACGATCTACGGCGTGCCGCAACTGGAAGTGGACGTCGACGAGCCGCGCGCTCAGGCGATGGGACTCACAGTGCAAAACGTGGTCGGGCAGGTCTATTACGCCATCAACGGCGGCATGACCGGGACGTTCTTCAACCCGCGCCCCCCGATGTACTACCACAGCCGCATTCTGATCCGCTATGGAAAGGACCAGCGTCGCTCGCTGCAAGACCTTCGAAACCTCAAGATTGCGGTTCCTGGTCCTGGCGGGCGAACGGTGCCGTTGAGTGCATTGGCGCGCATCCGCAGCATTGTCGGATTCAACACCATTCACACGTATAACACGCTGTACGCGGCCAGCGTGCTCGGCTACTACCAGGAACTGGGGCTCAAGGAAACCACCATGAACCTGCTGGTACCGGCCAAGATGCAGATGTCGATGCCCAAGGGTTACTCGGTCGGTCCGGCCGGCCTCATGGGCACCATGCTGCAAGCCTTCAACCAACTCAATTCAGGACTGAAGATCGCGATGGTCGCGGTGTTCTTCCTGCTGGTGGTGCAGTTCCGATCTTTCAGCGTTGCGCTGGTACTGATGCTGGCGATCCCGCTGGAAGGACTTGGCAGCATCGGCGCATTGTGGCTGCGTGACATGAACTGGTCGCCACCAGTGCTGTGGGGCATGGTCATACTTGCCGGCATTGTGTTGTCCAATTCGATCCTGATGGTGGATCTGATGTTGCACTTCCGTCGTCGCGGTGCGGACCGTGATCACGCCATCATCGCCGCCAGCGCCCAGCGCCTGCGCCCGGTGCTGATGACCGCCATTGCAGCCGGAATCGGCATGCTTCCGGTCGCCATCTGGCCGCCGCCGGCTACTGAGCAGTTCCGGGAGATCGCTACTGCGGTTATCGGCGGCCTGATCACCTCGACGATGATGACGCTGATCGCCATTCCAGTGGCCTATTCGCTGATGGACGACTTCATGACCTTCGTCGGCCGATTTTATCTGAACGACGTCTGGCTCCCCGGGCGACGCAATTCCGAGGAAAAGGGGAGTGGGGCAGCGCCCTGACCCAGTCAATTCAGGCGCTCAACGTTGATTTTGAAATAGCCAATGGAGTTCACACATGAATATTGCCCTACACACAAAGAAACGTCCGCTTGCGCTCGCAAGCCTGTTACTGGTTGGATCGCTGGCGGCGAGCGCGGCTTATGCCAGCCCGCCCGGGCTGGTGGAGGTTACGTCGCACAGCAACTTCAATACCACTTTGACGAAAGTGAAAAGTGCGATCAGCCAAAACGGTTTGATGGTGCTCAAGGATTTCAATCAGCAGATGATGCTGAATATGGTAGGTGTGCATGCACCGAAGGAAGTGACGCTCGAAATCTTCCACCCCAAGTACGGCAAGACCGTTTACGAAGCCAATCCGGTCGATTTTCTAGCGGTGCCGTTGCGGATGCTGATTGTCCAGAGCGGCGATTCCGCCAAGATCTACTACCAGAAGCCTTCAACGGTGTTAGCGCCATTCGGATTGTCCGGTCTCGGAAATAAACTGGATCCGGTATTCAACACGATTGCCGAGTCGGCCGCAAAATAATCGGTACGGCTTTCAAGGGGCCGGCGCAATTCCGCCGGCCCCTTTTTGTCTGTGATGGTCGTTGTTGCACGTGACTCACCGTTTTTGAATGCCTGCGGTGGCGGCAAAAGTACCTAGCCATTTCAATCATCTCTTCGAGCTGTCACCCACCTGTGAATTTCCCCATTTTTTCGATGCGTTCCCGTCCCCTTGAAGCAGACGCCAGCCGCTGGCGCAGCGCTGCCGTGATCCGCATCCCGCTTTTGTGTGCCTTGTTTTCTGGCGGGGCGGGGTTGTTGTATCAAGTGATCTGGAATCGGGAGCTGCTGCTGCTGTTTGGCTCGACCAGTGCGGCCGCCGCTGCGGTGGTCGCCGCTTTCATGGCCGGGATGAGTCTGGGGGCATGGGGGGTGGCGCGCTTCCCCATCGTGCACCGACAGTGGGCCATCGGCCTGTATGCAATTCTCGAACTCGGGGTTGCCGGTTATGCGTTGCTGTTTCCGTCGCTGCTATCGACGCTCCAGGCCCTGTATCCGGGGTTATGGCACGCGGCTTTCGGCCAGCCGGCGCTACTGAACCTGTTACGGCTGGGCCTGGGTCTGGCCATTCTGGCGCCGCCGACCTTGATGATGGGCGCCACGTTGCCGCTGCTGGTGGCGGCATTGCACGGCACGCTACGCCTCGCTTCAAAATCGGTCGGTTGGATCTATGGCCTCAACGCCGGTGGCGGTGCACTTGGCGCCGCCCTGACGGGCCTGCTGCTGCTGCCGGTCTGGGGACTGACCTACACCCGTTTCGTGGGCGTGGGCTTGAGCACGGTGGCGGCCGCGCTGGCTTTGTTGCTCGCGCGACATCAGCGGACGAAGACGGATCCACAGGCGCTCGCTGTGCCCGCCGAAGCATCCGGCACCGTGCCGCGCTGGGGCCACGACCTGTGGTCACGTCGTGTGCTGCTGGCTGGGCTGGTGGGCACCGGTTTTGCCAGCATGGCTTACGAGGTGCTGTGGACCCGCATGCTGGTATTGATTACCGGTTCTTCCACTTATGCGTTCTCGCTGATGCTTGCGCTCTACGTGGCCGGACTGGCGATTGGCAGCTTGTGGGTGGCTGCCAAAGTGGCGCGTTTGCGTGCACCCGGCGATGTCTTCGCGCACCTGCAAATTGGAGCAGCGGGGCTGGTCATCGCCGGATTGTGGCTGTTCAGCCGGTATCCTGATTGGCAGTTGAGCTTGTACCAGACGTGGGGTACCACCTTTGGTGTCGGGCTTGGCGTCGATGCGCTGTTGGCGGCGCTTCTTATCGTACCTCCCACGATTCTGCTGGGCGCCGCGTTCCCGGTGGCGACTGAAGCGTTGGGCAGTAGTGGCAATCGTGCCAGTGCTACCTCGACCGTGCTGGCGACGATGGCTTTTGGCAATGCCGCAGGGGCGGTTGCGGCAGGCAGTGGCCTGGTGCCGTGGTTGGGTATGGAGGGCGGGCTGGTGGCACTGGCTGGGCTGACCTGGCTGTGCGGATTTATCGTGTCGCTCACCCGATTCGGATCGACCGGCGGCCGACGAATTGGTGCTGCGGCCGGTATCGTGCTGGTGGGGTTGGGATCCGTTCTCGTACCTCGCTGGGATCCACTGTTGTTGACCAGTGGTGTGTACGAACGCGCTCCGGTCTACCTCAATTTGCTCGGTGGCAGCGTGCAGCTCGGCCACCTGCTCAAGACCTATCAATTGCTGGACTATCAGGAGGGCAATCAGGCCAGCGTTTCAGTGATTCGCATTCCAACGCTGCAGGCGCGCCCGCACCTGGCGCTGTCGATCGATGGCAAGGTGGATGCCTCAACCGGCAAGGACATGAGTACCCAGATCATGTCAGGGCATATCGGCATGCTGCTGCGACCCGAGGCACGGACGGCACTCGTCGTCGGTCTGGCCAGCGGCGTCACCCTTGGGTCGGTTGAACAATGGCCGTCGATCAAGCACGTGGTCATTGCGGAAATTTCGCCGAGTGTCGTGCAC
>SCSE01000047.1 GCA_004298015.1 Rhodanobacter sp.
CGCCAAAGGCGGGGCGAAAGCTCCCACCAGAGTCGCTCCTGCCTGGGCGCGGAGTGCGTCATGAGGCCGCACTATCGCGCCGTTAGCGAATCAACCCAGCGCCGCTTCCAGCTCCGGAATAATCTTGAACAGATCCCCGACCAAACCAAAATCGGCGACCTCGAAAATCGGCGCCTCGCCATCCTTGTTGATCGCCACGATGGTGCCGGCGTCCTTGATGCCGGTGAGGTGTTGGATCGCGCCGGAGATGCCGATGGCCATATACAACTCGGGGGCGATGATCTTGCCGGTCTGGCCGACCTGCATCTCGTTGGGGCAGTAGCCGGCGTCCACAGCGGCGCGTGAGGCACCGACGGCAGCGCCGATCTTGTCGGCGAATTTGTAGATGATGTCGAAGTTTTCCTTCGAGCCGACGCCACGACCACCGGAGACCACCTTGCTGGCGCTCTGCAGGTCGGGGCGGTCGCTGCTGCCTTGCTGCAGTTCGACGAAGCGGGTGTGGGTGGGCAGGGTGGCGTCGATGTTCAGCGCCTCGATCGGTGCGCTGCTGCTGCCCGTGGCCGCGGCCGGCCAGGAGGCGGTGCGGATGGTGGCGACGACCGTGTGGTCGGCGTTGGCTTCGACGGTGATGATCGCGTTGCCGGCGTAGATCGGGCGCTTGAAGGTATGGCTGGCTTCGACGCTCATCACGTCACTGACCTGGGCCACGCCGAGCAGGGCGGCGACGCGGGGCGCCAGATCCTTGCCGAAGGTGGTGGACGGTGCGAAGACGTGGCTGTAGCCGGCGGCCGCCTTGGCGATCTGCGGGGCGAGTACGGCGGCGAGCGAGTGCGCGTTCTCGGGCCTGGCGACGGTGAGCACCTTGCTCACGCCTTCGATTTTCGCTGCTTCGGTGGCGATGGTGTCGGGCGCGTCCGACAGTACCAGCACGTCGATGGCGTCGGGCTTGACCGCGATGGCGGCGCTGACGGCGCGCGCGGTAGCGGAGTTCAGTTTGCCGCCGAGGTGTTCGGCGATGATCAGGATTTTGCTCATGTGTGTCTCCAGTGTTTCATGTAGGAGCCCACCCTGTGGGCGATGCCTTTTTTCAGGCATCCAGAGCATCGCGCACAGGGTGCGCTCCTACAGGGATAGGGTTATTTTTGCTCGCGTGTCATAACAAAAGTGTGGAACGGCCTTGTGCTGTGAGCAACGCGACCGCTTTTTGATCGAATGAGACAAAGGTTTCGCCGCCGAGCCATTGCCCCTCGAAATCGATCACGCCCTCGGCGAAGTCGCCGCCTGAATCGAGTACGGACAGGCCGACTTCAACGGCGGGCCGGTTCAGCACGATGTTTTGTGTATTCACCAGATGTCGAATGGCGACAGCAATGTCTGCCCGCGACACGTCGTAACTGCGGTGCAGAACCCAGACCAGCTCGCAAAGCGCGTGCAGACTCACGGCCACCAGGTCGGCCTGTTCCAGCGCTGCCAGTGCAGCCTCACTTTGGCTGGCGTCATCGGCGACAATGACGCGCAACAGGACGTTGGTGTCGGCAATGATCTTCACGCCTGGCCGGCACCCGCTGCCGCGTTCGCATCGCCTATCGCGGCGTCGATTTCCTCGATGGTCAGTACCTTGCCGTTGGTCTTGCCTTTCAGAAACCCGGCCAGGTTACGCAGTGCCCCTTTCTGCTGGAGCGCCTTCAACTCGGCCCGCCCATCGGGCAGCAAGTCCAGCTCGATCTTCTCCCCCGGCCTGATGCCGAGATGTTGCAGCACCTCTTTGCGAAAGGTGACTTGCCCCCGGGCGGTGATGGTCAATGTGGTCATGCGGGCCTCCTCGGTAGCTTAACATGCATAGTAATGCTGTTATGCATTATTTGCTAGTTAGCCGATCTGTTCTGGTCTGGGTCGACAGCCAGGCATTGGATCGCCGTTGATGTTTTGTAGGAGCCCACCCTGAGCACACGAGGGGACTTCCTCCTGGCATGCGTGGTGAAGCAATCGCCCACAGGGTGGGCTCCTACGGGGATAGGAGGGTTTACAGCAGGCCTTTTTGCTTGAGCGCGGCGACCAGTTCGGCGGCGTCTTTGACCATCACACCCTTGCTGCGTTTGGCCGGTGGTGCGTAGTGGGTGGTGGTGAGGTGGTCGTGCGACTCGACGCCGAGTGAGGCGAGCTCGATGGTCGCGATCGGCTTGGACTTGGCCTTCATGATGTCGGGCAGCTTGATGAAGCGCGGTTCGTTGAGACGCAGATCGGTGGTGATCACGGCGGGCAATTCGGCCTCGATCACTTCCAGCCCGGCGTCGACTTCGCGCGTCACGGTGGCCTTGCCGTCGGCGATCTCGAGCTTGCTGGCGAAGGTGGCCTGCGGGCGGTCCCACAGCGCGGCCAGCATCTGACCGGTCTGGTTGGCGTCGTCGTCGATCGCCTGCTTGCCGAGGATCACCAGCCCCGGTTGCTCCTGTTCGACCAGTTTGAGGAAGACGCGGGCGGCGGTCAGCGGCTGCACCGCCTCGGTGGTGGTCACGTGGATCGCCCGGTTGGCGCCCATCGCCAGGCCGTTGCGCAGATGCGCGGTGAGGTCGGTCGGGCCGATGGCGACCACGATCACTTCGTCCGCCACGCCTTTTTCGCGCAGCCGCAGCGCCTCTTCGAGCGCGATGTCGTCGAACGGATTGGCGGAGAGCTTGACCCCGTCGGTGACCACGCCGCTGCCGTCGGGTTTGACCTGGATGCGCACGTTGTAGTCCACGACGCGCTTGTAGCCGACCAGTATTTTCATCAACGATTCCTTATCTTGAGGCCGTCCGTGCGGACGCTTAAATCCCGATTGTACCCGCTCTAAAACATTCGTATGAACCGAGGCGACTGAGTAGAAAGGTTGGCGCAGGTCGCTGGCGTGATTCAGACGACGGCCGGAAGCATGCCACGACGGCAAGGCCATTCTTTGGAGCAGCCAAGGTCGGCCAGCCAGTCAACGGGGCCGGCTCAGCCGCGGCGCGCGTAGGGGTAGGTTTGCGCCGATTCGTCCAGCCCGCATACCCTCGCGGCACTGAGGATCTTCTGGCCGGCGGCATGGGCAGTCAGTTCGATCAGCCGTTCGACGGCGTGAGCCAGCGTGCCGTCCACCTGGCCTGTTTCCGGCTCGAAGGCGTTGTCGTCGATGCCGGCATCAAGTAGCGTACGCAGGGCGCAGGGGCGGACCCAGAACATGCTGCCGGCGATGAATTGATCCTGTTCGACCACCGGCGCGGGGATACCACAACGGATGGCCAGTGAGCAGACATTGGCCTGGTTGGCACCCCAGTAATAGTGCAGTGGCTGCCGATGCCCCTCGGCATGCACCAGACCGAGTCGTGGCTGTTCGCGAAAGGCCTGCGCGATGGCGGGCGCACGCGTCGGCCCGAGCAGCTTGGTCAGCAGTTCGCGGCGCCATTGTTCGCCATCCTGGCGATGGGTTGATCGCTTGGTGTGTAACTTGAGGATCACCTGCACACCTTCGTCCAGCAGGCGGTTTGCCACGTGCAGGAAGGGTCGGATGTCGCGCCCACGGTTTTCGAAGACGGCTATTTCCGCTGCGAGGCCCAGCGCGGCGACACGCTGATGCACTGCGCCCTCGCGCTCCGGCGCCGTGGTGAGGATCACCCGCCAGTCGATACCGCTGGCCTGCAACGCGGCGGCGATTTCGTCCAGCACTTCGACGTACCAGACGTGGATGACGGCGCAGGGCCGCTGGTCCTTGGGCATGGTGAGTTCGGGCTGCAGTGCATCGCGGGTGGCTTGCAGCCAGGCGTGACCGAGTCGGGTGTCCGGCTCCAGTACGGCGCCCTCGGCCCATTCGTTCCAGGCGTTGATGAAGACCAGCGGGTTGCTGGCAAAGCGTCGCTTCGCGGTGCCGATGGCGTGCCGCAGCCAATCGCGGTAGCCGCGCGGTGAGGCGTGGGTGAAAACCCTGCCGCGACCGCTGCGACGGGGCTCGTTGTCCCAGCCGGGGTTGACGCCTGGATAGAGGGGGTAGGCCGGATCGGCTCGCTCCGTCGCTTCGCGGGCCAGTTCGCGCCAGTCGAAGACATCGCCGTGGAAGTCGGGGTTGAGCAGATTCCGGCGGGCGGTTATCGGGCTGAGCGTGGTGTTGTTGGGGGGGAATTCCACCGCGGCATCGAAACCGAGGGCGCGCGGATCGGCACGGTCGAAACTCTGCACATAGGCGAGCTGGATTTCGCCGATCTCATGGCAGCGGCACCAGTCGCGCCAGCGTTTGGTGGTGGCGACCGGGTCGGGCAGCAGACCCGGTCGGTAGACCAGCAGCAAGGGCTTGCCATCCACCCGCAGATAGCGGGGGTCGCGCAGGTAGCGCGCCACATATTCGATGAAGGCGAGATCGTCTGCAGCACTGTGTTGCTGGCCGATCAGGATGTCGTCGGCGCGCCCGTCCCAGCGACGCGACCAGTCCTCGTTGGCCCAGCACAGGCACAGCGGCAGGTCGAGGCCCGGATCGGCCAGCCATTGCTGCAGCGGTTGTTCCAGCAGACGCTTGCCGGCGAACCAGTAGAAATAGCTGCAGAACGCGCCGATGCCGTAGTCCCGCGCCAGTTGCATTTGCTGCCGCATCACCGTGGGCAGGCGCAAGTCGTAGAAGCCGAGTTCGCCGGGCAGGCGCGGTTGTGCGTGGCCTTCGAACTGCGGCAGGGCACGCGACACGTTGTGCCATTCGGTGAAGCCGGTGCCCCACCATGCATTGTTCTCGGGGATCGGGTGGAACTGCGGTAGGTAGAAAGCCACCAGGGTTGCGGGCAGTGGCTCTGGCAGCGCCTGACGGTGACGGGGAACGTAGCCGATGGCGCGGCCGGCGGCATGCCGGCGTGGTGCCCATGCCGTATCGCTGCCGCTGGCGGCTTGCCCTCGTGGTGCCGGCGGAACGACCCAGTGCGCGTTGCTATTCAAGAAACGCTGGCGCCAGCGATCACGGGTGACCGCCGGCAACGGCAGCAATCGGAAGCCGACGCGCAGCGTGCTGAACAACCAGCGTCGTGCAAGGGTACGCAGTGGCATGCCAGTCATCGCTTTGGGTTCACCCGTGGCCTCGTTGCCGGATCAGTCGAGTACGCGCCGTAGCGTAGCGGCAGCGGCGGCAACGGAGAAATGGCGGCGCACATTGTCCAGCCCATGGGCTGACAGTTTGTTCCACAATGCCTCATCACGCTGCATGCGCAGTACACCGTTGACAAAATCATCCGCATCGCTGGCCAACAGCACATCCATGCCATCGTCGAGCTGCATGCCTTCCACCGCGATCGGTGTAGCGATGACGGGTACGCCGAAGCTCATCGCCATGTTGATCTTGCCCTTCACGCCGGCACCAAAACGCAGTGGCGCCAGTGAGGCCAGGCAACTGTCCAGCCAGGGTGCGAGGTCGGCGACGCGGCCGTGAAATTCCAGGCCGGGGCAGGACAACTCGCTGCGCGCCGCTGCCGGCAAATCGCCCAGCACGTGCAACCGCAACTCGGGCAACACTTCGCGCAGGCGCGGCAGGATCTCGCTGGCGATCCAGCGGATCGCGTCGCTGTTGGGTGGGTGGCCGAATCCGCCGATGAAGACCAGGTCCTGGCGTTGTGCATGCGGACGGTTGCAGCCGTGCACTTCATGGATGTTGGATAACAGCTCCACCCGTGCCTGCGGGCACCGCTTTGCCAGGATGGCTTGTTCGTGCGGGCTGACCACGAAGGTGACGTCACAGGTTTCGATCAGCGCCAGCTCGCTGCGTTCGGCGGCCTCGGCCTGTCGGGCCATGCTGGCGTTGCCGGTAAGCTCGGCGGCGCGCTGCTCGCGCAGAAAGTGCAGGTCCACGGTGTCGAACAGCAGCCGCGCCTGCGGCGCATACCGGCGCACCGGCGCGGCATATTGGCCGGCGACGGTATGCCGGCACAGGATCACCGCATGCAAGCGGTGTCCGTGGCGGCGCAGCCAGTCATGCGCATCGGTCACCCAGGGTTTGCCGAGCACTTCACAGCCGACCGCGCCGAGTGCATTGATTTCCTCTGCGCTGGCCTGGCCGTCGTCGGGCAGAAAGCATGTGCTCCAGCCTTGTTCACCGAGCAGGCGCAGCATTGCACTGAGCCGCAGCGAGCCGGAGTCGCGTGTCGGCTCCGGTGTTCGGCTGTCGACCAGCAAAATGCAACCGCGCGAGCGCCAGCGCAGCGCGCGTTGAAGTGGCGTGCCGGCGGGTGGCTGTGTGCCGAGTTCGGCTTGCCATTTGTCGACGAAGCTGGCCTGGTTGATCACCTGGTGACGCTTGATGCCGTGGTCGAGGTCGGTGCCGGAGGTGATGCCTTCGCAATGGATCACGGTACTGGTCGGCTCGTAATACACACGCCACTTTGCCTGGCGTACCGCAAAGGCCAGATCCACGTCTTCGTAATAGGCCGGCGCATAGCGCGCATCGAAGCCGCCTACCTTGCGAAACAGCGCCTGACGAATCATCAGCGCCGCGCCGGAGACGTAGTCAGTGGCGCGGCGGTAGCGGTAGGCCGGTGCATCCCGCGCTTCGAAGCGGCCCAGGTTCCAGCAACTGCCGTCGGCAAACACCAGGCCCCCGGCTTCCTGCAGGCGCCCGTCGGGATAGACCAGCCGGCTGCCGGCGATGCCGCAGTCGTCGCGTTGGGCAAAGCAGCGCAGCAGTGCATCCAGCCAGTGCGGGGTCACCTGGGTGTCGTTGTTGAGGAAGCACAGGAACTCGCCGCGAGCCGTCTCGGCGCCGGCATTGCAACTGTCGATGAATCCGAGGTTGCGCGGGTTGCGCAGCAGTTGCAGGCCGTCGATCTGCGTCAGGGTGGCGACGGTGTCGTCGGGCGAGCTGTCATCGACCACGATGACTTCAAAGGGGGACTCGGCACCGTGGAGCGCGATCGAGCGCAGGCACGCCAGGGTCCAGGCCAGCTTGCCGTGGACCGGAATGATGATCGAGACCCGCGGCGTATCAGCGACGGGCAGGGCGAAGGGTGTGAACGGCTGGTCCAGCGGAAGCAGGTGGAGCGTGTCATCGGTTGCTGGTCGGTGCCGCAGCTCCTGCGTCACGCGCGCGAGGGTGTCGCGCCAGCCACGCAACGCGATACTGCCGCGCAACCGCTGCAGCAGAAAGCCGATGCGTTTGGCGCGCCAGCGCAGTCGTGCGATCAGGGGGAGATCCTCTGCCAGTCATCGATAAGCGCACAGTGTGATGCTTCGGCGCGGAATCGTGAAACGAAGCGCCCGGGTTTTCGCCTCGGTGGGGAGCGGCGGACGGTGTCCGCCCTACGTGAGCGCGACATCGGGGCGATCGGGGTGGCTTTTGGTAGGACGGGCACGGCCCGCCGGCTGTTGGGTTGGGTCCTTGGTGTGGCGGGGAGCGTCCGCCCTGCGGGGCAATGGCGTGCAGGGCGTGCATTCCCGCTCCCCCTCACATGTTCTGGTAGTTCGGCCCGGAGCCGCCTTCGGGGGTGACCCAGGTGATGATCTGGTAGGGGTCCTTGATGTCGCAGGTTTTGCAGTGTACGCAGTTGGCGGCGTTGATCTGCAGGCGTTTGCCTGCGGTGTCGTCGACGATTTCGTAGACGCTGGCGGGGCAGAAGCGGGTGCAGGGGTTGCCGTACTCTTCGGCGCAGGTGGTCACGCAGATCGAGGTGTCGGCCACGTGCAGGTGGATCGGCTGGTCTTCGTCGTGTTCGGTGGCGGCAAAGTAGACGCCGGCGAGGCGGTCGCGCGGGGGCAGGGTGCGTGGCAGGTAGTCGCGCTTGGGTTCTTCCTGCGCGCCGAGTTTGTGCAGGCTGGACCAGTCGGGCTTGTTCTTCAGGGTCCATGGCGAGGCACCGCCGGTGACGGTTTCCCACGCGGCGTTGAGCATGCCGAACCACAGGCCTTTCTTGAAGGCGGGCTTGATGTTGCGCACTTTCTTCAGCTCGGCCATCACCACCGAGCCGCGCAGCGTGGCGTCGAAGCCGGCGGCGTTCAGGTCGTTGTTGGCAAGGTGTTCGGCGGCCAGCATGCCACTCCTGATCGCCTGGTGCGTACCTTTCACCTTGGGCACGTTGAGCAGGCCGGCGGTGTCGCCGATCAGCAGTGCGCCGGGCATCTCGACCTTCGGCAGCGACTGGTAGCCGCCGGTGACGATGGCGCGTGCGCCGGCGGAGAGAATGGTGCCGCCGTCCAGCAGCGGCTGCATCATCGGATGATTCTTCCACTGCTGGAACGCTTCCCACGGCTGGTAGTTCGGGTCGCTGTAGTCGAGCCCGCTGACATAGCCGAGCGCTACCTGATCGCCCTCCAGGTGGTACAGAAAGCTGCCGCCGTAGGTGTGGCTGTCGGCGGGCCAGCCGAAGCTGTGCACGATCTTGCCCGGGGTGACGCGCCCGGCCGGAAGCTGCCAGAGTTCCTTGATGCCGATCGAGTAGCCCTGCGGGTCGCTGTCGGCGTCGAGCTTGAAGCGCTGGACCAGCTGTTTGGTGAGGCTGCCGCGCGCGCCTTCGGCCAACACGGTGACCTTTGCCTTGATGTCGATACCTTCGGTATAGCCGGGTTTGTGCGAGCCGTCCCGGGCCACGCCCATGTCGCCGATGCTGACGCCGGCGACCGCGCCGTCTTCGTTGTAGATGGTGTCGGCAGCGGCAAAGCCGGGGAACACGTCCACGCCCAGCGCCTCGGCCTGCGGCGCCAGCCAGGCGCACATCGCGCCAAGCGAGACGATGAAGTTGCCGTGGTTCTTCATCCCCGGCGGCACCATGATCTTGCGCCCGCCCGTCTTGTTCAGCAGCCAGAATTCATCCTCGCCGGCCGCTACGCAGATCGGTGGCGGGTTGTCGCGCCAGCCAGGCAGCAGCTCGTCGAGTGGCTGCGGTTCGATCACCGCGCCGGAGAGGATTTGCGCGCCGACGGTCGAGGCCTTCTCGATCACGCATACCGTGGTCTCGGGCTTGAGCTGCTTGAGCCGGATCGCGAACGACAGCCCGGCCGGACCAGCGCCGACGACAATCACGTCGTATTCCATCGTTTCGCGTTCGCTCATGGCGCTCTCCATCGGTCAGGGCGGGATACGGCCCCGTATTGTCACGTTTCGCGCCGGAAGCGGCAAACGGTGTCAGCCGTGCGGGGCAAACTCGTAGGGCGGACACCCTCCGCCGTGTATGGCTGTGGCGTGGGTGGTGGATGCGCGTGGGGTGCCGTGTTGTAGGAGCGCACCCTGTGCGCGATGCCTTTGCCCGGCCGCCCACAACAGCAATCGCCCACAGGGTGGGCTCCTACAACCGCGCGCCACGACGACCTGGGCGGTGTCACCGTTACGCCGCGCAAGCCCGTGTAGGAGCGCACCCTGTGCGCGATGGTTTTTGGTCCGCCCTACGCGTGTGGGGTGCAGGTGATGGCGGCGGACGGTGCCTGCCGTGCGGATGGCTCTTGTAGGGCGGACACCGTCCGCCGTGTATGAGCGTGGCGTGGGTGGTGGATGCGCGTGGGGTGCCGTGTTGTAGGAGCGCACCCTGTGCGCGATGGCTTTTGGTCCGCCCTACGCGTGTGGGGTGCAGGTGATGGCGGCGGACGGTGCCTGCCGTGCGGATTGCTCTTGTAGGGCGGACACCGTCCGTCGTGTCCGCCGGTGTGGCGTCGTTGTTGCGACGGCGCTTGCAATCACCGTGGGTTCAATGGCGATAATCGGTGCAACTCACTGCTGGATTGTCCATGAACTCGATGTCACCGATTGCCGATCTCGACCTGCGCCGGGCCAGCCTGTGCCAATTGTTGCACTGGCTGGCGATGGGTCGGGTGCAGCCGCAGGCCCTGGCGGATGTCTACCAGGACGCGATCGAGCGGATCAATCCTGAGCTCAACGCCTACATCGACCTGCGTTCCGGCCTGCTGCAGGACCAGGCGCACATGGCGGACCGTCGGCGGCGCGACGGTGTGATCGGTCGTCTCGACGGCATCCCGATCGCCTTGAAGGACAATTTCGACATGGCCGGCTGGCCGACCCGGGCGGGGTTGCCCGGGCGCCAACGCCCGGTGCACAGCGACGCGCATGTGGTGGCGCGGCTGCGAGCGTCCGGCGCGGTGCTGGTCGGCAAGACCAACATGGACGAGGGGGCGTTGGGCGCGGCGACCAACAACCCGCATTTCGGTGCCACCCACAACCCGCACCGCCACGGCTACAGCGCGGGTGGATCGTCCGGTGGTGCCGCCGCGGCCGTGGCGGCGGGGCTCGCGGTTGCCGCGGTGGGTTCGGACAGTCTCGGTTCGGTGCGCATCCCGGCCAGCTACTGCGGCGTCTATGCGCTGAAGCCGACCCATGGCGAGATTTCCTGCCGCGGCCTGGTGCCGGCGGCGCGTCGGCTCGATGCGGTCGGTCTGCTGGCGCGCAGCGCCGAGGATCTCACCGTGCTGCTGCAGGTGCTGGCCGGATACGACGCCGACGATGCGCGCTCGCGTCGCCGTCGGATCGCCTTCGCGCTACCGGACTGGGAGCCGGGCAAGCTGCGTGCGGGATTGCTGCCGGATCTGGCCGCGATCGGCGTGCAGCCGGAGGTGATCGAGGTGTTCGAGTCGGCGCTGGCCAAGCTGCCGCATGCCTTGGGTGATCGTCGCACCGTGGACTTTGCCGACTGGGATTTTGGCCGGATTCGTCGCGCCGGGCTGCTGCTGATGGAGGCCGAGATGCTGGGCACGTTTGCGGCCGACCTGGCGGATGCCGAGCATCCGGTGTCGGCGCGCTTCAAAGGCATGCTCGGTTATGCGGCGGGCAAGAGTGCCGCCGACTATGCGGTGGCCGACCGCGTACTGGATGCGGCGACCCTGAAGATGCGCCGGCTGTTTTCCCAGGTGGACGTACTGGTGATGCCCACCACGCCGCAAGGCGCGTTCCCACTGGATGGCCCGGCGCCGGACTCGCAGGCTGACCTGACCAGTTTCGCCAGCCTGGCCGGTTGCCCCGCGGTCACCCTGCCGATGGGTACGCTGCCCAACGGTCTGCCGGTAGGCCTGCAACTGGTCGGTGCGCGCGGCTCGGACTTGCGTTTGCTGGAACTGGCGGCGGTGTGTGCGGCGACGCTGGATGCCGAGCCGGTGTATCCGGTGGTCGCGTAAGCATGTGATGCGGCACCTCGATGGAAGCGGCTGGAAGCGTGGTCTCGGTGCTCGACAGGGGTATGCGCCTGGAGCGGTGTCGATATCGGAAGCAGCGCTGCCGTGGCGGTCGGCGAACGATGTCCGCCCTACGCTCGGGTGTCGCGGGAACGCTTGCGAGCTATGGGGCAGCCCTGGTCCGCCGGCGCTTCGGGGAGCAGTGGAGGAAGGCATCAGAAGCCTTGGGGGTTATGGCGTCGGGCTATGTCGATATGAGGACGCGTTTGAACGTCCAGTCGTCGGTCGCCGACCAATGCGCTCTATGATGATGGGCCTTCGACGCGGCTTCAGATAACCTGTGGCGCTACGTCACCTGATCGATACCGAGAGATAGATGTCATGACCGCGTCTGCCGTGCCAGGTAACCACCTCGACGACCTCGAGGCGGAAAGTATCCACATCTTTCGCGAGGTGTTGGCAGGCTTCCGAAAACCGGTGATGCTGTATTCGATCGGCAAGGATTCCTCGGTACTGCTGCATCTGCTGCGCAAGGCGTTTTATCCGGCAGCGCCGCCGATCCCGCTGCTGCACGTCGATACCACCTGGAAGTTTCGCGAGATGATCGCGTTCCGCGAGCAGGTGGCCGCGGCCGGCGATGTAAAGGTGATGGTGCACATCAATCAGGACGGCGTGCGGCAGGGCATTTCGCCGCTGACCCACGGCGCCACCGTGCATACCGACGTGATGAAGACCACGGCGCTGAAGCAGGCGCTGGACCAGTTCGGCTTCGATGCGGCGATCGGTGGTGCCCGTCGCGACGAGGAGAAGTCGCGGGCGAAGGAACGCGTCTTTTCGTTCCGCAACGCCCAGCATCGCTGGGATCCGAAGAGCCAGCGGCCGGAGTTCTGGCATACCTTCAACACGCACATTCGCAAGGGCGAGAGCGTGCGGGCATTTCCGCTGTCCAACTGGACCGAGATGGATGTGTGGCGTTACATCCAGCGCGAGAATATCCCGGTGGTGCCGTTGTATTTCGCCAAGCCGCGGCCGGTGGTGGCGCGTGACGGCGCCCTGATCATGGTCGACGACGAGCGCTTCGTGCTGCGCGAGGGCGAAACGGTGCAGATGCGCGAGGTACGTTTCCGTACGCTGGGCTGCTATCCGTTGACCGGCGCGGTGGAATCCGCCGCCGATACCCTGGCCAAGGTGATTGCCGAGATGGCCAGCTCGCGCAGCTCCGAGCGGCAGGGGCGGGTGATCGACCAGGACCCGACCGCGTCGATGGAGCGCAAGAAACAGGAAGGGTATTTCTGATGACGACAGCGACTGACGCTACCCCCGTGGTGCCCGCGAAGGGCTTGCTGCGTTTCATCACCTGCGGCAGTGTGGACGACGGCAAGAGCACCTTGCTGGGGCGCCTGCTGTACGACGCAGGGATGGTGCCGGACGACCAGTTGGCGGCGCTGGGGCGTGACAGCCGGCGGCAGCATGCGGAGAGCGGCGACGCGCTGGACTTCGCCCTGCTCACCGATGGCCTGGATGCCGAGCGCGAGCAAGGCATCACCATCGACGTGGCCTACCGCTACTTCCACACCGCGCGTCGCAGCTTCATCGTGGCCGATTGCCCGGGGCACGAGCAGTACACCCGCAACATGGCCACCGGGGCATCCAACGCCGAGCTGGCGGTGGTGCTGGTGGACGCCCGCAAGGGCCTGCTGCCGCAGACGCGTCGACACACCTATATATGTGGCTTGCTGGGGATTCGCCAGGTGGTGCTGGCGGTCAACAAGATGGATCTGGTCGGTTATGACCAGGCCGCCTATGACGCGATCGTCACCCAGTATCGCGTGCTGGCCGAGCGCCTCGGCATCAGCCAGGTGCAGTGCCTGCCGGTGGTGGCGCCCGAGGGTGACAATGTCGGTTCGCGTTCACCGCGGATGCCCTGGTATCACGGCGGCACCCTGCTGGAACTGCTGGAGTCGGCCGACGCCACGCCGTTCCAGGCGGAGGATTTCCGCATGCCGGTGCAGTGGGTGAACCGGCCGGATCAGTCATTCCGCGGTTATGCGGGTACGATCTGCGGCGGTCGCGTGGCATGCGGCGACGACATCGTGGTGCAGCCGGGTGTGCAGACCGCGCGGGTCGAGCGGATCGTCGCGCCCGCGGGCGATGTGGAGCACGCGGGGACCGGGCAGGCGGTGACGCTGTGTCTTGATCGCGAGATCGACATCAGCCGCGGCGACGTGATCGCCGATGCGCAGCGGCCGGCACCGGTGGCCGATCAGTTCACCTGCCATCTGCTGTGGCTTGGCGATGCCGCGCTGTTGCCGAATCGGACCTACTGGCTGAAGGTCGGCACGCGCACCGTCAACGCGCGGGTGATGGCGATCAAGCACAAGGTGGACGTGAACAGCCAGGCCAAACTGGCCGCGCGTCACCTCGACCTCAATGAAGTGGGCTATTGCACCGTGGGCCTGGACGATGCCATCGCGTTCGAGCCGTATGCGAACAACCGCACGCTGGGCGGATTCATCCTGGTCGATCGCCACAGCAACGCTACGGTAGCCTGCGGCATGCTGGATTTCGCGCTGGGCCGCTCCGCCAACGTGCACTGGCAACACGTGGATATCGACAAGGCGGTGCGTGGCGCCAGCAAGGGCCAGCAGCCGTTGTGCCTGTGGTTCACCGGCTTGTCCGGCGCTGGCAAGTCGACCGTGGCCAACCTGGTCGAACGGCGCCTGCACGCGCTCGGCTATCACACCTATCTGCTCGACGGCGACAACGTGCGCCACGGCATCAACAAGGATCTCGGTTTCACCCCCGAGGCGCGGGTCGAGAACATACGTCGCATTGCCGAAGTGGCACACCTGATGGTGGATGCCGGCCTGATCGTGCTGGTCAGCGCGATCTCGCCCTACCGCAGCGAGCGCCGTTCGGCGCGTGAGCTGTTTGCCCAGGGCGAGTTTCTGGAGGTGTTCGTCGATGCGCCGCTGGCGTTGTGCGAACAGCGCGACCCCAAGGGCCTGTACCGCAAGGCGCGCGCCGGCGAGATTCGCAACTTCACCGGTATCGACGCGCCCTACGAGCGCCCCGAGTCGGCGGACATCCATCTGCTGGCGGACGGGCGACGTGTCGAACAACTGGCCGAACAGGTCAGCGAACGTCTGCTGGCCGAGCAGGGCGGCAACGAAAGCGTCGATTGAGGACGCCAACACGAATGGCACTTACTTAAGCGGAGAGGCCCGTTTTCCGTCATTCCTGCCTTCGCGAGAATGACGAGCTTGAGCAAGTGCCATTCGACGCCGACACCTTTTGCAGGGTGCGCTCCTGAAACTTGGATTCGTGCAATGACCGATATGGCCACGCTTGATGGGCAACGCATCGATCTGCCGGGTGCCGATGTGGTGCTGCAGTCTCATTGGCTGGTACCGGCTGAGGCCGATGCGCTGCTGGCCGGATTGCTGGCGACGATCCCCTGGGAAGTCCATCGCATCCGCCTGTTCGGTCGTGAGCTTCCGGTGCCGCGCCTGAGCTGCTGGATCGGCGACCCGGGTACCGGCTATACCTATTCGCGCACCCGCTTCGAGCCGCGCCCGTGGCCGGCTCTGCTGGCGGCGTTGCGCCCGCGCATCGAGGCAGCCTGCGAGGCGCGTTTCAACAGCGTGCTGGCCAATCTCTATCGCGATGGCCGCGACTCCATGGGCTGGCACAGCGACGACGAACCGGAGCTTGGCGCGCAGCCGGTGATCGCCTCGCTCAGCCTCGGTGCCGATCGGTACTTTCGCCTGCGCCGCAGGTTGCCGCGCGGGGTGCGTGCCACACCGACCGATACCCTGCGGTTGCGCTTGCCGCACGGCAGTCTGTTACGCATGGCCGGCGCGACCCAACGCGGTTACCGGCACGACGTGCCGAAGACCCGCGAAGCCATCCCGGCGCGGCTCAATCTCACCTTTCGCTGGGTCCATCCGCCGCGCGGTGATGGTGAAGGCGCGAGATGACACCGAAACGGCGGCCTGCGCGAGAAACCCGCCAATCCGGTGGTAGGGCGGGCACTGCCCGCCATCGACCTTTCGCTTGCGGAGCACGTGTGCCCCGCCTCGAGAAGGCTGTCGGGCTTTGCGGGTCGAAGCGGGAATAGGGGCTGTGCAGGCGCATTCGCGGACCGAGCGAGCAAACTCCGACCGGGTCCTGGGCAAGCGTTGCCAACGCTGCAGTGCCGTGACACGCACGCGCCGCCGGGCTGATCGTGGGCGGCGCGGCTTGGCTTGCCCCGGATGGGTAGCGATAATGGCGGTCTTTCCAGAAGGCGATGCCGCGATGACCGAGAAGACCGTACTCAACGCAGCCCATCGCGCGCTTGGCGCGCGGATGGTCGACTTCGGTGGCTGGGACATGCCGATCAACTACGGCTCGCAGATCGAGGAGCACCATGCGGTGCGTCGCGATGCCGGCATGTTCGACGTTTCACACATGACCGTGCTCGACCTGCACGGCCCGCGCACGCGCGAATTCCTGCGCCATGTGCTGGCTAACAGCGTCGACAAGCTGAAGGTGGTGGGCAAGGCGTTGTACGCGTGCATGCTGAACGAGCAGGGCGGCGTGATCGATGACCTGATCGTGTATTTCTTTGACGAGGCGCACTTCCGCCTGGTGGTGAATGCGGCAACCCGGGCCAAGGACCTGGCCTGGATCGAGCGCCAGGCGAAGGCGTTTGGCGTCGAGGTGAGGGAGCGTCCCGACTTCGCGATGATCGCCGTCCAGGGACCGACGGCGCGCGGCAAGGTGCTCGGCCTGCTGCATGAGGTGGACCGTCCGCGGATCGAAAAGCTCGGCAAGTTCGCCGCGGCCGCGGCGCAGGGCCCGCACGGCATGCCGTTGTTCGTCGCCCGCACCGGCTACACCGGCGAAGACGGCTTCGAGATTCTGCTGCCGAACGAGCACGCGGTGCCGTTATGGGAGGCGTTGCTCGCCGCTGCGGTCGTACCCTGCGGTCTGGGTGCGCGCGACACACTTCGACTGGAGGCCGGCATGAATCTGTACGGCCAGGACATGGACGAGACCGTATCGCCGTGGGAAGCCAACCTGGGCTGGACGGTCGCGTTGGACGAAGGGCGCGACTTCATCGGTCGCGCCGCGCTGGAAAAACAGAAGGCCGCCGGCGTCCAGCGCACGATGATCGGCGTGGTGCTGGACGACAAGGGCGTGCTGCGGCATGGACAAAAAGTGCTCACCGCGAACGGTGAGGGCGAAATCCTGTCCGGCAGTTTTTCGCCGACGCTGAACAAGGCGATCGGTTTCGCGCGGGTTCCGGCCGGTGCCGCCGGCGACATTCGCGTGGATATCCGCGCTCGCGAGCTGCCGCTGCGTCAGGTCAAGTACCCATTCGTGCGCGACGGCAAGCCCTGCGAAGGTATCTGAATGACGGATCAGCGACACCCGGTATTGGAGAATCTGCGAACTTCCGGAAGCAGTTAGAATCGCGCTTCCACTTTTGCCTGAACTGCACCCTGACCAAACCTCACCCTGACTGAAACCCACCACGACTGGACCCGATCATGAGCGAGATTCCCGGCGATCTTAAATTTCTCAAATCCCACGAATGGGCGCGTGTCGAAGACGACGGCCTGATTCGGGTGGGTATCTCTGACCACGCACAGGCCCAGCTTGGCGACCTGGTCTATGTCGAGCTGCCCGAGGTCGGGGCCAGCATCCATACCGGTCACGGCGTGGCGGTCGTCGAATCGGTGAAGGCCGCCTCCGACATCTACTCGCCGGTATCCGGCGAAATCGTCGAGGTCAACGAGTCGCTGAGTGACAAGCCCGAAACCATCAACGAAGACGCCTATGGCGAGGGCTGGATCTTCCTGGTGCGTGCAAGTGATCGCTCCGAACTGGACGAACTGCTCGACGTGAATGCCTATGAAGAGCTGGTCGATAGCGAAGATCACTGAGAGGCCGGGGAAAAATCAGCCCGCCTGCCGCGATCGCCCCAGGCGTCCGTGCTGGCGGTGCGTTGCGGGCAACTCCAGGTCATATAGCCCGGCAAATCCGCGGAATTTTCCCACCGCACACCTGGGAGCCTGTCGGGCGCTGGTGGTCGAGGCAAGCCTCCGGCTGTGCGAGGACGGATTTTTGGCGATGGGCCGGCCCATCGTGGTTGGATGGGCCAGGACGCGGCAGGTAGTGGGCCGCACAGATGGATTTGCAGCCCAGCCAACCAAGACCCGACAGGCTTCTGGTGACGAACGCCTGGCGACGCGCTCGCTACGGCGTTCGATTTTTTCCCAGCCTCTGAGTCGCGGTGAGACGAATTTACCGACCGCGAATCGCCCGTCACGCGTGGGCGCAGGATGATTCAGCGGAGCGGAAGATCACGTTCATGCCGGCAGCACAGTGAACATCCCGGCATTTGGCGATAGAAATTTTTCGCGATTTTCATCCGTATCCGTGATCGTTTCGGTAGCCTCGCGTTCATCGAGGTCACGCCGTGGGGGTGTTCCAGATCGCGATGGTGCCTGTATATGTGGCACGGTGATTGATCGACGCTTTTCAAGCGAACATTCTTCCGAAACCATTACCCCGAGCGGGTTCTGGTATGACATGTTGTTTTTCATCTAAATAACGTTTGGACGTATAGGCATCCATATCAAGATTGCGCCGTACGATAAAATCGCCTTGAATCGATGGAATAAAGGTGCCGACCAAGGTGGGTGAAGTGCGCTTGAATGGTGGCTAAAATCAATTGACAGCCGAAATTTTCAGGGATAGCTTTCGCAGCAGAACACGGGGAACGCGCGTCATGGCAACAGCAAAATTCATCAAGCCTTATGTCGAGCACGGCGAAAAGGCGAATGCAGTAAGAAAGATCACCGTGTCCATTCCGCTGCATGTACTGCGGCGACTTTCCGATTTGCGCACGCACCGTCAAGTGAACAATCTAAGGCACGCCACCAACAGCGACTTGTTGGTTGAAGCGTTCCTGCACGCTTTTACTGGGCAACCACTGCCAACTGATGAGGAGCTGAGACGAACCATGGCCACTGCCAAGAAACCTGCTGCAAAGAAACCGGCCGCCAAGAAGGCCGCCAAGAAATCCACCGCCAAGAAGGTTGCCGCCAAGAAGCCGGTAGCCAGGAAGCCAGCCGCGAAGAAAGCCGCGGTGAAGAAGTCGGCTGCGAAAAAGAAGCCGGCTGTAAAGAAGGCATCAGCCAGAAAGGCTGCGGTCAAGAAAGTCGCGACCAAGAAGGTCGCCGCCAAGAAGGTTGCCACCAAGAAGCCGGTGGCGAAGAAAGCAGCCGCCAAGAAGCCGGCCGCTGCCAAGAAGGCCGCCGTGAAGAAGGTGGCCGTGAAGAAAGTTGCCGTGAAAAAGACTGCCAGGAAGCCGGCAGTCAAGAAGGCTGCATCGGCCCGGGTGGGGAAAGCCACCCGGACCTCCAAAAAGTAAGCAAGCGACAAAGTACGCGTTCGATTTCTCTCCCCGCGGTGCCCAGCGCGGGGAGAGCATGTCGACAGAGTTCCGTCCCGGCGCTGCCGGGGCACTTCGTTTCAGAGTTGCCGGCGTGCGTGTCCGATACGAGGGGGCGTTGCGTGCCAGGTATGTCTTCCCGGCAAGTCGGCAGCGTGGCCGGCCTTGCGACGCCCGGTCGGCTCTGTACTGCAGCCCCTAATCACGAGGGCCGCGCGACAGTCACGGGATCCCTGCTGCCATCGCGCCCGTAAATCCGCCTGGTACGCGCTCACGCGTGGTATTCAGGGCGTACACCGCCCGCGGTCGCCATGATTTCAACACCTGTCGCCTTCCTGTTCACAACAGCAAGCGGCGCGTGTTCTGCGCGGTTATCCGGGGTGCGGGAAAAGGGCCGCTACGCGGCACCCCACGTCGAACCACGATCCCCTGCCGGTGATTGCCGTGATGCGCCTTTGGCGCTACCTTTGCGCACATCCGCGCCGCGGTGGGTCCGGGGGACTCGTCGCTCCTGGATCGACAGGGGGAAAAAGCGCGGGTATCTGTCGACACTCAGTGAGAGACCATGGATACCCGATATTTACGTATTGCGCGCTATCGCGTGCGCGGGGCTGTCAAGCCCACCTTCATTGCCATCATCGCCGTCATAGCGCTGCTCGCCGTTGCAGCCTGGTTTCTGATTATCCGACCGCACGACGAGCTGGTTTCCAGTGACAATGGCCCGTCCGTGCCGGTAGCTTCTGCGAGCCGGGCGGCAAAACCGGCGCCGGTCAATGTGGCGTCCATGGGCATCAACCAGTTGCTGTCCGAGGCCCGCACGGCGATGAACGAGCAACGCTATCTGGCGCCGGCCGGCAACAATGCGTTCGAGTTCTATCTGCGCGCCCTGCAGGTGCAGCCGGGCAACCGGGTGGCGATCGATGCGCTGCGTGAAACATTTCCGTTCGCCGCCAATTCGGCCGAGCAGGCGATCAACGCCAGCAACTTCGGCGAGGCGCAGCGTCAGATCGACCTTCTGGCCAGGGCCGACCCGAACAATTTCACGCTGACCATTCTGCGCTCGAAACTGGATGCGCAGCGAAAGATGCTGGACAAACAGCAACAGCTGGCATTGGATCAGCAGAAGGCGCAGCAGCAGGCGGCGGACAAGGCGGCTGCCGACAAGCTGGCTGCCGCGCAACTGGCCGGACAACAGAAGGCGCAATTGGCGGCTGAGCAGCAAAAGGCGAAAGCCGCTGCGGCGGCGTCAGCCCGCACGGCGGTGGTGAGAAAGCCTGCCGCCGATACGCTAGCCGCGACGCCAGAAAGTGGCACCGGCCAGACCAGTGGCGCGGTGCTTGTCAAGGGCGCGGAGCCGCGCTATCCCCGCGAAGCCTTGCGGGCTCGCAGAGGTGGTTGGGTGTTGGTCTCGTTCATCATTGATGCTGATGGACACACCAGTGACGTTCGTGTGGTGGATGCCAAACCGCGACATATCTTCGATCGTTCGGCGATGGATGCGGTATCGCGCTATGTCTTCACCCCCGCGATGCGGAATGGTGTGCCGGTTGCCAGCAAGAAGCAGCAGAAAATCGAGTTCAAGAACTGAGCCACCGCTGGGCGGCATGCCGGAGCACAACGGCGCACCTGATCACCCAGGGAAGCACGTTTCCCGCCGCCGCGTAGGGCGGGCACCGTCCGCCGATCTTCGTCACGACGATCCAGGCAGGACCGGTGGGCCGTGCCTGCCCTACGCCGACTCGTTTGGAGAATGTCGGTGGGGTCGAGCAAAAGTCTGGCAGGCCGTCGCCGCACAGGGCCAAGTGAGGATGCCACATGTGGCGAATCAGGACGACGCATGAGTTCATGCGCCGTTGTGCTTTTGCGGCTCGCTCGCTTTCCACGGCTCTGTCACGACGTCAGCGACGGTGGTGTTTCCGCCGATGCCTGCTTTTAGGGTGCTCCGGTTTTCTGTCGAGCCCGGCCCAGTCGACATGACGCAAGCCGAGCAAGTCGTCGAAGACCATCGGCATCAAGCCGCCGGGTACCGGCCCGCTCGAGTTCCACATCGTCACTACCCCGACGTGATACTTCGGGAAAAAGCCGATCATGGTGCGGTAGCCGGCCACCGCGCCAGCGTGATAGATCAGGGTTTCGCCGGCGTAGGTATAGACCCGCCAGCCCAGCGCATAGTGCGCCGCAGTCAGTCGCGCGCGTCGCCAGGGTGTCGCGTACAGTTCGCTCGGCGTATTGATGCCGGGCGTGTGCAGGACTTTCAGCAAGGCCTTGGACAACACGTCCGGACGGCCACCCATCTGGGCGATCAGCCATTTCTCCATGTCGCGCAGGCTGGCGTTGACGCCGGCGGCCGGGGCCACGCGATAGTAGATGTCATTCGGCTCGAACGGGACCCAGCCATGGCGCGAGGCGCGGTGCGGGCGCGCCCAACTCTTGCTGGATTTCAGCGCCGCCAGGCCGTAACTGGCGGTATGCATGCCCAGCGGATAGAACAGACGCTTCTCGACCAGGTGGTAGAAGAAGTCGCCGGTGCGCGCGAAGATCACGTCGCCGATCATGCCGAAGGCGACGTTCTGGTAGCCGTAGCATTGGCCGACACCGCAAATCATCTTGACCTCGTCCAGCTTGCGCACCAGCTCCTCGTAGGGAACGTCATCCTCGAGCATGTTGTCGTAGGTATTGCGTGGCAGACCCAAACGCTGGCCGAGGATGTCACCGACCGTCGCCTTGTCGGCAGCCTGCATGTTCTTCAGCTTGAAATAGGGCAGCACGTCGATCAGCTTGGTGTTCCAGCTCAACTTGCCCTGGTCGACCAGCAGGCCGGTGAGCGCCGTGGCAAATGCCTTGGACAGGGAGGCCAGCCTGAAAACCGTATGCGCTGTGACTGGTTGTCGGGTTGCGACATCCGCATAGCCGACGGTGTGTTCGAACACCACCTTGTCGTTGTAGACCACCGCGGTCGCCAGTCCGGCCACGGCGTCGCGTTCGGCCAGCTGTTTCAACCAGTGTCGATAGTCGGCCAGGGTCTTTTTGAGGCGTGCCGGCGGCAGCCCCTGAACCGCTTCGGGGGGCTTGCTGGCAGGGGTGTGCAAGCGGTTTGAGGGGCCGGCGTAAACCGGGGAGCAGGCCAGTCCGAGCAGGCCTGCGAGCAACAGGAATTTTTTGGGGAACTGCATGGTACCCTGACAGGATTCCGGCGTGAGAAAGCGCCGCAGACGTTGGAGAATGGTGATGGGCTGGATCATTTTTCTGGTTGTTGTTGTCCTGATTGTCTTGTACTTCGTGGCGATCTACAACGGGCTGGTCACCTCACGCAACGGCTACAAGAATGCCTTTGCGCAGATCGATGTGCAGCTGACCCGACGTCATGACCTGATCCCGAACCTGGTGGAGACCGCCAAAGGCTATCTGGCGCATGAACGGGGGACCCTGGAGGCGGTGGTACAAGCCCGAAATGCCGCGGTAAGCGGCCTGGCCGGCGCCAAGGCCAACCCCGGCGACCCGGCGGCGATGCAGCAACTTTCCGGTAGCGAAAATGCTTTGACACAAACTCTGGGTCGTTTGTTCGCGCTCAGCGAGGCTTATCCGGATCTGAAGGCGAATCAGACGATGATGCAACTGTCCGAGGAGCTGACCTCGACGGAAAATCGGGTTGCGTTCGCACGCCAGGCCTACAACGATTCGGTGCTGACCTACAACAACCGGCGCGAAGTGATGCCGGCGTCGCTGGTCGCCAACAGTTTCGGTTTTGTGGCGGCCGAACCGCTGAAGATCGAAGATCCCGCGGTGCGTGACGTGCCGAAGGTTTCCTTTACCTGATCGACGGCATCTCGCGGCGGAGGTCGCGAGGAGTCGTCTCCGTCGGAGACCGCATGGATTTTTTTGCGCAACAGGCGCGTGTGCGTGGCAGCAGTCGGCGGCTGGTGGTGCTGTTCGTGCTGGCGGTGGTAGCTATCGTGGGCGTGATCGATGCAGTGGTGTGGTTCACCATGGGTCATCATCCGGCCCCGGGCGAACCGGCGCGATCCAACCTGCCGCTGCTTTTGGCCAGCACCCTGGCAGTACTGGCGGGGATCGCGTTCAGCTCGCTGTATCGCATCGTGAGCCTCTCCGGTGGCGGCAAGACCGTGGCTGAAGGTCTCGGCGCCGTGGCGGTGCCGCCGGACACCGATGAGCCGTCGCTGCGCCAGCTGCGCAACGTGATCGAGGAGGTGGCGATCGCCGCCGGCGTGCCGGTGCCGGACATCTATCTGTTGGAAAGCGAGCCGGGTATCAACGCCTTCGCGGCCGGCTTTTCGGCATCGGATGCCGCCATCTGTGTCACCCGGGGCTGTCTCGACAATTTGAGCCGCGATGAGCTGCAGGGCGTGATTGCGCACGAATTCAGCCATGTGTTGAATGGCGACATGCGGCTGAACATCCGCCTGATGGGTCTGTTGTTCGGCATCCTGGTGCTGACCGTGATCGGTCGCCAGGTGATCTGGTTCGGTGGCGGCCGCAGCAATCGGCGTGACGGTGGCGGCGGTCAGGTATGGATGATCGGTCTGGCGCTGGTGGTGGTCGGCTATATCGGCTATTTCTTCGGTCGCCTGATCCAGGCGGCGGTGGCGCGTTCGCGCGAGTCGCTGGCCGACGCCTCGGCCGTGCAGTTCACCCGCCAGAGCGACGGTATCGCCGGCGCGCTGAAGAAGATTGCCGTGCTGAGCGAGGGATCGGAGCTGCAGGCCGCCAAAAAGCACGAAGTGGCGCACATGCTGTTCGGCGAGTCCGAAGCGTTCAATGCCTTGTTCGCCACCCACCCGCCGCTGATGGACCGCATACGTGCCCTGCAGCCGGGCTTTCGCGAGGAAGAGCTGGCTGGCCTGGCCGAATCGATGCAGCGTGCTGCGGAAGCACCACCCGCCGCGCCGGCCACGCCGAAGCCCGCTGGTGGTGTGCCGGGAGTGCCTGGCATGGTGCTGCCTCCGGTGCTGCCTCCGGTGCTGCCAGTCGTACTGGCTGGGGCGGCTGCTGCCAGCGGCCCGGCCGCCGCCGGCTTCCAGCGAGCCGCTGCCGTGCATCAGGCGATGCCGGCGGCATTGAGCGAGGCCGTGCGGCAGCCCGAATCCGCGCTCGCGGTGATGTTGGCACTGGCGCTGTCACTGCAAGCCGAACTGCAGCCGGCGCAGCGGCGTATCGTTGCCGAAGCGTTTGGCGACGATATGCACCAGACGGTGCAGACGATGGTTGGTGCGTTGGAAGCGCTGCCGCCGATCGCGCGCCTGCCGCTCGTCGCGATCGCGTTTCCTGCGTTGAAGCAGTTGCCGGAAGGGCGTCAGCAGACCCTGCTGGACACGCTCGATGCCTTGGTCAAGGTCGATGGTCGGGTCGACCTCAACGAGTATTGTCTGGCCCGGCTGCTGCGCCTGCAGTTGCAGGAGGCCCGGCAGCCACGCCGAACGCCTATCGATGGCTTGAAGAAACTTCCGGCCTGTCGTGACAGCGTGATCCTGGTTTGCACGATTGTCGCGGCGGCGGGTTGTTCTGATGAGGCAAGTGCACGTCGTGCCTGGCTGATGGCGATGCAAAACGCCTTTCCCGGTGAGGCGATCGAGTGGGTAGCGCCGCCGCAGGCATGGCAGGCTCCGTTCGAGTCCGCATTGAACGATCTCGATGGCTTGATGCCGGAGGCCAAGGAGCTGCTGATCCAGAGCCTGGCTCGCGCCATTCATGCCGATGGCATGGTCAGCGTGGAAGAGGCCGAACTGCTGCGGGTGATCTGCGCCAGTCTGCACTGCCCGGTGCCTGCGTAACCTGGAGGGAGACGCGCAGGGGACGAGGCAGTTAAGTTGCAACTTATTGCCTCCGTCCCCAACTCCTCACCCCTCAGGCCAGCGTGCGCACCTTCTTCTCGCGCTGCCATTGGCGCGTCTTCGCGGCGGTGATGAAGCTCTTGGTATCGGTGGCATCGACTACCCCGGCGTCCTTGCCGACGCCACCGGCCTTGAGGAGTATCTTGCCGCCCTCGTCGGCGGCAATCGCCTTGAGGTGACTGAAGGCATCGCGCACGAAGTCCACGGCAGCGCTTTCCCGCGCCAGCTGCTTGCCGCCATCGGCGGAAAGCACCACCGCCACCGCATCGAATACGACCGATGGCGTGCCGGCGAGCTGGCCGTCGACGGCCTGTGTCTTGCCATCGCTGAGGCGGATGCCGCCAAGCTTCGGTGCAACCAGCTTGACGGTGGCGCCGGCACTTTCCGCAGCCTTGCGCAGGGCCTTGATGGCGGAAGCCTCGGAACCGTCATGAATCAGGATGCCTACAGCGCGTCCCTTCAGCGTGTCCTTCATCTTGCCGATGATCTGCAAGGCGGTTGACTCGGGTCGATCGCTGGCTGCCACGATTTTGGGCTGCGCAGACGGAAGCGTCGTCATGCCGAGACCGTCGGCGACGCGCTGCGCAAGATTTTCGTCCACGTTGAGCAGGTGTCCGACCATCGCTTCGCGCACGTGAGCGGTTTCCACCTTGGAGAGTTCGAACACCAGTGCGGAAGCGATATGTGCCTGCTCGTGGCCGGTCTGGCTGCGGTAAAACTGGCGCGCCTGGCTGTAGTGGTCGGCAAAGCTTTCCGCACGGATGCGCCCCTTGGGGTCGCCCGCCGCGGTTTCGGCAAAGCTGTGGAAGCCGTCCGGGCGGGTGCGGGCCGAGTCCGGGCTGAGAGAGTTCGGTTCGTAGGAGGTGCGACCCTTCGGTTGGCCCATTTGCATGTGGCCATCGCGTTGCTGATTGGCAAACGGACACTGTGGCGCATTGATGGGGATCTGATGAAAGTTGGGCGAACCCAGTCGCGAGAGTTGGGTGTCGAGGTAGGAGAACAGTCGGCCCTGCAGCAACGGATCGTTGGAGAAGTCGATTCCCGGCACCACATGTGAGGGGCAGAATGCCACCTGTTCGGTCTCGGCAAAAAAATTGTCGGGCCACCGGTTCAGCGTCATCTTGCCGATGACGGTCAGCGGCACCAGTTCTTCGGGGATCAGTTTGGTCGAGTCGAGGTGATCGAACGGGAATGCATCGGCATCCTCCTCAGTAAACAGTTGTACGGCGAGCTCCCATTCGGGAAAATCGCCGGCCTGTATGGCCTCGAACAAGTCACGGCGGTGGAAGTCCGGATCGGCACCGGCGATCTTCACCGCTTCGTCCCAGACTGTGGATTGCAAGCCCAGCTTGGGTCGCCAATGAAACTTGACGAAGGTGCTGGCACCCTGCTGGTTGATCAGTCGGAAAGTATGGATGCCAAAGCCTTCGATCATGCGCAACGAGCGCGGAATGGCCCGGTCGGACATCGCCCACATCACCATGTGCATCGCCTCGGGCGTCAGCGAGATGAAATCCCAGAACGTGTCATGTGCGGTGGCGGCCTGTGGAAACCCCCGGTCGGGCTCCATCTTGACGGCGTGGATCAGGTCGGGGAACTTGATCGCATCCTGGATGAAAAATACCGGAATATTGTTGCCGACGAGGTCCCAGTTGCCTTCCCGGGTGTAGAACTTGACGGCGAAGCCACGCACGTCACGGGGGGTGTCGACCGAGCCCGAGCCACCTGCGACGGTGGAAATGCGCGTGAACACGGGTGTCTTGACACCGACTTCCGTGAGTACCCGCGCGGTGGTGTACTTGCCTAGCGACCGGGTCAACTCGAAATGTCCGTGGGCTGCCGAGCCGCGCGCATGCACAATGCGTTCGGGGATTCGCTCGTGATCGAAGTGGGTAATTTTCTCCCGCAGGATGAAGTCTTCCAGCAGCGTCGGTCCACGTGGCGTGGACCTCAGTGAGTTCTGGTTGTCCGATAGCGGCACACCTTGATTGGTGGTCAGTATCGGTTGGCCATCAGTGGCCATCTGTTGCAGTTCGTCGCCGCTGCCGCGCTGCTCGCCGGGGCTGTTGGCGCGCGCCTTGCTGGAAGGTTTTCTGGGGGATGTCTTTTGCTGGGCCATGCGCGTACTCCGGGGAGGTGGGAGAGGCAGGAAAGGGACGTGGCCTGCACGTCGGGTCCATCATCCGATCTGTGGCGTGAACAGAGCGTCGGATTTTCGGCTTTGCACGGCGAGAAAAATCGCATTGAAAAGCCCGACGTTCCCGGGCCGCAACGGCCGCCAGGTTTCAGTGCACGCCGTCAGACCTCGGTGAATCGGCCAGCCAGGCTTTCCGTCGCGCCGCTCTGGGGGAGGCTGAGGGCGTCATCCGACACCGACAAGCAGTGCACTGGCGCGCTCGGCGATCATCAGCGTCGGTGCGTTGGTGTTGCCGGTGGGCAGGCTCGGCATCACCGAGGCATCGACCACGCGCAGGCCCTGCACGCCGCGCACGCGCAGCTCGTTGTCGACCACGGCACGATCGTCCTTGCCCATGCGGCAGGTGCCCACCGGGTGGTAGATGGTTTCCGCCTTGCGACGGATGAAGTCGGCGTATTCGGCGTCGCTGTCCAATCCGCGTTCGGGGAATACCGGTTTGCCACGGTAGGTATCGAAGGCGGGTTGCGAGAGGATTTCACGCGACACGCGTGCCGCCTCGATCATCCGTCGCAGATCGTGGCCCTCGGTATCGCCAAGGTAGTTGGCGTGGATCGCCACCGGTTGTGCCGGGTCGGCTGAGCGCAGGCGCAAGCGCCCACGGCTGCGCGGATGCAGGTAGCAGGCATGCAGGGTGTAGCCATCGCCTGGCAGGCGGTGGCGGCCGTGGTCGTCCAGCAGTGCCGGCACGAAGTGGAACTGCAGGTCGCAGCGGTCGTCCTCGGCCAGTCGGCTGCGCACGAAGCCGCCGGCCTCGGCGATATTGGAGCTGCCCGGGCCGTCGTGCTTGCGCAGCCAGCGCAGCGCCGTGGTCACCTCGTTGAGGTGATCGTAGGTAAGTTTTTTCTGCGTCGTGCCGACCAGGGTGCAGATGTCCAGGTGATCCTGCAGCTCGCCGCCGACATCGGGGGCGTCGGCGTTCACCGCGATGCCGTGCTCACGCAGATGATCCGCTGGACCGATACCGGACAGCATCAGCAGTTGCGGCGTATTGATCGCGCCGGCGGCCAGCAGCACCTCGCCCGCCTCGATGCGTTCGATGCCATGACGGCCACGGCGCAGCTGCACCCCCACCGCCCGCCCTTGTTCGATCAGTACGCGCTCCACCAGCACGCCAGTCCGCACGTCGAGGTTGCCGCGGTCGCGGACGGGCTTGAGGTAGCCGGCGGCGGCCGAGCAACGGCTGCCGTTGCGTTGGGTCACCTGGTACAAGCCGAAGCCCGCCTGCTGCGCACCGTTGAAATCGTCGTTGCGCGGGTAACCTGCCGTGCCAGCAGCCTCGATGAGCACGGCCGAGAGCGGGTTGTGGTAGCGCAGATCGGCAACCCCGAGCGGTCCACCCGTGGCATGCAAAGGATTGCTGCCACGGGTGTTGTCCTCGCCGCGCAGGAACCACGGCAGCACCTGTTCCCACGACCAGCGTGGGTCGCCGGTGGCCTTCGCCCAGGCGTCGTAGTCGGCCGACACGCCGCGCACGTAACACATCGCGTTGATCGAGCTGGAGCCGCCGAGGGTCTTGCCGCGGGGCCACCACAGGCGTCGATTGCCCAGTGCCGGCTCCGGTTCGGTGTGGTAGTTCCAGTTCACGCTGCGCTGCTTGAACAGGCGGGCCAGCCCTGCGGGCATGTGAATCAGCGGGCTCCAGTCGGTCGGGCCAGCTTCCAGCAGCAGTACCCGCTTGCCCGGGTCGGCACTGAGGCGGTTGGCCAGCACGCAGCCGGCCGATCCGGCACCGACAATCACATAGTCGTAGTGGTTCAAGGCAAGCCCCTGCATCGCGCGGGTGGCGCACGCTTGCATGCTAGCAGGCTGGTGGGCGCTGCTCGGTCGGGCTGCGAATCCGCCTGTGCGGTCCACATATCTGCCGCTCCTTGGCCCATAGAACCACTATGGGCCGGCGAATCGTCGGAAATCTGGCCTCGCACAGCCGAATACTCGCCTCGACCACCAAAGTCCGACAGACTGCGAGCAATCTGTCGGACTTCGGTCGGTCGGGCTGCGAATCCGCCTGTGCGGTCCACATATCTGCCGCTCCTTGGCCCATAGAACCACGATGGGCCGGCGAATCGTCAGAAATCTGGCCTCGCACAGCCGAATACTCGCCTCGACCACCAAAGTCCGACAGCCTGCTAGTCTTTTCGCGCCCCGAACTGGATCTTCCCGTGACTTCCCCTCGTCCTGCCGTCGCGGAAAACGGCGCTGCGCCGATGCTTTCCGCGCTGGCGTTTTTTTTCGTGATTACCTCGTACTACATCATTCGCCCGGTCCGCGACCAGCTCAGTGGCGCGGTGGGCTCGTCGTCGCTGCCGCTGTTCTATGGCGCGGTTTTCGTGGTGATGCTGCTGCTGACCCCGTTGTTCGGGTTGCTGGTGGCGCGGTTTCCGCGCAAGCAACTGCTCGGCTGGAGTTACAGCTTCTTCATTTTGTGCCTGCTCGCGTTTGTGCCGGCGTTCATGGCGCAGGACCGCATCGGTGCGCGTGAGCTGGGCGTGGTGTTTTTCGTCTGGGTCAGCGTGTTCAACCTGTTCGTGGTGTCGCTGTTCTGGAGTTTCATGGCCGACATCTTTTCCAGCGGTCGGGCGCGCCAGGTGTTTTCGATGATCGCGCTGGGTGGCATGGCCGGGGCCATCTTCGGGCCGCTGGTAACCAAGGTGTTGTTGCAGTTGATTGGCGTGGCGATGCTGCTGGTGGTATCGGCTGCGGCGTTGGCGCTGGCGCTATTGCTGCTGTTGCAGCTTTCGGCACAGCAGCAGCAGCGGGCGGGCGATCAGGACGGCAAGGCGATCGGCGGGTCGTTGTGGGCCGGTGTGCGGGAGCTGTGGTCGCGACCGTTCCTGCGCTACATGGCGTTGCTGATGTTGTTTGCCGACGGTATCGGAACGCTTGGCTATGCCCTGGTGGCCGATTATGCGAAAGCGCATTTCGTCGGCGACGTGGCACGCACCGCGTTCTACAACAACATGGATCTGGCGACCAACCTTCTGGGTGCCGCCTTGCAGTTGAGCCTGACCCCCTGGTTGCTGGTGCGCCGGGGTGCGGGTTGGGCGCTGATGGTGCCGGCCGTTGTCAATCTGGGTTTGCTGGCCGGGCTGGCCCTGGTCGGGAGCGGCAACCTCGTCGTGCTCGGGTACAGCGTGCCGCTGCTGGTCGTGATGCTGGTGACGACGCGCGGCTTTGCCTACGGCATGGGCAAGCCGGCGGCCGATGCCTTGTATACGCGGGTGCCACGGGAGGCGCGCTACAAGGGAAAAAATTTCATCGAAACCACGGTGTGGCGCTTCGGCGATCTGGTGGTGACCAGCGCGGTGAGCGGGCTGCGCGTGCTCGGGCTGGGGGTCGGCGCACTGGCGCTGCTGGGCAGCGCAGTCGCGGGATTGTCGGCGGTAGTGGCGCGGCGCGCTGGCTGGTCGCCTGATCTGGAGGCAGAACTGCCGGCGCCTGCCGGCAACGCGGCAACAGTTTCAGGTCGTCGCGGCGCAAAACCGTAGGAACGCACCCGGCAGGCGTACCCGCCTCAGCTGGTGATGTAGCGTTCCAGATGCTCGATCTGCTCAGCCTGGGCGTCGATCACCGCCTTTACCAGATCGCCGATCGAGATCACCCCGACCACGGTCTTGCCCTCGACCACCGGCAGGTGGCGTACGCGGCTGTCGGTACACAGCCGCATGCAGTCGAAGATGTCGGTGTCAGGGCCAACCGTCAGCGGTTCGACCGACATGATGTCCGCCACCGACGTCTGTGCCGAAGAGCGTCCCTGCAGCACCACCTTGCGGGCGTAATCGCGCTCGGAGACGATGCCGGCGAGCTGTTCGCCCTGCATCACCAGCAGCGCACCGACCCGATGTTCGGCCATGTGCTTGATCGCCTCGAGTACCGGAGCTTCCGGCGCGATGGAAAAAATCGTGCTGCCCTTGTTTTCCAGCAGATGTTTGACCTGGCGCATGCTTGGGTCTCCTGCCGGCCCGGAGGGGGCCGTCCTGGGATCAGTCTAATCCCGCCGCGTGATTCGGGTGTAGTGCTGTCGTGAAGCCCGCCAGCGTGCGCCTCCGAGTTAGGGTGAATCGCGTGGCGGCCGTTCCTCTTCAATGAAGTACAGCGGTCGTCGCTTGCTCTCGGCGTAGTTGCGCCCGAGGTATTCGCCGATCACGCCGAGCGCCAGCAACTGCATGCCGCCGAGAAACAGGATCACCAGGATCAGGGTCGGGTAGCCGCGCACGGCATTGCCGTACAGCAGCGACTTGATCAGCACCCAGAAGCCGTAGACGAAGGCCAGGCCGGCCGAGGCCATGCCGACCCAGGTAGCCAGCCGCAGCGGCGCGGTGGAAAACGAGGTGATGCCCTCGATCGCCAGCTGGCCGAGACGCCAGTAGTTCCATTTGGTGGTGCCGGCCTGGCGCGGTTCACGCAGGTAATGCACCGCGGTCTGGCGGTAACCGATCCAGCTAAACAGGCCTTTCATGAAACGCTGGCGTTCGCGCAACTGCCCGAGCGCGTCCAGCGCGCGCCGCGAGAGCAGCCGGAAATCGCCGGTGTCGCGGGGGATGGCGGTATCGGACAGCCGCTCCATGCTGCGATAGAACGCCGCCGCGGTGAAGCGCTTGAACCCGCTTTCGCCTTCGCGCGCACTGCGGGTGGCGTAGACCACGTCATGACCGGCCTGCCATTGCTCGACCAGGGCGGGTATCAGTTCCGGCGGGTCCTGCAGATCGGCGTCGATCACGACCGCGGCGTCGGCGGTGACGTGATCGAGGCCGGCGGTCAGTGCAGCCTCTTTGCCGAAATTGCGCGAGAGCTTGATCGCGCCCGTGCGCGGGTCGTCGTTGACCAGTTTTTCGATGATCTGCCAGGTGTCGTCGCGGCTGCCGTCATCGACATACAGCACGCTGCAGTCCAGCGACATGCCGTCCAGCACCCGACCCAGCCGCTGGTGGAACGTGGCCAGCACGGCAGATTCGTTGTAGGCGGGCACGACAATGGTCAGTTGGGGCATGGCTGGCGTCACCGGGATAATGGCTCATGCTAACCAACTGCCGTCGATCGGGCGAGCGGTCAGCGCAGAGCTTGGCAAAATATCGAACGCCGCAGGCGGGCGATTTTTCCCAGCCTGTCAGTGAGGCGGTTTGGCGGGCGCGTGGCCATCGATGTAACCCGGTCCGCCGAGATGCTGCATCTGCTGTTCGATCCAGGCGCTGCGGCGCAGCACGTAGGCACTGGGCCGGTCGACGTGCAGGCGCAGCGGATTCGGCAACACCGCGGCCAGTCGTGCGGCCTGCGCCGCGCTCAGTTGCGAGGGCGCGAGGTGATAGAACGCGTCGCTGGCCGCACCGACGCCATAGATGCCGTTGCCGAGCTGGGCGATATTCACGTAGACCTCGAGAATGCGCCGCTTCGGCCAGGTCAGATCGATCAGCACGGTGAAATACGCCTCCAGGCCCTTGCGTACGTAGCTGCGCCCGTTCCACAGGAAGAGGTTCTTCGCGGTCTGCTGGGTAATCGTGCTGGCACCGCGCAGGCGTTGGCCGTCTTCGGCGGCATTGATCGCGTTCTGGATCTGATGGAAATCGAAGCCGTGATTGTAGGGGAAGGTCTGGTCTTCGCTGGCGACCATGGCCAGGGGGACATAGGGCGATATTTTCGACCAGGGTACCCAGCGGTGATGCAGGGTGAAGCCCTTTTCGCCATGCAGCCATGCACTGACCTGGCGTTCCAGCATCACCGCCGAGCTCCAGGGTGCGACGAAGCGCAAGGCAAGCACCACCAGCCAGGTCAGCAACACCCACGCCAGCAGCAGCAGCGTCACGGCACGCAGCAGGCGTTTCAACCAGGGACGGCGGAGCAGAGATGGCATGACGGCTCGCAACAGGGGTCGACAGATTATAGATGTTCATCGGTGAAGGGGTTTCACGGCCGTTGCAGCGGATCGCCGGCGCCCCCACATAGCGGGTCTGACTGCCTGGAGATGCCGTTTTGGAAACATTGCCTGTCGACGATGTGCTGCATCGCTTCCTGCTGGAGGAAGCGGGGGTGCGAGGCGTACTGGTGCGGCTGGGGCCGGCCTGGCGTGAAGTCGCCGCGCGCGCCGACTATCCGCCGGCGCTGCACACCCTGCTGGGTGAGGCGCTGGCGGCCAGCGCGATGCTTACCGGCAACATCAAGCTCGATGGGGCGCTGTCGCTGGAACTGAAAAGCCGTGGTGGTTTGCGCCTGCTGTTCACCGAGTGCAACGATCAGGGTCGGGTGCGTGGCCTGGCACGCTGGAACGACCCGTTGCCCGACCCGTTGCCGCTGCAAGCGCTGCCGGATGCGATCATGGCGATCACCATCGGCAATGTGGAGCGAGATCAGCGCTACCAGGGCCTGGTCGAACTTGCGCAGCCCCACCTCGGTGAGGTGCTGGAGGGGTATTTTGCGCAGTCCGAGCAGTTGCCGGCGCGCATCGTGCTGGCGGCCGACGGTGAGCATGCGGTCGGCCTGATGTTGCAGAAGATGCCCGAGGAGGGCGGGCGTGATGCGGCGCAGGACGAGGATGGCTGGAATCGTGTACTGCATCTGACCGCCACGCTCGGCACGGATGAGTTGTTGACCGGTGCACCGGAACAAGTGCTTTACCGCCTCTACCATGAAGAGTCGGTACGACTGTTCGAGCCGCGACCGCTGGTGTTCGGTTGCAGCTGCAGTCGCGAGCGGGTGAGCGCGATGTTGCGCTCACTGGGGCGCGAAGAAGTGGAGGCGGCGCTGGCGGCGCGCGGGGATGAAATCGAGGTAATCTGCGAGTTCTGCGCACAGCACTATTATTTCGACCGCGTCGATGCCGAGCACCTGCTCAGCAGCGGTGCGGTGGCCGGTGCGCCACAGACCGCACAGTAGCCCCGGGCTAGACCCGGGCAACGCGCTGAGGGCACCCGCCGAATGGACGGAGGGTCTCTCGGTAAGTCGCGTCCGGATGACCTACTGGTCGAGTTCCTGCGGCACTTTGGAGCGGCCGGCGGCCTGGATCCAGGTCTCGGCCGGTTGCGGTCGGGCAAACAGGAATCCCTGGCCGTAGCGGCAACCCACCCCGAGCAGCGCCAGCCGCTGGGATTCCTTCTCGATCCCCTCGGCGATCACCTTCATGTGCAATGAGTCGGCCAGTACCTGGATCGCCCGCACCAGCGCCAGGCCCTGGGTTTCTTCATCGCTTGCCGGCAATTCGGTAATGAATGAGCGGTCGATTTTCAGCGTTTCGAACGGGTACTGATGCAGGTAGCTGAGCGACGAGTAGCCGGTGCCGAAGTCGTCCAGCGCAATACCGACACCGTGGTCGCGCAAGTTCTGCAACATGCGTTTGACCTGGTTCGGGTTTTCCAGCAGGGCACCCTCGGTGACCTCGATCCGGATGCAATGCGTCGGTACGGCGTACTGTTCGAACAGGGCCAGCAGGCGCTGGTCGAGCTTGCTGGAGCGGAAGTGGCGACCGGAGACGTTGATGCTGATGAAGCCCTCCATCCCGATCAGTCGCATCGCCTGAGCGCAGACTTGTTCGAAGATCTGCCAGTCGATGGCTTCGGCACATCCGCACTCCTCGGCGATCAGCAGGAAGTCGCCCGGCTCCAGCAGGCCACGTTCCGGATGATGCCAGCGCAGCAGCGCCTCGAAGCCTACGGCGCGGCCCTCGGCCAGCCCCACGATCGGCTGGTAGAACGGGACGAATTCGTTGCGGCTCAGCGCGTGTCGCAGGTCGCTTTCCATATCCAGCAGCGACAGCGCTTCGCGGCGCAGCCGGTCATCGAACATCGAGGCGCGGTGGCGACCGCTATCCTTGGCGTTGTACATCGCAGCATCCGCATCGCGCAACAGCTCCTCGGGTTGCTGGTAATGCAGACTGCACAGCGCGACCCCGATCGATGCCGAGGTGAAGATCTCCTTGATGCCAAGCCGGAACGGCGCCTGCAGCTCGCTGATCACCCGCTCGGCGATCAGCAGCGCATTGCCCGGCTCGCTGATGCCTTCGAGCAGCACGGCAAATTCGTCGCCGCCAAGCCGGGCCACCACGTCGCGGGTCTTCAGGCAGGCGCGAATGCGACCGCCGACCTGGAACAGCAGGTCATCACCGATCAGGTGCCCGACCGAGTCGTTGATCACCTTGAAGCGGTCCAGGTCGATGAACAGCACCGCGAACAGCTCGGCAGGGTCTGCCGCATGGCGCTGCAGTGCCTGCTCCAGCCGCTGCAGCAGCAGCGCGCGGTTGGGCAGCCCGGTGAGCGAATCGTGCAGCGTTTCATATTTCAGCCGGCGTTCGACCCGCTCACGCTCGGCGACCTGCTCGCGCAGGTCACGGTTGGCCAGGGCCAGCGCACGAGTGCGTTCGGTGACGCGGCGTTCCAGACTGGCATAGGCTTTTTTCAGCGATGACGCCGCATGCTTGCGCTGCAACGCGTTGGCGATGTGATAGCTGACAAAGGTGAGCAACTCCTGGTCGCGTGCGGTGTAGGTGTACTCCGGCGAATAGCTTTGCACCGCGAGCACGCCGATGGCCTTGCCGCTCCACAGCAGGGGAACACCCAGCCAGCACACGGAGCGTGCGCCGGAATGGCTTATCTCCCCCAGCGCAAGCAGTCTGGCCAGTTCGTCTGGGTCAGCCAACAAGGGTTTGGCATGACGCATCACGTACTCGGTGGCGCCACGGCCGTGCAGGCGCGGAAGGCGGTTGCTGTCGACTTCGTCCATCGAATAGGGGAACGTCAGGTATCCGCTCTCGTCATCGAGCAGGGCGATATAGAAATTGCGCGCGTAGATCAGGCCGCTGATCACCTAATGCATGGTGGCGTAGAACTTCTCCGGATGGTCGGCGCTGTTGGCCAGCTCGGCGATGCGGAACAATGCTGCCTGCAACCGCTCACCGCGCTGACGTTGCAAGACCTGCTGGCGCAGGATTCGATTGGCTTCGCGCAGCGCCGCGGTGCGGTCGGTGACCCGCCGCGCCAGCTCGATATGCGCTTCCCGTCGTTCCAGCGCCGTTTGCACATGCTGGGCGACGTAGTTGAGCAGTTCCAGATCCTGCTGCGAATAAAACATATCGGCACGGTAGCTTTGCACCACGATCACGCCAACGGTGCGTTCGGCCCGTCGCAAGGGTACGCCCAGAAGGTGTTCGCAGCTGGGTCCGATAAGTCGCAGGTGCTGCCCACATTGCTGCTGCAGCTCGGCCATCGAGCCCATCAGGGACCGACCCTTGTGCAGCAGGTTCCAGGTGATGCTGTGCAGAATGTCCTGCAGCGGAATGGCTTTGTCGGGCGACGGTGGCTCGGCGTCCAGAATGTCGACAAAATAGGGAAAGCGAACGCTCTCGGCGCTTTTGTCGTACAACGCAATGTAGAAATTTTCCGCATACATCAGGCTGCTGATGATTCCGTGCAGCGCACGCATCATGTCCGGCATGTTGCGTTCGGCACTGGCCTGCTCGGCAATGGCATACAGCGCGCGCTGCAGCCGTTCGGCCAGGGCCAGTCGCGAAATCGCTTCGTACAGCCGGCTGGTCTCAGCCAGTTGCTGCAGGCGGGTATCAGCGATACGCCCCAGCCACGCCAGTTGATCCTGCGCCTGGTCAGCCAGTGATTGGTCGGCACGTTCCAGCGTCAACACGCGCCCGCCCTGTGGGTCGGTTGCCAGGTCCAGTTGTCCCCTGGGCAGCCTGCCGGGCTGTTCATCCGTACTGCGCCAGCGCAGTCGGCCCTGGATCTCGAGCCGGCCCAGCAAGACCTCGCAAATTTCCACCACACCGCTGGCGTCGGGCGCCTGGAAAAGGCGCTCGACGGCCCCTTGCAGGGTTGCAAGATCCCGCGCCGCCGGAAGCAGTTGAGAGGGGCGGGGCGTTGGAGTGGACATCATGGGTTACGGTGGATTCCGGGACGATCCCGCTGAAACGGCAAGTTTCTCCTTTATATCGTGTAATCGCGCTGGCGTGCCAGCCTTGCGCGGAGGGCGCGGGAACCTGCGGGCTCCGCGCAAGGTCTCAGTCTGGCGTCCTGAGCGTTGAAAATCGTGACTGGAGGCCGTTTTTTGGTGTTAGTAAAACGTAAAGTTGGGGTACAATCTGCCCCTGTCCCTCGATTTGCACGGAGATTTTTCGCCGCCATGCGTCTGTTACCCGCCCTGCTGATGTTGATGTTGCCGCTGGCTGCGGCAGGGCAGTCCGTGGCTGTCGACAGTGCGACTTCGCAGTGGTTGCTGGCGCAACCGCGGTCGACGCAGACAGATGGCAATACGCTTCAGCTGCCGCTTTGGCTGGATGCCGAGGGTGGCCATTCGTTGTCGCTCGTGGCCGATCAGGCCACGGGAGCGAAGGCCATGCGCTTCAACGCGCCGTTGACGTTGTCGCCGGTGGATGCGACCCGGGTGACGGCCAGCGGTTTGCAGTTCGGGTTGACCCCCAACCTGCACGCCCATGCCGAAGTCAGCGAACATTCCTGGGTCAATCAGCCCTGGCGCGTGCTTGGCAGTGAGGTCGGTGCGACCTACGCCACCGACAACTACAGTATTGATCTGAGCCTCGGCGCGAACAGCAATCCAGATTCCAGCGTGGCGCTGCCGCGGGTACTGCCAGGTGGTGCGCCCGGCGTCGGTCTGATGTCCAGTTTTGACAGCAGCGCCCAGGTCAATGCTCGCGGTCGTCTAGCGCTGGGCAATCGCAGCGGTATCGACCTTGGCGCCAGCGTTGGCCGCATCCATCTGCTTCCGGGCAACTTGCTAGGCATCAATACGCTGGATCAGCGCGTGCTGAGTTTCGGCGTGGATCATGGCCCGCTCAGCGGCACCCTGGTTGGCCGTACCATCCAGCCACAGGCCGGTATTCCGGGTGCCTACAACCTCGATCAGCGCTGGAGCAGCATCGATCTGGGTGTTACCTGGCGCTTGCCGTGGCGTGGTGAATTGAGTGTGGGTGCACAGAATCTGTGGTCGTCGGGCACGTCGGCCAATACCCCGGCCGGCCCCGAGCCGGATCAATCGCGGACCCCCTACGTGCAATACCACCAGGATCTCTGATCCGCAGCCCGTCGGCACATCCACTGCATTCTTGTTTGGAATATGGCTTGAGACGGCCGTCCACGATCGGCCGGATCGAGCAAAATCCGGCAGACCATTATGAGGCCAAGGGCGACCCGATACGAATTCGCGACATGGTGGATGCATCATGCGAAGTATCGGCAAGCGCGTTTGCTTCCACCGCGTAGCGCGGACACCGTCCGCCGCGCTCTATCATGACGCCTCCGGGCAGGTCCGGCGGACCGTGTCCGCCCTACGCCGATGCACGCGTTGCCATGGACGTGCAAATCACCCATCTGCCGCACCCGCGTTTCGAGAAGGGCATGGGATGGCTCTTCTTGAGGGATGCGGGTCAGGCAAAATCTTGCTGACCGCGGCTGCAGACAGCTATCTGACAAGGCGCTGCGGAAGTGCGGATACAACATGTGGGGGATCAAGTCTCACCAGGTCACGGACCCCTGGGGAGATCTCGCCGCGGGGTTCGACAGGTTCCCAACCTCCGAGGCTGTTTGATGGCGGCGTTTCAGCCACGGATACGCTCAGTTTTTTCGTGACAGCTGCAGGTCGCCGCTGAAGGTTTCGACCTGGATGCTGCCTTGGCCGTTGCCAAGCTGTGCCTGCAGGGTGCTGCCGGGGCCGTGTTCGGCTTTTTCAGGCGTGCCGAAGTTGCTTTTCAGATCGCCACTGAAACTGCTGGCATGCACCTTGGCGGACGTATCGGCCGGGAGTTGCAGCTGCACATCGCCGCTCATGCTGTCGACGTCGATGCGGCCCCGGTTGGCCAGCTTGCCATTCAATTGGACCGCGCCGGAGACAGTGCTGAGGATCAACTTTTGCCAGGGACCACCGCCGGCGCGGATGTGCCCGGAGATGGTCTGCAGCGTGACTTCGCGACCGAGGTCGGGTGCCAGGATGTCGCCGCTGACTGTTTGCAACTCGGCGCGTTCGGCGCGGCCGGACAAGCTTACCCCGCCGCTGACGCTGTCGACCTTCAGCGAGGGTGTGCGCGCATCGATGCGTACCTTGCCGCTGACGGTATTGACCACGATACTGCCGCCGTCGATGCCGTCGACAGCGAGTCGCGCGCTGACCAGGTGGATGTCCAGCGACGCCGTCCTGGGGACGTGCAGCTCCAGGTGGGTGGGTGCCATGTTGTTGTCACCGCGCCAGTTGAACCAGCCGGGACCTCCTTGCGGTACGACCTTGATCGCCAGTTGATGCCGGTCGCCGCTCATGGCCAGCGGTCTGGCGCCTTCGCCGAGCTGGCCGCTGAGTTGCACTTCGGCGCGATCCCAGCCGATCACCGAGACCGTACCCTTGACGTTGTGGATGCTGACGTGCACGCCGGGATCGGCGGCCTGTTGCAACCGGATGGGTGTATCGGCGAGTGCCTCGCCAAGACAAAGCCCGGACAGCAAGAGGATGCAGGCAAGCGTTTTCATGATCGCTCCTGGGCGATTCACCCGGCTTTCCGGGTCAGTTGGCGGAGTTCGGCTTGTTGCTGCCGGGTGCGTGTCAGCAGGCGTTGCAGCGCTGCCGAGCGAGGGCTCTGCTGCAGCGCCTGGCGCAGTTCGAGGCGTGCCGTGTCCAGCTCGATGGCGGCGCCGGTCAGTCGCGGATCGCTGGGTCGCCAGTCGCCTGGTGAGGCAACTTCGACCGCTGTGGGCTGAGCGGTGGACCACAAATGCCAGCCGAGCAGGCCGGCAACCGCGATCGAGGCGGCCAGACCGCTGCCCAGCAGCCAGCGCGTCGAGCCGGTCGTAGATCGTGAGCGCACCGGTTGCCGGTGGTCGGCGTCCATCGGGTGCAGCATGGCGTCGATAGCCGGCCACAGCTCGCGCTGCGGCATGACGGGCTGACGCAGGGCGCGAAGCTGGTGGCGCCACTCGAATTCGTTCATCGCAGTTCTCCCAGAATCTTGCGCAGCAGGCCGCGGGCCCGATGCAACTGTGCCTTCGAGGTGCCTGCGGCCATGCCGAGTTCAGCGGCAATGTCCTCATGGCGCCAGCCCTCGATGTCATGCAACACCAGCACCGCCCGGGCGCGCGGCGGCAGGGAGCCGATCGCCCGTTCCAGTTCGTCACGTTCGGCGGCGCAAAATGGCGTCTGGCCGGTCTCGGGCAGCTGATCGTCATCGAACGTGCTGACCGGGTCGGCGGCGCGGGCGCGGATCTCCATCAACGCCACATTCACCGCAAGCCGGTACAACCAGGTGCCGAAGGCGCTCTCGTGCCGAAACCCCGACAGCTTCTGCCAGGCGCGGACAAAGGCCTCCTGGGTCAGGTCCTCGGCCCGCGCGCGGTCGTATCCGGTGAGCCGGAGCAGTGCGCCATGGATGCGGCCGACATGCGCCTGATAGAGCCGTTGGAAGGCGTCGTGGTCACCGGTCGCCGCTGCGCGCACGTCGTCTGCGTCGTGACTACCCGGGTGGGTGGCTGGCGGCATCAGGCTTCCGGTAGCGGGACAGGCGGCGGTCATCTTGCCAGCTTGGATGCGCCCGCGCGCGCAAGGGTTTGCATGACGCGGATCTTCACCCATCCGCCGTCGCGCACGCCTGATCGCGCGCGCGACGGACTATTCAGGGCGTGGCGGCCTCGCGCTGCGGCGATGACGCAGTGCTGGCCAGGGCTTCGGCGACGCGCCGTTGCTCCTGATGCAGGCGTTCGGGCAACCGCGGGGTGAAGCTTTCCAGGTACTCGCCGATCGCCGCGATCTCGGCCTGCCAGCCGGCGACGTTCACGGCGAGCAGCTGGTCGAGCTGGTGCTGATCGAGCGCGAGGCCCTCAAGCTTGAGCTCGCCGGTGGCCGGCAGGATGCCGATGGCCGTTTGCCGTCCGCGTGCGCGGCCGGTTACCCGTTCGATCATCCATTCCAACACCCGCATGTTGTCGCCGAAGCCGGGCCACAGGAAGGCACCGCTGGGGTCCTTGCGGAACCAGTTGACATGGAAGATCTTCGGCAGCTTCGCCGCGGGCTGGTCGAACGACAGCCAGTGCGCGAAGTAGTCGCCGTAGTGATAGCCGCAGAATGGCTTCATCGCCATCGAGTCGCGGCGCAATACGCCGACGGCGCCGGTGGCGGCAGCGGTGGTTTCCGAGCCCATCGCGGCGCCCATCAGCACACCGTGACTCCAGTCGCGAGCTTCCATCACCAGTGGCAACAGGGCCGGCCGGCGGCCACCGAACACGATCGCGCTGATTGGCACCCCCTGCGGTGCCTCGGCCTGAGGTGACCAGGTCGGACACTGGCGGGCACGCACCGTGAAACGTGAATTGGGATGCGCGGCCGGGCCATTGGCCGGATCGTATGGCCGCCCTTGCCAGTCGGTGGCCGGGGTGCCGGGCAGGCCTTCCCACCACGGCTGGTTGTCCGCGGTGACGGCAACGTTGGTGAAAATAGTGTCGTGCGAGATGCTTTCCAGCGCATTCGGGTTGGTGCTGCCGCTGGTGCCCGGGGCCACACCGAAGAAGCCGGCCTCCGGGTTGATGGCATACAGCTGGCCGTCGTTGCCCGGATGCATCCAGCAGATATCGTCGCCGACGGTCCAGACCTTCCAGCCATCGCGGCGGTAACCTTCCGGTGGAATCAGCATCGCCAGGTTGGTCTTGCCACAGGCCGAGGGAAAGGCGGCGGCGATGTAGTGGGTCTCGCCAGCCGGGTTCTCGATGCCGACGATCAGCATGTGTTCGGCCAGCCAGCCTTCATGCCGGGCCTGGTCGCTGGCTATCCGCAGGGCGTGGCATTTCTTGCCCAGCAGGGCGTTGCCGCCGTAACCGGAGCCGTAGGACTTGATCGTGCGCTCGGCGGGGAAGTGCATGATGAAGCGGCGCTCGGGGTCGAGTTCGCCGGTGGAGTGCAGGCCCTTGACGAAGGTGCCCTCGCGCTCGATGCGCGCAAGCGCGGCGGCACCCATGCGGGTCATGATGCGCATGTTGGCGACCACGTAGGGGCTGTCGGTGATTTCCACACCGCAGCGCGCCAGCGGCGAGTCGATCGGCCCCATGCAGTAGGGGATAACGTACAGCGTACGACCGGCCATGCAGCCATCGAACAGCGCATCGATTTTCGCGTGGGCCTCGGCCGGCGCCATCCAGTGGTTGTTGGGGCCGCTATCGTGTTGCTGCGGGTGACAGACGAAGGTCAGGTGTTCGACGCGTGCCACGTCGGCCGGATCGGATCGGTGCAGGTAGCATCCCGGATGGGTCTGCTGATTCAGTTCGATCAGGTCGCCGTCGTGCAGCATCTGCTGCAGCAGACCCTGATATTCACCGTCCGAGCCGTCACACCAGTGAACCCTTGCCGGGCGGGTCAGGGCCGCCACATCGTCGACCCAGCGCCCAAGCGCTTCCAGCTTGCTGGCCATCATTCCCTCTCTGGTCTTGTCGCAAAAAAGAGCTGGAACGGTAGTTTGCGAGCACTGGCATTGCAAGGTCGCGCGCAGCAGGGGGCGCGATCCGGGTGCTCCGGGAGAACTCAAGGGGTTGGGAAAATATTGAACGCCGTAGCGAAAGCGTCGTCAGGTGTTCGCGGCAGGCGGGTGATTTTTCCTCAGCCTCTCAAGCGGGGGCCAGGGTGGCGATCATGTGCTCCACGTAGGCATCGAATTCCTCGTGGTTGATACGCGGCAGGCCGAGGGTGAAGTTCAGCTGCAAAAAACCGACATAGGCGGCATAGGTCAGTCGGGCCCGATTGAGGGCTTCGGGCGGCAGCAATCCGGCCTCGCGATAGACCGTGGTCAGGAATTGCATCCGCCGCTGCGACACGCGCGCCATCACCGGGACGACCTGCGGATGATCGAGTGCCTTCAGCAGCGCGGCGTAGACGCGGTGGGGATGCAGCTCGTGGGCAACCCGCCGGAACAGTTCGGGCAGGCGCTTGCGCGGATCGGCGATTTGTTCGATCTGGCTGATGATCTCGCGCTCGCCATACTGCTCCCAGCGTTCGAGTGCTGCATTGAGCAACGCTTCGCGGGTGCGGAAGTGCCAGTAGAAACTGCCCTTGGTTACCCCCAGCTGGCGCGCCAGCGCCTCCACTGCCAGCGCGCCCACGCCTTGCTCGGCGATCAGGTGCAGGGCGGCAACTTCCCAATCCTCGGCCGACAGACGGGTACGCTCGGGTTTGCTGCTGACATTCATGTCCGTATGGTAGCCATACCTCGGAGATTTGTAATCTGCAGCCAGGGGGATGAAGTGGAAATCACCGATCCGCTGCGCTGGCGACGGCCTGCCCGCGTGCTCAGCGGTATCTTGACGACGCTTGTCTGCACCATCCATACTCATCCGTATGGTCATTGCAGATGCGCCCCCGCCCGTTGTCAGTCGTTTCCTGGTCGCCGACCTCGGCCTGGCGGTGGAGACACGCCATCCAGACGGCCGTCCAACGCTGCTGTTTGCCCATGGCTTCGGCCAGACGCGTGGCGCCTGGAACACCGCGGCATCCACGCTCGCCGCCGCGGGTTGCCGCTGCGTGAGCTTCGACAGCCGTGGCCATGGAGAAAGCGACCGGGTGGCTGGCGGCGACTACCATATGGAGCAGTTTGCCGACGATCTGCTGCGACTGGCCGGCGCGCAGCCACAGCCTCCGGTACTGGTGGGGGCCTCGATGGGCGGCCTGCTCGGCCTGCTGGTTGCGGGCGAGATCAGTCCGTCGGCATTTCGCGCGCTGGTGCTGGTCGACATCACGCCGCGCTGGGAAACCGCCGGGGTTGAACGAATTCTGACCTTCATGCAGGCCCATCCCGAGGGCTTTGCCGATTTCGCCGAAGCCGCCGAGCAGATCGCCGGCTACTTGCCGCAGCGCCGCGAGCGCAAGACCGAGCAACAGCTGCGCCCGTTGTTGCGGCAAAGCGCCGATGGCCGCTTGCGCTGGCACTGGGATCCGGCGCTGCTTGCTGGCATGGTGCAGGAGAGCGCGCGTTACCAGCCGCGTCTGCAGGCTGCTGCGGCGGCGGTCGGGATACCCGTGTTGCTGCTGTCAGGTGCGCGCAGCGACGTGGTTTCACACGCGACGGTCGGCGAATTTCTGCAGTTGGTGCCGCATGCACGGCACGTGGACTTGCCCGATGCCACGCACATGGTCGCGGGCGACGCCAACGAGGCCTTTACCTACGAGGTCGTGCGTTTCGTGGAAAGTCTTGAAGCATCATCGAAAGCCGGCCCGCGGGTCGGTACTGTTGAACCGCAATGAGGTGTTGAAATGTCTGTTCTGTTGACCGTACTGGCGGCGCTGATCGCGAGCGGGGCCTGCGCCTATCATCGCACCAGCCTGCGCGTGTGGGCGATCGCCACCGTGATCACCACCGTGCTGGCTGGCCTGCTGTTGCAGGCGCCGTGGACGATGCTGATCCTGTTGATCGTCGAACTGGCGATCGCCGTGCCGTTGCTGATGGTGGGCTTTCGCCGAAGGCAGATCAGCGCACCGCTGCTAACGCAGTTCGCCAAGGTCACGCCGAGGCTCTCCGATACCGAGCAGACCGCACTGGAAGCCGGTACGGTCGGTTTCGAGGGTGAGCTGTTTTCCGGCAAGCCCGACTGGCACGCGTTGCTGCGCCAGCCCAAACCCGCGCTCAATGCGGAGGAGCAGGCCTTCATGGATGGCCCGGTGGAAGAGCTCTGCGGCATGCTCGACGACTGGCAGATCACCCACGAACTGGCGGATCTGCCGCCGAATGTGTGGGAGTTCATCAAGAAGAACAAGTTCTTCGGCATGATCATCCCCAAACGCTACAACGGCCTGGAATTTTCGGCCCTGGCGCATTCAGCGGTGCTGCAGAAGCTGGCCACGATGTCGCCGACCGCGGCCTCGACGGTCGCGGTGCCCAATTCACTGGGGCCGGCCGAGTTGCTGCTGCATTACGGCACCGAGGCGCAGAAGGACTACTACCTGCCTCGGCTGGCCGTGGGCGACGAGATTCCCTGCTTTGCGCTGACCGGTCCTTATGCCGGTTCCGACGCGACCTCGCTCACCGATTTCGGCATTGTCTGCAAGCAGACCGTCGACGGCACCGAGACGCTGGGCATCAAGCTCACGTTCGACAAGCGCTACATCACCCTGGCACCGGTCGCCACCGTGGTCGGGCTGGCATTTCGCCTCTACGACCCGGACCAGTTGCTCGGTGACAAGGCCGACCTCGGCATCACCCTGGCCTTGCTGCCGCGCAGCACGCCCGGCCTGCAGATCGGGCGTCGTCACTTTCCGCTCAACGTGCCGTTCCAGAACGGTCCGCTGCACGGCAAGGATGTGTTCGTGCCGATCTCGACCCTGATCGGCGGACCGAACATGGCCGGGCAGGGCTGGCGCATGCTGGTCGAGGTGCTGTCGGTGGGGCGCGCGATATCGCTGCCGTCGAACGCCACCGGCGGGGTCCGGTCGGCGGTCGCCTCCACCGGTGCCTACGCTCGCATGCGCAAGCAGTTCGGGCTGGCGATTGCCCGCTTCGAGGGCGTCGAGGAAGCACTGGCGCGGATCGGCGGGCTGACCTATGCCACCGCGGCGCTGTCACGCGCCACCGCCGCGGCCGTGGACCGCGGGGAAAAGCCGGCCGTGACCTCGGCAATTGCGAAGTACCACACGACCGAATTCGGCCGCATCGTGGCCGGTGATGCCATGGACGTGCATGGCGGCAAGGCGGTGCAGCTCGGTCCGAAGAATTATGCCGGCCGCGCCTGGGAAGGGGTGCCGATCGCGATCACGGTGGAGGGCGCCAACATCATGACGCGCAGCCTGATGATCTTCGGTCAGGGTGCGATCCGCTGCCATCCCTACGTCCTGAAGGAAATGCAGGCACTGACGATCAGCGACCGCGACGAGCAGCTGAAGACGTTCGACCGGGCCTTGTTCGGCCATATCGGTTTCGGCCTGTCCAACGCGGTGCGCGCCTTCACCCTGGGTCTGACCGGTTCGCGTATCGGCGACACCGCCGGCGATGCCTACACCCGCCGTTACTACCGCAAGCTCAACCGCTATTCCGCGGCGCTGGCGCTGTGTGCCGATGTGTTCATGGGCGTGCTTGGCGGCAAGCTGAAATTCAAGGAGAAGTTGTCCGCCCGTCTCGGCGACGTCCTCAGCTACCTGTACATCGCCAGCGCCATGCTCAAGGGCTACGAGGATGCCGGTCGGCCCGAAGCGGATCGTCCGTTGCTGGCCTGGGCGTTCCATGAATGCGTATGGCGGATGCAGATGGCGCTGGACGGCGCGATCCGCAACTTTCCGGTGCGTCCCGTCGGCTGGTTGCTGCGGGTACTGGTGTTCCCGTTCGGGCGTCGTGAGGTGCCGCCGTCCGACCGCCTGGGACGCCGTGTCGCGGCGCTGATCAGCGCACCGGGCGAGGCGCGTGATCGACTGCTTGAATGGGTCTATCTCACGCCCACCGCCAACAACACGATCGGCCGGATGCATGCCTTGCTGCCGGAGGTGATCGCGGCCGAGCCGATCGAGCGCAAATTCGCCAAGGCGCAGAAGGCCGGGCAGTTCAAGTCACACGATTATGTCGAGCAGCTGGCCGAGGCGCAGCAGCTCGGCGTGATCACCGCGGCCGAGCAGGCCTTGCTCAAGCGGGTGCAGGAAGCCGTGTTCGAGTTTATTTCGGTGGACGATTTCGATACCTCCGAATTGCGTGCGGCGGTAACTCGAGCGGATGCCGAAAAGCCTGCCAGGGTGGCCTGAAAAACAGGGTGCGCCCCGCTCCGCTGCCGGCCGCTCCTCGATGCGTGTACAGGACGGGCGCTACCAGGACACCTTGCGGCGCAGGAGCCATCATGAGTGTCATGGTATTGCCGTTGTACCGCCGAGCGACGCGCTGGCCGGCCGGTCACAGGTTGTTTTTCGTTGCAACGCGTGCACCGGCGTAGGGCGGGCACGGCCCGCCGACATTGCCCAGATCGTCATCGCGAAGCGCGGCGGAAGAAAACGTGCCGCCTGATGCCCCCACATGCCGTCATCAGGAAGAGCGCCGTACTTCGCCACCATCGCGCCGTGGTTCGTGGCACTGGAACCGGGGCGTTGTGCAACGTGGCCGAGTTCAGCGCCGGGGTGATGACGGAGGCCGCCGTTCCGCCCGGGATACACTGGATTCCCCGGGGCATGACGGTGGAGGATCGGGGGTACGCTGCATGCGGTGGCGATGTTGGGGCGAGCATCCTCGCCGCCGAAGCATATCCCTGGCCGGTAACCGTCGAGGTCGGCGATGTCGAGGGAGATCGGGTCTCTCGCACCCGTATCACGATGTGGCTCTCGCCCTCCGCGCGCCGTCCAAGGCGCCAGCGGCTCCAAGGTTTCAGGCGCTATTCGCCAGTACGCAACGGTTTTTGCCGCTGCGCTTGGCTTCGTACATGGCGCTGTCGGCGGCCTTGATCAACCGTTCATCGCCGTCAGTACCATGGTGGCCCCGATAGGGTGCCAGGCCGATGCTGGCACTGATCTGCACCCCGACCGCGGTGTCACCGACGTCCAGCGTGTAGGGCGCGCCGAGCGTTTCGCACAGCTTGTGGCAAAGCCGTAACGCCTGTTGCGGCTCGCTGACGTTTTCCAGGATCAGCGCGAATTCATCGCCACCCAGTCGCGCCACGGTGTCGCTTTCGCGCAACTGTGCCAGCAGACGCGCTGCAATTTGCTGCAGCAGTGCGTCACCGGCGGGATGGCCGTATTGATCATTGACTTGCTTGAAGCCGTCGATGTCGAGCAAGACCAGGGCGAAATTCTGCTGCTGACGCTGCGCACGCTGGATCGCCGTGTGCAGACGATCGTGGAAAAGCACCCGGTTGGGAAGGCCGGTAAGCATGTCGTGGGTCGCCTGGTGCCGCACCTGCTTTTCGACCCGCTCGCGCTCGACAATCTCGGCCTGCAGTTGACGATTGCGTTCGGAAATCTTGCCCAGTGCCTGCTGCAGCTGGGTACGTGCGCCATGCAGTTCAAGGAACACGCGGACCTTGGATTGCAGGATCGCGTCGTTGATCGGTTTGGCGATATAGTCGACCGCACCGGAGCGATAGCCCTTCAGACGTGCCAGATCATCGGCGTAGGCGGCGGTGACGAAGATGACCGGTGTCTCGCGCAGCTGTTCGGTTTCGCCGAGCAGCGCGGCAACCTCGAAGCCGTCCATGTCGGGCATGTTCACGTCGAGCAGGATCAGCGCGAAGTCATGATCCAGGCACAAGGCCAGCGCCTGGTTGCCGCTGGCGGCTTCGATCAGCTCGGCGCCGCAATCGGCCAGCAAGCGGCGCATCGCCACGATATTGGCATGAGTGTCGTCGACGACGAGGATCTTGGGACGTGGGTCATTCATGGGCAACATAGTCGGTTGAGCAGTGGGGCGACCGCATCCAGCGGTACACAATGGTCGGCACCGGCGATATCGAGGGCAGCCTGGGGCATCGTCTTTGCCACCGCGTCAGCCGGGGACTGCACGATCGCGCAGCCGCCGTTGCGGCGAAGTTGCAACAAGCCTTGTGCACCGTCGGCATTGGCGCCTGTAAGTACCACCCCGATCAACGCCTGGCGCCAGACGTCGGCGGCAGCGCCAAACAGCACATCGATCGAGGGTCGGGCATGCGATACACGAGGATCTGTCGACAGCGCAAAACACCCGTCTGCCTCGACCAGCAGATGATACCCGCTTGGCGCGACGTGAACGACGCCACCACGGGGCGGCGTGCGTTCGACGGCCTCCACTACGGGCAGCGTGGAGGCCCGTGCCAGCAGCTCGCACAGCAGCTCGACGGTATCGGCGCCGCTGTGGCAGCACACCAGCACGGGCTGGGATAGCTGCGGATCGAGTCCGGCGAGTAGAATCTTCAGCGCGTCCAGACCCCCTGCCGAACAGCCCACCACGATGGCCTCGGGTCTTTTCATGCTGCGGGTAACGGCTTGGCCGAGAGGACATCGCTGCTTCTTCGGTACAGCCGCAACCCGGCATCGACCGGATTGAAGTCGACGGCGGTGCCGGCTGCATCGATGCTTTCGCGCATCCCCAGGCAGAGGAAGCCGCCGCGCACCAGGGTGTCGCGGAAAAGTTGCAGACAGCGATCCTGCAGCGGGTTGGAGAAGTAGATCAGCACGTTGCGGCAAAGCACCAGGTGCGCCTCGCAGAACACCCGGTCCGACACCAGGTTGTGCTGCGCGAAGGTGACATGCCGGCGCAACCGCCGATCCAGTTTCAGCAGGTCATAGCGCGCGCTGTAGTAATCGGCCAGCGAACGCGTGCCACCGGCATCCTGGTAATTGCGCGACCACTGTTGGGCCTCGCGCGCGGAGTAGATGCCTTCTTCGGCCTGATGCAGCGCGCTGGCGCTGAGGTCGGTCGCGTAGATCCGGCTGCGCTCATACAGGCCGGCCTCCTCCAGCAGGATCGCCAGCGAATAGACCTCCTCCCCGTGCGCACAGCCGGCCTGCCAGATGTTGATGTGCGGATAGGAGGCAAGTACCGGCAGTACCTGTTCGCGCAGCAAGCGGAACACGGACGGGTCGCGAAACATGTCCGATACCGGTACCGAGAGTCCCTCCAGCAGCTGCGGAAGCACAGCCTGCTGATGCAACAGGCGATGGGTCAACGCGCTGATCGAGCCACCGTCGAGCTGCACGGCCAGGTGACGCACCCGGCGCTTCAGCGAGGCCGGCGCGTACTGGCTGAAATCATAGCCGTGGCGAAGCTGCATGGCGCGCACGAACAACTCGATCTCGATATTTTCCAGATCGGGATTGTCAGGCGTGTCGCTCATCGCCGCAGCCATACCCGGATCATCGAGGCCAGCTTGTCGACGTCGACCGGCTTGGAGAGGTAATCGCTGGCACCGGCTTCCAGGCACAGCTCCCTGTCACCGCGCATCGCCTTGGCCGTCAGCGCGATGATCGGAAGGTTGGCGAACTGCGGCTTGGCGCGGATCGCGCGCATGGTTTCATAGCCGTCCATGCCCGGCATCATGATATCCATCAGGATCAACTCCGGCGTTTCGTCACGGTCCAGCAGGCTGAGTGCCTTGTGCCCGTCCTGGGCCATGCTGACATGGACGCCCCAACTGCGCAGTACCTTGGAAAGCGCAAACAGGTTGCGCATGTCGTCATCCACCAGCAGCAGCCGGCGCCCGTCCAGTGCGTCACGATCAGCGGGGCCACCTTCGGTTGCCGGTTGGTCCTGGCCGATGCTGTGCAGGAACAGGCTGACCTCATCGAGCAGGCGATCCGGTGAGCGTGCGCCCTTGATCACAATGCTGTCGGTGTATTGGCGGATCTCCAGGTTTTCCTCGCGGCTCAACTCACGACCCGAGTAGACCACCACGGGCGGGATGCTGCCGCTGCCGGCAAGCTCTTTCAGCAGACCCATGCCGGACATGCCGGGCAGGCCGAGATCCAGCACGATGCAGTCGTAGCCGGTCTGCGCGATTTTTTGCAGCGCGTCTTCGGCAGAACCGGCCTCGTCGATCGCCACGTCGTCCTGGCGCAGCAGGGTGCGCACGGCGCTGCGTGCGTCGGCATCATCATCGACCACCAGCAGGTGGCGGGTGCGACCGGCGGCGAAATGCAGCAACCTGTCAAAGGCCTCGTTGATGGCTTCACGGCTGACCGGCTTGGTCAGGAAACCGACGGCACCCAGTTCCCGCCCACGCGTGACGTCGTCGGTGGCAGACAGGAAGTGCACTGGAATCTGGCGTGTCGCCGGATCGTTTTTCAACCGTTCGATCACCGTCCAGCCGTCCATTCCCGGAAGCATCACGTCCAGCAGGATGCCAAGCGGCCGATAGCGCCGTGCCAGTTCCAGCCCGCGCTCACCACTGGCGGCGAGCAGAATGCGATGCCCTTTCTGACGCAGCATCTCGGCCAGGATGCGCGCGAACACCGGATCATCCTCGATCACCAGGATGACCGCTTCGCCGGGTGTCAGTCGATCCCGGTCGTCACCGAGCTCGCCTGGCAGAAATGCCGGTGCGAGGCTGGAGCGTGCCACCGGTACAGGGGCCGCGGTGGATGCCGGTCGGCTCTCGCCGCCGCCGCCGCCGCTGCCGCTGCCGCTGCCGCTGCGCTCGGCGAGCAGCAGGATGAATTCGCTGCCCGCACCCGGTTCACTGCGCAACACGATGTCGCCGCCCAGCAGTTCGGCCATTCGCCGCGAGATACTGAGGCCCAGGCCGGTGCCACCGAACTGGCGGCTGGTGCTGGCGTCGACCTGCTCGAAAGCGTTGAACACCGCGGAAAGCTTGTCAGCCGGTATGCCGATACCGCTGTCGTGTACGCCGATCGCCAGCAAGGGCTTGTTCACGAGTGCCGCCGGCATGGCGAGTGCCGGGTCCGGACGGCCGATCTGTACCCGCACCGATCCATGGGCGGTGAACTTGAAAGCATTGCCGAGCAGGTTGTTGATGATCTGTTCGAGTTTTCCGGGATCGGTATGGATCTGCGCTGGCAGGTCCGGAGCCAGTTCGATCGTGAACTCCAGATTCTTGTCGCGTGCCACGTGATCGAAGTTTCGATGCAGGCTGCGCAACAGATCCTGCAGCGGATAGTCCTGCAGGACAAGCTCCATCTTGCCAGCTTCGACTTTCGACAGATCCAGGATGTCGTTGATCAGGCGCAGCAGACTGCTGCCGGCATCGTGGATGATGCGCGCCGACTCGATCTGTTCCTCGTCCAGATTGCCTTCGCGATTTTCCGCAAGGCTGCGCGAGAGAATCAGCAAGCTGTTCAGGGGCATGCGCAACTCGTGCGACATGTTGGCCAGGAACTCGCTCTTGTACTGGCTGGCCTGGGCCAGTTGAGTGGCCTTTTCCTCGGTGTCCTGCTGCAGGGTTTCCAGGGTTATCTTCTGTTCCCGCAAGGTATCGGTTTTCAGTCGCAGCTCTTCGTTGGAGGCTTGCAGCTCTTCGGCCTGCACCCGCAGCTCTTCCTCCGAGGCAAGCAGTCGCTGCGACTGTTCTTCCAGTTCACTGGCCTTTTTCTGCAGGATATCGTTCGCCTCCCGCAGTGCCTGTTTTTGCTGCTGCATGGTGATACCGGAAAGTTGCAACTCATTCGCTTGTTCCCGCGTCTGCTCCAGCAGATCCTGGGTGCCAATGGCGCGATTGAGGTTTTCCAGCCGCAGCGCGACCACCGGCAGCAGCTCATCCAGCAGCTGCCGCTGCAGCGCTGTCGGCGGCGCAAAGCTGGCCAGTTCAAGCACCCCCAGCAAATCGTCCCGCAGCAGCAGAGGCTGGATGTTGATATGCCGCGGCAGAGCCGCACCGGTGGAGGAGTCGATCTGCACGTAGTCGTGAGGCACCTCGTCCAGCGCGATGGCCTGGCGGTTCAGTGCGCATTGGCCGACCAGACCCTCCCCTGGCAGATAGCGTTCCGCAGTGTGATGACCCAGCCGCAGGCCGTAGCTGCCAAGCAGGTCGAGGCGTTGACGTGAGGCGTCGAAGCCGTAGAACACACTCACGCCTGCATTGAGCAGCGGCGCCAGTTCGTTGACCAGCCGCTCGGCGAAATCCCGGTGGGTGGTGGTGGTCTGCAGACTCTGGGAGACGATAGTGATCTGGCTTTTCAGCCATGCCTGGTCGTAGGTCTCGATCGCCATCTGCTTGAACACATGCAGCGCACGGGCGATCTCGCCGATCTCGTCGCGGCGCTCGGTGCTGCGCACCTCGATGGTTCGATCATGATCGGCCAGCCGGCTCATCAAGTCGGTCATTCGCCGCAACGGTCGGGACACCATGCGCGAGGTCAGCGAGATCACCATCAAGCCGACCAGCAGGATCAATACGGCAAATACGGCGTTCAGCAGGCGGGTGGTATTCAAATTCTGCTGCAACTGCAGATTGTGCTGCTTGAGGATTTGATGTTCGGTCTGCGCCATCTGCTCGATGATCAGGAAAAAGTCCCTGACCCGGATCTTGCGCTGGGCCAGATAATTTTCGTAGATGTTGCCCGTTTCAGAGCTGCCGATCGCCGCGCCGGACGAAGCGAGCTTGCTGGCCGGCGCAATCTCAAGCCGGGTCACCTCCTCCTCCCAGGCTTTGACCGCCGCGTCGATGCGATCGAGACGGCTCTGCTGCAGCGGACTGGCCACGGTAAGCTTTCGCAGCTCATCGAGCCGATGCTGCAGATCCTGGGTGCCGGACTCGAAGATCCCCAGCTCGCTCTGGTGTCGACTCAGCAGGTAGCCGCGGATACCGATCTGGCTGCTCAGCACGTCACGCTTCGCCTGGTTCAGATTCAGCAGTACGGCGTAGGTGTCCGTGGTCAGGTCGCGGGTGCCTTCCTGCTGCTTCAGTGCATTCAGCATCACCGTGCTGCTGATCAGGAACAGGCCGAGCAGCAGTCCGATCGCCAGCAATATTTTTCGCTGAATGGGCAAATGGGCCAGCCAGGAGTAGCGCCTGGGTCGAGTTTTCGGGCTGGTTTCAATAGCGGCCATGCAGGGTACCGGCGACGGAGGAGGGGACGGGCACGGCAGATACGGGTGCGTCGGGCTGACACCAGCGCTGACGGCTCCGGGCGATGGGTCAGATTAGCTCGCTGGTGGCGACGATGGTAGCCGCCGCCATCCCGGGATGATGCTTGTCACGTCGCAGCGCCGAAACCAGCAGGGCCAGCGTGCACAGCGAACACAGGGCCATTGCCATCAACGGGCTCTCGGCGCCGAGTCCCACCCGCAGCAAGGCCGGTAACCCGTCGCCAGCCGGATTGAAGCCGGTGACGTGACAGCTGCCGAGTAGCCACAGCACCGCGACCACGGCACTGAACAGCAGTCGCCGGGCAGGCCTGGACTCGGCCCGAGCCTGGCACGGCGCGTGCCGCCCCGCAGTCGCCGCATCCGGCTTTGTGGTTGAACAAACGGGAATGCAAGGCAGCGCTCAGAGCTCTACCGCGGCGGCATGTTCGCGCGTGTTGGCGAAGCGCACCTGTGGCCAGCGCTCCTGCGCCAGTTGCAGGTTGACCCGGGTGGGTGCGATGTAGACCAGTTCGCCAGCGCCATCGATGGCCAGGTTCATCGCGTTTTTCTCGCGAAACTCCTCCAGCTTCTTTTCATCGTCGCAGTGCACCCAGCGCGCCGTACTCACGGTGACCGGCTCGAAGCTGGCATCGACGTTGTATTCGTCTTTCAGGCGGTAGGCGACCACGTCGAACTGCAGCACGCCGACCGCGCCGAGGATCAGGTCGTTCGACATCAGCGGCCGGAAGAACTGCGTCGCACCCTCTTCGGACAGTTGCGCCAGGCCCTTCTGCAGCGCCTTCATCTTCAGCGGGTCGCGCAGGCGGGCGCGACGAAACAGCTCCGGCGCGAAATTGGGAATGCCGGTGAAGCTCACCGCGTCGCCCTCGGTGAAGGTGTCGCCGATGGTGATGGTGCCGTGGTTGTGCAGGCCGATCACGTCGCCCGGATACGCCGTCTCGACGATTTCGCGATCGCTGGCCATGAAGGTCAGTGCGTTGGCGATGCGCAGATCCTTGCCGGTGCGCGTCTGCAGCATCTTCATGCCGGCGCTGTAGGTACCCGAGCATACCCGCATGAAGGCGACGCGGTCGCGATGCGCCGGGTCCATGTTGGCCTGGATCTTGAACACGAAGCCGGAGAGCATTTCCTCCTCCGGATTTACCTCGCGCGTGAGGGTGGCGCGCGGACGCGGCGACGGCGCGTGCTCGACGAAGAAATCCAGCAGCAACTGCACGCCGAAATTGTTCACCGCCGAGCCGAAAAACACCGGCGTCTGCTTGCCGGCCAGGTATGCGTCGATATCGAACGACGGCGCGGCGCCTTGCACCAGCTCCAACTCCTCGCGCAGCTCGCGCATCGCCTCGGCGCCGATTTTCTCCAGCAGGCCCGGCGCGTCGAGACCCTTGAAGATGGTCGAATCCTGCCGTGTGAAATTCTTGCCTGGTTCGAACACATGCACTTCGTCCAGCACCAGGTGGTAGACGCCCTTCAGCCGCTTGCCCATGCCGATCGGCCAGGTCACCGGCGCGCAGGCGATGCCGAGCACCGACTCCACCTCGTCGATCAGCTCGATCGGCGAGCGGCCTTCACGGTCGAGCTTGTTGATGAAGGTCATGATCGGCGTGTCGCGCAACCGGCACACCTCCATCAGCTTGATCGTGCGCTCCTCCACGCCCTTGGCGCAGTCGATCACCATCAGCGCCGAATCCACCGCGGTCAGCACCCGGTAGGTGTCCTCGGAGAAGTCCGCGTGTCCGGGGGTATCGAGCAGGTTGACGATCTTGCCGTCGTACGGGAACTGCATCACCGACGAGGTCACCGAGATGCCGCGCTCCTTCTCCAGCGCCATCCAGTCCGATGTCGCATGCCGCGCCGCCTTGCGCCCCTTCACCGAGCCGGCCATCTGGATCGCACCGCCGAACAGCAGCAGCTTTTCGGTCAGCGTGGTCTTGCCCGCGTCAGGATGGCTGACGATGGCAAAGGTGCGACGACGGCGGGTTTCTTGGAGGTGCGAAGGCATGGGCAGCGGGTCGGCTATAACGCGAACCGACAATTGTAGCGTGGATCGGGCGCGGGCTCTGTATGGCTTGCCTCGGGGCAGCGCGGTTGCCGTCATGAGGGCTCGTTCAATGAAAAAGCCCGGGGATCGCTCCCCGGGCTTTTCGTTTTGGCGTCGACCGTGAGGCCGGCGCGATGTCTAACCCGAAGCCTTACTTCGCTTCCTTCTCCATCAGCTTCTCGACCATGCTGGTCGGCACGTCTTCGTAGTGATCGAAGATCATGCTGAAGTTGCCGCGACCGCTGGTGGCCGAGCGCAGGAAGTTGATGTAGCCGAACATTTCGGACAGCGGCACAAAGCCCTGCACGAAGGCCGAGATACCTTTCTGGCCCTGGTCGGTGATCTGGCCGCGACGGCGGTTGATGTCGCCGATGACGTCGCCCAGGTAGGTTGCCTCGGTGACTACTTCCAGCGCCATGATCGGCTCCAGAAGCTTCGGCTTGGACAGCCTTTGTGCTTCGCGGAAGCAGGCACGGGCGGCGATTTCGAAGGCCAGTGCCGAGGAGTCGACGTCGTGGTACTTGCCGTCCACCAGGCGTGCCTTGAAGTCCAGCACTTCGTAGCCGGCGACCTGGCCCTGGTGCGATTCGACCTCGATCGCGTGCTGCACCGCGGGGATGTATTCGCGCGGTACGCGGCCGCCGACCACTTCATCGGAAAACACCACGCCACTGCCGGACTCGCCCGGCTCGAAGATCATCTTCACTTCGGCGAACTGGCCCGAACCACCGGACTGCTTCTTGTGGGTGTAGGTGTGTTCAACGGTCTGGCCGAAGGCTTCACGGAAGCTGACCTTGGGCTTGCCCATGTTGGCTTCCACACCCAGCTCGGTGCGCATGCGGTCCAGGGTGATTTCCAGGTGCAGCTCGCCCATGCCCTTGAGCACGGTCTGGCCGGTTTCCTGGTCCACTTCCATGCGCAGCGAAGGATCGGCCTTGACCATCTTGTAGAGTGCGGTGGACATCTTGTCGACGTCGTTGCGGCTCTTCGGCTCGACCGACACGCTGATCACGGGATCGGGGAAGCGCATGCGCTCGAGCAGGGCCGGGTGCGCCGGATCGCTCAGCGAATCGCCGGTCTCGGTCTCCTTCATCGAGACGAAGGCGCAGATATCGCCGGCGCGGACTTCGTCGATTTCCTTGGTGGCGTTGGCCTGCACTTCCACGATACGGCCCACGCGCTCCTTTTTCCCGCGGGTGACGTTCTGCAGCGTGTCGCCCTTCTTGATCACGCCCGAATAGATGCGGCAGAAGGTCAGCGTGCCGAACTGGTCGTTGATTACTTTGAACGCCAGTGCGCGCGCCGGAGCGTCGTCGGTTACTTCCTGCTCGCCGATGATGTTGCCGTCCTCGTCGACCATCGAGATGCCGCCGTTCTCGCCCGGGTACGGCATGTAGTCGACCACCGCGTCGAGCAGCTGCTGCACACCCTTGTTCTTGTAGGACGAGCCGCAGAACACCGGCACCAGCTTGCCGCTGACGCAGCCCTTGCGGATGCAGGTCTTCAGCATCTCCGGATCATGTTCGCCGGTTTCGATCAGGCGCTCGAAGGCGTCGTCGTCCATTGCCAGCGCGGTTTCGAGCATGTCCTGACGCAACGCCGGCAACCGGTCGACCCAGTCGTTGTCGACGGTGGAGCCGAATTTCAGGCGGCTTTTGGCTTCCTCGAAGGTCACCGTTTCCCAGGTGCTGTCCTTGTCGTCCGACGCCCAGATGTAGGCCACGTTGGCGACCAGGTCGGCCATGCCGCAGAACTCGTCGCTGCTGCCCAGCGGAATCTGGCACAGCAGGGCCGGCGCATTCAGGCGCTCACGGATACCTTTGATGCAGTGGGCGAAGTCGGCGCCGATGCGGTCCATCTTGTTGATGTAGCACACGCGCGGCACGTTGTACTGGTCGGCCAGGCGCCAGTTGGTCTCGGTCTGCGGTTCAACGCCGGCCACGCCGTCGAACACCACCACGGCGCCGTCAAGCACGCGCAGCGAACGGTTCACTTCGATGGTGAAGTCGACGTGTCCCGGGGTGTCGATCACGTTGATCTGGTGATTCCTCCACTCGGTGGAGACAGCAGCGGACTGGATGGTGATGCCGCGCTTCTTCTCCTGCTCCATGTAGTCGGTGGTGGTGGAGCCCTTGCCGTCCTTGGTGTCGTGGACGTCGATGATCTGGTGCTTCTTGCCGGTGTAATACAGCACGCGCTCGGTGGTCGTGGTCTTGCCCGCATCGATATGCGCGATGATGCCGATGTTGCGGAAGAGTTTGAGGGGTTTCTGTCGGGCCACAGTCTGGATTCCGTTTAAGGTCATGAAGGCAAAAGTGGGGGAGGACAGGTCGGGTACCGTCCGCCGGGAATAGATTCAATGCGCCTGCGGGTACTGCTGGATCTGCGCGAGCCCGACAGGCAGGGCGCGTACGCGTCTAACCCGGCATGATAACCGGTAGACGGCAAAACTGCTTGGTTTGGTTGAGCTGCTGCCCCACGATATAGCGCGGAGCCGGCTGCGACCTCGCCATAGCGCTCGAAAATCTGCCGGAATCGCCTGAAAGGCCCCTGTGACTGTGTTCATCGCCGCCGTTGTCACGTCCCGAAACAGTCGCGGGGGCGTCCGGTCAGGTCTCGCGCAGGTCGTTCAGCATCGAGATCAGCTGTTTTGTGTCGTAGGGCTTCTGCAGGACCTTCTCGCCCTTCCGGGTTGCAGGCAGGCCATCTTCGCCGTAACCGGAAGAGAACACGAAGGGGATACCGCGGCGCTGCAATACCTCGGCCACCGGAAAGATGGTTTCGCCGGCCAGGTTGATGTCGAGGATGGCCAGATCGATCGGCGCCGAGTCGGCCAGGGCCAGGCAGGCGGTCAGCCGTGCCGCCTTGAGCACTTGGTAACCGAAGTGTTCGAGACGGTCTTCCAGCATCATTGCCAGCATCATTTCGTCTTCGGCAAGCAGCACGCAGACTTTCTTCGTGGCTTCGGGCATCAGCTGGCTCCATGGGAAAGCGGCACGTCAATCACGCAAGTGACGCCATGGGGCAGAAAGGCGAGCGTCACCTGGCCATCCAGTTCATACGGCAGACCGTCCTTGATCAGACGCGTGCCGAAGCCGTGGTGTTCGGGCGGCACCACGACGGGGCCGCCGGATTCCGCCCACTGCAGATGCAGCTGGCGGCCCCGCCGAGTCTTTCGCGTGGTCCATCCGACGCTGACCTGACCACCCGGTACCGACAGTGCGCCGTATTTGGCGGCGTTGGTGGCCAGCTCATGGATCGCCATGCTCAACGCGAGTGCGTGCTTGGGCAGCAGGGTGAGATTGTCGCCGTGCAGTTGCACGCGCAGTTCGTCGCCATCGCAGTAGGGTGCCAGTTCGTTGTTGATGATGTCGGTCAGCGGGGCGCCATTCCAAGACTCGCGGGCAAGCAGGTTATGGGTATTCGACAGCGCCAGCAGCCGGGCCAGGAAGCTCTCGTTGAAGCTTTCCAGATCGGGTGCATTCGCGGCGGTCTGCTGGGCCACGGCCTGCACCGTGGCCAGGGTGTTCTTCACCCGATGGTTGAGTTCGGCCAGCATGATTTCCGCGTGTCGCGCGGCGCCATGGCGTTCGGTGATGTCGCGCGCGATCAGGCGGCCGGCGACGGCCTGGCCGTCGGGGTCGCACACCGGCGAGTAGGACATCTCCAGCGGCACCGCGCTGCCGTCCGGGCGCGTCCAGCGCATCTCGAAATCTTCGGGTTGCGGTTGCCGCGCCTGGCCGCTGAAGAAGGCCCTCGCCTCGGCGGATGCCTTCGCGGGCAGCAGCATCTCCAGTGGTTGGCCGAGAACCTGGCGGGCCTTCAGTCCGAAGAGGCGTTCGGCACTGGTATTCCAACTGCTGATGCGGTCGTCCAGCGAAAAGCCGAAAATCGCGTCACGCGAGGAATTGACGATCGCTGCCAGGCGCGCGTGCTCGTTGCTCAGACGCTGGCCCTCGGTGATGTCGACAAAGGTCAGCACCACGCCGTCGACGACGTTGTCGATGGTCAGGTAGGGGCGCATGCGCAGCAGGAAGGTCGGCGCGTTGTCGATGCCGACCAGGGTGCGCTCGGTGACGGTCAGTTCGCGCAATACGCGTGCCACATCGTCCGTCAGTTCCGGGTAGGCGATCAGCGGCGAGATCTCGGTGATCGGGCGCCCCTTGTCGCCGTCGCGCAGGTGAAACAACCGGGTCATCACCGGCGTGTAGCCGCGGATGGCCAGATGGCGATCGAGGAACAAGGTGGCGATGTGGGTGCTGTCGAGCAGGTTGCGGATGTCGCTGTTGACCCGGTTCAGGGTGTCATTCTTGCTGCTGAGCTCCGCGTTGACGGTTTGCAGCTCTTCGTTGATCGACTGCATTTCCTCGGACGAGGTTTCCAGTTCCTCATTGGCGGACTGCAACTCTTCATTGACCGACTGGTATTCCTCGTTGGCCGACTTCAGCTCCTCGCTGGCGACCTCATGCAGCTCGATCGCCTCGTGCAACTGCACGCGGGTAACGCGCAGTTCGTCCTCCAGCGCGCGCAGGTTGGTGGTGTCGGCCGTGGCCTCGTCGCTGGTGGACGTTCCGCCGGGGCGAGGTGCGTAGTCGATTTCATGGAACGCCACCATGCACATGTCACGCTTGTCGTCGTCCGTGGCCAGCAGTTCCACGATCAGGCGCAGTGGCCGTTGATGGCCGTTCAGCACGGTGCTCAGTCCCTCCCGAAGCACCCGCTGGCCGCTGGCAAATGCCTGCAGTACGGCAGCACGCACCACGCCGCGCAACGGCCTGTCGAGCAGCTGGAACAGGTTGAGGCTGGCGCTGCCGGACGACGGCCCCAGGTAGCGTCCGGTGTCACCGCCAAAGTGCACTACATCGTGCTTGACATTGATCACCACATAGACTGGTGACCAGGGGGCCAGCGCCTGGCGCGCCTGCTGTTCGATCTCGTTCTCGATGCGCCGTGGCGCGACCGGTGCTGCGGGTTCGATGGGATTGATCGGTCTGATCCTTGAGCTGGGGAAGTTTCGTGGCTTGGTGCGCACATCTTCACGGCGAACGTAGAGCCGCTGCTTCTTGTCCAGCTCGGTGAACAGGCGCGCGCTCCTCGCCAACCGTTCCGAGCTGCCCAGCAACAGGAATCCATGCGGCCGAAGTGCATAGTGGAACGCCTGCACCAACTGCTCCTGCAGATCGTTGTTCAGGTAGATCAGCAGGTTGCGGCAGGACACCAGATCCATCCGCGAAAACGGTGGATCCTTGATCACGCTGTGCGGCGAGAAGATGCACATCTCGCGGATCTGCTTGATCACGACGTAGCCGTCGCCATCCTTGCTGAACCAGCGCGCCTGCCGTTCCGCCGAGATGCCGATCAGCGGCGACGGATAGCGCCCGGCGCGTGCCGCACCGATCGCCATGTCGTCGATGTCGGTGGCGAAGATCTTCACCTTCGGGCCGCGTTGTGCGTCCATCGCTTCGCGCAGCGCGATGGCAATCGAATACGCCTCCTCGCCAGTGGCACAACCGGGTACCCATACGCGCAACACGTCGGCACTGGTCTTGTCTTCCAGCATCGTCGGGATCGCGATGGTGTGCAGCGCCTCGAAGGCGGCCGCATCGCGAAAGAACTCGGTGACTCCGATCAGGAACTCGCGGAACAGCAACTCGTGCTCATGGGAGTTCTGGCGCAGATAGCCGATATACGCCGACAGGGTTCCGGCCTGGACCACCAGCATGCGACGCTGGATGCGTCGCAGCAGGGTCTTGTCCTTGTACTGGCCGAAATCGTGGCCGACCTCGGCATGCAGCAGTTCGCAGACGGTCTTCAACTGTGCCGCGCTCCCCGCCTCGTTCTCCACCGCGGCATGCTTGCTGCTCGGGCGACGTCCTGTCCGCATCTGTTTCTGATAGGCAAGCAGCCGCTTGGGCATCTCGGCTGCCGGCAACACCGCATCGACCAGACCGGTGGCTGCCGCGCTCGCCGGCATCCCGGTCATCGCCTCGTGGTCGAATCCCGACTGCGCCAGCGCCAGGCCACCATGCTCCTTGATCACCCGCAAGCCCTGGGCGCCATCGCTGCCGCTGCCGGCCAGCACGATGCACACGGCCCGATCGCCCTGGTCCCCGGCCAATGCCGTGAAGAACGTATCGATCGGCCGGCGATGCTCCCGCGGCGGTGCCGGCCTGGAGACCTGCAATACGCCGTTGGCGATGGTCAGCGTGGCATTCGGTGGAATCACATAAATATGGCGCGCCTGGACCTTGGTGCCGTCGGTGGCCTCGAGCACCGGCATGCGGGTGCTGCGTCCGATCAGTTCGACCAGCAGGCTGCGATGATCCGGTGCCAGGTGCTGTACCAGCACGAACGCCAGCTCGCCCTCGGCCGGCATGTTCGAAAAGAACTCCTTGAACGCCTCCAGCCCGCCAGCGGATGCGCCGATGGCGACAATCATCACCTGCCCTGGTGGTGTCTTGAGGATTTTCGCCGTGCTGCTGCCGGCATTGGTGGTCGGTGCGGAGGATTTCGCGGGTTTTGACGGCGAGGGCATGTGGCAAAGCCTGGAACGCAGGCAAAACCTGGATGAACGTGCAGCATAACCCAGCACGTTGCCTGCACAGCACCATGGGGGCCGCAGTGGACGCTGGCCCGTCGCCCGTGCCCCGCCGCCCGTTCAGTCGCGTGCGAAGAAGCACTTGTCGTTCTGTGCCGGGTTGCCCAGCTGGCTCAGCAGGATGGCGGTACGGACGGTGAAGTGGTTCCAGCTCGGCAACGCGGCAATCTCCAGCCAGTCGCTCCACTCTGGTGACGCCGAGCACGGCGGCCGGTTCGACGCGGCCTGCCTGCCGCTGATGATGGCCTCCCGGACGGCGGGCATGCTGCCGAGGAAGTGGCGCAGCGTGACCTTGTCCTGCTCGGACAGGCGACTGGCAGGCGATTCGACCAGCCACTGGCAGGCCATTTCCATTTCCCACTCGTATTCGGAGGCCAGAAACCAGCTGAACGTGTCGCCTTCCGCCTTGCCGCTGGCAATGGCGCGTGCGTGCTCCTGAAATGTCCGCAGGGTGGATGCGAACTTGTCCACAACCGGCTTCGCGCTCTCTTGGATAATCTCGGTCTTCGCCAACATGTGCCTACCCTCTTGCATGAATCGCCCGACAGCGCGGTGGAGCGGGTGGCCGGATGGTCGGCGGCACCCTTCGTGTGGTGGGCTGGATGCAAGAGGGATGCCACAGGCGGCCAAGACCCCGGCCATCGGTCCGGGCGATCGGGTGACGGGGGCGATCGGCGCCGTTCCGCCGGGTCGCCAAGCCTTGCCGGGCGGGCCTCGATGCTGTCTCTTTCTGCGTGCGACAACGTGCCGGGTCAGGGAGAAGGCGTCGGGAACGCGTTGTTTCAAGAGCCGCCCGCGGAGTCGCGGTCAGCACGAGGGCTGCCGCGGCGGGGCTGCGCATGGACAGCTTGCGTCACCTTGCGCCTGTGAAAGCCTCAGCCATCTGCTACGAGCGCCCCTGAGCCTTCATCCTGGCGGCGCTCTCGCGACGGAGGTCGAATGTTTCACCGGCTCTGATCGGCGGGGTCGCTGCCCAGCTGAATGCGGGGCCGGAAAGATTCACGCCGAACGCTGGCGCCGCAGGTATCGGTAGACAATACGGCGCGGACAGCCGCTTCCGGTGCCGTCTCCGGGTGGTGATTTTTTCTCAGCCTCTCAGTTGTCGGGCGTCACTGCCTTGAAAGTGGCCACCAGGACGTCGCGGTGCGCCGGCCGGGCCGGGTCCAGTGCGGTGACTGGCGTAACGCCGTGGCAGACACGGGTGTCGACCACGAGTGCGGTATCCAGTGGTTGGGTCAGGGTAAAGCTGCCGAGCAGGGCGCCGTCGAGCGCATGGATGGTCGTCGTGCCGCTCTCGATGTTTTCCCGCTCGACCATCAGCACCAGCACGTAGTCCACGCCATCACGGTGCACGCCCTCGGGCGTCGGCTCACCGGCTTCGCCGGCGCGGGCCTCGATGCGGAACTGGTGTACCTCGATTTGCCAGTCGCGCCTGCCCGGCGCCACCCCCTCGAATACCTTGCGCGCGAAATCCAGGATATGACGCAGGCTGGCGCCATCGGCGATGCTCGGCCGAATCGGCGCAAACCAGCGTTGAATATCGCCTTGCAGCGGATTGTTCGCCAGCGTCTGGAAATGCGGGCGCTGCGGCATCCGCCGTATGCCCTGGCCCTCGCTGGCGCTGAAGATCCCGTGGCGGCGTCGTCGCTGGCGTCCGCTGGCGGCCGCAAGATAGGTGTCGGGTGTCAGATCGTTCCAACTGGCGGCAAAGGCGCTCCAGTCGCCCAGCGACTCTTCGGACATCTCCGCGCGCAGCGATCTGGCCGGCACGAAGGCAAAGCCGTCGCGATGAAGCCGGGTTTGCAGCGAAGGCTTGGCGGGACGGTTCGTCATCGGGCTACGTTAGCAGGGCCGACACCGGGCGACGATGGCTGTGGCATGGCGCGACTGGGGCCGCGGCTGGCTCACGCCGGGAAGGCCCGTGCCAGCCATGCCGGCACCGGAATTCCCTTGTCGCGGAGGAAAGCCGGATTGAACAGCTTGGCCTGATAGCGACTGCCAGCGTCGCACAGCACGGTGACGATGGTGTGGCCGGGTCCGAGCGCGCGGGCGAGCCGGATCGCACCGGCAACGTTGACCCCGCTGGAGCCGCCGACGCACCAGCCTTCGTCGTGCAACAGCTGGTGTGCCAGCGGCACCGACTCGTCATCAGGAATCGTCCAGGCCAGATCGACCGGCGCGCCTTCGAAGTTGGCGGTGATCCGGCTTGACCCGATGCCTTCGCTGATCGAGTTGCCGCTGGCCAGCAGCTCGCCGCTGTTGACGAAGTGCGCCAGTGCGGATCCCGCGGGATCGGCCAGGGCGATCTTCACCCCTGGCTTGCGCGCCTTCAGGGCCCGCCCCACCCCGGCCAGGGTGCCGCCGGTACCGGCGGCACAGACGAAGCCGTCCACCGCGCCTCCGGTCTGCTCCCAGATCTCGACCCCGGTGGTGGCCTCGTGCCAGTCACGGTTGGCGGTGTTGTCGAATTGGTTGGCGAACCAGGCGCTGCCCGGATCGGCGGCATTCAGTGCCTCGGCATGGGCGCGGGCGTGGTGGGCATAATGGTTCGGGTTCTTGTACGGCACCGCCGGGACCAGCCGCACTTCGGCGCCGGTCATCCGCAGTGCGTCGATTTTCTCCCGGCTCTGTGTCTCGGGCATGAAGATCACCGTGCGATAGCCGCGGCTGGCGCCGATCAACGCCAGCCCGATGCCGGTGTTGCCGGCCGTGCCTTCGACAATGGTGCCGCCGGCACGCATCAGGCCGCGTTGCTCGGCATCCAGCAGCAGGCCGAGCGCAGTGCGGTCCTTGATCGAACCGCCGGGGTTGAGCAGTTCGGTCTTGGCCAGCACCTCGCAGCCGGTCAGTGCGGAGGCGCCGCGAAGTCGCAGTAGCGGGGTGTGGCCGATGGCCGCGGAAAGGTCTGGTTGGATGCTCATGTTGGAATCGCCTGGTGGGACAGCCTGGGGAGCGGTGGGTGCCCGGTGTCGGTGGGGAGGGGGAACGGAGATTTCGAAGTTGCGGCGACTCAGCCTGATCTCAAGGCCTTGGCACCAATCCAGTATTCCGCCACCTTGCCGGTGTCTACTGGCGTGAATGCGACATTTCTAGGGTGAAAGCCTATACGTTTAGATGTTTAGACGTCTATTGACAAGAATGCCGGCTACGTCCAGTATCGACATCACTCATCGAGACCGGCTGAGGGACAGGCCCTTTGAAGCCGGGGCAACCTGCGGAATATCTCCGCAACGGTGCCAACTCCTGCGGCGGCGTCTGGTGACGCCAGCCGGTAGATGGGCGTCATCCGGATCGTGGCAGGCCGCCTTTTCCGACGCATGACGACCTCTCCGGTATCTCGCAGGGCGATGCCGAACGGAGAGCGCCACATGACTTGCCTTGCTGAAAATCCTCATCTCGAAGCCACCGGCGAGTCCTCCCGGGGCTTCGCGCCGGTGCGTTTTGCAGCGGACGGTCTGACGGCGCAGCGCAGCAGCAGGCACCTTGCGATCACGCCGAAATACGGCCGTGGCCCGTGCGAGGTCGATGTGCGCTACCTCTGGTGTGGCGCGCCGGATGCTCCGACGCTGATCGTGCAGGGCGGTATCTCGGCCGATCGCGATGTGACCTCGCTGGATCCGGCCGGCAACCCTGGCTGGTGGCAGGCGCTGGTGGCTGACGGTGCGGCAATCGACCTGGCACGTTGGCGGGTGCTGGCGATCGACTGGGTGTCGCCGCAGGAACTGGGCGCGGATGCCGTGTCCAGCGAGGATCAGGCGGACGTACTGGCGGCCCTGCTGGGCGAGCTGGGTATCGGCAAGGTGCACGCCTTCGTCGGGGCCTCCTACGGTGCCATGGTGGCACTGGCCTTCGCGGCACGCTATCCCGATGCTGTCGATCGCCTGTTGCTGCTGGCTGGCGCGCATCGACCGCATCCAATGGCGACTGCCCAGCGCAGTGTCCAGCGTGGCATCGTCCGGCTCGGGCAGTCGACCGGCGAGGTGGACCAGGCGCTGGCGCTGGCGCGGCAGCTGGCGATGACGACCTACCGTGGCAGCGACGAATTCGCGCGCCGTTTCTCCAGCGAGCCGGCATGGCGTGACGGCCGGTTCCACCTCCCGGTCGAGGATTACCTCGAAAACGCCGGTCGGCGTTTCGTCGAGCGCTTCGATGCCGAGCGTTTCCTCGGTTTGTCCGAGTCGATCGACCTCCACCAGGTGGCGCCGGAGCAGGTGCCGACCGCGACGACGCTGATCGGATTTCCCTCCGACCGACTGGTGCCGCTGGCCGATTTGTGCGAGTTGCAGCAACGCCTGCTCGGCCGCACCACCCTTGAGGTGGTCGAATCGCCCTATGGCCATGACGCATTTTTGAAAGAACCCGAGCTGCTGGCGCCGCTGTTGCGCGAAGCCCTCGCGTAGGAGCACACCCTGTGCTTGTAGGAGCGCACCCTGTGCGCGAGCCCTTCGTAGCGTCGCGCAGGCGTATCGCGCACAGGGTGCGCTCCTACAGAGAACATCACCATGTTTGACCTGGAGATTCACATGAGCAACCCGTCAGCCCCCTGTACCCGCGCCGTCCGTGCCGGCATCGAGAGCGACACCCAGCACGGTGCGGTGGTGCCGCCGCTGCATTTGTCGACCAATTACAGTTTCGAGGGCCTGGGTGCCAAGCGCGCCTACGACTACTCGCGCAGTGGCAACCCGACCCGCGACCTGCTCGGCGACGCGTTGGCCGAGCTGGAGGAAGGTGCGGGTGCGGTGGTGACCTCCAGCGGCATGTCGGCGGTAGCGCTGGCGCTGGAGCTGGTGCCGGCCGGTGCCAGGGTGCTCGCGGCACATGACTGCTACGGCGGTACCTGGCGCCTGCTCGATGCCTGGGCCAAGAAGGGGCGTTTCAGCGTCGAGTTCATCGACCTCACCGACAACGCCGCACTGACCGCGGGCCTGGCCGGCAAGCCAGCGCTGGTCTGGGTGGAAACACCTTCCAATCCGCTGCTGCGGATCACCGACATCCGCCACGTGGCCCAGGCGACGCACGCCGCTGGCGCGTTGCTGGTGGTCGACAACACGTTTCTGTCGCCGGCGCTGCAGCAACCGTTGCTGCTGGGCGCCGACGTAGTGGTGCACTCCACCACCAAGTACATCAACGGGCACAGCGACGTGGTGGGTGGCGCGGTGGTGGCGCGTGAGGCGGCGGTATTCGACCAACTCAAGTGGTGGGCCAATTGCAACGGGGTCACCGGCGCACCGTTCGACAGCTACCTCACCCTGCGCGGCCTGCGCACGCTGTCGGTACGCCTGCGTCAGCATCAGGAGAACGCCACTCGCATCGCCGAACGTCTGGCCGGTCATGCGGCGGTTCGCAAGGTGTACTACCCCGGTCTGGCCGAGCATCCCGGGCATGCGTTGGCAGCGAGGCAGCAACAGGGTTTCGGCGCGATGCTCAGTTTCGAGCTGGAAGGCGAGCAGGCGCAAATCGCCGCCTTCGTCGACGGCCTGGCGTATTTCTCGCTGGCCGAATCACTGGGGGGCGTGGAGAGCCTGATCGCCCATCCGGCCTCGATGACGCATGCCTCGATGGCCGCTGAAGCGCGCCACCACGCCGGGATAGCCGACAGCCTGCTGAGGCTGTCGGTCGGGATCGAGGACGGCGACGACCTGCTGCGCGATCTCGATGCGGCGCTGGATCGCGCCACGACGGCGGGAAAATCCAAACGCCGGGTGATTGCATGAGTGCGGTGCTGGATGCGGAAACGGATGTAGGAGCGCACCCTGGGCGCGAATGCTCTTTACCGACGCTCGAACAGAAGCATTCGCGCACAGGGTGCGCTCCTACATCCGCCATCGCCATCGTGCTGCTGGGCACGGGCGTGGTGGGCGGCGCATTCCTCAAGTTGCTCAACACCCCGGCAGCGTCCTCGCTGAAGCTGGTGGGTGCGGCCAACTCGCGGCGGCAGCAGACCGATGCGACCAGCCTGGCCAGTCGTGGCCTGCGTGAACAACTCGCTAGCCGGGGCGATGCGCGCGACAACGCCAGCCTGCTCGCTGCGCTGGACGCCAGCGGCGCCGCGGCGAAGGTGATCATCGATGCCACCGCGAATGCGTCGCTGGCGGCATGCCACGCGGAATGGCTGACCCTCGGCTACCACGTAGTCACCGCCAACAAGGCACTCGCCGGTGGCGACCTCAGTGGCTGGCGCGCGTTGCAGTCGGCTACTGCGCGGGGCAGCCAATACGGCGATGCCGCGACCGTCGGCGCCGGTCTGCCGGTGTTGTCCACATTGCGCCGGTTGCGTCGCTGCGGCGACAGCCTGCTTACCCTCGAAGGGGTATTTTCCGGCTCGTTGTCGTGGTTGTTCAACCAATATGATGGCAGCCAGCCGTTCTCCGCCCTGCTGCGCGAGGCGCGCAAGCAAGGCTATACCGAACCCGATCCACGCTCGGACCTGTCCGGCGAGGACGTGGCGCGCAAGTTGCTGATCATCGCCCGTCACGCCGGCTTTTCGCTGGGCAGCGACGAGGTGCTGGTGGAAAGCCTGGTGCCTGAATCACTGCGCGGGTTGGACACCGAAGCCTTTCTGGCGCGCCTGGATGAACTTGATGCGCCGTTTGCCGCGCGCCACGCCGAGGCGGCCGCGCATGGTTGCGTGCTGCGCTTCCTTGCACGCCTCAACCAGCGCGGCCACGCCCGCGTGGGCCTGGTCGAAGTGCCGCCCACGCATCCAGCGGCCAGGCTCTACGGCACCGACAACCAGTTCGCCCTCACTACCACCCGCTACAACGCCCAGCCGCTGGTGATCCAGGGGCCGGGCGCGGGACCGGAAATCACCGCCCAGGCGTTACTCGGGGACGTGCTGGCATTGCGCTGACCTGGCGGGCCAGCAGGCTTCTTTCAGCCTGCTGGCCGCCGGCCGGACTTTGCTCGGCAGTCTGCGAATCCGGCTGTGCAGTCCACTATCTGCCGCTTCTTGACGCATGGAACCCCCATGGCCCGGCGAATCGCCAGAAATCTATCCTCGCACAGCCGGATGCTCGCCTCGAGTACCACATTCCGATAGGTTGCTACTGCGCGACCGTGGCTTCGGCGATGCCGGCCAGCGCTTTCTGAAGACCCTTGACGACAGGGCAGTGCGGCACACCGTGCCGTCGGGCGATGTAGGCCGGGTCGTTGTAGCCGATCCAAACTTGCGAAGCGGCGTCCTCCCAGACCAGCGCCTTCAGCGGCAGATCGATGCCCACGGTCTGCGCGCATTGCATGAACGGCGTGCCACCGCGGGGGTTGCCGAAGATCAGCAGCGCGGTGGGACGCAGGGTTTCCCCGATTTTCGCCGCGCCAGCGGCGTGGTCGATGCGGGCGAAGACATGGAGGCCACGCTGCTTGACGACGTGTTCGAGTCGATGCATGGTTTTCTTCGGCCCGTAAGGGCTCTTGATCTGGACAAGGCCGTCGGTTGCGCTGGCAGCCGAGGCGAAGGCGATGAGGCCGATCAAGGCGAGGCTGAAAAGAATTTTCATGCGGTGCTCCATGTCGGGAGGCAGTGGATGAAACGTCAGGACCTTCCCGGCGTCAATGCGTCATGCTGGCTTGCGGGCCTGCCATTTCAACGAGGAAGTTCGCCGCCAGTTGCGCGACAGATGCGATATTGCGTTTGCGCGTCCGCTCGGCCGCCTCACCGACAAGACCAGGGTCTCCGTAGCTGTGGTCGCCTCCGACAATCGCGACGCGCGCGGGGGCGCCTGAATTTTCGGCAAGGCGATAGAGCGCCCGGGGCGCGCAAAGTGGATCCTGGTCACCGGAAATGAACAGCAGCGGTCGGGTCTCGCTCGCCGCGCCGGGGTAGTTTTTATCGGCGACGTAGGTCGGTGCGGTCCGTCCCGATTGCCGGCGGCTGCAGACCGCGGTGAGAAACAGGCCGGCCTTGAGCGACTTGTCGCCGGCAAGCGCCCGCCACGCGACCATCGAGCCCAGCGACTTGCCGCCCACAAAAAGCCTGTCGCGATCCACTCGCGGCGCTGCCTTGGCGGCGGCGAGCACGGCATGCATATCCTGCAGTTCGTCGACCAGGTCCGCCGAGGACGTGCCGGCCCCGGGGCCGGTGGCCGAGCCTGCCCAATTGAACCGGTAGACCGCAATGCCCTGGGCGACAAGCTGCCTGGCCGTCTGCTCAAGGATCGGCAGCGTCATCGGGTACGCCTGGCCCGGGGCAAGCACGAGGGTCGGGAACGGTCCCGGGCCAGCAGGAAAATCGGCCAGGACCTCGACCTTCTCGCCCCGGGCCGAGGTGACAGCGAGCTTTTCAGCAAACGCGTTGACTGAAACGGCGCAGGCAAGCGTCATCAAGGCTCGAAGCGTGAGATTTCGCATGACGGCAGGCCTGAATAGTGACATGGCGACAGGTGACGTCGTATTTCGCCGCCACCGCGTTGAGTGCGCTGCCGGAACCCATAGGTCAGCCTGTCGTGGATCAGGGTAACGGCATCACTGAGCTCGCGCACGAGCCATGGATCCGGCGGCATATCCGGCGATTGCGGGCAAACCCGGTCGCAGTTCGCTGTTCCGCTGGAGCTTAGCGTCGCCGGGTTCCAGGAAGGCGTCGGTTTCGAGAAAGGTAGTGGCAGTGATCGACGAGCTGCCCGGTACCAAAACAGGCGCGGTTCATCGCCCCACCTCTTTTGGCTTGCCGGCTGGCCGCAGGCTCAGTGCCCGGAAATTCGCTCCGACTCTTCTTCATCCGGTGGCACCAGCGGCTCACCGGGGTGATCGTGTGCTTCAAGCTGGGCCGCTTCCACCGACGGGGTGCGCCAGCCGGACTTCACGCCCCACAGGAAAAACACCAGGCCGATCACCGCCACCACGACCAGATCCCAGCCGTACGGCAGGTAGCCGAGGCCGCCGAACTGGGTGCTGCCCACGCGCGAGACGATCGCCAGCGTGATCAGGTAGAACACCAGCCACCAGGCGCCCTTCATCTGCTTGCCGAAGTCATGCCAGCCGCTCTTGTACTGGTAATACAGGTACACCGGCAGCGCGGCCACCACCAGCATGATGATCTGGCCGGTCAGCGGCCATTTGGCCCAGTACAGCAGCTCGGCCGACATGATGAAGGCGATGCCGGCGATGATCGGCAGGCCATGCAGGCGGAACGGGCGCTTCAGTTCCGGCGCAGTGCGGCGCAGCGTCATCACGCTGACCGGGCCGGTCAGATAGGAGATGATCGTGGCGACCGAAATCACCGCCGCCAGCGAGTCCCAGCCGCGGAAGAAAAACAGGAACAGGAACGACACTACCAGGTTCAGCCACATCGCTGGACGCGGCACGCCCCACTTCGGATGCACCATGCCGAAGATCTTCGGCAGCGTGCCGTTGCGCTCCATGCCGTAAATCATGCGGGCGGTGGAGGCGGTATAGGTCATGCCGGTACCGCTGGGGCTGACGAAGGCATCGGCGTACAGCAGGATCGCCAGCCAGTTGAGATTGACGATGATTGCCAGCTCGGCGAATGGCGAGCTGAAATCGATACCGTGCCAACCGGCTTTCGCCAGCATGTCCGGTGGTACCGCGCCGAGAAAGGCGATCTGCAGCAGCACGTAGATCACCGTGGCGATCACGATCGCGCCGATGATCGCGAACGGAATGCTGCGGCCCGGGTTGCGCGCTTCGCCGGCCAGGTTCACCGGGCTCTGGAAGCCGTTGAAGCTGAACACGATGCCGGCCGTGGCCACGGCGGTGAGGATCGCCGCGAAATTGTTGGCATGGGTGCCGCCGTTCGCGCCGACCGAGAAATTCGATGCGTGGAAACCGCTGGCGATCAGCGCGATACCGGTGGTGGCGGGGATGATCAGCTTGACGATCGTGATCACCGAGTTGGAGCGTGCAAACAGCTTCACACTCCAGAAATTGAGCAGGAAGTAGACCACTACCAGCACCGCGGCGATGCCGAGGCCAAGATGGCTCAGTTCGCCGTGCTTGCCGGGTACCTGGTGGTACAAGTCCTGCGCCCACTGCCACTGCCAGCCGGACATGTACTGCACCGAGGCCTCGGCCTCGATCGGGATCACCGAGACAATCGCGATCCAGTTGCCCCAGGCGGCGATAAAGCCGACCAGCGAGCCGTGCGAGTAGTGGCCGTAACGCACCATCCCGCCGGATTCGGGAAACATCGCGCCGAGTTCCGCATAGGTCAGCGCAATCGTCATGATGATCGCAGCACCCAGCACCCAGGCCCAGACCGCGCCGGGTCCGGCGAGTCGGGCGGCATTCCACGCGCCGAACAGCCACCCGGAGCCGATGATCGAACCCAGCCCGGTGAACATCAGGGCCATCGGGCCGACATCGCGGTGAATCGCGTGCTCCTGGGACATGAAAACTCCTGCACGGGCGCGTGATGCGCCCCAAAGTGGGTGATGGTTGCAGAGTTGTCCGCGTCATGTCATCCGCAAGATATTGCGTCGTTGCCGGTGGCGACGTTTTCCCGCGCGCGTCAGCGGCCGCGGGGCCAACCTCGCTGCATCAGGATTGCCGCGTGGGGTCGTACGAAAAAGCGAAAAGAGGGCGGCGAAAGTTAGCCGCGGTATCTGTCTCCGGCGCTTTATTCGCTTTGCAGATCTGGCCGGGGGATGTGTTCCACTGGTGGTCAGTCGGCCGGATGTGACCTGATTCACCTCGAAGCCGGGTCCCTGATTCTGTGGTCCCTGCGAAGGTAGGGATCTAGGGACTGTGCCCTTCGTGACGCTCCAGGGCAAAAGCTTTCGTGCGCCTGCGGCGCCCGAGTTACTTTCTCTTTGCGTGGCCAAAGAGAAAGCTAACCAAAGAGAAAGGCCACCCCGCTTGGTGCTTGCCGCCCCTCCATGGGCGGCAAGTCCGTGAGCCGGGGCCGGGCTTTTCGACAGCACATCCTTGTGCTGGCGAAAAGGAATCGGCATCGTGCCGATTCCCCCTTCGGGGCCTTTCGTCCCCACCTCACCGCCGCACAGGGGCCCCCGGGTAGAGCAGCGCGCCATCCTGGCCCGCACTCGGTCCGCCATCGCTGCGCGGTGGCGGATGCTGAGGAGCCAAGACCAGGAGATCGCGCTTCGCGCGGGATTTTCCAAGATTGCGATGGTCTCAGTTCCGCCAGCATTTGCCACTCAACAAATGCACCCTGCCCGAGTTTCCTCGAATTACCTGACTCCATCTCGTCATCCCTGCGAAGGCAGGGATCCAGTGACTGCTCCGCCTCCAGATTGTTGTGAAGCCTTGAATGCCAGAGCTTTCGTGCGCCTGCGGCGCCCGAGTTACTTATCTCTTGCGTGGCCACGCGCCCGTCAGGAGCGAGCGCGAACGGCGAGGCCAGCCCGAAGGGCGGAGGGCAGGATGCCCGGAGTAAAAAGAAGTAACCAACAGAGAAGGCCACCCCGCTTTGCGCTTGCCGGGCATCCTTGCCCGGCAAGTCCGTGAGCCGGGGCCAGGCTTTTCGACAGCACATCCTTGTGCTGGCGAAAAGGAATCGGCGTCGTGCCAATTCCCCCTTGGGGCCTGTCGTCCCCACCTCACCGCCGCACAGGGGCCCCGGGTAGAGCAGCGCGCCATCCTGGCCCGCACTGGGTGCGCCACCGCTGCGCGGTGGCGAGAGCTGAGGAGCCAAGACTAGGGAATCGCGCTGCGCGCGGGATTTTCCAAGGTTGCGATGGCCTCAGTTCGGCACAACCGGCCGGTCGCATGCTACTGATGCATGCCGCAAGGCAGCCATACCCGTGAGATTTAACGTTCGAGCTAAGCGGGCGACGTCGGCAGGACGCCGTTGGCGCTCCGCTTGAGCGAGGGGCTAGGCATCCCTGACGCGAGCGGCGAAAGCCTCATCCGCTATTGCCAATAGCGACTGAAAGCCATGCATAAGCTCGCGCGCGAGCTCAAGCATGTCGAGTCGATGGTGAATGAAGAACTTCAATTCCGCTGAGGGTGACTGAAGCAGATTGAGGTTCACAAAGCCATGGTGAGCTATGTAGTCGCGAACGTCGCGCATCCGCCAGAACCACGAACAGCGCTGGGTGAGGTGTCGTTGCAGCGAATCAGGGATCTCTTCAGGAGGCTTGTCGCTAGCGCACTTTGTCATGACGTCAGCGAAGCTGCTGAATTGCCGCGCCTTGGGACCAGACAGGAATTGAACCATGGCAGCAAATTGATCGAGCGTGGAGCGAATAAGAAAGAGTAGGGTGGCGAAATCAGTTCGTAAGCGGTACAACTCACTGGTAAATACAAGCTTTGGTTGATTCTGATCGCCGACAAAAGTTCGTCTCGCGAGGTAGGTTGCCGTTAACTCGGCGACGTTCGTTTCCAGGGACTTGATCGCCAAGAACGCACCATGATACTTTTGCGACATCGCCATCCAACTGATCTTGTAATGTTCGGATGCCGGCACGAACTCTTCTATGAGTTTCGAGTTCGTTCGCAGGCGATAGTAGTGCCCGTGAAACTGATACGGCCACGTTCCCCCTCCAAGCGCGGACATCAGCAGCGGGAAGATGTGAGACTGCAGTGGCTCTTCATAGCAAATAGATTCGCCGCTGGGAACCGGCAAGAGCCACTGTCCTTGGGGTTCCGCTTGCTTTTTGGTGAGATGAAATTCCACTGAAAGTTCCTGGGATACCTAACGCTGGAGTTAGGCGGCGGCGAAGCCGTCTGCCTTGAACGAAATGTCAGGCCGCATGCTCGACCTGGACGTTGATCACCTGGATACAAGACGGAACTGTCGCGTCGGGAAGTGGACGCGATGCGAAAGCATTCTTGTACACCGTAACGGCGGCTCCGCCCTTTGTCTTTTGAAGATGACCGACGCCGCTAAAGGACGTATTGACGCCCTTTCGCAACTTCGCGTTGCGACCGTGAAATGGCTCGCCAGCTTCGAGGCTTGTTGCGTCGATGTGAAGCGTAAGCTCGCCATACATGGCGTGCAGAAAATCGTGCGGTTCAGTGCCAAACAGTTGAAATGGGTCTACGGTGTTGTAGATGAGAAGTATCGTTGGCATGCCCTTACGTGCCGCAGCTTGAAGTTGGGCACGGGCCTCCGAGATTTGTTGGCGCACATGCCAACCAACGGTTCGCGAGCTGACGCCGCTTGGGTTGAAACCCCGCAGACTTTCAATTTGTTTGATTTCTACGGCAACTGCCACCGAGCCAAAATTAACGCTGTAGTCTGGGGTCTTGCATGCGCCTTCAGGAATACGGCGCCAGTCCAATTCGTGTTCGCGACAAAAGGTTTCGAAGAGATCCTCGGATTCCGTTTTGTTCATTTCAAGATCACCTTGAGGCTGATCACGCGGCCTAACGTTGGAATTAAGCGGCGGCGTAGCCGTCCGCCTTGAACGAGTAGCTGGATGCTTGCCGAGAAGTTACTTATTTTACGCGTTTGTTGATTGCCAGGAGGCTGGCATCAGCAGGCCGCGAGAAACGCAACTATCGCATTGAATGCGCTTCCCCGGCCCATTTTTTCAGCCACTCCAGGAAAAATAAACTTCCCCAAGCTAGCCGTTCGCGACTGGCTGCAACGGGTCGAACCCGGACTTTTTGCCGCTCGCCCGATCCGTCATCTGGCCTGCGAGGCCGGGGGTTTCTGGGGGCGGGGATTTTCGCCTGCCGGCGAGGGGTGGAGCGTGGTGGCGATGCTTCGGGCCAGGTCGGCAAACAGCGCGTCGCGCTGTGCCCTGGAGGCGCGGGAACCCATCAGAAAGGCGGCGACAATGACGGTGTGGCCGTCGGGCCAGGTCAGGATGCCGATGTCGTTGTAGGCAGCGGTCTCGCCATCCAGGGAATATGAGGTGCCGCATTTGTCGGCGAGTTGAATATCGCTGGACAGGCCGGCCCTGAGTCGGCGGGGAACGGTCTGAGCTTGCAGCAAGCGAAGCAGATGCCGTGTCGACGTGGGGGACAACAGTTCATGGTTGTGAAGCTTGCGAAGAAACGCCACCGCGGCAAGCGGCGTACTTCGGTTGCGCGGATCGCCAAGAAAAGCCTTGTACCCGCGCTTTTGCCGTCGATGCGCTTGTTGCGGCGACTCATGGGTCCCCAGTTTTCCATCAGGCCCCAGGTCTTCAAAGAGGCGGCCCAACCCGGCCTCGTCCAGATCCACCCGCATGCCTTTTATGCCATGGGCTCGCAGAAAGGCGGTGACCGCTTGTGGCCCACCGGCCAGCTTCACGAGCGCATCGGCTGCGGTGTTGTCGCTTTGGCTGACCGTCGCGGTGAGCAGTTGTTCTACGGTGAATGTCATCTGTTCGCCGTGGAAACCGGCGCCAATCGAAGGCACCGCGGAACCGGCCACGACGTCCGCACGCTTCAAGATGACCTTCTGGCCAGACGCAAGCTGCCCACTATCGATCTGCGACAGGATCGCAGCGGCGAGCGGAGCCTTGAATACACTCATCATGGGGTAGGCCCGATGCGCATTGACCTGTACTTCGATGCCGCTTCGCAAGTCGAGCACATCGACACCGAGCACGCCCGGTTGTGCGCGCTGTGCCAAAGCATTCAGTGAGTGCTGCAGTTCTGCTTGAGACGCGCGCAGTGCGGGTCGTCCGGTTGCATCGGCCGGCGCGGTGGGGCATGCCAAAGCGAGAGTCAGCACTACCGCCGCCATTATTCCGTTGCGGGTACGGGAAGAGTCCATCCAATTCATCCTGGCGCATGACAGAAGCGGATTCAGCGCGCCGCGACCGAATGAAGCGAAGCGAGATCCGCTGCCCACCATGGTGACCCGATGGGCGAGCAAAAGAGAAGTGCCTCTGCTAGTGAATATCGCACGATTGTGGCCGGCGAAGCTGGCGCTGGCGTGTTGGTTAGGGGTGTCTTGCGGCACGCAGCGGAGCTTCAACTGGCTTTGGTGGCGCCGGAATGCCCGCGCAGACGTCGTTTGGCGCTCTCTTGTCGCGACGCATCCAGTGCGGTCTCGGACATGCTCTTTTGCACGAACACAATGTGTTCCCTGGCGGCATCGGCCGCGGCCTGCGCATTTCCTGCGCGGATCGTGTGCCAGATGGCGCGGTGCTGGTCGCGAATGTTCTGCCATTTGTCCGGGTGCCGGTGCAGGTACTGCAGATTCTGTTCTACGTGGTCGTGGATCAGCATGTGCAGGCTGGCGCTGAGGTGGGTAATCAGCGCGTTGTGCGATGCGTCTGCGATGGCCTGGTGGAATTCGACATCGGCCCGGATGCAGGTGGACATGTCGTCCTGCGCGTAGGCTTGTTCGAGGGTCCCAAAGGCATCGCCAATGCGTTCGATATCCAGCTCGGTCGCGCGCTCGGTGGCGAGCAGCGCCGCCTGACTCTCCAGCATGTGGCGAAACTCCAGCAGGTCATGTTGCAGGGCAGGATTGCCACTGAGCATCGCTCGCCACGGGTCCACGAAGCCGGATTGAAGCCGGTCCGTCACCACGGTGCCGCCACCTTGGCGAGTTCGTACAAGTCCTTTTGAGGCCAGCTTCTGCAGCGCTTCGCGCAGCGACGGGCGGGATACGCCGAGTTGTTTGGCCAGTTCCCGCTCCGGCGGCAAGCGCTCTCCCGCGCTCAAGACCCCTTCCAGGATGCGTCGTTCCAGGTCGTTGGCAATGGTGTCGGACAGCCGGATCAGATCCATCTTGGGTCACCTACTTTTGGTAAGACCAATTATGTTTTCTTCCCCATGAACGGTCAAACCTCCGACTAATATCCTAGTCCCTGGGACTTGACGGGGCATCTCCTCTGCCATAACTTTAAAAGTGGTAATACCAATTATCCGTATGGGCGTTGATGGTGATTTTGCCGGGGTGCCCAGGGGCTCGGATGGACTCGCAGGCGCGGGTCAGCGTCCCGCCTTGGCAAGACTGGCGCGCCCAGCCAGGCCACTTTCCATGACAGGAAGCTGACCCCATGCTCCTGCTACCGTTTTGCCTCGAGGAGACCCCATCATGTCGGTGATCACCTGTATCGAGGACCTGCGGATTCTTGCCAGGCGGCGGGTGCCGCGGATGTTCTACGACTACGCCGATTCAGGCTCGTGGACCGAATCGACGTATCGCGCCAACCAGCAGGACTTTCAGCAGCTGAAGCTGCGCCAGCGCGTGGCGATGGATATCGACAACCGTTCGCTGGCCACGCAGATGATCGGCCAGCACGTGGCGATGCCGGTGGCGCTGGCCCCGGTCGGCCTGACCGGTATGCAGCATGCCGACGGTGAGATCATGGCGGCGCGGGCGGCTGAAAAGTTCGGTGTCCCGTTCATCTTGTCCACCATGAGCATCTGTTCGATCGAGGACGTTGCGGCCCACACCCAGGTCCCGTTCTGGTTCCAGTTGTATGTGATGCGCGATCGGGACTTCATCGAACGCCTGATCGACCGGGCCAAGGCGGCTGGTTGCTCGGCACTGATGCTGACCATGGATCTGCAAATCCTCGGGCAGCGCCACAAGGACCTCAAAAATGGGCTGTCCGCGCCGCCCCGGCCGACCCTGGCCAACCTGCTCAATCTGGCAACCAAGCCGCGCTGGGTGCTGGGCATGCTGGGCACCAGGCGTCGTCATTTCGGCAACATCGTCGGACACGTCAAGGGCGTGGAGAACATGGGTTCGCTGTCGGCCTGGACCAGCCAGCAGTTCGACCCGCGTCTGAACTGGAACGACGTGGCGTGGATCAAGAAGCGCTGGGGCGGCAAGCTCATCCTCAAGGGCATCATGGACGCGCAGGATGCCAGGCTGGCGGTCGACTCAGGTGCCGATGCGTTGATCGTCTCCAATCACGGTGGCCGCCAGCTCGACGGCGCAGCCAGTTCCATCGCCGCGCTGCCGGGGATCGTGGATGCGGTCGGCTCGAAGATCGAGGTCTGGATGGACGGCGGCATCCGCTCGGGACAGGATGTGTTCAAGGCGATCGCGCTGGGTGCAAAGGGAACCCTGATCGGGCGTGCCTATGTTTACGGACTGGGTGCGGGCGGCGAACAAGGTGTGTCGACCTGCCTGGAACTGATCCGCAATGAGCTGGATCTGACCATGGCATTCTGTGGCCTGACCGACATCCGGGCGGTGACCCCGGAGGTATTGCTGACGATGCCCTGGCGGGCAGGAATGGCATGCACGTGAATGACTCCGGCGCGTTGCCGCGGCAGCTCCCGCCGCGGGGCAGCGCTGAAGCGTTGCCCGAGGTCTTGCGGCAGATCGTCGGACGTCGCCAGGTGCTGATCGGCGAGCGGCGCACGCGCCGTTATCGGCGGGGCTTCCGTCAGGGTGCTGGGCGAGCCCTGGCGGTGGTGCGGCCGGGAACCCTGGTCGAACTCTGGCGCGTGCTGCGGGCCTGCGTCGAGGCCGATACCATCGTGATCATGCAGGCCGCCAATACCGGACTCACCGGCGGCTCCACGCCCGATGGAAACGACTACGATCGACCGGTGGCGATCATCAGCACGCTGCGCCTTGCCGGCGTACAGCTGATCGACGAAGGGCGCCAGGTAGTGTGCCTGCCGGGCAGCACGCTCGACCGGCTGGAGCAGCGGCTCAAGCCGCTGGGACGCGAACCGCACTCGGTCATCGGCTCGTCCTGCCTGGGCGCCTCGGTGCTGGGTGGCGTCTGCAACAATTCAGGCGGTTCGCTGGTGCAGCGAGGGCCGGCGTATACCGAGATGGCGCTGTATGCGCGCCTCGACGAGCGCGGCGAACTGCGTCTGGTCAACCATCTGGGTATTCGACTCGGCGACGACCCGGAGCAGATTCTCGACCGGCTGGAGCGCGGCGATTACACCGAGGCCGATATCGAGCATGATGCCGGGCGCGGATCGGATCACGACTATGCCGCGCACGTGCGCAATATCGATGCCGATACGCCAGCCCGTTACAACGCCGACGTACGCTGCCTGCACGAGGCATCTGGCTGCGCCGGGCGGCTGATCGTTTTCGCCGTGCGGCTGGACACTTTTTGCGCCGACAACCGCACCCAGGTGTTCTACATCGGCAGCAACGACCCGGCGGAGCTGGCAGCCCTGCGCCGCACGATTCTCACCGGCGCGTCGGTGCTGCCGGTTGCCGCCGAGTACATGCACCGGGATGCCTTCGACATCGCCGAGGCCTACGGCAAGGACATGTTCTTGGCGATCGAGCGGCTGGGCACCGAACGATTGCCGCGACTGTTCGCGGTCAAGGCGCGTGTCGATGCCTTCGTGGAGCGTTACCGCTGGCTTCCCACGCACCTTTCCGATCGGCTGATGCAGGCGGCGGGAAAACTGTTTCCGAATCACCTGCCGCCGCGCATGAAGCTGTGGCGTGGGCGCTTCGAGCACCACCTGTTGCTGAAGGTCGCCGAGCCCGCGATCGCGGAGACAGCCAGCCTGCTCGAATCGTTCTTCGCCAGCACCGAGGGCGATTATTTCGTCTGCGAGCCCGCGGAGGGCAAAAAAGCCTTCCTGCATCGCTTCGTCACCGCAGGTGCCGCGATTCGCTATCGCGCGCTCCACCCACGGCAGGTGGAAGACATCGTGGCGCTCGACATCGCGCTGCGACGCAACGATACCGACTGGTTCGAGCGCTTGCCCGCTGAACTGAAACAGGCACTGGAGAAGAAGCTCTACTACGGCCACTTCCTGTGCCACGTGCTGCACCAGGACTACATCGTCCGCAAAGGGCACGACTGCGAATGGATCAAGCAGCGCATGCTGGCCTTGCTGGACGAGCGCGGCGCGCAGTATCCGGCCGAACACAACGTGGGCCACCTGTATGCGGCAGTGCCCGTGCTGCAGCGCTTCTACCGGGAGCTCGACCCCTGCAATACCTTCAATCCCGGTATCGGCAAGACCTCCAAATGGCGGTTCTGGGCAGGGTCAGGGAAGGCTTGCGCCGAGGCCTTGCCTGTGACGGCGGTTGAGCGGCCAGAGGCTACCCGGCCAGGGTGACTACCGCGTCGTCGTGCGCTTTGGCCAGTCAGCACTCGATCACGTTCACCGCCAAGCCGCCCCGCGAGGTCTCCTTGTACTTGTCCTTCATGTCGCGACCGGTATCGCGCATCGTCTTGATCACCTTGTCCAGCGAGACGCGGTGCTTGCCGTCGCTCTTCATCGCCATGCGGCAGGCGTTGATCGCCTTCACCGAACCCATCGCGTTGCGCTCGATGCAGGGGATCTGCACCAGGCCGCCGATCGGGTCGCAGGTGAGGCCGAGGTTGTGTTCCATGCCTATTTCAGCGGCGCACTCCACCTGCAGCATGTTGCCGCCGAGCGCTGCGACCAGCCCGCCGGCAGCCATCGAGCAGGCCACCCCGACTTCGCCCTGGCAGCCGACTTCGGCACCGGATATCGAGGCGTTCTCCTTGTACAGGATGCCGATCGCGCCGGCCGTCAGCAGAAAATCGACGATGCCATTCTGATCGGACTTCGGGCTGAAGTGCAGGTAGTAGTGCAGCACGGCGGGCACGATGCCGGCCGCGCCGTTGGTGGGGGCGGTGACCACGCGGCCACCGGCGGCGTTTTCCTCGTTGACGGCCAGTGCGTAGAGATTGACCCAGTCGAGAATGGTCAGCGGATCACGCAGCGCCGCCTCGGGCTGGCTGCGCAGCTCGGCGGCCATCGCCGGCGCGCGGCGGGTGACCTTGAGGCCGCCGGGCAGGGTGCCGGGCGAGCGTAGGCCGCGACTGACGCAATCCTGCATCGCTTTCCAGATGGTCAGCAGGCCGGCGCGGGTCTCGGCCTCGGGACGCCATACCGACTCGTTGGCCAGCATCAGCTGGGCGATGGTCATGGCGTGCTTTTCGCATAGCGCCAGCATCTGGTTGCCGCTGGAGAACGCGTACGGCTGCGCGGTGGTGTCGGCGACGATGCGGTCCTCGGCGGCCTCCTCGTTGTTGACCACGAAGCCGCCACCGACCGAGTAGTAGTCGCGGGTGGCCAGTTCGTTGCTGTCCGCGTCATAGGCCGAAAAGCGCATGCCGTTGCTGTGGAACGGCAGCTTCTGGCGCTTGTTGAATACCAGGTCGCGTTTTTCGTCGAAGGGGATCTCACGCCGAGCGAGCAGATTCAGCCGTCCGCTGCTGCGGATGCGTTCGAGCCGTGCGGGAATCAGGTCCGGATCGACGGTGTCCGGTAGCTCGCCTTCGAGGCCCAGCAGGATCGCCTTGTCGGTGCCATGGCCGCGACCGGTCATCGCCAGCGAGCCATACAGTTCGACCCGCACCCGGGCGACGCGGTCGAATACGCCGTTCTCATCCAGCCAGCGCGTGCCGAAGCGCGCCGCGGCACGCATCGGTCCTACCGTATGTGAGGACGACGGTCCGATGCCGATCTTGAACAGGTCGAATATGCTGACGGCCATGGCTGCGGGGCTGCTGGTGAGGGAGGTGACCGGCTATTCTACGCGGCGCCCCCTTTTTCGACAGGTCACGGGTCAGTGCATGGCTGAGCTCATCCTTTACCAGCGCGATTATTGCCATCTGTGCGATCAGGCGCTGGCGGTACTGGCCGCGGCAGGCACGCCCGATTTCGAGAGCGTGTGGGTGGACGATTCCGCCGAGCTGGAGCAGCGCTACGGCACGCGCGTGCCGGTGCTGCGCGATCGGGCCGACGGACGCGAGCTGGACTGGCCGTTCGATGCGGCGGCCGTGCGCGCGTTTCTCGATCGCCCACTGTAGGAGCGCACCCTGTGCGCGAACGCCGGACTGTTTACAACTGACGAGTGGGCTTCGAGCTTGAGACGCATTGCGGCCATTGTCGTGCCCCTTTTGGAGTGCTGTCCGCGGTATCTACTAAAGCCATAGTTGACAAGTTGGGATTCCGCCTTAGTATCTACTACAACTCTAGTAGACAAGGGGTAGAAGTCATGCGGATTTCCTTTACCGATCGCGAGGCCGACGTGATGCAGGCCCTTTGGGAGCACGGTTCCTCGACCGTGGCTGAAGTGCGCGAATACCTCGCCGATCCACTGGCCTACACCACGGTGCTGACCGTTTTGCGCACGCTGGAAACCAAGGGCTATATCGGCCACGAGGAGGCCGGGCGCGGGCACCGCTTCTTCACCAAGGTCAAGCAGAGCGCGGCGCGCAAGAATGCCGTACAGCATCTGACCGACAAGCTGTTCAAGGGCTCGGCCGAGTTGTTGTTCTCCCACATGGTGTCCGAGCAGAAACTCAGCGCCGAACAGATAAGTCGCATGCGCCAGTTGCTGGCCGAACACGTCGACGGGGAGAAGCCGCAATGATCGCCTGGATGGTTTACGCCACGCTGGTTGCCATGGCGCTGAGTGCAGCGGCATTGACCGCGGAACGTGCCGCCCGGGTACGTCGCCGCGCCACGCGCTGGGTCTGGCTGGCGGCGTTGGCCGGATCGCTGGCGTTACCTGCGCTGATCACCTCGGTATCGCTGCGCCTGCCGGGGATGTTGCAGTCAGGCGCCATGCCACCACCGATCGCCCTGCGCAATGCCACCTCCATTCCGATGTCAGCGCTGTTGATCAACCTGAGTGGTGCGCAGTCGTACGGGACGCCCGACCGCGTCGCTGTGTTGATCCGCGGGGCCTGGCTCGCCGCGTCACTGCTGATGCTGTTGGCGCTGCTGGCCAGTTCCCTACTGCTGCACCGGCGCAAGCGCGGTTGGTCCGAGACTACGGTGTGCGGCGAGCACGTGCTGGTCGCGCCCGACATGGGGCCGGCGGTGGCCGGCCTGCTGCGACCGCGGATCGTGCTGCCGGCGTGGTTGCTGCAGGCGCCGGAGCGGCAGCAGCGCGCAGTGTTGGCGCACGAACGCGCGCACCTGGAGGCGGGCGATCCACGGCTGATCGCGCTGGCCGTGATGCTGCTGATGCTGATGCCATGGAACCCGCTGCTGTGGTGGCAGTGCCGCCGCCTGCGTCGCGCCGTCGAGGTCGACTGCGATGCCCGCGTGCTACGCGGTGGCGGCGACATCGGCGAGTACTGCGAAACCCTGATTCACGTGGGTCAGCGCCAGGCGTCCCGCATCCGTCTTGTGCCGGCGATGTGCGAGTCCGGCTCCTTCCTGGAGGAGAGGATCAAGCTGATGCTGATGAAACCGAAGAAATGGGCTGGCCTGTCGGCCCTGGCGCTGGTGTGTGTGTCATTGGGCATGGCGGTGTTCGCGGCGCAGGTGACGCCGCCGGGAGGCGCCGCGCCCGGCGCGGACCGTACCGTCACGCTGACGCCCTCGGTGCTGGATCGCTATGTGGGCTTCTACCGGGTCAGCCCGATCTCGCGGGTGGCGGTGACGCGTTTCGGCAACGGCCTCACCATCGACATCAGCGGACAGATCGCCGCGCCCACGCCGTTCCATGCCGTTCCCCTGGGGGCGGACCGGTTCGCCGTGCAGGGCAAGCCGGCCATCGCGCGTTTCACCATGGACGCGAGCGGCCAGGCGACCCGCATGGATGTGGACATGAACGGGCGCACGGTGCTGGATACGCCGCGCATCGACAAGGCGGAGGCCGACCGGATCGACGCCGCGCTGGCCGCACGCATCAAGGCGCAGAAGCCCTATCCGGGCAGTCTGAAGGCGCTGCGACTCCTGCTCAGCGACCCTGACAGCGGTGCCGGCATGAGCGCCGATCTGGCCCGCATCCGCGTCCAGCAGAAGGCCTCGCGCGAGAAGTACCTCGCTGAGCTGGGCCCGGTGCAGTCCTATACCTTCACCGGGGTCAACCGGTTCGGCAATGACGTCTACTCGGTCGTGCGCGCGCATGGTACGGAGACGGTCACGCTGGTAGTCGGCCGCGACGGTACGCTGGAAAGCGCCTTCCGACACCGCTGACTCACCGTCCTCGCCGGTCGTCCCGGGTGTCCCCCACGCCCGTGCCCTGACCGACCCGTCATCCGCTCCATTCCAACGGTGGCCGTCCCCGCACGGCCGCAAGCGGCCCCTGTGCCCGGCGATTCCCCCACACCAGGAGTGATGCCATGAAAATACGTACCGCACTGCGTCGTGCCACGTTTGGCCTGGCTGTCTGTTTGACCGCCACGGCGTGCCCGGCGTCGCCGCCTTCGTCGCAGCGTGTTGCCGAGGGTTCGTGGCTGAGCCGAACCCTCGTTGCCCGGGAAGCGGCCCTGAGCCGCGCCTACAACACCTGCCACCTGCATGCGCTGCGCGCCAGCTTGTTTGCCGGCACCACCATCGAAACGCCCGACGGTCGGCGCATCGATCCGATGATCGAGGCACGCGACCGCATCTGCGGCCATCTGCATCGGCAAGTGATGCCTGGCAGCCTGTCGGTGCGTGCGGTGGGCGACGACAGCGCACTGGTCACCGGTATGCAGCGTTTTTGCGCCATCGGTGCCAGCCCTTGCGCGGAGCAAGGCTCGGGATTTGCGCAGCTATGGTCGATGGACCGAGGTCACTGGCGGCTGGGCTGGATGCGCCGTTTCGCCGATCCAGCGGAAGCCCTGGGGCAGCGCGGCATGGCGTGGCGGCTTCGCACGTCCCGGACGGCAAAGGGTGCGAACGGCAAAGCAACGCAATAGGACATTGAGGAGCGGGACGACATCCACGATGCTGGCGGGCAGGCGCGGAGGGGTGATCCTGACTGTGCGGGTGCCACGATCGAGTTGGGTTTTCGTCCCGGTCTCGCATCTGGCGGGAGCCTTGTTCCCGCTGCATTTGCCGGCAAGCCGAGTTGGTCGGTCGAGCACTTCGCTCAGGTACTCCGCGTCCGTAACCTTTTCAGGATTTCCTCGCGAGCTTCGCGCAGGATCGAGTCGCGGTCGAGGCTGGCGACAATGTCGGCGACGGCGCGCTTGGCACCGGCTTCCCCCCAGGATTTGCCGGCGATCAGATACTGCTCGGCGGCACGGCCGATCAATACCGTGGCGTACCAGCCGAGCGCGCCCTGGGCGGCGGCGGTAACCACCACCGACAGTCCGGCGCTGAGGCCCTTGAGTGCCGAGGCGACCAGTTGCACGCCCCAGATGGCACCCATCAACGCGGCCAATTGTGCCGAGATCACCGCCACCAGCCGTCCGGATTCGGTACGCGTCAGCGGCAACCCGTAAACACGCGACAATTGCACCACCATCGCCGCATCGAGGCCGGCGGCCGCCAGCAGGTCGGCGACCGGTATCGGATTGAGCGCCACTGCCACGCCCTTGGCGATGCAGTAGTGGCGGATCAGCCTGGCCGCCAGTACGCGACGGGTTTCGGCGATGCGGGTACTGACCTGATCGGTGAGCCGGCCCGCGTGCAGGCCAGCATTGATCGCGGACAAGGTCTTGCCCTCCTGCGCCGCGATCGCCAGTAGCCGTTCGCGCAGCCCCGCGACATCGATGGCAGGTGCCTGCCGGTGGATTCGCTCGTGTCCCTCGGCGTCGACTTCCACCACCTGACGCTCGGCCGGCCGGGCGGCGACGGCGATCACATCGTCCGCATGCACCGTGCCGGCCACGCGCAGCCGCAGATGGGTGAGCAGACTGCCCTTTTCATCGGCGCCGTAGCGGTCGGATTTGTTCAATGCCAAAAGCACCGGGCGCTGGGTGGCGGCGAGGGTTTTCAGCGCGTCGAGTTCCTCGCGGGTGAGATCGCCGTCACAGACGAACACCACCAGATCACTGACCTCGGCCACCTCGAAGGCGAGTCGCTCGCGTGCTTCGCCGTCGAGTTCGTTGATGCCCGGGGTGTCGATCAGCACCAGTCCATCGTGGCGGGCTTCGTCGAGCGTGGCGTGTTCGGCGGTCGTGGTGGTGCCGTGCAGTACGCCGACGCTGAACGCGTCACGGCCGAGCAGGGCGTTGCCCAGCGCGGACTTGCCGGTGGACACGCGACCGAATACCGCAACATGCAGCTCGCCGCGCTCGAGCTTGTCGAGCATCTGCTGGATACGTTCGAAGTCGGCCGCCAGCTCGTGGCGAATCGACGCCGGAATGCCCGGATCATCCAGCAGGTTGCGCAGGCTTTCCGCCACCCGGCCAGCCCCGGCGTCAGGATCACGCGGCGGTGGCGTGACGACGGCACCGCCGGGATCGCGCGCAAGCCAGCCCTTCAGGCGTCGCCAGAGCGTATCGTCAGGCACCCGGGATCCGCTTATTTCCGCACCAGCTGCAGGTGCGCCGTGATCTTCACGACCGCACCGATCACCGAGGTATCCGCGTAGTCGCCGCTGCCGACGCCGAAGTCGAGGCGCCTGACCTTGCCGGCCACGTCCAGCGTGGCGCTGGAGCCTTGCGACTTGAACAGCACGCCGAGGCTGACCGGCCGGGTGATGCCCCGAAGGGTCAGCAGGCCTTCGGCGATCACCTGGTTGCCGTCACGATGGAAGCCGGTGGTGACGAAGTGGGCGGTCGGAAACCTGGCCACATCGAAAAAGGAGGTGCCGGGCAGCGCACTGTCCTGATCGTGGTCGCCGGTGTGGGCACTGGCCAGGGTGACGGTTACATCGAATCGGGAATCGGCGAGCTTGGCCGGGTCATAGCTGATCGCCGCCGTCCACTGGTCGAAACGGCCATGGAAGTCGGCGCCCTGGTAGGTGCCGGTAAAGCGGAGCTGGCTGAGTTTGGGGCGCACCGTGTAGTCGGTGGCGGCGGCCGTGCATGGGAGGACCAGCGCGAGCAGCAGGATGGCGAGGTATTTCATCGGTGATCTCCTTCGGAAGTCGAACCGTTGCGCAGGCGCACGAACGGGAGCATCCGGCGCAGCACGTTGTCATTGTCCGCCAAATGATGTTTCAGTGCTGCGCCGACGTGCACGACCAGCATCGCCATCAACAGCCAGAACAGGTATTCATGGGCGTCGAGCGCGAGTTTCGCCAACGGCTCGTGCTTGCCTGCCAGCGCCGGCAGGTTGAACAGCTTGAACCATTGCAACGGATAGCCGCTGAGCGAGTTGAACCACCAGCCGCTCAAGGGAATCGCCGCCACCAGCAGATACAGCAGCGCATGGCTGATGGCCGCGATGATCCGTTGCCAGCGCGGCGCCGGCTCTGCCGGCGGTGGACGGTCGAACATCCGCCACAGCAGGCGCAGCAGGAACAGGGCCAGAATGGTGAGCCCGATCGACTTGTGCAGGGCGTACACATTGATCTTGCTCATCGACGGTTTCATGCCTGTCATCAGCAGGCCCCAGACGCCGTTGCCGAGAATGCCCAGCACCATGATCCAGTGCAAGAACATGGCCATCGCGCCCCACCGTTGCGGGCTGTTGCGCAGACTCATGGCCCGCTGGTGTCCGGCGGAGTCGCCCGGTCGTCGCGGATCGCCTCGATTTGCAGCCAGATCGTCACGTGCTGGCCGATCGAGTCGGGGTACGCTGTGATGCCGAAGTCGCGACGGTCCAGCGTGGCGGTGGCGGAAAATCCGGCCACCGTGTGCAGGCCATAGATGGTCGGTGCCAGGCGATTGAAGGTGAAGGCGATGGTGACCGGGCGGGTGATGCCACGCAGGGTGAGATTGCCGTGCAGGATGCCGTGGTGCTTGTCCTTCTGTTGCACCGAGGTGCTGACAAAATGGGCGTAGCGGGCGCCCGCCAGATCGAGCAGCGCGGGTTTCAGTACCGCCTTGTCCCAGTCGGCGTCGCCCATGTCCAGCCCGGCCAGGTCGATGTCCAGCACGGTGGCCGAACGACTCCAGTGCTGCGGGTCGAAACGCAGCCAGCCACGCGCAATATGCAGCCGGCCGAACGGTCGCGAGTAGCCGTCATGGCTGATGCTGAAAAGGATCTGGCTGTGCACCGTGTCGTAGCGATAGCTGGCGCTTTGTGCCTGCGCCAGCGCCGGCAGGAGCAGCAGCAGGAGCAGCCAGGACCCGCGGAGGATTCGTTTGGCGGACATGCGATACAGTCTCGTCGATTGTCGGTATCGGCGCCAGCACGGCACGCTGAACGGTGCGTTCTGCCGCGGTGCACGATGGCTGACAGTTCGAGTCGGGGCGTGACACCTTGGCTCGGCCCGAGCCGGGGAAAACCATCGTACGGTGGCTTCGGCATCCTGGCGACGGGTCGAGTCACGCGTGGCGGGCGGTCAGGGTCAGTGCGATCCGCACGGCATCAGTCGTCTCGGGAGGGGCGATCGTCCCGTTCGCGCCAGGTGTCCAGCGTCAGCGAGGCCAGCTGGCGCAGCCGGGTGTTGCCGGGCTGGGTCAGCAGCGCCTTCATGCGGCTGCCGGCGTCGAGCTGGTCGAGACTCTGGCGCTCGGCCAGCGACGCAGCCAGTGCGCGACCCATGCTGTCGAAGATCAGCGCGTAGGCAAATGCGTGCAGGACGCCGCCGCCGAGTGTACCGAGGCCGGGGAACGCCTTCAGCGCGTTACCGGCGACTGCCAGCACGATCGAGCTGCCGGTGCGCAGGGTCAGCCGGGCCTGGCGCACGAAGTCCTCGATCTGCACCTCGCTGGCCTTTATGCCGTAGAGGTGTGCCAGGTCGCGGGTGAGTCCGGTGGCCAGTACGCCCTGGACCACCAGGTCGCTGCCCGGCGCCACTGCGGCCATGGCGCCGACGATGGCGCGACGGGCATATTTGCGCACGATGCGTTCGGCGTCGTCGGCGCGGGTTTTCGCCTCCAGCGTGCCGGTGCGTTCGTGCAGGGCGGCCAGCACGGCGTGCTGGCGCAACGGCTCCAGTCCGCTGGCGCCGGGGGCAAGGATTCTATCCAGCGCATCGAGCAACGGTTCGATTGCCGGCGCGCGCTGACGTTCGATCGATTCGACACGGCCATCGGCCAGCCGGCGCTGGAAACGCTCACTGCCACCACTGCTGATCGCCAGCACCGCCGCAGCGATATCTCGTGATTGCCGCCGTAGTTGCGCCAGCAGCTGCTCGCGCTCGTGACGGCTCCATTGGTCGGCCTTGTTCAACACCAGCAACAGCGGTTTGCCGAAGTCGGCCAGCCAGCGCAGTTCGTCGGCTTGAGCGCGGGTGAGCTCGCCGGCGCACAGGTAGACGACGGCGTGCGCACGCAACACTTCCGCGCGCGCGACAGCCTCATGCGCTTCGCCCCCGGCCTCACGGCTGCCGGGGACATCGGCCAGCACCAGAGTACGGCCATCGGGCAGTTGCGCATCGTGATGGCTGACCTGGCGCGTGGTGCCGCCACGCACGTCACGGGCGCTGCCGGCCTGGGGCGCCAGCGCATGGATCAGGCTGCTCTTGCCGGTGGAGATTTCCCCGAACAGGGCGACATACACCCGCGCTGCGGCGCGTCGCCGGTCGAGCTCGTCCAGTTCGGCGGCCAGCGCGCCGGTATCCGCCCCGCGCTCATGCAACTGGGCGATGCGCTGCTCCAGCGTGCCGCGATCGGGTGCGGCGACCGCCCGCCGCCGCCGCGGTCGCAGCAGCCACCACAACAGCATCAAGCCTACGGCGGCAAACGCTGCCAGGGCGCCGCCCAGAGTCCATTGCAGCCAGCCCGGCAGCGCCAGAAAACGCTGTGCCAATGCCAGCGCACGCTCGGCGGCGGCCAGCAGCAGCCACAGCAGCGCGGCGGCAGCCAGAGCGATGAGCAGCAAGCGCAGGCGACGGGACATGCCGAGGATTCTAGTTGCTCCGGTGATTGCGGGCAGCGGCGCCACGACCCGCCGCCCAGCGGGCTGGGCGCATCGCATTCGCAGCATCGACCCGGTTTTGGCATGATGAGGCGGGGTCAGGGGGGTTGTGCATGTTCGGGAGGTGGGTGCGAAACGCTGTCTCGGCGCTATGTTCGCTGGGAGTCGGGGTGGGCGCGATCGCGACGCCGCGTGATCTTCCCATGGCGCCTGCCCACCGCGTTGCGGTGGCCACGACCGCGTTGCAGACCCCCCAGTTTCGTCGCTATGGCGTGGTCGATGGCCTGCCCAGCGGTACGGTCTATGCGATGGCACAGGATCGCCATGGCTTGATCTGGTCAGCCACCGCCAGTGGCCTGGTGCGTTACGACGGGGTCGGCTTCGAGGTGTTCCGGCATGCGCTGGATGACCCGCACTCGATACCGGCGGGCGCGTTGTACGCGCTTTTTGTCGATCGGGATGATCGGGTCTGGGCCGGGGGACTTTCGAACGGGCTGATCCGCTACCGCCAGACAGACGGGCGATTCAGCCAGTGGCTGCACGATGACAAGAACCCTGCCAGCCTGGCCAGCAACGAAGTCTGGAGCATCGCGCAGACTCCCGATGGCGAGCTCTGGGTAGCCACCGACGCCGGCCTTGACCGGATGCGAAAAGACGGCCGTGGCTTTGATCACCTGCCGCTGCGCATCGGCGACACGCACGCGGCGTCGTTCGGTCCGGTGCGGGCGCTGCTGGCCGAGCCGGATGGCCGCTTGTGGATCGGTACCGAGCACGGCATCTATCTCCGTCAGGCCGACGGCACGATTCATCGGGTGCCGGTGGCCTCCGCTTTTCATGGCAACCTGGGCAAGATCTGGCGCATCGATGGCAGTCATGGCGAGACCAGGATTGCCTGCGACGGGGGATTGCTGGTGGTGGGTGCCGATGGCGTCGCGCGCCCGCTGGACAGCCGCAAGCTGGTCGGACGGCGCATCGTGAGCAGTACGCGCGACCGCCACGGTCGACTGTGGATCGGCACCACCGATGGACTGCTGCTGGATGATGGTGACGGACGCTTGCAGACCATCGTCGGTCAGCCGCTGTTGCCCGGCGGCCTGCCCGGCAACATGATCTGGCAGACCATGCTGGATCGGGAGGGCGGGCTGTGGATCACATTCGACGAATCCAGCGTGGCCTATCTGCCGCCGGGCTGGGATGGTTTCAGCCGCTTCACCCATATACCGGACGACCCCGCCAGCCTCTCCAACATCGGTGCGTCGACCATCCTGACCAGCCGCGACGGCCAATTGTGGGTCGGCGGCGAAAACGGCTGGATCGACAGGCTGGACGTGACCACGGGGCGGGTGCAGCACGTCGTGCATGGTGTCCGCGGGCAAGTCGTCTCGCTGGCCGAGGATGCCCGCGGACGCCTGTGGATTGCGATACCGGGCGGGTTGCAGGTGTTCGATCACGGCAAGTTGCGTTCCGTCGATCTGGCGCGCGCGGGCATCACCCGGCCGGTGCTGCTGTCGAGCGCCGACGATGGGCGCATCTACGTCGTGTCCTGGGGCGAGGGGATGTTCGCGATCAATCCGGACAGCCTGGCGATCACTGCCGTGCCGATGGAGCGGGCGTCCGACACCACCCGGACCCCTGAGCAGCTCGCTTTCAACAAGGGCAATCTCTGGTATGCCAGCAAGGGTGGCTTGTTCCGTCTGGATCGCCACACCGGCAAGCTGGTCTTCGTCGATGGCGTGCCGCGGCAGGAAATTCTCGTTTTTGCCTGCGATGCTGACGGTTTCTGGATCGCGACCCACCGCATGCTCACACGTTATCGGTACGCCGACGGCAAGGCCACGCGTGTGGACGCGATCGACATCAGCCATCGCCAGTTTGCGGCGGATATCACCGCCTTGCATGTGGATCGTGCCGGCCAGCTCTGGGTGTTTGCCAATCCGGGTCTGTGGCGGCTGGACGAGCACCGCCGTCATTTCGAGTCGTTCGGACCGGCGCAAGGCTTGTCGAATACCGAGTTCAGCAGTGGCGATGCGGCGGTGACCTCGAACGGGATGGTCTTCGCGCCGAACACCGGGGGAGTCGTGGGTTTCCAGCCCGGGCGATTGTTGCACCCCGATGCCGCCAGGCGCGTCGCGCCGCTGCTGACGCTGACGGGTGTGACGGTACGCCGTCACGGCAAGACGCGGTCGCTGCCGTTGAACGGCAAGCCGGTGCAACTCGGCTGGCGCGATCGCGACCTGGGGGTGCAGGTACGCCTGGCTTCGTACATCCATCCAGCCGCCAACCACTACCGCTTCCTGCTGCACGATTTCGACAGCGACTGGGTCGATGTGGGTGCCCGGGGCCAGCGCGACTTTGCCGGTCTGTCCGCGGGTACTTATACCCTGGACATCGAGGCGGCCGGGGTCGATGGGGTGTGGGGCAGCCTTGCGTCGCCGCTCACGATCGACGTCCAGGCGCCGCCCTGGGCGCGCTGGTGGGCCTGGCTGGGGTATCTCCTGCTGCTGGTGAGCGTGACGGCTCTGGCCATGGCCAGCTGGCGTCGGCGCATGGCTCAACGGCACCGACTGCAACTGGCCGAGCAGCAGCGACAGCTGGCCGAGGCGGCCAGTGCGGCAAAGACCCAGTTCCTCGCCACGCTCAGCCACGAGATCCGTACCCCGATGACCGGCGTGATGGGCATGGCGGAACTGTTGTTGAGCACCCCGCTGAGTCCGCTGCAGCACGACTACACACGGGCGATGCAGCGTTCGGGCGGGATGTTGCTGAAATTGCTCAACGATGCGCTGGACCTGGCGCGGATCGAAGCGGGCCGGCTGGAGCTGGAGCCGGCACCGTTCGATCCCGCACAACTGGTCAGTGAAGTGGCCGAGCTCGAGCAGGGGCTGGCGCGGGCCAAGGGACTGGATTTTCTGCTGGAGCTGGACGATGCGTTGCCGTCCCGGGTGGTTGGTGATGCACTGCGGATCAAGCAGGTCTTGTTGAACCTGGCCAACAACGCGCTGAAATTCACCGACCGGGGCCGCGTGATCTTGCGCGTGAGGCGTCGCCGCCATGGACAGGGCTTGCTGTTCAGTGTCAGCGACACCGGCCCCGGCATCCCCGAGGCCAGTCAGGAACGCCTCTTTCGGCGTTTTGAGCAGGAGCAGGGGCCGCAGCGCTCGGCCGGTAGCGGACTGGGGTTGGCGATCTGCCGCGAACTGGTCGACATGATGGGTGGCAGCATCGAACTCGAATCGCGGCCCGGGCATGGCACCACCTTTCGCGTACGCCTGCCATTGAGCGAGCCACCGACCGCCTCGATGGCGTTGGCGTTGGCGAAAAATCAACCGTATCGACTCTTGCTGGTCGAGGACGACACCATTGTGGCGGCGGTAATTCGTGGCTTGCTGGAGCGCCAGGGGCACGCGGTCTGCCACGTCGTGAATGGTCTGGCCGCACTGGCTGAACTGGCACACGGCCACTTCGACGCCTTGTTGCTGGACCTGGATTTGCCCGGCGTGGACGGTTTCCAGATTGCGCGGCTGATCCGTCAGCGCGAGCATGCCGGGCAGCGCTTGCCGATCATTGCGGTGACGGCGCGTTCCGCTGGCGAGGACGAAGCTTATGCGGCGGGGATGGACAGTTTTCTGCGTAAGCCGCTGAGTGGCGAGCAGCTGGCCGGGGCGTTGGCTTGCGTGGTGGCGGTGCTTCCGGAGCCAGCTGTCATCACGTGAAACGGCGGTATGGCAGGAGCCTCGACAGCCTGCCATCGGTCGATCACATGTCGTTCTTGTGCAGCTCGAAGCCGAGTCGCTGGTATTCCCGCCAGCGCAGGCGTGAGCCCTCGCGCTCGGCAGGATCGGCGGCGACCACTTCCAGTACACGCTGGAAGCGACCGTCGGGACAGTTTTCGCGCAGATTGATCAGCAGCGGTCGATCGGCGGTGTCGATGCCCGGCGGCACGATCAGCACCGCGGTATCGGCATCGTCATCGTCGCCGGCCAGCTGGTGCGGGATCATGCTGTCCTCGTCGAACGCCCACAGCAAGTCGTCGATGGCCTCGGCCTGGGCATAGTCGCGTGCCAGGACCAGCGTCGGCTGCTGCGCCGCATAGGCCTTCCGCGTCAGCTCGCAGACCAGCAACAGCGGCTGTTCGCGAAAGCGTGGCTTGTCGATCAGGTAGAAGTCAGCGCGGGGCATAAGGCAGGAGTGAGCAAGGCGGATTGAGCGGTGAGTGGTGGGAGTGGCGAGAGTAGCGGTGGCGTGGGGTGAGTGGCTGGCGGCGGGCGTGCCCTCACGCCTCGAAAGGCGGAAGTGAGGTAGGGGAGTATGGGTTGACGGGAGCAGCGACGTTGCACTCCCCGACAGGCTCCTAGGCCTTACTTCTCGCTGCGGTCGATCAGCCATTGGGCCAGCAGCGCCACCGGGCGTCCGGTGGCCAGGCCCTTGCGGCCCTCGTCCCAGGCGGTGCCGGCGATATCCAGATGGGCCCAGCGCTGGCCTTCGGTGAAGCGCGACAGGAAGCAGCCGGCCGTGATCGCGCCGGCCATCTTGCCGCCGATGTTGGCGACATCGGCGAAGCCGGAATCGAGCTGGGTCTGATACTCGTCCCACAACGGCAGCCGCCACGCGCGGTCGAGGGTTTGCTCGCCGGCGTCGAGCAACTCGGCGGCCAGATCGTCGTGCTTGCTCATCAAGCCGGTGGCGTGCTTGCCCAGGGCAACCACGCAGGCGCCGGTCAGCGTGGCAGCGTCGATGATGGTGTGGGGTTCGAAGGTGCGTGCGGTCCAGGTCAGCGCGTCACAGAGGATCAGGCGTCCTTCGGCGTCGGTGTTCAATACCTCGATGGTCAGCCCCGAGAGGCTGGTCAGCACGTCGCTGGGGCGGTAGCTGTCGCCATCGGGCATGTTTTCCACGGTCGGCACCACGCACACCAGGTTCAGCGGCAAGTCCATCTTCACCGCGGCGACAAAGGCACCGAGTACACCGGCGGCTCCACCCATGTCGAATTTCATTTCCTCCATGCCGGCGCCGGGCTTCAAGCTGATGCCGCCAGAGTCGAAGGTGACACCCTTGCCGACCAGCGCGTACGGCTTGTCGCCGTCCTTGCCACCGCGGTAATTCAGCACCACCAGGCGCGGCTTGTTGGTCGAACCGCGGGCGACCGCCAGTAGCGAGCCGAAGCCCAGCTTCTCCATCTCCACATGGTCGAGCACGCTGCAGCTGACCTTGTCCTGACCCTCGGCGAACGTGACAGCCTGCTCGGCAATGTAGATGGGGTTGCAGATATTCGGTGGCAGATTGGCCAGTTCGCGGGCGAAGCGGACACCTTCGGCTATCGCCGTGGCCTGGTCGAGGCTGGCTTGTGCCTCGGCCGCGCCGGCCAGCGCGATGGCGCCGAGCTCCGTCGGGGCGGGCTTGTCGCGCGGCTTGAAGGTCGCGGTGTAACGGTAGGCAGCATGGTCCGCAGCCAATGCCGCGGTGCGCACCCGCCAGGCGCTGTCACGCCCGGGCACATCGACTTCGCTCAACCAGGACATCGCATCGGCTACCGGGAGACGCCCCAGTGCGCGTCCGGCCTCGATGCAGATCTTCTGGAAGCGTGCCGCGTCGAATGACTTCTGCGCGCCCAGGCCGATCACCAGCACCCGTTGGGCCTTCACCCCGGGTGGCGCGAACAGCACGCTGCTGCTGCCCGTCTTGCCGCTGATGTCGCCGGCCTCCACCTGGCGCTTGATCAGGCCGCTGGCTGCACTGTCAACCCGTGCCGCGGCACTGGTCAGGACGCCTTGTTCATAGACGCCGACCACGATGCAGGCGGTTTCGGCGGTTTCCGGGGCGGTGCTGGCAACGCTGAACTGGAGTGTCATAAAATGTTTCCGATGGAGGCCCGGCAGCGGCCGGACAGGCTAGACTTGACGATTGTCGGCCGGGTTGGCGCGGCGCAGTTACCACTCAAGTTTATCGCATGCTGAGCATTCTCGACCGCTATTTCCTGCGTGAGCTGGCGCAGACCATGGCTGCCACCATCGTCGTGCTGCTGGTGATTGTCAGTGGCAGCACCTTCGCACAGGTGCTGCAGCAGGTGACCAGTGGCAGCTTCCCGGCCAGCGTGATGTTCCAGGTGCTCGGGCTGCGCATGATCGACGGCTTGCCCAGCCTGCTGCCGCTGGCCAGCTTCATCGGCGTGCTGATGGGGTTGGGCCGGATGTACCGCGAGAGTGAGATGCACGTGCTTTTTTCGTCCGGCATGGGTCCGACAGGATTGTTGCGCCCGGTCCTTATTCTGGGCACCTTGATGCTGGTACTCACAGCGCTGGTTTCGTTGTGGCTGGGTCCGTGGTCGGTGCGCACCAGCGACGCCATGGTGGCGGCGGCCAACCGCTCGGTGATCGCTGCTGGCCTGGATGCTGGCCGGTTCACCGAGTTGCCGGGGCAGGGCGGGATCATCTTTGTCGAGAGCCTCAGTCGTGATGGCAGCAAGCTCGGGCGCACCTTTGTGGCGGCGCAGCGCACCAGCAAGGGCGGCCGCGCGCACCTGAAGGTGGTCAGTGCCGCCAGCGGGCAGCTTTATCAGGGCGGCAGGGACGGTGATCGCTATATCGGGTTCAGGAACGGCTGGCAGTACGACATCCCGCTGGATGCGGACAACTGGACCCAGATGCATTACGCGCGCAACGATACCTCGCTTTCCAAGGTGCAGCCGGGCAGCGACGACGATGATCCGATCCATGCCATGGACAGCATGGCACTGGCCGCTTCAAGCGACCCGGCGGCACGCGCCGAGCTGGCCTGGCGCCTCAGTGCGCCGCCGATGACCCTGGTGCTTTTGCTGCTCGCCTTGCCGCTGTCGCGGCAGAGTCCGCGCGAGCCACGCTACGGCCGGCTGCTGCTGGCGATGGCCAGCTTCTACCTGTATTTCCTGCTGCTGATGCTTGGCCGCAACCAGATCGGCAAGGGGCACTGGCACAACGATGCGCCGCTGTGGGCACTGCACCTGGTGGTACTCGGGCTGGCCGGCTGGCTGCTCTGGCGGCAGCACGCGCCCCGCAAGCCGCGTTCCGTCATCCCGGTTCGATCGGCATGAGTGCGCCGGGCTTCGGCATGTTCAACATCAAGCGGGTCGACCGCCTGGTCGCGCTGAGCGTGCTCAGCTCGCTGCTGATGGTGTGGCTGGTGTTGACCGGTTTCGATGCGGTGACCCAGTTTCTGCGCCAGCTCGGTCATGTCGGCAAGGATGGCTATACGCTCGACAAGCTGGTGGTGTACGTACTGGTGACGGTGCCGCGCCGTGCCTACACCATGTTTACCTACGCCGCGGTGATCGGCGGCCTGCTGGGCCTCGGCAGTCTGGCCAGCAGTGGCGAGCTGACCGCGTTGCGTGCGGCGGGGATGTCACGGCTGCGGATCGCGATGTCGGCTGCCGGGGTGGTTGCGGTACTGCTGGTCGGGGTGGTGATCCTGGGCGAAACGGCGGCGCCGTGGGGCGATCAGCAGGCGCATGCCATGCAGTTGCGCAGGAACGCGGGCAACATCGGCATGGGCAACGGTGGACTGTGGGCCCGCGACGGTGACCACATCATCAACGCCAGGGCGGCCATCCTGAGCCAGCATGCCGGCGTCAGCAGCGTGCAATTGCATGATGTACGCGTGTTCACGCTGACCGCCGATGGCCGGATCAGCCGCTTCGAACGCGCGGTAAGCGCCGATCATGCCGGCAGACAGTGGGTGCTGCACCAGGTACGCAGCACCACCATCGATGGTGAAGGAATTCATACGAGCACCGCCGCCAGCCAGCCCTGGCAGACCAATCTCAACGTGCAGGTGCTGGCGCAGTCGGTGATTCAGCCACCCTATCTGTCGATGCGCGACCTGCGACGGAACATGCGCTACCTGGAGAGCAACGGGGAGAGTCCGGGCAGCTATGCGGTAGCCTTCTGGACGCGCGCGCTGTACCCGCTCAACGTGCTGGTGCTGGTGCTTTGCGCGATGCCTTTCGCCTTTGGCGCGCTGCGCTCCGGCGGGCTCGGCAAGCGCATGCTGCTGGGTATGCTGCTGGCGATCGGCTGGTATTTTCTGCAGAAGGTGATGGTGAATTTCGGCACCGTCTACGGCATGCCGCCGCTACTCGCCAACCTGCTGCCGGTACTGGTGCTGTCAACGGCAGGCTGGCTGTATTTTCGGCGACATGCCTGAGAGGCCGGGAAAAAGTTGCGCATCTGCTGTGCGCGCTGCGGCGGTCGAATGTTTTCAGACCCCGGGTTATCTAGTACCAATGCACGCCGCGGTGCGATCCTTCGTCCAGCCCTGTCTATAGGAGATCTTTCATGTCTACGGTTGATTTGCGCAGTGACACCGTGACCCGCCCGACGGCGGCGATGCGTCAAGCGATGCTGCACGCCGAGGTCGGCGACGATGTCTATGGCGAGGACCCGACGGTCAACGCATTGCAGCGGCGGCTGGCCGACGACCTGGGTTTCGAGGCTGGTCTGTTCGTGCCCACTGGCACGCAATCCAACCTGCTGGCATTGATGTCGCATTGCGAGCGTGGCGACGAGTATCTGGTCGGTGCGGATGCGCACACCTACAAGTACGAGGGCGGCGGTGCGGCGGTGCTGGGCTCGATCCAGCCGCAGCCGATCGCCCACGACGTCGATGGCAGTCTGCCGCTGGACAAGCTGGCGGCGGCGATCAAGATGGTGGATCCCCATTTTGCGCGGACCCGCTTGCTGGCGCTGGAAAATACCTGGCACGGCCGCGCGCTGCCACTCGGCTACCTGCAGGCGGCACATGACTTTGCCCGCGAGCGAGGCCTGGGCATCCACCTGGATGGCGCGCGCGTGTTCAATGCGGCCGAAGCCTCGGCCGTGCCGGTACGCGAGATCACGCGCCATTTCGACAGTGTGTCGGTATGTCTTTCCAAGGGCCTGGGGGCGCCGGTGGGTTCGGTGCTGCTTGGCTCCGCCGCGCTGATCGACAAGGCGCGGCGCTGGCGCAAGGTGGCCGGCGGTGGCTGGCGTCAGGCTGGCATGCTTGCTGCGGCCGGCCAGTATGCGCTGGATCATCACGTGCAGCGGCTGGCTGACGATCACCGCCGCGCCGCCGATCTGGCCGCCCGCCTGGGTGAGATCGACACGCTCAGCGTACTCGGCCAGTACAGCAACATGGTGTTCGTCGATGTGCCAGCTGCGCGGTTGCGCGCGCTGGATGTTCATCTACGTGCTGCCGGCATCCGCATCAGCATCGGCTACCTGCCCACGCTGCGGCTGGTGACGCATCTGGATATCGACGACGAGGGTATCGAGCGCACGGTGGCGGCGTTCCGCAGTTTCTTCGCCGGACGTTTGTGACGCGCTGCCGTGAGCCCTGGTCAGCGCGTCTGGTGATCATTCCATGCACGCCCGACGAGTGGCTCGGCCTATGGATGAGGGCATCATCGCCGCCCAAGGATTTCTGCGGCCCACGCGGCTAGAAGATCGACAGCCCGGTCTTGGTGGTGAAACGTTCCAGCGCAGCACTGCCGGCCAGTGAATTGCCCTTGGCATTCAATGCAGGTGACCAGACCGCCACCGCAAGACGTTCGGGAATCACCGCGACGATGCCACCACCGACGCCGCTCTTGGCCGGGATGCCAACGTGGTAGGCGAAGTCGCCGGCCGCGTCATAGGTGCCGCAGGTCAGCATCAGCGCATTGATACGCTTGGCCTGGTCGGGAGAAAGAATACGGTCGCCTGTCCAACGGCAGTACCCCCGGTTGGCGAGAAACAGGAAGCCACGAGCGAGATCCTCGCAACTCATCGCCAGCGAACACTGGTAGAAATAAAAGCCAAGCACCTCGTCGATGGCTTGCTCAAGGTTGCCGAAGCTACGGATGAAATTGGCCAGCGCCGCGTTGCGAAAGCCGTTCGCCTGCTCCGACCTCGCCACCTCCGGATCATCCTGCACCCCGGGGTTGTCGGCCCAGCGGCGCACCGTGGCCAGCAGTTGCGCGCGGGGGTCGGGCATCGCGCCGAGCACCACATCGGCAACCACCAGCGCGCCGGCATTGATGAAGGGGTTGCGTGGCAGGCCGTGTTCCAGCTCCAGCTGTACCAGCGAATTGAAGGCATTGCCGGAAGGCTCACGTCCGACCCGGCGCCACAGCTTGTCACCGATCGATTGCAACGCCAGGGTGAGCGTGTAGACCTTGGAAATGCTTTGTATCGAAAACGCCTCGTCGGCATCGCCGGTGCGGTACAGCTGGCCATCGAGCGTGACCACGGCCATGCCGAATTTCTGCCACGGCACGCACGCCAGCCGCGGAATGTAATCGGCAACCTGGCCTTGTGCGAGCAGTGGCTGCACTTCGTCGCGGATTTCATCGAGGATGGTCTGGTAATCAGGCGTCATGCGGCATGCCAGCCGTTGTCCTGCCCGGGCGTGAAGGCGACATCGGCATCACCGGTCAGGCGGTGCGGTCGAACGTGCGAATGAAGTCGCGGACCTGCGGATAGACCGTCTCGCGCCAGCGCCGGCCACTGAAAATACCGAAGTGGCCGGCACCTTCGATCACCTTGTGCTGGCGCCGCTTCGCCGGTATTCCGCTGCACAGATCGTGCGCCGACTCGGTCTGGCCGAGGCCGGAGATGTCGTCCAGCTCACCTTCGATGGTCAGCAGCGCGCTGCCGGTGATCGCGCTCGGGGTGACCCGCTCGCCGTTGACGTCCCACAGCCCGCGCGGCAGCAGAAACTGCTGGAACACGGTGGCGATGGTATCGAAGTAGTAGCGCGCGGGCATGTCGAGCACGGCGTTGTATTCGTCGTAGAATTTGCGATGCGAGGCGGCGTCGTCGAGATCGCCGCGAACCAGATCCTGGTAGAAGTCCCAGTGCGAGCTGAGGTGACGATTCGGATTCATCGCGATGAATCCGGCGTGCTGCAGGAAGCCGGGATAGACCTCGCGGCCACTACCCGGGTAATTGCCTGGTACGGTATGGATCACGTTGCCCTGAAACCATGACAGCGGTCGCTCGGTGGCCAGGTTGTTGACGCTGGTGGGGTTGCTGCGTGGGTCGATCGGGCCGCCCATCATGGTCATGCTGCGTGGTACCGGCTCGCCGCGGGCTGCCATCAGCGACACTGCCGCGAGGACCGGCACGGTGGGTTGGCAGACCGAGATCACGTGCAGCGATTCGGCACCGATATGGCGGATGAAATCCTCGACGTAGGCGACGTAGTCGTCGAGGCTGAAGGTGCCTTCATCCGCCGGCACCATGCGGGCATCCACCCAGTCGGTGATGTACACCTTGTGATCGCCCAGCAGTGTGCGCACGGTATCGCGCAGCAAGGTAGCATGGTGCCCTGACAGCGGCGCGACGACCAGTACCACCGGATCGCCCTTCATCTTCTCGATGGTCTGCGGATCGTCGCTGAAACGCTTGAAGCGCTTCAACTGGCAGAACGGCTTTTCCAGCGCCACCCGTTCGATCACTGCGATTTCGTGCCCGTGGGCCTGCGCACTGTGGATGCCGAATTCGGGCTTTTCGTAGTCCTTGCCCAGGCGATGCATCAGCTCGTAACCCGCCGCCATCCGTTGCGCGCCGGGGAGCTGCGCGAACGGGCTGCTGTTGTCGTTGAGCATGCTGGCGCTGGCCTGCGCAAAGTAACTCAGCGGACCGAGGAAGGATCGCTGCCATTCGTGGATTTGATAAAGCATCGGTACGGTCTGATCGGTGGCAATGATCGGTCCATGTTAGCGCTGATCGGCTGAGCCGTGTTGCAATGCGGCAAAAACCTGCGTTACCGATCGATCACCTGGCCAGCGTGCAGCGCAACAGCAGCTCGTCGACCCCCCGGGTGTCACCGAGGCCGGGGCGCCACAGCAGCGGCTTCTGGAAGTGCAGGCCCAGTGGCATGAACACCCGGTTGTACCACCACATGGCGCGTTCGCGACGGTGGGTGAGGTACCACTGGCCGAGTGCCAGTACGCGCGAGGATTTGGCTTGCATGCCGTAGATGGCGCTGTGTTCGATGTGGAAGCCATGGCGGGCGAGTCGGGTCGCTATCTGGGTCGGTTCGTAGCGGCGGCAATGACCGACGAAATCGTCAAACGCCGTCCAGGCCTGCGGATGCAGCGGCACCGAGAGCAGCAAGGTCGCTCCCGGCCTGGCCACCCGGGCCAGTTCGGCCAGCGCCGCGTTGTCGTCGCTGACATGTTCGAGGATGTCGAGCGCGCAGATCAGGTCGAAGCTGGCATCGCGGCAGGGCAACGCGTCGATCATGCCGTGGAGCACGTCGGCACCCTGTTGCCGCAGGCAACGCAGTGCGTTCTGGCTGAGGTCGACGAAAAGGCTGCCGTGCAACGGCAGGCGGGGGCGCAGGCCGGGCGCTACCTCGAGACGCCGCGGCGTGTCGGCAGCCAGCGTGCCCAGCAGTGGCCAGGTGTTGAAGCGCTCCGGTCCGACCAGCCGGGCGTCGGCCCACAGCGCCTCGTAGAAGCCGCGGTTGGCGCGGGTCATCGCATCGTTGCGGCGGCTGGCAGTGGCCTCGGCTATGGACATGGGTCCGATTGGATCGTGCATCACCTGAGCGAGGCGTGAAGTCAGAGGCTGTGAAAAATTCGGACGCCGTAGCGAGAGCGCCGCCGGCACGGGCGTCTGGCGGCGCTCGCAGTAGGTGGGCGATTTTTTCACAGCCTCTCAGTCGAGCCGCCGGATCTCGGTAGCGGCAAGGATATCGTGCAGCGCCCGTCGTCGCGGGTCGAACAGGGCCGGCGCAAACCAGCCGGCCCAGACCGCCAGCAAGGTCCATAGCAGGGTGTGCAGGCCGAGCAACGGTTCCAGCGCCAGCAGCAGCAGGGGCGCCGCCGCGACCAGCACGCGAAGCACCGCCTGCGGCAGCGAGGGCGTGCCGCCGTCGTCACGGGCCAGTTGGATGCGCCATGGCCGCATGCCCAGGGTCTGCCCGCCACGCCGCCACGAGCTGACGAAATAGGCCGCCACCACCAGGCCTTGCAGCAGTTGGTACCAGATCGGTATCACGGTCCGGGTGCCGGTGCTGATCAATTGGCCGCCGGTGGCCAGCTGGCACAGCAGGCCGACCACCATCACCAGCGCCACCACCACCAGCAGGTCGTAGACCAGGGCGATCAGTCGTCGCCACAGCGGGCAGGGCAGGGCGGCGGTCGCTGGAATCATCGGCATCGGTAAGGGTCGCTTGCGTCGCGCGCACGCAATGGCCAGCATTGGGTGCATGAAGAAGGATGAGCATTGCAGCAGTATCGCCGAAGCCGACCGCCTGAGCATTGCTGCGTTCGTGGAACGGGTGTGGTCCGAGGACGGTCTGGCCGACCGCACTCTCGACGCCTACCGGCGCGATCTGCGGGCACTGGCTGGCTGGCTGGGGGTGCAAGGCCGCAGCTTGCGCACGGCGCGACGCGAGGATATCTCGGCCTATCACGGTCGCCATCCGGCGGCGATCCGTTCGATCGCCCGGCGACAATCGGCATTCCGTCGCTACTACGCATTTGTGATCCGCGACGAGCCAGGTTTCGTCGATCCGACCTTGTTGATCGAACGCCCCCGGTTGCCGCGAAGTCTGCCCAAGGCACTCGCCGAGCGTGAGATCGAGAGCCTGCTCGATGCGCCGGATACCACGGCCACGCTGGGTCTGCGCGATCGCGCGATGCTTGAGCTGATGTACGCCTCCGGCCTGCGCGTGTCCGAACTGGTCGAGTTGCCGCTGGCCGGTTTGAATACGCGTCAGGGCGTGTTGCGCGTGACCGGCAAGGGCGGCAAGGACCGGCTGGTGCCGGTCGGCGAGGTGGCGCTGGAGCATATCGGCAGCTATCTGGTCACGGCCCGGCCGGCACTGGCGAAGGGTCGCCAACCCGCGGCGCTGTTTCTCAGCCAGCGGGGCGAAGGCATGACCCGGCAGATGTTCTGGATCCTGGTGAAGCGTTATGCGCTGAAGGTCGGTATCAACCCGAAGCGGATTTCACCGCATGTGCTGCGGCACTCGTTCGCCACCCATCTGCTCAATCATGGCGCCGACCTGCGTGCCTTGCAGATGCTGCTCGGCCACAGCTCGCTGAGCACCACGCAGATCTATACCCTGGTGGCGAAGGAAGGCCTCAAGCGCCTGCACGCCCAGCACCACCCGCGCGGCTGAGGGCGACCTGGGCCGCCATGCGAGAATGGCGTTTTCCGGCGGTTGCGCCGACGGACATCATCGAATGAGGTTGCAGATGTTGAAGAAATGCCTGTTGCTGCTGTGCCTGGCCGCCTGGGGATTTGCCGCGGCGGCCGCGCCGATCATCGGTCAGGGGGTGACACCGGCTGCCGAGAAGATTGTGCGTCAGGCTGTCACCCGTTTGGCTGCCAAGGCCGAGGTCGACTCGATCCGGGTCGCGCCGCTGCCGGGTTTCTACCAGGTGATTGCCGCCGGCCAGATGATGTACGTCAGCGCCGATGGCCACTACCTGATGAACGGCGAATTGCTGGATCTTGGCAGCAAGCGCAACCTCAGCAAGGCGGCCTGGGCGCGCTTTCGCAAGGCCGAGCTGGCGACGGTGCCCGCCTCCCGGCGCATCGTCTTCGCGCCGGCGCACCCGAAATACACCATCAGCGTATTCACCGACGTCAACTGCGGCTTTTGCCGCGAGTTGCACAAGCATGTCGCCGCGTTCAACAAGGCGGGGGTCGCGGTGGAGTATCTGGCCTGGCCGCGCGAGGGCGTGACCACCACCTCAGGCCGGCCGACGCCGACCTACACCGAGATGGTCTCGGTCTGGTGTGCGGGTGATCGCCGTGCCGCGCTGGCGGCGGCGATGGCGGGGCACGCGCCGAAACCGGCGAGTTGCGACAATCCGGTCAAGCATCAGTTCGAACTGGGGCTGAAGATGGGCGTCAACGGCACACCGACGGTCATCGACGCCGACGGCCACATCCTGGGTGGTTACGTCACGCCGCAGCAACTGTTGAAGGCGTTGCAACAGGGCGACTGAGAGGCTCCCGGTCACGAACGCCTGGGGGTGCTCGGGCCATGGGGTTCGATATTTTGCTCCGCCTCCGAGGCCGGCGGCAGCCCGGCCGGGACGAGGCGACAGGTTCCATGTCGCGGTTATGCCGTCATGCAGCATTACGCTAGAATACGCGTTTCCTCCGCATAGCGCCGTATTCCCGCATGATCGCACTCGACGGGCAGAGCGCCCTCTCGCCGTTTCGTCTCGAACGCCTCAATGCCAGCCTGGATGCCCTGCATCATGGCGTGCGCGTACAGGCATCCTGGTTTGTCTATTTCATCGATGCCGCTGCAGCGCCGGAAGGCGAGCTGCGCCAGCGACTGCTCGCCGTGCTGGAAGCGAAGGACGCCGCGCCGGAACAGGCTACGCTGTGGGTGGTGCCGCGCCTGGGCACGATTTCACCGTGGTCGAGCAAGGCCACCGATATCCTGCACGGCGCCGGTTTCGACAAGGATCTGCGGCGGGTCGAGCGCGGCGTCGCCTGGCGGGTAAGCGGCCTGCCGGCAGTCGATGCCGCGGACCGCGATGCCCTGATGGCGCTGTTGCACGACGCCATGACGCAGTCGGTGCTGAGTCGTATCGACGATGCGCAGGGGCTGTTCCTGGCCGGCGCGCCGGGCGACCTGGTGCATGTGGCGCTGGGTGGGGATCCGCAGGCAGCGTTGGTCGAAGCCAACCATCGCCTGGGCCTGGCCCTGGCCGACGACGAGATCGACTACCTGGTCGAGCGCTACGCCGAGCTGGGGCGTGATCCGACCGACGCCGAACTGTTCATGTTTGCGCAGGCGAATTCCGAGCATTGCCGGCACAAGGTCTTCAATGCCAGCTGGACGCTGGACGGCGAGGCGCAGCAGCAAACCCTGTTCGGCATGATCAAGCATACCCACCAGTGCTCGCCGGCGCATACGCTGTCCGCCTATTCGGACAACGCGGCGGTGATCGAGGGCAGCGCCGGCAAGCGCTTCTTCGCCGATCCGGTCGACGGGATATGGCGTGCCCATCCCGAGCGCATCGACTATGCGATCAAGGTCGAGACGCACAACCACCCGACCGCGATCGCCCCCTGGCCCGGTGCGGCCACCGGGGCCGGTGGCGAGATCCGCGACGAAGGCGCCACCGGTCGGGGCGGCAAGCCGAAGGCCGGTCTCACCGGCTTCTCGGTCTCGGACCTGCGCATCCCCGGACACCCGCGGCCGTGGGAGGTGGATCGTCCGTTGCCGCCGCGCATGGCCAGCGCGTTCGAGATCATGCGCGACGGTCCGCTCGGTGCCGCCGCATTCAACAACGAGTTCGGCCGTCCCTGTCTGGGCGGCTATTTCCGCAGCTACGAACACGAGACCGGCGAAGCGGGCGTGCGCCGCGGCTACGACAAGCCGATCATGCTCGCGGGCGGTCTCGCCAACCTGCGTGCCGACCATGTGCTCAAGCGTCCGGTGCAGCCGGGCCACAAGGTGATCGTGCTGGGCGGCCCGGCGATGCTGATCGGGCTCGGTGGTGGCGCGGCTTCGTCGGTGGCTTCCGGTGCATCCAGTGCGGAGCTGGATTTTGCCTCGGTGCAGCGCGACAACGCCGAAATGGAACGGCGCTGCCAGGAGGTCATCGATGCCTGCTGCGCGCGCGGCGACGGCAGCCCGATCGTCAGCGTGCATGACGTCGGCGCCGGCGGCTTGTCCAACGCGATTCCGGAACTGCTCAACGACGCCGGTGTCGGCGGCACCATCGACCTGGCGAAAATTCCCTGTGACGATCCGCAGCTGTCGCCGATGCAGGTGTGGAGCAACGAGTCGCAGGAGCGCTACGTGCTGGCGATCACACCGTCGCAACTGGCCGAGTTCGAGGCGATCTGCGTACGCGAGCGTTGCCCGTATGCGGTGGTCGGCGAGGCCACCGCCGAGCGCACGCTGCGGCTGACCGATCCGCGTCGCGACCTCAAGGTGATCGACCTGCCGATGGACGTGCTGTTCGGCAAGCCGCCGCGGATGCACCGTGAAGCCACGCGGGTCAAGCCGCGTATCGACCTGGTGCCGGATCTGTCCGGCATCGGCATGGACGAGGCGGTGCTGCGGGTGTTGCGCCTGCCGACCGTCGGCAGCAAGAGTTTCCTGATCACGATCGGCGATCGCACCGTCGGCGGGCTCAGTCATCGTGACCCGATGGTCGGCCCGTGGCAGGTGCCGGTCGCCGACTGCGCCGTCACCAGCGCCGATTTCGACGGCTACCGCGGAGAGGCCATGGCGATGGCCGAGCGCGCACCGGTGGCGCTGCTCGACAGCGCCGACGCGGCGCGGCTGGCGGTCGGTGAGGCGATCACCAACCTGGCAGCTGCGGCGATCGACGATCTGGGCGAAATTCGCCTGTCCGCCAACTGGATGGCCGCGGTGAACCACCCGGGTGAGGACGCCGCGCTGTTCGACGCGGTCAAGGCAGTCGGCATCGAGCTGTGCCCCGCGCTGGACATCGCGATTCCGGTCGGCAAGGACTCGCTGTCGATGCAGACCGTGTGGCAGGACGGCGATACCCCGCAGCGCACCGTATCGCCGGTGTCTTTGGTGATCACCGGGTTCGCCCGGGTCAGCGATGTGCAGCGCACCTTGACACCGCAGCTCAAGCTCGATCGCGGCGATTCCGAACTGTGGCTGATCGACCTGGGTGCCGGTCGCGATCGCCTCGGCGGCTCGGCCTTGACCCAGGTGTTCGGGCGTGGTGGTGGGGTGCCCCCGGATCTCGACGATCCGGCACGCCTGAAGGGCTTGTTCGATCTGGTGCAGGAGGCCAATGCCGCGGGGCTGTTGCTGGCTTACCACGACCGCTCCGACGGCGGCGTCCTCGCCACCTTGCTGGAGATGGCCTTCGCCGGTCATTGCGGGCTGGAGGTTCGTCTGGATGGCTGGGCCGAGGCGACCTTGCGCGCGCTGTTTAACGAGGAGCTGGGCGCTGTGCTGCAGGTGGCCGAGGCCAACCGCGAGGCCTTCGAGGCGCTGCTGATCAAGTATGGCCTGGCAAGCGTCAGCCACCGTATCGGCCGACCCAAGGCGAAGCTCGGGATCAAGCTGTTCCTCGGTGACGAGGCCTTGTTCAAGTGGAACTGGAGCACCTTGTTCGCCGCATGGAACGAGACCAGTCATGCGATGCAACGCCTGCGCGACAATCCGGTCAGTGCCGATGCGGAGCAGGCGTGGCGACGCGACGACGCCGATCCCGGCATCACGCCACGGCTGGGCTTCGACCCGGCCGAGGATGTGGCCGCGGCGTATATCGCCAGCGGCAGCCGGCCACGTGTGGCGGTGCTGCGGGAGCAGGGCGTCAACGGCCAGGTCGAGATGGCGGCGGCATTCACCCGCGCCGGCTTCGACGCGGTCGACGTGCATATGTCCGACCTGGCGGACGGGCGCGTGCGCCTGGCCGACTTTCGCGGTCTGGTGGCATGCGGTGGCTTTTCCTACGGCGACGTGCTCGGTGCCGGTCGTGGCTGGGCGACCTCGATCCTCTACAACGACATGTTGCGCGCGCAGTTCACCGCGTTTTTTGCCGACCCGGGCAAATTTGCCCTGGGCGTATGCAACGGTTGCCAGATGCTGGCGCAATTGAAGGACATCATCCCCGGTGCCCAGCACTGGCCGAGATTCCTGCGCAACGGCTCGGAGCAGTACGAGGCACGGCTGGCGACGCTGGAGGTGCTCGATTCGCCCAGCCTGTTCTTCAAGGGCATGAACGGTTCGCGCATTCCGGTGGCAGTGGCTCATGCCGAAGGCCGGGTAAGCTTCCCCCATGCCTGCAGTCCGTCCAAGGCGAACGCAACCGTGCGTTTCGTCGACAACCGCGGCAAGCCGACCGAAAGCTATCCCCTCAATCCGAACGGATCGCCCGGCGGACTGGCCGGTTTCACCGCAGCCGAGGGACGGGTGACCATCATGATGCCGCATCCGGAGCGGGTATTCCGCAGCGTGCAGCTGAGCTGGCACCCGGACGGCTGGGGCGAGGATTCGCCATGGATGCGGATGTTCCGCAATGCGCGCGTGTGGTGTGACTGAGAGCCCGTGAGATCGACGACCGGCTATTGCGACCACGCCCACAAATCGAGCCCGGGGCTTGTCGCCTGCCTGATGTGCTCGAGATGACGCCGCGTGTGCTGCGGTCACCCTTCATCTTGGCCGGCATCGATCGGTCCTCGCTGCGTGGAGCCGTGATCGATGTTTCAGCGTAGGCCGACCTGGCAGTCCGTGTGGCCCGCCGTGGCGTGGATGGCAGTGCTGGCGGTGTTGCCCTGGTGGCTTGGGCTACCCCCATTGCTCGCGATGGTCGCGACGCTGCTGTCGCTGCGACATCGCTTGTCCGCACGGGACGTACAGCTGATACGGTGTGGGTTGTACTGGGGTCTGCCCGGCGTGTTGCTTGCGTTGCAGCGCGGTCTCGGCGGCGACGCCACGGCATGGGCGGTAGCGCTGTTGGGTGCGCTGGCCGGATATACCTTGTTGGTGGCGCTGGAAGGCTGGCTGGATCGGCGCCCGCCGCCCGACATCCTGTCGCCGGCGCCGACAGCGGCCGCGGAATGGCCCGAACTGGCGATGGCGCCGGTGGGGCCGCCGGCCGCAATCATCGAATTGCTGCCGCCGCGATGGGAGTGCGCGACGGATGACTTCGTCGATCCGCGCGATCCCGGAGCGGTATACCGTGACGGCGCCTATCATTTTACCGGCGGCATGCAGATCGAGGCCGTCGGCACGAAGGCCACATTCAGTTCCGATGGTCGCTGGTTTGCCGCCGGTCTGGCCGAGGCGAACGGTATCGTGTTGTGGGATCGCGAGCTGCAGCGCGGTCATCGCCTGCCGGGCTGGCAGCTGTGCGGCTGGCATCTGCAGCAACCCTGGTTGATCGATGACGACGCACAGATGCCGCTGCCGTTGTCGCAGGTACTGGAGCTGACGAAATGAGCATCCACGGCAACCGCCCCTCACACGATGAGGGCGTATGGCCTGCCAGGGTATCGGCCTGTCGTTGTTTTCCCTCGCTGCCACCACGCGCATACTCGTGAACGTGCCCACTCCGACCTATTCCAGCTCGCCTTTTGCGTTGACGCTCAGCATCGTCGTGGTATCTGCCGACAGTGGCCCGTCGTTGCGCGAATGCGTTCGCCGATTGCTGACTACCGAGCTGGCGCTGGAGGTGATCCTGGTCGACAACGGTTCCGAGGACGGTATTCCAGCGGCGATCGACCGCGCGTATCAGTCGGACCTGCGGCTTGCGGTGATCTACAACCGTGCCAATCTCGGTTTCGGACCGGCGGTCAATATCGGTGCCCGCCAGGCGCGGGGCCGCGCATTGATGGTGCTCAACCCGGACTGCCTGGTGCAGGAAGATGACCTCAAGCGACTGCTGGCAGCGCTGGAGGCGCGGCCGAAGGTCGGTCTGGTCGGCGCCGTCGTGTGTGACGAGAACGGTCGTCCCGATCCAGCTTCGAGGCGTCGCGATCCGTTGCTGCGGCGTGCGTTGAACAGCCTGTTCTGGCGCGCCGGCGAGGGCATCAACATCGGTGGCGAGATTCCTGGCGAGCTGATCGAGGTCGAGGCGCTGTCGGGTGCGTTGATGCTGATGCCACGCGCGCTGTTTCAGCGTATCGGTGGCTTCGACGAGGACTACTTTTTGCACTGCGAGGACCTGGACCTGTGCCGACGCGTGCGCGATTTCGGCTACAAGGTGATGCTGGCGGGCGATGTCCGGGTGCTGCACGGCAAGGGAGGCTCCAGCAGGCACCGCCCGGTGTTTGTCAGTCGCTACAAGCATCGTGGCATGTGGCGCTGGTTTCGCAAGCACGATCCGGCGGCACGCAACCCGGTCGTTGCCGGCGTGGTCTGGCTGGGCATCTGGAGCCATTTCCTGTGGCAGATTCCGCGCCAGTGGTGGAGTCTGTTGCGACGTCGGTGAACGCGTTCGGCCGACAGCTTGCAGGGTGGTCATGGCATGCCGGCTCCCGATCATCCATCGGCCGCACCCTCGTTTGGAGTATGGCTTGAGATGGCCATTCTTGAGGGATGTGGGTCAGGCAAAATTTGGCAGATCGCAACTGCAAACGGCTATCCGATGCGGATCTGCGGCATTGAGGGTGCACCATATGGGGCATCGGGAGGCACGTTTTCTTCTGCCGCGTAGGGCGGACACCGTCCGCCGATCTTCGTCATGACGATATGGGCAGGGCCGGCGGGCCGTGCCCGCCCTGCGTCGACGCTCGGGTTGCAACGGAAGTCCTGATTGCCCATCGGCTGCATCCTGGTTTGGAGCATGATCGGTGGGATCAAGAGAAATTTGGCCGATCGGGGCTGAAAAGCCATCTGATGCGGATCTGCAGAAGTGAGGATGCCACATGTGGGGCATCAGGTGCCGGCTGGCGCTGGTCGCTGTTCGGTCTATATTCCCCGTTTCACCCGACTCCCCAAGCTGATGACCGATCCTCGGCGTACCCGGATTCTTGCTACCCTCGGCCTGCTGGCGACGACCGCGGTGTGGGGTTCCACCTTCGTGTGGATCAAGGACGTGGTCGGACGTATGCCGGTGGCGGATTTTCTCGCCGTGCGTTTCGTGGTGGCCGCGCTGGCGATGTCGTTGCTGTTCGCCCGGCCGATGTGGCGGCTTGGTCGTCGTCAATGGTTGCGTGCGCTGCTGCTCGGGGTGGTCTATGGTCTGGCCCAGCTGTTGCAGACCTGGGGCCTGGCGCTGATCGCGCCCAGTGTCAGCGGCTTTGCCACCGGCATGTATGTGGTGTTCACGCCGATCCTGGCCGCTGTGCTGTTGCGTCAGCGCATGCCCGCCGTGGTGTGGCTGGCAGTGGTGCTGGCTACGGCGGGCCTGGCGCTGCTTTCGCTCAACGGCTTTTCGGTCGGGCGCGGGGTATGGCTGACGCTGGGGTCCGCCGTACTGTATGCCGTGCACATCATCGGGCTGGGTCAGTGGTCGCGTGCGGACGAGGCCTTCGGCATGTCCGCGATCCAGATGCTGGCGATCGCAGCGGTCTGCCTGCTGGCCACTTTGCCGCATGGCCCGGTGCTGCCGCCGGACCACGCGGCCTGGGCTGCGGTGCTGTACATGGCCCTGGTCGCCGGGGCTGGCGCGATGCTGATGCAGACCTGGGCGCAGGCACATATTCCGGCGACACGCGCGGCGGTCGTGATGACGACCGAGCCGGTATTCGCCGCGGCCTTCGCGGTGGCCCTGGGCAGCGATCTGTTGACCTGGCGGATGGTTGCCGGTGGCGGGCTGATTCTGGTGGCGATGTATCTGGTCGAGTTGCTGCCGCCGAAGGGTGAGGCCGTTACGTTGCCGGCGGAGGCGATTCATCACGAGGTGTGAGGGAGTGGTTGGATCTGGTCGATCACCGCGTCGACGTATCGGTAACTCTCCAGTGATTCGTGTGCAATTGCGTCAATCCTTGAAGGTCAAAAGCGTTTCGTCCTCCTGCGGAGGGCGAGTCCCTTTCTCTTGAGTCGCCAAGAGAAAGGAACCAAAGAGAAGGCGACCCTCCTCGGCGCTTGCCGGGCTGCGCCCGACAAGTCCGTGAGCCGCAGCCGGGCTTTTCGACAGCACATCCATGCGCTGGCGAAAAGGGATCGGCATCGTGCCGATCCCCCTGCGGGCCTGTCGTCCACGACTCACCGCCTCACAAGGGGGTGAACGTCAAGATCAACGGCAACGGCAACGGCAACGGCAACAGCAACAGCAACGGCAACAGCAACAGCAACAGCAACGGCAAGAGCCCAACCAAGCAGACTCCCTAGGCCTCCATGCCCGGGTGACTCCACAATCGCGCATATCCGCGCATGACCCTGCGCCCGGCAATATTGTTGAATCCACCGTCAACATCTCATTCGAGGCAGACGGCCGCGCCGCCGCTCAATTCCGCCGTTGGCGCGCAAAAAGCAGGGGCATACTGCCCCTGCTCATCAATCAAACTTCAGCATCGAACAAGGAAGCTCCAACACTCATGACCGTAGTCATGAGCATCGAGGACTTTGTCACTGTTTCGGACACGCCTGTATCGGCAGAAGATCCAGCGAAACCCTGGGGGTGCCGGTCGGACATTGGACATAGCAAGTACTCCACTCGTGCTGGAGAGCGCGCACGAGTTGATACTCGGTTTGGAATCCACTACCCTTCCGATGCTAGTCAGTGCGGGGTGGGCTCTCCATTCCTACTGGTTGTGGAGGGGGCTGCACGCCAATGCGGCCCCCTTTTTATTTGTCTGTTGCCAGTGCTTTCACAACTTGCGAAATTTTTTCAGCTTCGGCACCGGTTAGGTCAAACGGTAGCCCTTGTAGCTGCACGATCAAGCCAGCTCGGATAGGGACTGGGAATGTCAGATCTTTTTGCGTCTGATGTGCACCGCCGTTGTTTTTACTACCCGAGCTATCGCTCGGGCCGCCTTCAAATGCCTGCGTTCCCTGCGTTCCCTTGCGCGCTGGTTTGCTGTTGTTGCTAGGTTTGCTCTGAGCTTTACCACTACGCGAGCTTGATGGCCTGAAGGTCATGGGATTGTCCGCGTAGGACTCAAAGTCCGACAGCGCACTTCTCGCCCTTGATTTGTACGCTTGAAGACTGGAAGCGATGTAGCCTGCGCCCTGTCTGTTGGCAAAGTGCTCCGCTTCAAGATCCAGGTTGATCTTTCTCACATCGGCCCTTTGTTCGTCCGGGATTTTTTCAAGGATCTTGCTCACCGCGGTCTTGCGGCTCTTTGCCGTCTCAGGCTTAAGCAGTCCTTTTTCCAAGGTGTAATCTAAGAACCTGTTCAGGGCATCAAGCGAGTAGTCCTTAGCCATTTCGCACCTCTCAGACGGACGGTTAGACGTAATCTATCATGTCAATGTCTGGTGTCAAGCTTAAGACATGTCTATTGTGTGCCGCGGTCAGACAGAAGGGGAGCAGAGAGCGGACGGAGGCAATTGATTTGGCTGATCGACTGCGGGTGCGCGCCAGAGGAGGCGCTTTTTGCTTCGGCATTTGCTATTGATCTTGATCTCCCCCCGCCCTTGTGAGGCGGTGAGTCGTGGACGACAGGCCCGCAGGGGTGCCGGCATGGATGCCGGCGCCTTTTCGCCAGGACAGGAGTCCTGTCGAAAAGCCCGGCCGCGGCTCATGGACTTGGCGGGCGCAGCCCGGCAAGCGCCGAGGAGGGTGCCCCTCTCTCTGGTTACTGTCTCTCGGGCAAGCGAGAGAGAGTGACTCGCCCTCCGCAGGAGGACGAAACGCTCTTGCTCTGCGCTGCTGGCGCACGGCCACCGCGCGACCACCAAGCCATGGCAAGGCGATGACGGCGGGTGTGGGCGCGTGCCGGCGATGTGCGGGTGTTGCCGACCCATGGCATCGGCCCACGCAAGCAGGTCAGTGCGCTGCTTGATGGCTTGCAGATACGGGGCTGGCGTACGGGCATGCCGTTGCCGCCGGTCTGAGTCTGGCCGTTGGGTTCAGTGCGGCGTACGTGTCTGCCTTGCGATGCGCACCAGATAGACAATGATGGCGATGTTGCCCGCCAGCACGACCAGCTTGAGCCAGCCGAAGTGAAGCAGCGTTTCGTAGAGCTCCAGCGGGATCAGTGAGCCGGTGGCGATCACCGTGAACCACTCGGCCCAGTGCTTGCCCAGCCACAGGCCAATGCCCTCGATCGCGAACAGTCCGGCATAGCCAAGCGTCACCAGGCCGACAGAGACGAACTTGCTCGGCCCGAAATCGACCAGCAGCGAGACAAATTTCCAGCGCAGCTCGTTGCTGCCGGTCAGTGGCAGGTGTTCAAGCCAATGCACCAACTGCTCGAAGTTCTCCTGGCGATCAATATGGAAGGCCGCCAGCGCCAGCAGCACCAGACACACGGTCTTGATCATCTCGTACATGGCGATGACGCGCAGGCCTGGATGGCGTTGTCGTGGTGCTGCTGCGGGTCTGCTGAGCTTGGGGTCGATATCGGTATGAGGCATGGGCGAGAGCTGGAGGGGTGTTCCGCCCATTGTCACCGATGGGCGGGCAAGAAGCAGTGTGCCGTGGCATGGAGCCATGTGGAAGCCGTGCGAGCGGCTTCCGTCGCCATGCTTGCGATGCCTGTGGTGCCACGGACACAGCATGAGCACGGGGTACACTGACCCTCCCGTCGACCATCAAGGAGCCCGCCATGGGTATTCGGATTCGTTACGTCGCCCTTGGGCTTGCCATTGCCGTCATGGCGCTACCGGCCGGCGCGGTCGGCTCGGGACAGTTCAAGGATTTGCTGAACAAGGTCAGGCAGTCGGCGCAGAGCCCAGGCGCATCGACACTGGGCGCCAATCTGCCCAACAGCGACATTGTCGCGGGCCTCAAGGAAGCGCTGGCCAAAGGCACCACCAACGCGATCAACAGCCTTGGCCGCAACGGCGGCTTCTGGAACAACAGTCAGGTTCGAATCCCCCTGCCGGGCCGTCTGGCGCAGGCGGGTAAACTCGCCCGTGAGCTGGGTCAGGGCGCCAAGGTCGATGCCTTCGAATTGAGCATGAACCGGGCGGCAGAAAAGGCGGTGCCGCAGGTGGCCTCCATTTTCGGGGACGCGATCCGGCGGATGAGCGTGGCCGATGCGCGCGGCATCCTCACCGGCGGCAATCACGCGGCAACCGACTATTTCCGCCGCGTCGCCGGCAATGCCCTGACCGCCAGGATCGAGCCGATCGTCGCGAAAACCACCGACAGCGTGGGGGTGACCCGCAAATACAAGGCCTTCACCTCCGGCAGTCGCGGTGGTGCGCTCGGCAGTGCACTTGGCTCACTTGGCGCCCTGCGCGGCAATCCGGACAAAGGTGCCAACCAGCTGAACCTGGACAACTACGTGACGGCGAAGACGCTGGACGGGCTGTTCACGGTGATCGGCGAACAGGAGCAATCGATCCGCCAGAATCCGGCGGCTCGTGGTAGCGCGCTGCTGAAAAAGGTGTTTGGCGGCCAATGAACCCTTGGTCAACGTGCTGTTGCGGTGGGGTGGATTCGGGGTTGCGATCGCGATGGCCGGCCACATGGTTTCAGTTTGTGCTGAACGTCAGGAGCCGACCATGATTCGCGAAATCCTGAAAATGGGTGACCCGCGCCTGCTGCGCGTCGCGCCACCGGTGCCTGATGCGATGTTCGGCAGCGCTGAACTGGAGGCCCTGGTGGCCGACATGTTCGAAACCATGCACGCCGTCGGCGGGGTCGGCCTTGCCGCGCCGCAAATCGGTGTCGACCTGCAACTGGTGATCTTCGGCTTCGAGCATGCCGAGCGTTATCCGGACGCGCCCCCCGTGCCGCAGACGATCCTGCTCAATCCGGCGATCATGCCGCAGTCCCAGGAGCTGGAAGAAGATTGGGAGGGATGCCTCTCGGTGCCTGGACTGCGCGGTGCAGTGAGTCGCTTCAGTCTGATCCGTTACCAGGGACTGGACCCGCACGGCACGCCGATCGATCGCGCGGCCGAGGGCTTTCATGCCCGGGTGGTGCAGCATGAATGCGATCACCTGATCGGTCGTCTTTACCCGTCGCGGATCACCGATTTCAGCAAGTTCGGCTACACCGATGTACTGTTTCCCGGCCAGAACCCAGGAGACGAATGACATGCGCGCGATCTGGAAAAACACCGTGCTTGCGGAGAGCGACGACAGCGTCGTTGTGGAGGGCAACCACTACTTTCCCGTGGCTTCGTTGCGAGCGGCGCACTTCCGCGACAGCGACCGGCACACCGTCTGTCCCTGGAAGGGCACGGCCAGCTATTACGACGTGGTGGTCGGCGACGAGGTGAACGCCGGTGCAGCGTGGTACTACCCCGCGCCGAAGGACGCCGCGAAGCAGATCAAGGGTCGCGTCGCATTCGGGCGCGGCGTGCAGGTGGTGGCTTAACGCCGACGCCGTCGACCCCATCCACAGCCGCTTGCCGCCCGGCTATGCTGCGGCGTTGCCGATCCGGGGGCTCAGCGGGCCGATGAACGTTTCCGAATCCACCGCGCCGCAGCGCGGCTTCCGTTACTACGACTTGCTGGTCGGTGGCATGGTCGCAGTCCTGCTGTGTTCCAACCTGATCGGCCCGGCCAAGGTCTGCACCGTGACCTTGCCACTGTTCGGCGCGCTGACCTTCGGCGCCGGCAACCTGTTTTTCCCGATCAGCTATATCTTCGGCGACGTGCTCACCGAGGTGTACGGCTATGCGCGTGCGCGCCGCGCGATCTGGGCCGGCTTCGGCGCGCTGCTGTTCGCGACCTTCATGTCGCAGGTGATCCTGCGCATGCCGGCGAGCCCCAACGAGCCGTTCAACGCCCAACTGCAGCCGGCACTGGAGATCGTCTTCGGCGGCACTTGGCGCATCGCGCTGGCTTCGCTGGTGGCCTACTGGCTGGGCGACTTCGTCAACTCCTTCGTGATGGCGCGGATGAAGCTGCTCACCCGCGGCCGCTGGCTGTGGACCCGCACCATCGGCTCGACCCTGTTCGGGCAGGGCGTGGACAGTCTCACCTTCTACCCGATCGCCTTCATCGGCATCTGGGAAAGCCAGACCATCTTCAAGGTGATCGCCTTCAACTGGCTGATGAAGGTCACCGTGGAAGTGCTGTTTACCCCGCTCACCTATGCGGTGGTCGGCTTCCTCAAGCGCCGCGAAGGCGTCGATACCTACGACGAACATACCCACTTCAACCCGTTCAGCCTGAAGGACGAGGGCGAGTTGCGACGGTATGAGTGAGGCGGATGGGCTGGAAGCTCGGCGACGCAAAAGCCGGCGAAAGTGGGCACGTACCACTGATTCAGCCGGGCGGAAATAAATCACCTGGTTCGTCCCATCCAGCATCGACACTTGTTAACCTTCCAGCGGATTTCCTCGGCTTACGATTTCGCAATGCACGACAAACTGACTGACGACGAATTGTCGACCCTCGATGCCTTCCTCGATTCGCCAGCGGTGATGGCAACCTCGATGGATGTGGCCACGATGGAAGGCTTCTTTACCGCGCTGGCGATCGGCCCGCGTACGGTGATGCCGTCACAATGGATGCGGTGGATCTGGGACATGGACGAAGGCGAGGCACAACCGGCGTTTGTCGATGCCGATGAGGCCAATGCGCTGATGCAGCTGATCCTTCGCCAGTACAACGGCGTGATTCATGACTTCATGGATTCGCCAGCGTCGTTCCGTCCACTCTACGAGCGCAATCCACGCTGGCGCCCATCGGCGTGGTGTGAGGGCTTCATGCTTGGGGTCGAGCTGGGCGTGGAAGACTGGACTTCGCTACTGGTCGGTGAGCCGGCGTGGATTGCGCCGTTCAACCGGCTGGGGACGGCGGAGGGGCTTGAGTTGACCGCGAAAGAAGGTGATGCCGAGTTCTGGCGCAGTCAGATCGCCCCTTCACTGCAGAAGATTCACGCTTTCTGGCTGGAACAGCGGGCTGCCGTACCGGCGGGCGAGGTGGAGGACGACTTCCGGTTCGGCAACGGCGCGTCAATGCCCCACATGCGCACGACGCCGAAGGTGGGACGCAATGATCCGTGCCCCTGCGGCAGCGGAAAGAAGTTCAAGAAGTGCTGTGCGATAGCAGGCCAAACGCTGCATTGACGGCGATGCGATTGGCGTCGCTGCCACCGCTTTTCCACCCTTCCGGCAGCGACCCTCTGAAAGCGCAAGGCAATCGCGTCAAACGTCCGGCAAGCCCATGGCGGCATGCTCAGTTGCCAACGCGTTGATCTCCAGGGTCATGAAAACACTATGGGGATCTGCCGCGTAGTGGCCGAAAGGCGGGCACGGAACGAACCCGAATGCGCTGTACAAGCGCCGTGCCGGCTCAAAGAACACCATGGAACCGGTTTCCAGACTCAGTCTCGAATAACCGCGTGCCGCTGCCTCCTGAATCATGTGCTGCAAAAGCGTTGAAGCCACGCCTTGCCGCAGATGGGAAGCGGCCGTGCGCATGGACTTGAGCTCGGCGTGTGAGCGGGTCAAACGCTTGAGCGCGCCAAACCCGGCCAACACCTGAGCATCCCAGATGCTCCAGAAGGTGATGTCAGGACCCCGCAGGCCGCTCAGGTCCAGGGCGTGGCGGCTCTGCGCCGGCGCGGTTGGAGCGATGGAGTCGAGATGCTCGCGGAGCAAGGCGATGACCTCCGGGCTTTCCAGGTTGTCAATGCGAATGTCCAGGAGTGCTCCCTCGGCGTCTGCGGCAGCGCGACTCATTATCCGCCATGCACGGCATAAAGTGGCAACCGAGGCGAGGCGACGAGGGCGCCATTCCGGTACGGCTGACCCCGGTAAGCCAGGATGAATGCGGGGGGCGGAGAGTCGGAGGGCCGGCCGTGGCCTATGGCCGACTCAGCGCCGCCATGCGTTGATCGTATCGCGTAGCTCCAGCGCCGCGGCGCGTGCGGCCTGGGCAAAATCCTCGCCGCTGCCGGCGTAAATGATGCCGCGCGAGGAGTTGATCATCAGGCCGGTGCCGTCGGGCGTGCGGCCATGGTGAAGCACTGCTTTGATGTCGCCACCCTGGGCGCCGATGCCGGGGACCAGCAGCGGCATGGTGCCGATCAGTTGGCGCACCTGGCCAAGTTCCTCGGGGTACGTCGCGCCGGTGACCAGCGCGCAGTTGCCATGGTCGTTCCACTCCCGCGCGATGGTCGCGGCGACGCGCTGGTACAGCGGGCGACCGGCGCTGACCTCGTCCTGCACGATCAGGTTCTGGAAGTCGGCCCCGCCGGGGTTGGAGGTGCGGCACAGCAGGATCACGCCCTTGTCGGCGCGATCCAGGAACGGCTGTACCGAGTCTCGGCCGAGGTAAGGGTTCAGCGTCACCGCGTCGGCCTGATAACGATCGAATGCCTCGCTGGCGTAATGCTGCGCGGTGGAGCCGATATCGCCGCGCTTGGCGTCGAGGATTACCGGCATGCCGGGATGCTTGTCGTGGATGTGCGCGATCAGCCGCTCCAGCGCCTCTTCGGCACGCAGCGCGGCGAAGTGCGCGATCTGCGGCTTAAACGCGCAGGCCAGGTCCGCGGTGGCGTCGACGATGGCGGCGCAGAAGGTGAACACCGCATCGGGCTGGTCGCGCAGATGCGCGGGGAGCTTCGCCGGCTCCGGATCGAGGCCGACGCAGACCAGCGAGTCGTGGCGTTGCCAGGCCTGTTGCAGGGACTGCATGAAGTGCATCGGGGGTCTCCGTTTGAGAAGTGAGGGAAGAGGAGTGAGGCGTGAGAGAAGGCCGGTACTTTGATGCCCCCCGCTGGCTTCCTTCTCCTTTCAATTCACGCCTGCCTATCGCGATGGGCCGGAGAGGGGAGGGGCTGGTGCTTTCTCTCACTCCTCACTCCTCTCCGCTCACTCCTGCTTTCAAGCCAGCTTCTTATACTTGACCCGGTGCGGACGTGCGCCTTCCTCGCCCAGACGACGCTTCTTGTCGGCTTCGTATTCGTTGTAGTTGCCTGGGAAGAACTCGACGTGGGAGTCGCCTTCGAACGCGATGATGTGGGTGGCGACGCGGTCGAGGAACCAGCGGTCATGCGAGATCACCATCACGCAGCCGGGGAATTCCAGCATCGCGTCTTCCAGCGCGCGCAGCGTGCCCACGTCCAGATCGTTCGAGGGCTCATCGAGCAGCAGCACGTTGCCGCCCTGCATCAGGGTCTTGGCCAGGTGCAGGCGGCCGCGTTCACCGCCGGACAGGCTGCCGACCAGTTTCTGCTGGTCGGTGCCCTTGAAGTTGAAGCGGCCGATGTAGGCGCGCGACTGCAACTCGTAGCGACCGATGGTGATGATGTCGGCGCCGTCGGAGACTTCCTGCCAGACATTCTTCTTCGGATCGAGGTTGTCGCGTGACTGGTCGACATAGGCCAGCTGCACGGTGTGGCCGAGCTTCACTTCGCCGCTGTCGGGTTTCTCGACGCCGGTGATCAGCTTCATCAGGGTGGATTTGCCGGCGCCGTTGGGGCCGATCACGCCGACGATGGCACCGGGCGGGACCTTGAACGACACGTCGTCGATCAGCAGGCGATCACCGAACTGCTTGGAGACGTTCCTGAACTCGATCACTTCCTGGCCGAGGCGCTCGCCCGGCGGGATATACAGCTCGTTGGTCTCGTTGCTCTTCTGGTACTCGACCGAGTTCAGCTCCTCGAAGCGGTTGATACGTGCCTTGCCCTTGGACTGGCGGCCCTTGGCCGCCGAACGCACCCACTCCAGCTCGCGTGCCAGCGCTTTCTGGCGACCCTTTTCGGAAGCCTCTTCGCGCGCCATGCGCTCACCCTTCTGCTCCAGCCACTCGGTGTAGTTGCCCTTCCACGGGATGCCGCGGCCGCGATCGAGTTCGAGGATCCACTCGGCTGCGTTGTCGAGAAAGTAGCGGTCATGGGTCACCGCCACCACGGTGCCGGTGTAGTCGTGCAGGAACTGCTCCAGCCAGTCCACCGACTCGGCATCCAGGTGGTTGGTCGGCTCGTCCAGCAGCAGCATGTCCGGCTTGGACAGCAGCAGGCGGCACAGCGCCACGCGGCGCTTTTCGCCACCGGAGAGCGGCCCGATCACCGCATCCCACGGCGGCAGGCGCAGCGCGTCGGCGGCCACTTCCAGCTGGCGCTCCAGCGCATGCGCATCGTTGGCAGCCAACAGGTTTTCCAGCGACTCCTGCTCTTTCGCCAGCTTGTCGAAGTCGGCGCCTTCCTCGGCATAGGCGGCGTAGACCTCTTCCAGGCGCTTCTGTGCGTCAAGAATTTCGGCGACGCCTTCTTCAACCGCCTCGCGTACGGTCTTTTCCGGATCGAGCTGCGGTTCCTGCGCCAGGTAGCCGATCTTGGTGCCGGGCTGCGCGCGCGCCTCGCCCTGGAAGTCGGTGTCCACGCCGGCCATGATTTTCAGCACGGTGGACTTGCCCGCGCCGTTGACGCCGAGCAGGCCGATCTTGGCGCCGGGGAAGAACGACAGCGAGATGTCCTTGATGATCTGCCGCTTCGGCGGGACGATCTTGCTGACACCGTTCATGGTGTAGATGTATTGCGAGCTCATGGAATCTCCGAAGACGTGCGCTGCGCCGCCGGGCAAGGCGGACACGGGAAAGAGTGTTCGATAACCCCATATTATAGCTGGTTGCACTGGCGGCCCGAGGGGCCCCTCTGGTGGCCGAGCCGGCCGCTGGCGGTGGCGGTGGCTGCAAACACCCGGCAGCGCTACACTTTCGGGTCTTATCCCAACCCTGACCCGCCGAGGCCCGAATGTTCCCGAAGGATTGCACCATTGCCGGTTATGACGATGAACTGGCCAAGGCGATTGCCGATGAAAGCCGGCGCCAGGAAGATCACGTCGAACTGATCGCCTCGGAGAACTACGCCAGCCCGCGGGTGATGGAAGCGCAGGGCTCCAAGCTGACCAACAAGTACGCCGAGGGTTACCCGGGCAAGCGCTACTACGGCGGTTGCGAGTACGTCGACATCGCCGAGAAGCTGGCGATCGAGCGCCTCAAGCAGTTGTTCGGCGCCACCTATGCCAACGTGCAGCCGCATTCGGGTTCGCAGGCGAATCAGGCGGTGTACCTGGCGCTGCTGCAGCCTGGCGACACCATCCTGGGCATGAGCCTGGCCCACGGCGGCCACCTAACCCACGGTGCCAGGGTCAACATCAGCGGCAAGCTGTTCAACGCGGTGCAGTACGGCGTCGACGAGAACGGCCTGATCGACTACGACGAGGTGCAACGCCTGGCCACCGAGCACCGGCCGAAGATGCTGGTCGGCGGCTTCAGTGCCTACTCGCAGGTGGTCGACTGGGCGCGTATGCGCCAGATCGCCGATTCGGTCGGCGCACTGTTCTTTGTCGACATGGCGCACGTCGCCGGGTTGATCGCGGCCGGCGTGTATCCGAGCCCGCTGCCGCACGCGCACGTGGTCACCTCGACCACGCACAAGACCCTGCGCGGTCCGCGTGGCGGCATCATCGTGGCGAAGGATGCCGGCGAGGAGATCGAGAAGAAGCTGCAGTCGATCGTGTTCCCCGGTATCCAGGGCGGTCCGCTGATGCACGTGATCGCGGCCAAGGCGGTGGCGTTCAAGGAGGCGCTGGAACCGGAATTCAAGAGCTACCAGGCCCAGGTGGTGAAGAACGCCAAGGCGATGGCCAGGACCTTCATCGAGCGCGGCTACAAGATCGTCTCCGGCGGCACCGAGAATCACCTGATGCTGGTCGACATGATCGGCAAGGACGTCACCGGCAAGCACGCCGAGGAGGCGCTCGGCAACGCACACATCACGGTCAACAAGAACGCCGTGCCGAACGATCCGCGCAAGCCCTTCGTCACCTCCGGCCTGCGCGTCGGCACCCCGGCCATCACCACCCGCGGCTACCTGGAGGCCGACACCGTCGAGCTGGCCGGCTGGATCTGCGACGTGCTGGATGCGCCGGACGACGAGGCGGTGATCGCCAGGGTGCGCGAGGCGGTAACGGCGCAGTGCCGCAAGTTTCCGGTTTACGGCTGAAGCGAGAAGTGAGTGAATTAGGAGTGAGAAGCGAGAGAAAAGCAGTAGCGGGCGTGGTTTTCTCTCGCTTCCCACTTCTCTACTCTCACTCCTGAGCCTTTATGCATTGCCCTTTCTGCCAGCACGAAGATACCCGCGTGATCGACTCGCGCCTGACCGAGGATGGCTCCAGCGTGCGTCGGCGGCGCGAGTGTCCGCAGTGCGGCGAGCGCTTCAACACGTATGAAACAGCCGAGCTGAAGCTGCCGACGGTGGTCAAGAGCGGTGATCGGCGCGAAGTCTTTGACGAGCGCAAGTTGCGGGTCAGCTTCGAGCGCGCGCTGCAGAAACGGCCCGTGCCCACACCTGATGTGGACAGTTCGGTCCGCGCGATCGTCAACGACCTGCGCAAGAACAGCGAACGCGAAGTGCCGTCGCGCCAGGTCGGCGAGCTGGTGATGCGCGAGCTGAAGAAGCTGGATCAGGTCGCCTACGTCCGTTTTGCCTCGGTCTACCGCAAGTTCGAGGATGTGCAGGCGTTCCGCGAGGAAATCGAGAAACTGGAACGCGACCTGCCCGAACTGGACGGCCTGCAGTTGCCCTTGCTCGACGAGAGCAAACGTGGCGGCAAATGATGCCGCTGACCTTGTAGGAGCGCACCCTGTGCGCGATCGCCCTCACACGAATCCGGAAACCATCGCGCACAGGGTGCGCTCCTACCTGGGTGCGGCAAGGTGAGCGAACCTTTTTCAGCGATTGATCACGCCCAGATGGCCAGGGCCCTGGAGCTGGCTGAACGCGGTCTTTTCACCACCCAGCCCAACCCACGGGTAGGCTGCGTGATCGCTCACGGCGAGGAGGTTGTCGGGCAGGGTTGGCACCGGCGTGCCGGCGAGCCGCATGCCGAAGTGTTCGCGTTGCGCGAGGCCGGCGAACGGGCACGTGGCGCCACCGCCTATGTGACGTTGGAGCCTTGTGCCCACCACGGTCGCACGCCGCCATGCGCCGATGCACTGGTCGCCGCCGGGGTGGCGCGGGTGGTGATCGCGACAGAAGACCCGTTTCCGCAAGTGGCCGGTCGTGGTATCGCGACTCTGCGCGACGCCGGCATCGTGGTCGACAGCGGCTTGATGTGCGAGGCGGCGCGCGAGCTGAACATCGGATTCTTCAGCCGCATCGAGCGTGGCCGTCCGTTCGTGCGGGTAAAGCTGGCAATGAGCCTGGACGGCCGCACGGCATTGGCCGGCGGCGACTCGAAGTGGATCACCGGCGAAGCCGCACGCGCCGATGTGCAGCGCTGGCGCGCGCGCAGTTCGGCGATCCTTACCGGCAGTGGTACCGTGCTCGCCGACAACCCGCGGCTGACCGTGCGGCTGCCTGACGAGCTCCACGTACCGCCGCTGCGGGTGGTGCTCGACCGCCGCTTGCGCACACCGGCCGGCAGCCATGTACTGGATGGCGCAGCGCCGACGTTGCTGCTGCACGTGGCCGATACGGCCTGTGCCGACGATCGTTTTGCGCAGGTCGAACGGGTCGCGGTGGCGGGGCAGGGTGGTGCACTGGATCTCGGCGCCGTACTCACCCTGCTCGCCGAGCGCGGCTGCAACGAGCTCCACGTCGAAGCCGGCCCGACCCTGTGTGGTGCGCTGTTTGCCGCCGGCCTGGTCGACGAATTGCTGCTGTATATCGCGCCGCTGCTGCTCGGCGACAGCGCGCGTCCGCTGCTGCAACTTCCCGCGCTGGCCGACATGGCCGCGCGCTGGCAACTGCAAACCGTCGACCGGCGTGCCGTGGGTGACGATTTGCGTTTGCGCCTGCAACCTCGCGCGATGCCTTAGAGTCTGGCCGCCATTGCCCTGTGGAGATCCCGAGCCGATGAAGGACGCCAACGACCGCACCATCCGCTGGGGCATCATCGGCTGCGGCAATGTCACCGAAGTGAAGAGTGGACCGGCATTCGGCAAGGTGGCGCATTCGGCGCTGGCGGCGGTGATGCGCCGTGACGGCGCCAAGGCGCGCGACTACGCGCAGCGTCACGGCGTACCCCGCTGGCATGACGATGCGGCGGGCTTGATCGCCGATGACAGCGTCGATGCTGTCTATGTCGCCACGCCACCGTCGAGCCACCGGGCCTACGCCTTGATGAGCATCGCCGCGGGCAAGCCGGTGTACGTGGAAAAGCCGATGGCGATGAACGCGGGCGAATGCGAGGACATCATCCGCGCCGCGCGCCTCGCCCGGGTGCCGGTCTTCGTGGCCTATTACCGGCGCGCCCTGCCGCGCTTTGCCAAGGTGCGCGAGCTGCTGTTCGAGGCGCGGGTGATCGGCACGCCGCATATCGTCAATACGGTGCTGCACCAGCCGCTGCACCCGCGCTATACGGACCCGGCAGCCCGGCATTGGCATGTGGACCCGGCGATTTCCGGCGGTGGCCTGTTCATGGATTTGGGATGCCACACCCTGAATATTCTGGACTGGCTGTTCGGGCCGATCGTCTCGGCCCGCGGCCATGCCGGCAATCGCGCTGGCGCCTATGCGGCCGAGGACACGGTGGCGATGTCGTTCGCCTTCGACAACGGCATGCTCGGCACCGGGCTGTGGAATTTCTGCAGCTATCGCAGTTACGACAGCATCGAGGTGATCGGTAACCAGGGCAGGTTGTCCTTTGCCACCTTCGGCGATGGCCCGATCCGTCTGGAAAACGCCGCCGGGACGCAGGCGTTCCACGTCGACAACCCGGTACATATCCAGCAACCGCTGATCGAGACCCTGGTCGCCGAGTTGCGCGGCCAGCCCGGTGCCTGCCCCTCCGATGCCGAAAGCGCCGCGCGCACGGCGTGGGTGATGGATCGGGTGATGCAGGATTACCGCGCCTCGCACTGAACGTGCGCCGCGGGAAACACTGCATCCAGCCCACGCCGTCGTGGTATGGGCATGGCGGTGGTCCGTCAGTGCTAACATTCACCGGCCGGCTTGTCCGGTTTTACCAAGCTAACGTCTTCAGGGCGGGGTGAGATTCCCCACCGGCGGTAGGTGCCCCGGTCCATTGGATGCACGAGCCCGCGAGCGCCTTCGGCGGTTTCCCTGGAAGCCGGGTGAAGGGTCAGCAGATCCGGTCCGATGCCGGAGCCGACGGTCCACGCTGCTGCCCGCAAGGGTAACGGCGCACAGTCCGGATGAAAGAAGACGGCATCACGCGGGGCCTTCGCTGGCGCGCGTCTGTCTTAACGCCCCGGGGCGTTTTTCGCATTCACCGTTGCGGGAAACGTGTCATGTCTCCAAGCCAGCACACCGTGTTTCGTGCCTTCCGCCAGGGGGGCTGCTGATGTTCACCGGCATTATTCAAACCGTGGGCCGCATCGTGCGGCTGGAGCCGCGCGGCGGCGACGTGCGCCTGCATGTCGATACCGCCGAGCTCGATCTTTCCGACGTGCAACCGGGCGACAGTATTGCCGTTTCCGGCGTGTGCCTCACCGCGATCACGCTCGAACCGCGTGGCTTCAGCGCGGACGTCTCCAACGAGACGCTGTCGCTGACCTCGCTCGGCCAACTCAAGGCGGGTGACCCGGTGAACCTGGAAAAGGCGCTGCGCCTGGCCGACCGCCTCGGCGGGCATCTGGTCTCCGGGCATGTCGACGGCCTCGGCAAGGTGGTCTCGATCACCCCCGATGGCCGTTCGCAGCGCTGGACCTTCGAGGTGCCGGCGACGATTTCGCGCTACATCGCCGCCAAGGGCTCGGTCTGCATCGACGGCACCAGTCTCACCGTCAATAAAGTTGCTGGCCACCGCTTCGGCGTCAACCTGATCCCGCACACGGTCGGGCACACCGCCTTCCATGCCCGGCGCGTGGGCGACGCGGTGAACATCGAGGTGGACGTGATCGCCCGCTATGTCGAGCGGCTGCTGACCACAGGCGAGGCGCCAAAGCTGGACGAGGCGTTCCTCAAGCAGCACGGCTTTGCCTGACCTTGCTCCCTCTCCCGTCGGGGAGAGGGTTGGGGTGAGGGGCCGCGATGACCGCGGAATCTCCGCTCCGCCCGGCCCCTCATCCGCCCCTTCGGGGCACCTTCTCCCCGCGGGGGAGAAGGGAAAACCTCAACCTGGATCGCAGCATGAGCTTCAATACCATTCCCGAAATCCTCGAAGACATCCGCGCCGGCCGCATGGTGGTGATCCTCGATGACGAGGACCGCGAGAACGAGGGTGACCTGGTGATGGCCGCGCAGATGGTGCGGCCGGAAGACATCAATTTCATGGTACGCGAGGCGCGCGGCCTGGTCTGCGTCACGCTGACCGAGCAGCGCACCCGCCAGCTCGGCCTGCGGCCGATGGTCAGCGACAACACTTCCTCGTACCACACCAACTTCACCGTCTCGATCGAAGCTGCCGAAGGCGTCACCACCGGCATCTCGGCGCACGATCGCGCGCGTACCATTCAGGTGGCGGTGAAATCCGGCGCCAAGCCGGAGGATCTGGCCCAGCCCGGCCACATTTTTCCGCTAACCGCCCAGCCCGGTGGCGTGCTGACTCGCGCCGGGCATACCGAGGCCGGCTGCGATCTGGCTGCACTGGCGGGGCTCGAGCCGGCTGCGGTGCTGATCGAGGTGCTGCACGAGGACGGCTCGATGGCGCGCCGCCCCGAGCTGGAGATCTTCGCGGCCAAGCACGGCCTGAAGATCGGCTCGATCGCCGAACTGATTCGCTACCGGCTGGAAACCGAAAAAACCGTGCAGCGCGCGCACGAGGAGCAGGTCGATACCGAGTTCGGCTCGTTCCGGCTGGTGGCCTACCGCGACATGATCCATCGCGGCCTGCACTACGCGCTGGTGCGCGGCGAGGTCAATGACGGCGCACCGGTGCTGTCGCGCGTGCACGTGCGCAACACCTTGTCCGACGTGCTGCACCTGAAGCGCGATGACCTCGGTCTTACCGTCACCGCTGCCTTGCGCCGGATCGACGAAGAAGACCGCGGCGTGCTGCTGGTGCTCTCCGGCGAGGACACGCCCGAAGCGCTGCTGGCCAAGCTCAGCCGTCAGCCCAGCACCCAGGCGCCGGAAGAAGTGCAGCAGCAGGAATGGCGCCAGCTCGGCCTCGGCTCGCAGATGCTGGCCGATCTGGGCATACAGAAACTGCGCGTGCTCGGTACCCCGCGCAAACTGGTCGGGCTGGCCGGTTTCGGCCTCGAGGTCGTCGAATACGTGTGATCTGTAGGAGCGCACCCTGTGCGCGAATGCTTTTGATCTTGATCCGACGTCAACGCCAAAGGCATTCGCGCACGACCGGAGGAAATCCCCTCGTGTGGACAGGGTGCGCCGAGACAGGAATGCCACTCGAAAACGCCACGGTGTCGCCATGATCGGACCGCATGCTTTACGCATGGCATACCGGAGAGGACTCGTGGAAATACGAAGCGCGGTACCCGCAGATGCCGGCGAGCTGTCAGCGTTGATTGGGGAGTTAGGCTATCCAGGTGATCCGCAGCAGCTGCGAAGGACCTTGGTCGATCTGGATGGGGCCGCTGCAGACGCCGTGTTGTTGGCGGTTGACGGCCAGCGGCTTTTGGGTTGCATCAGCTTGCATGCATTGCCGCTGTTCCATCGGGCGGGGAGGCTGGGGCGTATTACGGCGTTTGTCGTGGCCTCGGGTCAGCGCGGGCGCGGTACGGGTTCGGCCCTGCTGGCCTCGGCTCACGAATGGTTCGGTTCGGCGGGTTGCGTAAAATTTGAGGTGACTACCGGCGATCACCGGGAGGCCGCACATCGCTTCTACCAGCAGCATGGTTACGTACGGGACGGTCAGCGTCTGGCACGTTCCGCCTCGCTGTGAAGTAACCTGCACAAATATGGTGACTTTCTGGCGGCCATAGGACAAGAGCAATCCATGCACCGAACCACTATCCGCCTCATCGCCCCCTCCGGCTACGCGCACGATCCCGCCGCCATGACGCGCGGCGTGGCGCGCTTGCGCGAGGCCGGTTGCACGGTGGACGGGGTCGAGGTGCTGGCGCGTACCGAGCAGCGCTTTGCCGGCAGCGATGCCGAGCGGGCTGCTGACCTCAATGCGCTGGCGACGATGGACACGCTGCCGGATATCGCGTTGGCGACGCGCGGTGGCTACGGGGCGGCGCGGCTGCTGCCGCATCTGCATTTCGACGCGTTGCGCGAGCGGCTGCACGATCAGCCGCTCGCACTGGTCGGGCACAGCGATTTCACCGCGTTGCAGCTGGCATTGCGTGCCAGGAGCGGCCTGTGCACCTTCAGCGGACCGCTGCTGGCGGATCTGGGCGCGGAGCCGCGTTCGGTAGTCAGCTGGCAGCAGTTCTGGGGCACGCTGACATCGTCGGCAGCGGCGGCCAGCTGGTCGACGGCGACGGCAGTCGATATCGATATGGAAGGCCCGCTGTGGGGCGGCAATCTCGCGGTGCTGTGCAGCCTGCTGGGCACGCCGTATTTTCCGCAGATCGACGACGGCATACTGTTTGTCGAAGATGTCGGCGAACCGCCATTTCGCATCGAACGGCTGTTGTACCAGCTGCATCTGTCCGGTGTGTTGGCGCGGCAGCAGGCGTTGGTGCTGGGCAGCTTCAGCCAGTGCGACCCCGGCGCACGCGACAACGGTTATGACGTGTCCGCGGCGTTCGCGCAGATCCGCGCCGTGGCGGGCATCCCGGTACTGGATGGATTGCCGCACGGCCACGGTGCCGACCAGCTCACCCTGCCGTTCGGCGCGGCGGCGCGACTGCGGGTGGCCGGACACGCGGCGCGGCTGGATTTCAGTGACTATCCGCATCTCGATCGCCCTCCGCCGGCCAGCGTCGCCGAAAACCCGTAAAATAGCCGGCTCGCTCGGGCCAGCCCACCAGGAATGTCAATCCCATGAAGATCATCGAAGGCGATTTCGCCACACCCAAGGGTCGATTTGCCATCGTCGCCGGCCGTTTCAACGGCTTCGTCGTCGAGCCACTGGTGGCCGGCGCATGCGATGTGCTGGTGCGCCACGGCGTCAAGGACGCAGCGATCGATCTGGTGCGCGTGCCCGGCGCCTGGGAAATCGCACTGGTCGCGCACAAGCTGGCCCACTCCGGCAAGTACACGGCGGTGATCGCGCTGGGCGCGGTGATCCGCGGCGCCACCCCGCATTTCGACTACGTGGCTGGGGAGTGTGCCAAGGGCCTGGCGCAGGCCGCCTACGGTACCGGCGTGCCGGTAGCGTTCGGTGTGCTGACCACCGACAGCATCGAGCAGGCGATCGAGCGCTCCGGCACCAAGGCCGGCAACAAGGGCGCCGACGCGGCGCTGGCCGCGCTGGAAATGGTCAACCTGTACGGCAAGCTCTGATGGCCCGCATGGCCGCGTCATCACTCAGTCGTGTATCGACATACACTCCTTCGTTCTTCCTTGCCCTGCGGGCAAACAGCTTCCGGCGCGAGGTACTTGGCATATGAAGACACGCTCTGAAGGCCTGGACATGCAGGCGCGTTCGCGCGCCCGCCGCCGCGCGCTGCAGGCGCTGTATGCGTGGCAGCTCAGCGGCAGCCATATGAACGCGGTGATCGAGCAGTTCCGGCATGAGCAGGATATGGAAGTGGCCGACCTGGAGTATTTCGAGGATTTGCTGCACGGGGTGGCCAAGCATGTCGATGCGCTCGACGCATGCCTGCGTCCGCACATCGACCGCGAGGTGGCGCAGATCGATCCGATCGAACGCGCCGCGTTGCGGCTGGCGGCCTATGAGCTGAAGTACCGCCCCGACGTGCCGTACCGGGTGGTGATCAACGAGGCGATCGAAGTGACCAAGCGCTTCGGTGCCGATCACGGCCACAGCTACGTCAACGGCGTGCTGGACAAGCTGGCCACCGAGCTGCGCGCGGTGGAGAAGCGCGGCTGATGTCGGTAGCAGCGACGACGGAGAGGCTGGTGCCGGTGCTGGAAACGCCGCGCTTACGGCTTCGCGGTCATCGCGCCGACGACCATGCCGCGCTCACCGCGATCTGGGCCGACCCGGTGGTAGTCCGCCACATCGGTGGACAAGCTTCCACGCCACAGGACGCCTGGATGCGCCTGCTGCGCTATCCGGGCTTGTGGAGCCTGCTCGGTTATGGCTACTGGGCGATCGAGGAGCAAGCCAGCGGTCGCTGCATCGGCGATATCGGCTATGCCGATTTCAAGCGCGATATCATCCCCCCGCTCGACGACAGGCCGGAACTCGGCTGGGTGCTCGCATCAGACGTCCATGGCAAGGGCTACGCCACGGAAGCGCTGACGGCGGTGATGGCGTGGGGACGCGCGCACTTCGGGCAGCATCAGTCCGTGTGCATCATCGCGCCGGAGAACGCCGCCTCGATCCGGGTCGCCACCAAGGCCGGTTTTCAGCTTCATGGGGAAACCACCTACCACGGCAGTCCGGTCCTGCTTTTCATGCACGAATGATCCAGCGGCGAGCGGCGAGCCGTACCGTTGTCCCTGGGCGTGGCGCAGCAACATCGAGGGCTGGCGGCGACGCGTTTCACCGGCCGGCTCCACGGGCTCCTTGCCTTCACCTTCCGCATCCGGCGATCCACTGATGGAATTCGATCTTGTCGACCTGATTCGACGGCATACCGCGCAGCAACGCGATGATGTGCTGCTGGGCATCGGCGATGATGCCGCGGTGCTGAGCGTGCCTGCCGGGCAGGCGCTGGTGATGGCGGTCGACACCCTGGTCGAGGGCGTGCACTTTCCCGCTGGCACCGCCGCGGCGGACATCGGCTGGAAGGCGCTGGCGGTGAACTTGTCCGACCTGGCGGCGATGGGTGCGAGTCCGGCGTGGGCGCTGCTGACGCTGACCTTGCCCGACGCCGATCCGGGCTTTGTCGCTGGTTTTGCCGACGGCTTTGCCGCGCTGGCGAGGCTGTACCGGCTGGCTCTGGTGGGCGGGGACACCACGCGCGGGCCGCTGTGCATCAGCGTCGCCGTGCATGGCTTCGTGCCGCCGGGGCAGGCGCTGGTCCGGGCTGGCGGGCTGGCGGGCGATGTGTTGCTGGTCACAGGCACGCCGGGCGATGCGGCAGCCGGTTTGCACGCGCTGCAAAACCCGGCGCGTGACGCCGACCCGCAGCACCGCCGCTGGCATGAGTGGGTGATCGGCCGTCTGCATCGCCCCACGCCACGACTGGCCGCCGGTATCGCGTTGCGCGGTGTGGCCAGTGCCTGCATCGACATCTCCGACGGCCTGCTCGCCGATCTCGGCCATATCTGCCGTGCCAGCGGCGTCGGTGCGGAGATCGAGGCGATGCGACTGCCGCGCTCGTCGGCCCTGCGGGGCCTGCATGACGACGCCACCGCACTGCGCTTTGCCCTGGGCGGCGGTGACGACTACGAGCTGTGCTTCAGCGTGCCGCCTTCGCGGCTGGCCGAGGTGCAGGCTGCGCTGGCGCAGATCGGTTGCAGCGCGACCTGCATCGGTCGCCTTGTCGAAGGCAGTGAGGTCAGGGTGCGCGGTGAGGACGGCGCCTCGCTGACCATCGATCATCACGGTTGGGAGCATTTTGCATGACCGCGAAAAAACGTCTCGACGTCGCTCAGCGCCGCGCACTGCTGGCCACCCCGGCCGGCTGGCTGGCCTGCGGCTTCGGCTCGGGGCTCGCCCCGGTGGCCCAGGGTACCTTCGGCTCGCTGGCCGCCCTGTTGCCATGGCTGCTGCTGCGCGAGCTGCCTTTGCCGTGGTACCTGCTGGTACTGCTGGCCGGTTTCGCCCTCGGCGTATGGGCTTGCGACGTCGCCGGCCGCGCGCTCGGCGTCGACGACCACCGCAGCTTGGTGTGGGACGAATTCATCGGCCAGTGGGTCGCGCTGCTTCCCCTGCTGCTTCCCGCGCTGCTGCCCGGCAGCGGTTTCCAGTGGTGGATGCTTGCCGCCGGCTTCGTACTGTTCCGCCTGTTCGACGTGTGGAAGCCGTGGCCGATCTGCTGGATGGATCGGCATCTCAAGGGTGGCATGGGGGTGATGGTGGACGATGTCGTGGCGGGAGTTTTTGCGGCCCTGGTGCTGGGCACGGGGTTGAACTGGCTCGGCTGAAATGCAGCCGTGCAGTTGACAGGCCCGGTACGGGCCGTTGTCCGGTGGCATCCCCGTTCAGCCATTGCGCTCTCACTTTCGCCCGCGTAACTCATACGCCCTCAAAAACTCGGTTAACGCCGACAACTTGTGCCTGCATTGAGCGCCATGCTGTCACACAAGCAACTGATTTGATGGATGAATTATCTCCTTGTGCGGTCAGGGGCTCGGTCGCATACTCGGGGCAACGTCCCACTTCCGGGGGGCTCCCAGCCTCACCCGCAATCCCCACCAGCGGAAAGGAATCCAGCCACAATGATGAAGGAACTCTGTCGCGTTTCATGGGGATCCGATCTCGCCACGGCGATGCGATGGCGCGGGGCCGGTCCGCCACGGCCTGTTGTTGCCTTGCGGAGTTGCCGGACGCGGCGCGCATTCCCATGTTGCCCGGTTGCTGATCGGGGTCGCTCATGAAGCGTTTGCGTCAGGGGCCGCAATGGCTGGTGTTTGCGGCCGTGGTACTGGGTGTGCTGCTGGTGCAGAGCATGCTGATCTTCAATCCCGGTTATTTCAGCCATGACGAACTGCAGTGGGCGGTGCTGGCCAACCAGCACCGCGGTTGTGCCTTCTGCAACGGGATGTGGACGGACCTGCACGCCTTCCAGTATCGCCCGCTGACGTTTTCGATCTGGATCTGGCTTTCGCAGCGATGGTTCGAGCATCCGTATGCGTTTCATGCCGTGCTGGTCGGCGCAGGCGCAGTGAATGCGGCGATGCTGGCGCTGTTGCTGCGACGAACCGGCGTTGGCCTCGTCGCCGCCGTGGTGGGCGCCATGGTGTTTGCGCTTGGGCCCTATACGCTCTTTACCGTGGGCTGGGTCGGCACGCTCGCGGATTTGATCTGGGTTTTCTGCAGCCTGGCGATCGGCTTGCTGATGCAGCGGGATATGCGACCGGCGTGGTCGTATGCAGCCGTCTTCGGGCTGACCCTGCTGGCCTTGCTGGCCAAGGAAACCGCGGTGGTCATTCCGGGCCTGCTGGCGCTGGCCTGGTGGTTTTCCGGACGACGTCGAGCGTGGGCTGTCGCCACGATGGTCGCCGCGCTGCCGGTGCTGGTCTATCTGGTACTTCGACTCAAGGTCATTCTGCATGGGCCAGCGGGGAGTGCTGATCCATATGCATGGGGTCTGGCGTCGATCCCGCTCCGCTGGGCTGAATTTCAACTGTTTCCGCTGGTCACCAACCTTTTCGGCAGTGACGGCATGCTGGCGCACGGCTTGCACGGCAGTCACCTGCACAAGGCGCTGCTGCTGTGGTTGGCACTGGCATGGGCATTGTGGCGTGCCGGGCCGCGCTACCTCGGTGCCTTTCTGCTGGCTGGCACGGTGGCGCTGGGGCCGGTGCTGATCCTGGATGTGGCAGCCACCTGGTACGGCTACGGGTTTGGTGCGGTGGCTACTGCCGTTTGTGTGATGGCGTGGAAGCCGATGCCACGGCCCGCGCGCGCTGTGCTGGTTTTGGTGACCGGAGTATGCGTCTGGCACGGTATCTACGTCATGCGCATGACCCGCGACATCGGCGAAAAGCAGGCGAGATTTTCACCTGCGCTGGCCACTGCTATCCAACATGCCGATGGCAAGCCTGTGACACTGTCGGTGCAGGACCAGCGCGAGCGCTGGATCTACGTGCGCTTTACCTTCCACATTCCCAGTTACCGGGGTGTGCTGATCGGCGATCGGGCCAGGCTTGTCGCCCCGGGCAGGTCGGGGGATTACGAAATCATGGCCGACGGCGCGCTGAAGCGGCGGGCGCCTTCAGTGCCGCTGAATCGCCAACCATGATCCGGGGGACGCAATGAATCGGCCGGCCTGCAATAATGCGAGCTGCCAGCTGGCCCGTCATGGATATTGCGAGTACCGAAATGCTGCTTATGATCGACAACTAGCATCGGCATCCGGGCATATCCATGACAGTCCGCGCGACCGCCTGAAACTCCCTAAAAATAGCGGTTTCCATGCCATAGGTGTTCGCGAGCGTCCGTTGTAAGCCAGAGAAATTGCGGGTACCGTTGCGGGTATCGAAGCCCGATACCCGCACCATGTCGCTGACTGACGCCAAGATCCGCAATACCAAACCTGGTCCAAGATCCATCAAGCTGGCAGATGGTGGTGGCCTCTATCTGGAAGTGCGTCCGACCGGGGCGAAGCTCTGGCGTTTTCGCTATCGCATCGCTGGCAAGGAGAACGT
>SCSE01000048.1 GCA_004298015.1 Rhodanobacter sp.
TATCGCCATAGGATGGGTGTATCGGAAGGAGCGCATAGTGGTTCTATGCAAGCCTGACGAGAGACGCAGTCTATGGATGAGAGCACAATCGCAGCCCGAAGATTTCTACGGCCCACGCTCTTAGCTAGCGCAAGGCCGGTGGCCAGGCGCTGGACACCATGGTCATGAAGACCAAGGTCGCAAACGGCACCACCTTCCTCATCCATATCCATCACCGTCAATCGCCGTTGAGAGTGCTGGAGGGCAGGTCGGACGCGGCACCGGTGTGGTCGACCGAGGCGTATTTCCAGGAAAAGATCCTGCATCATCCGATCGAGACAATTGCCATTCCGGCCGACCAGAACAGCACCGCCACATATACCGCGGCGCGGATGAAAGATGCACCGCACGTGCAGGCGTCAAAGGACTTCATTGCCTTCCTCGGAAGTCCGGCCGCGCAGGCAATCTATCGCAGATACGGCTTTCAGCCGGTCGATTGAGGATTTCGCCAGATGACCTCGTCGGGTTCGTGCCTCGCCACCAATATCCCGTAACGCCAGCACTGTTTGTCAAAAAACCTGAGAGTTCGATGGCACTGGATAACTCGTCCCATGCCCCATAAATCGGTTCAAGTGTTTGGATCGAGATAAGGGGCAAGCAGCATGACGACCATGGCGGCGATCTCCATGAGATTTCCAGTGCCTGGCAGCGGCTCCCAGCGACCGGTGTGGCTGCGGAACGCGGACTCGTAGGAATTGGGTCCGATCTCGGTCAGGCGCGCGACCGTGTCGATGGTGTCGGGGCGATGCATCTGAATCAGCAAATGCTTCCCGTAGGGGCGTACCCCGGCGAGGTCGTGGCCACTGAGCTTGGCGAGTTCGCGTTGTAATTCAGCGGCTTCTCTTCGTGCGTCGAGCGTTGGCATCGTCGTTGAACCTCAGCGGTTCGCCGGTTTGCGGCTCGAAACCGGCGAATGTCGATTTGAACGGTTTTGGCGCCTGATTGCGTTGCACCATGAAAGCCTCGCTGCGCTGGCCGGGATGGTCGATGGATGAATGGCTCGGGACGCGGCGCAACTAGCGGCCAAAGAGCGACTCGGTCTGGTTGCCCCAACTCGGGTCCAGCGGCATGACGTGGACGGCAAGGCGCTGATTGTGTCGGGGGATTGAAATCACCGCGACGCGCCCGCGCGCGATGTGTGAGATTGTCTCGCACGATGCGCATCGGACCCTTCGGGTCGGCCTCATTATCGACAGGCCCAGCTGGAACGACACAAGCTTCATCGCCATGAGGTACACCCGCGTTCTCGAAGGTGGCGCCATCCTCGGTCCACGCCATCGCAAATCACGTGACCGACGGGTGAAGGCTGATGTAAATATGTCTTATACATGCAATACGTATATTGCAATAGTGCGCCATTGCCACGCGGCGTACCGTTATGAGGTCAAACCAAACCATAGGAGAGCGACCCATGATCAAGAAACTTTCGTTGCTGGTTCTTGCGGCTGCGTTTTCAATCCCGATGGCGGCCATGGCGACCCAGCCACCCGGATTCTGGTCCTATCCGGCGATCCAGGGTTTCGGTCCGGTGCATGTATGGCCGCAGGCCATGCTCCGCCCGAACAAGCACACCACCTACAAGGCACTCTTTGACGTCACCAAGTCCAAGTCCATGGACAAACTCAACGGCAGCCTCGATCACACGGCGCGTACCGTCAATGCATTCGCTTCGGTCGGTGTGCCACTGAAGCATCTGAAGTTCGTGGTGATCATCCATGGTGCGGCCACCTCGATCGCGCTGAATGAGAAGGCGTTCGAGGCCAAGTTCGGCCATCCGAATCCCAACCTCAAGATCATCAGCGCGCTGCGCAAGGCCGGGGTGGAAGTGCTGGTCTGCGGCAACGCCTTGGGCGATCTCGGCTACAACCCGTCTGAAGTCAATCCGCAGGTGAAGATCGCGTTGTCGGCAATCTCGACCCTGGTGATCCTGCAGGACAAGGGTTACGCCCTGATGCGCATGTAAGGACACACGTGACTCGCCGGCTGTCGGGAGCTTGTTCCGTCCGCCGGCATTTTTCCCTGTAGCAATGACGAGGTGATGCATGAAAACGCGCATGCGTTTTAGCCTGCTCGCAGTACTGTTTGCCTTGACCGGGATGACCACGATGGTGCAGGCCGATGATATCGGCAAACCGGTGACTCCGCCGAGGTACCAGGAAACGCTCTATCCGCCATGGTCACACGGGGCCAACAATCCGGCGCTGGAGAAGGGCCTGGAGTTCACCGTGCCGGAAGTGGATGACCTGCCCGATTTCCATGGCAGCATCAATGATCCGCAACTGGTGATCTTCGTCGGTGGAAACTATTACTTTGCCATGGCTCCGTTGGTGCATGCCTTCGAAGCCGAACATCCGCGGATTCGCGGCCGGATCTATTACGAAACCCTGCCGCCGGGCATTCTGGAAAAACAGATGAGGGCCGGCAATACGATTACCGTCGGAAACATGACCTGGACGGTGGCGCCGGATGTCTATGCGGCGGGCCTGGGCAAAGTCAAGCATCTGATCGAGAGCGGGATGCTGCTGGCGCCCGCGGTACCCTATGTCACCAACGACCTGACCATCATGGTGCCCAAGGGCAATCCGGCGGGTATCCGGTCGGTGGCTGATCTCGGCAAACCCGGTGTGCGTGTGGTGATGCCCAATCCGAAATGGGAGGGGATCGCTTCCCGGGCCATGAGTACCTTGCGCAAGGCCGGGGGCCCGGCGCTGGAGAAAACGGTCTATGTGAGCAAGGTGAAGAGTGGCCAGACCGTACTGACCCATATCCATCATCGGCAAAGCCCCTTGTTTCTGATGCAGGGCCTGGCGGACGCGGGGATCACCTGGAAATCCGAGGCGATTTTCCAGGAGCAAATCGGTCATCCGATCAGTAACGTGGATATCGCTGCGCGCAACAACACTACCGCCATTTATGCTTCGGCGGTGGTCAAGAACGCTCCGCATCCACGCTGGGCCAAGGCGTGGGTCGAATTCCTGCGTTCGCCAACGGCATTGAAAGTGTTCCAGCGCTACGGTTTCAAACCCTACGAGGGCAAGCACTGACATACGGCGAGCGGATTGGGTCCCATCGATCCGGCTCGCGCAGTCTCAGCTACGTAGTCCATCCTGGTAGGGCGAGCGATCGGGTGTGGTGCTTCAACCGCTATCGGGAAGTGACAGGGGCCGCACGGTCTTTGCGCGGTATGGCTGGAAAACCCATTGACTCGATCACCCGGCCATGGGCACGGGCAAGAGGGAAACGGCGATGCAAACGAACAATACGACGCAAGCGAACGAATGGACTCCGGCAAGGTTTTTTGCCTTTGCCGGACTGATGGCCCTTGGCGTACGGCTGGTCCAGGGCTGGGTTTACTGGGGCGGTGCCTCACGCCGCATGTTCTACGATTTCCATATGGTTCATGGGCATCTGTCGGCGGTGAAGTTGAATCCGGACGTCGGTGGCTATCTGGCCAACAAGCTGATTCATGCCATGCCGGGCTCGGTCTTTCCTGATTTGATCCAATGGATCTTGCTGCACGGCAGCTTCCTGCATTTCATGGTCTGGTTCTGGACCCTGGTGGAACTGGTGGTCGGCGTGGGCCTGATCATCGGTTTTGCCACCCGGCTGCTGGCTTTTGCCAGTGTCGGCCTGAATGTTTCCCTGATGATGATCTTCGGCTGGATGGGGTCGACCTGTGTCGACGAATGGACCATGGCCGCAGCGGGCTTTGCGATGGGTACGGTATTGATGCTTACCGGCGGTGGCTCCTGGTCGGTGGATCAGTGGCTGGCGCGGCGCAATCCGGAAATGGGTGAACGCGGCTGGTTCCGGGTGCTGTTTTCCGGTCATCTTCCCTACGAGGCCACGCGCAAGTGGAGTATCTGGCTGGGCATCATCTCGATCGTGTTCACGGTGGGTTCCTACCAGTATCTGCATGGTGCCGTGTTCAGTCCCTTGCATGGTCGGGTGAACTTCCATCATTACCATCTGAGCATGGACAACGCGCAGGCGAAACCCGATGGCACGGTGAGTTTCCATGCCTATGTCGATGCCGGCCCCGACACCGGCAAGCTGTATCTGATCGGCGCAACACTCCTCGATACGAGTGGCAAGACGGTGGAACAGTGGAGCGGCAAACAGCTAACCGCCTTGCCCAAGGCAAGCATCGTCAATCGGTTCACCATGCCCTGGGCTTCGCAATTCAAACCCACGGCCTACGGCATTGGTGGGGTTACTGGCGCCAAGGCCACCCTCCAGTTGCCGGGGAGCGCCGCACAGGCCTTGACCGGCACCGGTTATACCCTGCGTCTGGACACCATTGATGGCAAGCACTGGAATACGACGGTGAAGGTACAACCCTGACGGGACCGGCGTCATTCATCCTGATCGGTACGGTAAAAGTCGAGGATGCGTGTAGCCTTGTGGCGCTTTTCAGCGGAGGGTCAAGGCGACATCTGGCGCCACGCCAGCCACAGCTGCAAGCAGTATTCGAAGCTCAGTGGGCGCGGTAGCAGGTCAGCGAGTTCGGCCGGGCGAAGCATCAGCAGTCGGATCAGGTCATAGGCAGGTAGTCACAACGCCCGGCCAGCAGCAGATCTCCGTCAACGATGCTGAACAGTGTCGCGTGGAATAACGCATGGGCGCTGCTCTGCTGCCTGCCTACGGTCCGAGCGCGGTATCCAGCTCGGCGCCGGGGCCGGGGTGACCCGACACCGCAAGGCCGCGACCCGGGCGTCAGGAAACTCCAGGCCGGACTGTTGACTTCTCGATGTCGGGTGGCGCGTTTGATTGTCCGCGGTATCGGCCATGGTCATCGTGCTGTCCTCGACCGGCTTCGCCGCACGATCTTGCCAGCGCCATGCCGCGGCGACCATGATCGTCGGCCGCAAGATCTGCAGGGTCTTTCCCCGTATGTCATCCTCACGATCTTCATGGACGGGATACCCCGTCATCATTGCCGGAGAACACCTTGAAACCATGGCTTATTCTTCTCGCGCTGTTGTTTGTCACCAGCGCCTGCGCAAAGGACTACCCCGCTCCGATCCAGGCCCTGACCGGCAAGGGCATCACGATCAAGGGGCAGCTGAAGGCACCTGACGGCATCACGGGTTATGTCGGCGAATATCACGGACGTCCGATGCCGATCTACCTGCTGTCCGACGGCAAGCACGTAGTCATCGGGACGCTGTTCGACACTGCCGGCAATGACCTGACACAAGCGCCCCTTCAGGCCGCTACCACGCCGGCGCTGGACGCATCCACCTGGGCCGAACTGGGCAAGGCAAGCTGGATCGCCGAGGGTGCCACCAAACCAAAGCGCATTGTCTACGTCATCACCGATACCGAGTGTCCGTATTGCCACAAGCTGTGGTTGGCCACCCAGCCGTTACTGGCAGGTGGCGACGTGCAGGTACGTCACATTGTGGTGGCGGTGATCTCGCCGAAGAGCCTCGGACGAGCGGCGGCGATCTTCGACGCGAAAAATCCACAAGCTGCCATGCACCGGCATGAGGCCAATTTCGGCCATAGTCCGATTCAACCGGAAAACCCCATAGCCCCGGCCACCGGCAAGCGCATCGAAGCGAACAACGCCCTGATGCAGCGGCTCGGCGTCAGCGGGACGCCCGCAACGTTCTACAAGGATGCCGCGGGCAAGATCCGCCAAGTTGACGGGATGATGCCGCAGGCGCAGATAAAAGCAGTCTTCGGCAGCTGAAACCTGCCTGACCGAGGTTCGAGAACAGCCCGCTGACGCTCTTGTCACTCCCGTATGGGGTCATATATTCATACTATCGAATACTAGCAATTATGCATATGAATCCGTTTCTCGTCGCCACTTTCGGTGGCGTCCTGATTGGTCTGTCCGCGATCGTCCTGATGGCGGCGTTGGGAAGTATTGCCGGCGTGAGCGGTATTGCAGGCAGTCTGATCAGCGGCGGGGTAAGTGGCCGCGCATGGCGGATGGCGTTCTTGCTGGGGCTGCTGGCAGGTCCCACCATTCTGTGGCTGGTGTTTGGCGACAGCGGTATCGGCGTACCCCAGGTCGGGCTGCCGTGGATGGCCCTGGCGGGTCTGCTGGTAGGCGTGGGCACCGGGATAGGCGGGGGTTGCACCAGTGGCCACGGTGTCTGTGGCGTGGCACGACTGTCCCGACGCTCCTTGCTGGCGACGGCGGTTTTCATGGTCTGCGGGGTTTTCACCGTCTATGTGATCCGCCACCTGCTTGGAGGGCTTTAGCATGAAAATCATGACTGCCCTCATGTCGGGCCTGCTGTTTGGGTGGGGTCTCAGCCTTGGCGGGATGACCCAGCCAGCCGTGGTGCTGGGTTTTCTGGATATCTTTGGTCGTTGGGATCCTCGCCTGGCCTTCGTCATGGGGGGCGCCGTGGCGACCACGGCGCTCGGTTACCGATGGGTGTTACGCCGGCCCCAGCCACTCTTCGAAGATTGTTTCAGGGTGCCCTCGCTGCGTCACATTGACGGCCGCTTGATCGGCGGTGCGGCACTGTTCGGCATAGGTTGGGGCATCGCCGGTTACTGCCCTGGCCCAGCCCTGGCCTCGCTCGGCGGTGGTTCATTGTCGGTAGCGGTGCTTCTGGCCACCATGATTCTGGGGTGGTGGCTGGCCGCCAGACTGCTTCCAGCGCAACGCAACTTGGTGCAACCAGCCAGCAAGGACCATAGGAGGACATCATGAAACGTCCCGAAGTACGGGCCTTTTTCGACCAAGCCAGCAACACCTTCAGCTATGTGGCGTGGGATCCGGCGACCCTCAAGGCAGCGGTGCTCGATACCGTGCTCGACTACGATGCCGCATCGGGCCATACCGGCCACGATACCGCCGATGTGGTGATCGCCTTTGTGCGCGAACACGCGCTTGTGGTCGAGTGGGTCATCGACACCCATGTGCATGCCGACCACCTGTCGGCCGCACCGTATGTACAGGCGCAACTGGGCGGCAAGCTCGGCATCGGCGAACACATCCGCACGGTGCAGGATACCTTCGGTCAGCTGTTCAATGCGGGCTCGGGTTTTCGTCACGACGGTAGCCAGTTCGATCACCTGTTCAAGGACGGTGAGCGCTACCAGGTGGGTGGGATCGAGGCGGTGGCTCTCCATACGCCGGGCCATACGCCAGCGTGCATGACCCATCTGATCGGCGATGCGGCCTTTGTCGGCGATACCTTGTTCATGCCCGACTACGGCACCGCCCGCTGCGACTTCCCCGGTGGCGATGCACACATGCTGTACCGCTCGATCCAGAAGATCTTCGCGTTGCCGGACACCATGCGTATTTTCCTGTGTCACGACTACAAGGCGGATGGGCGCGACGTCTTCGCCAATGAAACCACGGTGGCGGTCCAGCGCGCAGAAAATATCCACGTGCACCAAGGCATCAGCGAGGACGACTTCGTGCGGATGCGCACCGCGCGCGACAAGACCCTGTCGATGCCGAAACTCATCCTGCCATCGGTGCAGGTCAACATGCGCGCCGGTCATTTGCCGCCGGCTGAAGACAACGGTGTGCAGTACCTGAAAATTCCGCTCAATGCACTGTGACCGGCCAGCAATGAAGCACCCCCCGCGATCGCCGGCTTGATCCTGACCCGAGGAGAGAAGACATGCAGACCAAACGCCTTACCGACACGCTCAGCGTCACCGGCCAGATCGATCCTGACGACATCGCCCGCCTGGCCGCGCAGGGGTTTCGCAGCGTGATCAACAACCGTCCCGATGGCGAGGGCGACGATCAGCCACGCAGTGAAGCGCTGGCTTCGGCGGCGCAGCAGGCGGGCCTGGACTACCGTCACATTCCGATCGTCCCCGGTCAGTTGCAGGACAGCCAGGTCGGCGCCTTCACCGACGCACTTGAGCAGATGCCGGGGCCGACCCTCGCGTTCTGCCGCACCGGTACGCGCTCGACCATGCTGTGGGCGCTCGGCGCGGTCCACGACGGTAACCGCACCGTGGACGATGTGCTGGAAACGGCGGCTCAGGCAGGTTATGACCTTGCTGGCCTCAAGCCACGCCTGGCCCAGGCTGCCGCATCGCCAAAGTCTGGCGAGAAGGGTTCGGCTTGAACCGCCGGCATCTGCCTCCGCAGGTCGCACGACTGAGTCCCCGGTGAGTCGCCGTGCAGAGCCCGCTATTCGCGGGCCATCACCCGAGGCAGCGCCGCGGCTGAACTTGCCGATCGAGGCCATGCACCGCCAGGCCGATGAGGCAATCACCGTACTCAAGGCCATGGCCAGTCACAACCGTCTGTTGTTGCTCTGCCAGCTGGCGCAGGGAGAGTATTCGGTGGGCGAATTGGCCCGCCAGCTGGATCTGGCCCAGAGCGTCGTCTCGCAACATCTCTCCTTGTTGCGCCGCGACGGTGTGGTCAGCGCGCGGCGGGAGGCCCAGTCGATCTTCTATCGCATCAGCGACGCCCGCGTGCAGGTACTGATGGGCACGATGTTCGCGCTCTTTTGCGCCGACGAATAGAACGCGTTTTCTTGCAACCTTTCGGGGAACATCCATGACACACCTTTTATCCATGCAGGCATTGCTGGCCATCCTCTGCGGTTCCCTGGTCGGCTTTTCACTGGCGTTGATTGGTGGTGGCGGATCGATTCTCGCCGTGCCTCTGCTGTTGTATGTGGTGGGTATTCACGACCCGCATCTGGTGATTGGCACCAGTGCACTGGCGGTGGCGATCAATGCCTTTGCCAACCTGATTCCGCACGCACGCGCCGGCCATGTCCGCTGGAAGGTCGCCTTTACCTTTGCCGCCACCGGCATCGTCGGTGCCTACCTCGGCTCAAGCCTGGGCAAGGCCGTCAACGGCCAGCACCTGCTGGTGTTCTTTGCGTTGTTGATGCTGGTGGTTGCCGCGATGATGCTGCGCGGACGGCGCAGCAGCGGCCCGGATCGCTATCCGCTGCCGCACATGTATCCACGACTCGGTGTCACCGGTCTGGGTGCCGGTGGCCTGGCCGGTTTCTTCGGTATTGGCGGTGGTTTTCTGATCGTGCCGGGGCTGATGCTGGCCACCGGCATGGAAATCATCTATGCGATCGGTACCTCGCTGTTTGCAGTGGGCGCGTTTGGTCTGACCGCCGCCGCCAATTACGCGATCTCCGGTCTGATCGACTGGCCCGTCGCCGCTGAATTCATTGGCGGCGGAATCATCGGCGGCTGGCTTGGCGCCGTGGCGGCGAAGCGCCTCGCCAAGACCCGCGGTGTCCTCAACGTGATCTTCGCGATCGTGATCGTGCTGGTGGCGATCCTGATGCTGTACAAGAGCCTGCACACGCTATGGGGCGCCCATTGATGCCGGCCCTGGGTGACTTATGGGCTATGAAAATGTTGGCTGACGGGGCTTATCCTTGAAGCTCCCGCGAGGCGCGCTGCGCCTCGGTCATCAAGGACTCCCCATGCGCAAATTGCCCCTCGTCGCGGCGCTGTCCGCGTTGCTGCTCAGCACCGCGGTCGTTGCCGGCCCCGACACCAAAGCCGACAAGGCTCCACCGCTGGATGCGGCGTTGTTGCAGCCACAGTCGTCGACCACCGACGGCTCGGTCACGGTCGAGGGCAGGCGCATCGACTACAAGGCGGTGGCTGGCACCCTGGTGTTGCACGGCGCCGGCGACAAGGAAAATGTGCCGGAGATAAGCATGTTCTATGTCGCCTATTTCAAAAAGGGCGTGGCTGCCGCGAAGCGCCCGATCACCTTCATCTACAACGGTGGTCCCGGCTCGGCGTCGGTGTGGTTGCACATGGGCGCGTTCGGGCCCAAGCGCGTGGTCACGGCTGATCACACCCATACCCCTGCAGCGCCGTATCGGTTGGTCAACAACGATTACAGCCTGCTTGATGCCTCCGACATCGTGTTCATCGATGCCCCGGGCGCCGGTTTCAGCCGGCTGATCGCCAACGACAAGGACAAGGACAAGCGTGCGGCGCAGATGAAGGCGCGCCGCAAGGCGATCTACAGCGTCGACGGCGACGGCCATGCGTTTGCCCGCTTCATCACCCAGTTCATGTCGAAGTACGACCGCTGGAACTCACCCAAGTACCTGTTCGGTGAAAGCTACGGCACCACCCGTTCGGCGGTGGTGGCCAACATCCTGGAAAACGACGACAGCGTCGATCTCAACGGGGTGATCCTGCTCTCGCAGATTCTCAATTTCGATACCAGCATCGACGGGCCGCAGTTCAACCCCGGCATCGACCTGCCCTACGAGCTGGCGCTGCCGACCTATGCCGCCACCGCGTACTACCATCACAAGCTGCCACAGCAGCCGGCCGCATTGCAGCCGTTCCTGAAAGAAGTGGAGCAGTATGCCACCGGACCGTATACCCAGGCACTGATGGCCGGCTCGCTGCTCGGCGACGCCCAGAAGCAGGCGGTGGCCGAGAAGCTGCATCAGTACACCGGCCTGCCGGTGGCCTACTTGATCAAGGCCGACCTGCGCGTCAGCGGCGGCATGTTCGAGCACGAACTGCTGGGGCAGGCGGGCGATACCACCGGTCGCCTGGACACCCGCTTCTCCGGCCCGTCGATCAATCCGATGGGCGAGAGCTCCGACTACGATCCGCAGTCCTCGTCGATCAGCTCGGCTTACGTCGCGACGTTCAACAACTACGTGCGCAAGCAGCTGAAATTCGGTCAAAACCAGCGCTACCGGCTGTTCGCCGACATCCATCACTGGGATTTCTCGCACAAGGCGCCCGGCACCCACGGTCAGGCACTGCAATCCTCCACCAATGTGATGCCCGATCTGGCGATGGCGATGAAGACCAATCCGAATCTCAAGGTCTACGTCAACGGTGGCTATTACGACCTGGCCACGCCGTTCTTCGCCGCCCAGTACGAGGATCATCACCTGCCGATTCCGGCCAGCCTCGATCACAACATCAGCTATTCATGGTACCCGTCCGGACACATGGTGTACGCCCACGAACCGTCACTGAAAAAGCTGCACGACAACGTCGCCCGCTTCATCGGACAGACCGACAACCTTGCGCATTGAGTTCTCGCGCGATCGGCTCATGTTGTTGTGTGCGGTGCGGTGCGGTGCGATGCGACTGGGAGGCTGTCGAGCTTTGGCTGGACGGCCTGCGATCGCGCTATCGCCTCGCACGCATCGCCTTGACGAACAGGGCCAGCAGCAGCAAACCCAGCAGCAGGCCGCTGCCGGCGCCCCACAGGGCGCCGGCTTGTCCGTCGAGCAGGTAGCCGACGCCGAAGCCGAGCGGAAACAGCAGCAAGATTGGCAGGCACCCCATCGTGGCGACCTCAAGCCGGCCTGTGGGAGTTCGGACCGTGGGGCGAAGATGTCGATGCTGGCGCATGCTGCAACAAGGCATGCCTCGCTTGTTGCAGCTCTGCGGCGGTCAGCTCGATCAATGCGACCGGCTTGCCCGCAACCAGTGCAGCGATCGGCATGCCGTCGCGGTAGAGTACGCGCGATCCGCTCACCGCGGGCACCTTGTCGCCAGCCAGCACGGTGCCGACCAGATTCAGCGGATCACTGCCGCTGAGACCTATCAACGCGCCGTCATCGGCGCGACGGCGCACTGCACGCAGCGGTGCGATCGCTTCGGGCAGCGCGAACTGCTCGCCGACCAGGCCTTCGACAAAACGGCCGCCCCGAATTTCACCACGAGCTTCCAGCTGGCGATAGATGCGCGAAAGCTCGCGCCACGACGGCAGCCATGGCGCCTCACGTTCCAGCAGTTTCCAGAACACCACCCCGTAGCGGCGCAACAGCACGCGCGCGACATGTTCGATCGCCTCGGGCTCGATCCGTTCGCGCACTTGGCGAGCGCCGCCATCGTGGTTTGCGAGAGGAGCGCGCTGCGTTGAAGACACGCGCTTGCGCGGCGCCGCAGGCGCAGCGGATGTCAAGGATCGCCCGGTCGCCGGCCCGTGCCCCTGCGTCGCGGTCGGCAGGTCGGCCAGCCGATGGCCGGCGGGGAGACGGGCACTCTTGCAACTCAGTGCCCAGCGTCCGGCATCCTCGATGGCGCTGGGCTGGGGGCGTCGCAGGCGGCGACGCCCCGCGTCGCGCTTGGCGGCGGGCAGCAGCAGGGCGCGCAAGCCGGCGAAGCTGTCTGCGCTGACCTGCCCGGCGGCGACCAGTTCTCCCAGTGCATCCTCCAGTTCGCTGCGCAACAGGCGGGCATCTTCCATCAGCTCATCGAAAAACATCGCGCCGCGCTCGCGCAGCGAATCGATCACGGCCTGCGCACGCGACGAAGCGCGCAACTCATGATCGATGGAACTTTTCGCGATGGAGGTCCATATGCCTATTTCGCGGCGTGCCATCAGCACGATCGGGGTGCCACGTACCGGGCCACCGCCACTGCCGCCGCCGCCGCGCAAGCGTCCCCAGCCGACCCGCCCGGCCCGGCATAGATCGTCCAGCCAGTGGCTCGAATAGTCGCTGACCCGGGCGGGAAGAATTTCCGATTCCCACGCGCCAGCAGCGGCTTCGAAACCTTCGAGCTGACTCAGTGTCGCACTCAATGCGTCGGGGCCGCGCTGTCGGGTGGCCGGCGAGACGTGCTGCCAGTCGAGCAGGAAGCGCATCAGCTCACGTCGACTGACCGGTTCGATTTCGCGGCGCAAGCGGCCGAGGGTATAGCGGTGGATACGCGACAGCAGGTGTCGCTCGCACCACTCCGTCTCCAGTGTATCGGCGCAGAAGCGACCCTGCATCACGTAGCCTTCGGACTGCAATTGGGTCAGCGTCCGTACCACCTCGGCGGGTTCGGTGGCCATGGAACAGGCCAAGTCCGGCACGCTGACCGGGCCGAGCCCACCGAGACGGCGGCGCAGCAATTCGCGCAGCGCATCCTCGCGAGTCCACGCTTGCACGGTATATTCGGCCGGCGCCTCGATGGCCGGTTGCAGCACCGCGCCGGGGTGCAGTGCCTGCCACAAGGGCAGTTGCTCGGCGCTGGTCCAGATTGTCATGCGCCTAGGGTGCGCTCCTACCGCAAGCCGGGTCGCCCGTTGTGCCTTGGCCAACGCTTGCAGCCAGTCGTCCCAGCACGGGTGGGCGTTGACTTCGTCGCCGGTGACAAAACCGAGCACACTCAGTGCCTCGTGCATCTCGTCGGCATCGCGCACCCGCGGCCAGGCTTCTTCACGTACCCTCTCGATCGCGGCGGGGTCGAGCCGATCGAGGCCGTCGGCGCCGGTTGTGCCATCCAGCCCGCGGGTCTGCACGGCTCGCATACGGCGCTCTTCCAGCGGTGCGTCGTCGAGGAAGGCGTAGGGCGCGGCATTCAGCACTTCGGCAGCGAAAGGACTGGGTGCCGCCAGGTCGCGGCAAACGAGGGTGATATGCCCGGCTTCCAACTGGCGCAGGATCGCGAGCCATCCCTCCACGTCCATCGCCTCGCGCAGACAGTCGTATACGGTCTGCCTGACCAGCGGATGATCCGGCACCTCGCGCTCGCCGACAATGTTCTCCAGGCAGGCAACCTGGTCGGGGAACACCGCGGCAAGCAAGTCCTCGCTCTTCATCCGTTGCAAGGGCGGCGGGGCCTTCTGTCCCCCGCTGAAGCGCGGCAGTGCCAGTGCAGTGACCGCATTCCAGCGCCAGCGCGCGGGAAACAGTGGCGCGTCGAGCAGCGCCTGGATCAATACGTCTTCGGCGCTGCTGGAGTGCAGGTAGCGGGCGACCTCCTCGAGCGGGAAGCTGTGGCTGGTCGACAGCGACAGCACGATCGCATCCTCGGTGGCGGCCGCCTGCAGCTCAAAGTTGAACTGGCGGCAGAAGCGCTTGCGCAGAGCCAAGCCCCACGCGCGATTGATGCGGCTGCCCCACGGTGCGTGAATTACCAACTGGGTGCCACCGGACTCGTCGAAGAAGCGCTCCAGCACCAGACAGCGCTGAGTCGGCAGCATGCCAAGCGCGGCGCGGGTGCACGCCAGATATTGCACCAGCTGCTGCGCGGCGGACTCGTTCAGACCCAGCTGTTCGCACAGCCAGGCGGTAGCGCGCGAGGCGCCCTCCTCAGCCCGCGGCAGAGGGCCCGGTGTGGTGGCTTCGCCAGCGTCGGCAAGCTGCAGGGCGATCGCCTCGCGCAGTCGCGAGACCCCAAACGACAGTGCGTCGCTGCGCCCCGGTGCCTCGCCCAGCCAGAACGGAATACTCGGTGGCGCACCGTGGGCGTCTTCCACCCGCAGGCGATCGCGCTCGACGCGCTGGATCCGATAGCTGCTGTTGCCAAGCTGGAAGATGTCGCCGGCCATGCTTTCGACGGCAAAATCCTCGTTGACGGTCCCCACGATGATCGCCTGCGGCTCAAGCACCACCTTGTAGTCGGCGTTATCGGGAATGGTGCCGCCGGACGTCAGTGCGACCAGCCGTGCATTGCGCCGTGGGCGCAGCTGACCATGCACAGCATCGCGATGGAGGTAGGCCGCGCGCGGTCCGCGGCGCGTGGTGAAGCCGTCGGCCAGCATCTGCACCACTGCGTCGAAATCCTTGCGGGTGAGTTGACGGTAAGGGTAGGCGCGGCAGACAAGATCGTAGAGTGCGTCTTCGCTGCTTGCCTGGCAGGCCATCTCGGCAACGATCTGCTGAGCAAGTACGTCGAGTGGCTGCCAGGGAATCCTCAAGATGTCCAGCTCGCCGCGGCGCACGCAGTCGAGCAGTGCACTGCACTCCACCAGGTCGTCCCGGGTGGCGGGGAACAAGCGTGCCTTCGGCGTGCCGTCGATGCTGTGGCCGGAGCGACCAGTACGTTGCAGGAACGTAGCGATCGAACGTGGTGAGCCGAGCTGGCAGACCAGCTCGACCTCGCCGATGTCGATGCCCAGCTCCAGCGAGGCGGTCGCCACCAGCACGGACAGTTCGCCGCGCTTGAGCCGTTGCTCGGCCTCCAGCCGCAGCTCCTTCGAAAGGCTGCCGTGATGCGTCGCCACCACCTGCTTGCCGAGCCGCGTGGATAGCTGGTGCGCCGCGCGTTCGGCCATCCGTCGCGTATTGACGAACACCAGGGTGGTGCGATGTGCCTGCGCCAGCTGGGCCAGTCGGTCGTAGACCAGCGCCCAGCCGTCGTTCGACATCACCGCCGCCAGCGGTATCGGCCCCACCTCGATCGCGAGATCGCGCGGACGGTCATGGCCGACGTCGACTATGAAAACATCGCTCCTCGCTTTCGCCTCCTCTCCCCCTTGGGGAGAGGGTGGAGGGGCACCGACCAGGAACTCGGCAATCATCTCGATGGGCTTTTGCGTCGCCGACAGTCCGATGCGCTGCAGGCGTCGCTGGCACAGCGATTCCAACCGCGCCAGCGACAACGCCAGATGCGAGCCGCGCTTGCTGCCGGCGACGGCGTGGATCTCGTCGACGATTACCGTGCGTATACCCGCCAGCATCGCGCGCCCGGAGGCTGAGCCCAGCAGCACGTACAGCGATTCCGGTGTGGTTATCAGGATGTGGGGCCGTTGCCGCCGCAGCAGGTTGCGCTCGGCCTGGGGCGTGTCGCCGGTGCGTACCGCGGTACGGATCGCCACGTCGGGCAGGCCGAGGGTGGCGAGTTGCGCGCGGATACCTTGCAGCGGTGCTTCGAGATTGACGTGGATATCGTTTGACAGCGCTTTCAGAGGCGACACGTAGAGCACTGTGGTGAGATCGGGCAGGATGCCTGCGTGGGCCAGCCCTTCGCGGACCAAGGTGTCGATGGCGGCCAGAAACGCGGTAAGCGTCTTGCCCGAGCCGGTCGGCGCCGCTACCAGGGTGTGCTGCCCGGCATGGATCATCGGCCACGCCGCCGCCTGCGCCGCGGTCGGCGCCGGGAACGCGTGACGAAACCAAGCGGCCACGGCCGGATGGAAATTGCGCAGAGAGTCGGTAGCCAGTGGCATCGCAGGTGGGGCGAGCAATGATTGATGGGTCACCCGAGCATATATGGGGCGCCGCTTTGGTGTGATCAATTCATCGCTTTCGCCCGCGGACGCCATGTATGACAATACGGTGACGTCGACGGTGCTGTAACTCCGGCATCCGGCGCATCGTTGCCTTTCATCCGGGGATTTTCCATGTCTGTCGTGTATTCGGCGCGTTCTGGCGTGCTTGCCTTTTCCATGCTGTGCGCCCTGGGTTTGCCGGTGGTGGCCGTGCAGGCGCAGCCGGCCACTGTGGCGCCCGCCGGCAAACCGTCCAAGACCACGCAGTTGCAAACGGTGAAGGTCACCGCCTCGAAGCGGGTCGAGAATCTGCAGAGGGTTCCGATGTCGATCACCGTGCTGACGCCGGAAAAGCTGGAGTCATTCGGCCAGGCTGGCGACAGCGTGCTGCAGCTGGCTTCGCGTGCCCCCAGCGTTTACGCGGAAACGTCGTATGGGCGTATCTTCCCCCGCTTCTACATCCGCGGCCTGGGCAACAGTGACTTCGACCTCAATGCCTCCCAGCCGGTGTCGATGGTGTATGACGACATCGTGCAGGAAAACCCCATCCTGAAAGGCTTTCCGCTGTTCGATCTGGCACAGGTCGAAGTATTGCGCGGCCCTCAGGGCACATTGTTCGGGCGCAATTCGCCGGCTGGGGTGATCAAGTTCGAGTCGGTCCGCCCCAGTCAGGAAACCAGTGGCTACGCCCGGGTTTCCTATGGCTCGCTCGGCACCGCCAACGCCGAGGCGGCGCTCGGCGGCGCGCTGAGCCCGCATTGGTCCGGTCGCCTCTCGGTGCTGTCGCAGCATCGCGACAACTGGATCGACAATACCTTCACCGGCCAGGCGAATGCGCTTGGCGGTTACAACGATCGTGCGCTGCGACTGCAGGCGCTGTACGAAGACGACGGCTTCAGTGCCCTGATCAATGTTCACAGCCGGCTGCTGGATGGCACGGCCGAGGTCAATCACGCCAATGCGATTGCGTTGGGCAGCGACAATTTCGTGCCGGGCTTCCGGCGCGACCGGGTGGCCCAGGACGGCCTCAACAAACAGCACCTGTTCAGCTGGGGCAGCAACCTGCACCTGAACTGGGATCTCGGCAACCTGGCGTTTACCTCGATCACCGGTCTGGAGCGCGCCACCACCTACAGCCGTGGCGACGTCGATGGTGGCTATGGCGCGGTATTCCATTTGCCGATGGGGCCCGGTTTCATCCCGTTCCCGGTCGAAACCGCCGACGCGCTGCCGCACGACAGACAGATCACCCAGGAATTTCGCCTGGCCAGCCGACATACCGATCGGCTCAAATGGCAGCTTGGCACCTACTACTTCGACGAAGATATCGCGATCAGCAATTTCGACTACGCGACGTTCAACAACCATGCACTGGATGGCTATGCCCGGCAAGCCCAGCGGACCAAGGCCTGGGCGGTGTTCGGCTCGTCCAGTTACCAGCTCGCCGACGACTTCGAAATGCGTGCCGGCGCCCGCTGGTCGCACGATGCGCGCGACTTCAAGGTCAAGCGTCTGCTATCGCCGATTGGCGGTGGTCCGTTGCAGCTCTCGGCACAACCACACGACTCGCGCTGGAGCGGTGATCTCACCGGCACCTGGACCCTCAGCCCGACCGTCAATCTCTACGCCCGCATTGCCAACGGGTTCCGTGCACCCAGCGTGCAGGGTCGAGTGTTGTTCTCCAACAGCATTTCGCAGGCGAAGACCGAAACGATCATGTCCTATGAGATGGGCGTCAAGGCCACCGGCATGGACAACCACGTGCGCTTCAATGCGGACGTCTATACGTTCACCATGCACAACCAGCAGCTCACCGCCGTTGGCGGCAACGTCAACGTGACCCGCTTGATCAACGCACGCCGAACCGATGGTTATGGTGCCGAGTTCGACCTCGATGCCTACCTGACGCCGAACCTGGTGCTTACTGCTGGCGGCAGCTACAACCATACCCGGCTGAATGACCCCACCCTGGCCGTGGCGGTCTGTGGTTCCCGTTGCACCGTACTCGATCCGATCAATGCGCAAGGCAACGCACTGGTCAACGGCAACAGTCTGCCGAATGCCCCGCAGTGGATCGGTACGCTTACCGCCCGCTACGGCATTCCCTACGGCGACAGCGGCGAATTTTTCGTCTATACCGACTGGAACTACCGCAGTGAGGTCAATTTTTTCCTCTACGACTCGGCCGAATTCCGTGGCAAGCCGCTGCTGGAAGGCGGTATTCGCCTAGGTTACAACTGGGATTACGGCAAGCGCGAAATTGCCTTTTACGGACGTAACATCACCGACAAGCTCGCGCTTACCGGCGCGATCGACTTCAACAACCGCACTGGCTTCGTAAACGACCCGCGGGTCGTCGGCGTGGAGTTTCGCGCCGAGTTGTAGCTCACCACGCGCTCCGGCGCGCCATTAGTCCGGCGCAATGGGGCAGAATGCTTTTTCAAGCATGATCGTCGAGAGAGTGTCACGTGGAGCAAGCCGGGCCGATCGACAGCAACGCCACGACGCTGACCATGTCCGATGGCCAGCCGTTGCACCTGCGCGACTGGCCGAAAGCACAGGCGCGGGGCGCGATGTTGATCGTGCACGGGCTTGGCGAACACAGTGGGCGCTACCAGCGGCTGGCCCAGTGGTTCCATGCGTGCGGTTACAGCGTGCGCAGCTACGACCAGCGCGGGCACGGGCTGAGCCCGGGGCCGCGTGGCGCGCTGGCGCACCCCGATGATCTGCTGCAGGATCTGGCGACCGTCTACAGGGATTACGCGGCCAGCCAGGCGAGCGAGCCGCTGTTGCTGGGTCACAGCATGGGTGGTCTGGTAGCGGCGCGCGCCGTGCTGGATCGACGGATCACCCCGTCGGCGCTGCTGTTGTCATCGCCGGCATTGCGCAGTCGTGAACCGGCCTGGTTGCGACGGCTGGTGGGGCGACTGGCGACGGTCACGCCAAACCTGCCGCTGCGCAGCGGCCTGAAGGCGGACAAGCTCTCGCACGATCCGAACCTGGCCGCGGCCTATCTGGGCGACCCACAATGCATGGGCTGGATCACCCCGCAACTGGCCGACTTCATCTTTCGCGCCGGCGACAGCACGATCGCGGATGCGGCTCGCCTGGCGGTGCCCACCCTGCTGCTGGTGGCCGGCAGCGACGAGCTGGTCGACCCCTCCGGAAGTCATGACTTTTCGACCGCGGCGGCATCGACGGGGCAGCTGACCACACGCATCTTTTGTTCGCTGTACCATGAACTGTTCAACGAGACGGAGCCGGGGCGCGGTCAGGTGCTGATGCAGCTGAGCGACTGGCTGGGCAGGCATCCCGGCGTCTGAGCAGGGTTCGCGTCGTCGCCCTGCAAGGCCTCCGGGTCGCCGTGGCCGGGTAGCCCCTCATGAATCGGTATCGTCGTGGCTCTCGATCGGCGGCAGCACGGTGAGTATCTCTTCGACCGTGGTCAGTCCGGCGGCGACCTGGTCGGCGGCGGAGAGGCGCAGCGGGCGCATCCCCTCGGACAGCGCTGCCTGGCCGAAATGGCCCAGATCAAGCTGCGCCGAGATCAGCCCACGCAGGCGCGGCGAGAGTTTCATCATTTCGTAGATGCCGGTGCGGCCCATGAAGCCGGTATTGCGGCATTCCAGGCAGCCGCGGGGCTTGAACACCTGTGGCGGCAGCGGTGCCGACCAGCCATGGGTGAGTACGGTCCACGCGTCTGCATCTTGCGTGGTCGGCTGCTTACAATGCGCACACAGCGTGCGTACCAGCCGCTGCGCCACCACCCCGGTCAGGGTGGACTGGATCAGATAGTGCGGCACGCCGAGATCGAGCAGGCGGGTGACCGCGCTGGGTGCGTCGTTGGTGTGCAGGGTAGACAGCACCAGATGTCCGGTCAGCGACGCCTGCACCGCCATCTGCGCGGTTTCCAGGTCGCGGATCTCGCCAACCATGATGATGTCCGGGTCCTGCCGCAGCAAGGTGCGGACACCGGCGGCGAAATCGAGGTCGATCGCGGCATGTACCTGCATCTGGTTGAATTCGGGCGAGACCATCTCGATCGGGTCTTCCACCGTGCACACGTTGAGTTCGGGCGTGGCCAGGTGCCTCAGCGTGGAGTACAGCGTGGTGGTCTTGCCCGAGCCGGTCGGGCCGGTGACCAGCACGATGCCGTGCGGGCGCTCAACCATGCTGCGCCATTGCGCGGTCTCGGCAGGTGAAAAGCCGAGCTGGGCGAAGTCCTTGACCACCAGGTCCGGATCGAAGATGCGCATCACCACCTTTTCGCCGAACGCAGTGGGCATGTTGGAGATGCGCAGCTCCACCTCGCGCCCGGATGCCGAGCGGGTCTTGATGCGGCCGTCCTGCGGCCGACGTTTCTCGGCCACGTCCATGCGCGCGAGGATCTTGATGCGCGCGGTCACCGCCGTCATCACCGGCATCGGCAGCTCGAACACCTTGTGCATCACCCCGTCGATGCGAAAACGCATGTGTCCGGTGTCGCGGCGCGGCTCCAGGTGAATGTCCGAAGCGCGTTGCTCGAACGCATACTGCAGCAGCCAGTCGACGATATGCACCACATGGCGGTCATCGGCACCGACCTCGCCGCCCTTGCCCAGTTCGACCAGTTGCTCGAAATTGAGAATCGAGGCGGCACTGTCACTGCCGCTGGCCTTGGCATCCTGCGCCAGCTGGATCGAACGCTGGACGCCATAGAATTCCTGCAGATAGCGGTTGATGTCGAGCGGGCTGGCGACTACCCGGTTGACGTCCCGGCGCAACATCTGGGCCAGGTCCTTCGCCCAGTCATCGTCGAACGGCTCGCAGGTGGCGAACGTCATCTCGCCCGCGCTGGCGGCGACCGGCAGGATCCGATGACGCTTGGCATAGGCGAGGCTCACCACCTGGGTCACCGCGGCGGCGTTGATCTTCATCGGGTCGATCTTGAGATACGGCAACCCGGCATGGCTGGCCAACCATTCGGTCAGCAGCTCCAGGCCAAGCGGTTGTCCCGGCTCCTGCTGATTGGCCAGTTTGGCATTGGCGATCAGGACCAGTGGATGCAGCTCGACCGTGCTGCGGCCGGCGCGTGCACCCATGCGGACGTGTTTGGCATCATCGGCCAGCAAATAATTGTCAACCACCAGGGCGGCCAGCAGATCGTCCAGTTGCAGCCTGCCACGGCGGCCGAGCAACGAGGCTATTTGCGGTGATGCGGCCATGCCAACGCAGCTCCAGTGAGGCCTTTGCCCAGCAATGGCTATACTAACGCGCTTTATCCACGGTCACGGAAAGCCATGTCCGCAGCTACCTTCCAGGACGTCATCCAGACGCTCAACCGTTACTGGGCCGAGCAGGGTTGCGTGCTGTTGCAACCGCTCGACATCGAAGTCGGCGCCGGCACCTTCCATCCTGCCACGTTTCTGCGTTCGCTCGGCCCGGAGCCGTGGGCTGCGGCCTATGTGCAGCCGTCGCGGCGGCCCACCGACGGTCGCTACGGCGAAAATCCCAACCGCCTGCAGCATTACTACCAGTATCAGGTCGTACTGAAACCGAATCCGGAAAATATCCTGGATCTGTATATCGGTTCGCTGAAGGAACTCGGACTCGATCCGCTGGTGCACGATTTGCGCTTCGTCGAGGACAACTGGGAGTCGCCGACGCTCGGCGCCTGGGGTCTGGGCTGGGAGGTCTGGCTGAACGGCATGGAGGTGACCCAGTTCACCTATTTCCAGCAGGCCGGGGGCCTCGAGTGCCGCCCGGTTACCGGTGAGATCACCTATGGCCTTGAGCGGCTGGCGATGTATCTGCAAAACGTGGACAACGTCTACGATCTGATCTGGACCGAGAGTCCGCATGGCACCGTCACCTACGGCGACGTGTTCCACCAGAACGAGGTCGAGCAGAGCACTTACAACTTCGAGCACGCCAACGTCGACGCGTTGTTGCGCTGGTTCGATGTCTGCGAGGAGGAGGCGAACAAGCTGATCGCCGCCAACCTTCCGCTGCCGGCCTACGAGCAGGTGATGAAGGCCAGTCATACCTTCAACCTGCTCGATGCGCGACGTGCGATCAGCGTCACCGAACGCCAACGCTACATCCTGCGGGTGTGCGCCCTGTCGCGTGGCGTGGCCGTAATCTATGTGGCGCAACGCGAAAAACTCGGGTTCCCGGGACTCAAGCAGGCAAAGGAGCCGGCGCATGACTGAGCACAAAGCCCTGTTGATCGAACTGGGTACCGAGGAGTTGCCGCCGAAGGCGCTGGACGATCTGGCGGCAGCCTTCCTGCGCGGCATCTGTGACGGCCTGGCCAAGCGCGGGGTTGCAGCCGAGCTCGATCTGGCCCGCGCCTACGCGTCGCCGCGGCGACTTGCCGTGCATGTGCCTGGCGTACCGAAGGCGCAGCCCGAGCAGGCCATTGAGCGTCGTGGTCCGGCGCTGGGCGCGGCCTTCGATGCCGAAGGTCTGCCTTCCAAGGCCTTGCTCGGTTTTGCCCAGTCCTGCGGGGTCGCTGTCGAGCAACTGCAGAAGCTGGAAACCGACAAGGGTGCCTGGCTGGTCTGGCGCACCGTCAAGCCGGGTCAGGCAGTGGCCGAGTTGTTGCCGGCCATCGTCGACGAGGCGTTGAAAGGCCTGCCGATTCCGCGTCCGATGCGCTGGGCCGATCATGACTACAGTTTCGTGCGACCGGTGCACTGGCTGGTGATGCTGCACGGTGCAGCGATCGTCGATGGCAGCGTGCTCGGACTTCACAGCGGGCGCATTTCACGCGGCCACCGATTCATGCATGCCAAGCCGGTGCATGTGGCCGATGCCGACGGTTGGCTCGACGCGATGCGTGCGTCCCGGGTGCTGGCCGATCCGCAGGAACGGCGCCAGCGCATTCGCGAGCAAGTCGAACAGCTCACCGCACAGACCGGCGGCGTACCCCGCCTCGATGCCGCGCTGCTCGACGAACTGGCCAACCTTACCGAATGGCCGACCGCGATTGCCTGCACCTTCGAGCGCGAATTCCTCAGTGTGCCGCCCGAGGCGCTGGTCACCACCATGGTGGCTAACCAGAAATTCGTGCCGGTGTTCGACGTCGACGGACGACTTACCGAGCATTTCATCGGCATCGCCAATATCGAGAGTAGCGACCCGGCCGAGATCCGCAAGGGCTATGAGCGGGTGATCCGGCCGCGTTTCGCCGATGCCAAGTTCTTCTGGGACGAGGATCTGAAGACGCCGCTGGCCAGCTATCAGGAACAACTCAAGCGGGTGACCTACCAGCAGGCGCTCGGCAGCCTGTGGGACAAGAGCGTGCGGGTGGCCGAGCTGGCTCGCATCATCGCCAACCGGGTCGGTGTCGATGCCGGCCAGGCGACTCGTGCCGCGGCGCTGGGAAAATGCGATCTGCTGACCCGCATGGTCGGTGAGTTTCCCGAACTGCAAGGTGTGATGGGGCGCTATTACGCGACCCATCATGGCGAGTCGGATGAGGTAGCCGACGCGCTCGACGGACAGTACCAGCCACGCTTCGGCGGTGATGCGATCGCTCGCAGCGCGCTTGGCCGGGTGCTGGCCGTGGCCGAGCGGTTCGACACGCTGGTCGGCATTTTTGCCGTCGGCATGAAGCCGGGCGGCAACAAGGATCCGTTCGCCTTGCGCCGCGCCGCGCTGGGCCTGGCGCGGACCCTGATCGAGGGGGGTATGGAGCTCGACCTGCGCGGAAGCTTTGTCGAGGCGTTGGAGTTGGTGCCGGACAGCGCGCTGCAGGCAGGTCTGCGGCCAGGCAAGGACGGCAACTCGCCGCTGCTGCATGCCGGACAACGGCGCGCGATCCTGTGCGAAGAACTGGTCGCTTTCGTGTTCGACCGGTTGCGTGGCTACTATGCCGAACAGGGCTTTTCTGGCGCGCAATTCGAGGCCGTGCTGGCGGTAGAGCCGGGCACCTTGCCCGATTTCGACCGACGCCTGCGCGCGGTTGCCGAGTTCACCCGTCGCCCCGAAGCGGCAGCGCTGGCGGCGGCCAACAAGCGCGTCGCCAATATCCTGCGCAAGCAGGCCGAAGAGGCCGGGGCGCCGGTAATCGGCCGAACCGTCGATCCTGCGTATTTCGAAGCGGATGCCGAGCGCGAGCTGGCTGCTGCGCTGGCATCGGCGCAGCAGGACACCGCCGAGGCGCTGGCCGCCGCGGATTACACCGCCGTGCTGGGGCGGCTGGCGCAATTGCAGTCGCCGGTCGACATGTTTTTCGACAGTGTGCTGGTGAATGCCGACGAACCGGCGGTGCGCGCGAATCGGCTGGCTCTGCTCGGCCAATTGAAAGCGCAGTTCAGCGCCGTCGCCGATATCGCCTTGCTCTGAGAGGCTGTGAAAAATTCGCCCGGCGATGCGTTCGCGCGGTCGTGGTTGAAATGATTCACCGCCCCCGACCGCGGTCAGTCGTCCCAGAAACGGAAACGGCAGCGCAAGGCTGCCGTTTCTTTCGCGTTTCGGGGCATTCCCCGCGTGGTTCTCAGGCGGTCGTGCGCGCCTGGCGGATGCGTTCGGTCAGGCGTTGGTTGAACATGACCATGGCACGGGTATCCATGCTGTTGCCGCCCGGCCCGAGGATGCCGTAGAGATCGGTCAACATGTCGGTGGTCTCGGCCAGGGTCAGTTGACTATCGGCCAGTTCCAGCTCCGACTGCAGGATCTTCATGGCCGTGTTCAGGCGTTGCGTATCCACGCTGGTTTCGTGGTTGGACAGTGCGACGGATGCGGTCGCGCCGAGCCTGGGCCGCTGCCGCTGCATGGAAACCACTTCACTGCTGTACTGATCGTCATGGGTGTTGGTGGCGGTGTCGCCTTGAATCGTGCCTTCACCCGCTACCAGCCAGACCAGCGAAATGCCCAGGGTGCGCGCCAGCGTGACACAGCGCGCGCGGGAAGGATCGGTGTTGCCGTCACGCCAGCTGCGTACCACACCTTCGGAGAAGCCACACATTCGTGCGATTTCAGTCGCACTGCCGACCCGCTTGATCAGCAATTTTATGCGTTCTGAAAAGGTGTTGGCGGCTGCCGTCTGGGGGGTGATCTGCTGCACGTTCATGATACTGGCCTGGTGGAGCTGGAGGGGATTGCCAAATCTTCGAGGGGCTATGCGGGATAACCTCTTGTCGCAGTATTCTGCGTCAAACCGACTATTTCGTAAATACTTGCCATAACGCTGTCGGTCGGAGCAGTTAAATCCGGAAATCGGGGATTGATATCCATCAACGACTGTCGGGAGTAGCCGTTTACACCACGACTGATGACCACTATCGCACGCGAAAAGTTTCACCTACCTTGCAAAAATTCGCCGGAACGCCTCATGCTGCACGCTCGGCGTGATGTCGGCCAACCCTCTGAGGGCCAGGGCAGGCATCCCAGACAGGGCACGGCATGAGTCAATTCGCATTGCTGGGCAAGCGACGTTTTGCCCCGTTTTTCTGGACCCAGGCGTTGGGCGCGTTCAACGACAACGCGTTCCGCAATGCGCTGCTGATGCTGGTGGCTTTCCGGATGGGGTTGGATGATCACGCGGTGTCGCTGTACACCAACCTGGCACCCGCGTTGTTTATCATTCCTTTTTTCCTGTTTTCGGCCACCGCCGGGCAGTTGGCGGAAAAATTCGAGAAGACCCGGATCATCCGCTGGGTGAAACTGTTCGAGATCGCCGCGATGGCGCTGGCCGCCGTCGGTTTCTACACCCACCACACCGGCTTGCTGCTGGTGGTGCTGTTCCTGATGGGCGTGCATTCGACCGTGTTCGGGCCGATCAAGTACGCGATCCTGCCGCAGGCGCTCAAGCCGGTCGAACTGGTGGGCGGCAACGGGCTGGTGGAAACCGGCACACAGCTGGCGATGCTGGTGGGCATGATCGCGGGCAACGCGTTGATGCTGGTAGGAGGCATCGGGCCGTTGCTGGCGGCAGCGGCGACCCTCATGGTGGCGGTGGCCGGGTATCTGGTGAGCCTCTGGATTCCCGCCGCCCCGGCGACCGCGCCGGATCTGCGCTTCAACTGGAACCCGTTCAGCGAAACGGCACGGGTACTGGGCATCACCCGTGCCGACCGCGCGGTATTCAACGCCGTGCTGGGAATTTCCTGGTTCTGGTTTTTCGGCACGGTGCTTATCGCCCAGCTACCGGTTTACACGCGGGAAATCCTGGGTGGCGACGGCTCGGTGAATACGCTGGTACTGACCTTGTTCTCGATCGGCACCGGGCTCGGTGCGCTGCTGTGCGAGCGGATGTCTGGCAAGCGGGTGGAAATCGGCCTGGTGCCGCTGGGTGCGTTCGGCCTGACGGTGTTTGGTGTGGATCTGTATTTCGCGCGGCATGGCATGGCCGCCGTGCGCGGTCTGGACTGGCTGGCATTCCTGCAAGGCGCGGGCAACTGGCGCATTGCGTTCGACCTGACGCTTATCGGCATGTTTGCCGGGTTTTACGTGGTGCCGCTGTTCGCCTTCGTGCAAGCACGTGCGCCGCGCGAGAAGCTGTCGCGCATCATCGCCGGCAACAATATTCTCAATGCGCTGTTGATCGTGCTGGCGGCGGGTTTCGGCCTGGGACTGGGTGCGCTGGGGCTGGACCCGGCGCAGATCTTCCTCGCCGCTGCGCTGCTCAACGTGCTGGTGGCGGGCTACATTTTCACCCTGGTACCCGAATTCCTGATGCGCTTCATCACCTGGGTATTGGTGAACACGCTGTACCGGGTGCGTGTCGATGGCGCGGACAACATTCCCGGGGAAGGTCCGGTCTTGCTGGTCTGCAACCATGTCAGTTTCATGGACCCCTTGCTGCTGCTCGGTAAGCTGCGGCGTCCGGCGCGCTTCGTGATATACCACCGGGTCTTTCGCATCCCGTTGCTGCGTTTCGTGTTTCGTATTGCCAGGGCGATTCCGATTGCCGGGCACAAGGAAGATCCGCTGCTGTTGCAGCAGGCCTACGACGCCATCGACACCGCGTTGGCCGCTGGCGAGGTGGTCTGTCTGTTCCCCGAAGGCGCGCTGAGCGCTGACGGCGAGATCGCCCCGTTCCGGCCGGGACTGGAGAAAATTCTGGCCCGGCGCCCGGTGCCGGTGGTACCGATGGCCTTGCGCGGCTTGTGGGGCAGCATGTGGAGCCGGCGTGACTCGACCCTGCATCGGGCACGCCTGCCGCGGCGTTTCAGGGCGCGGGTGGAGCTGGTGATCGATCCGACCGAGCCGTCGTTGTCGGCAACCGCCGCCGGGCTGGAACGGCGGGTGCGCGTATTGCGTGGCGACCTGGCCTGAGGGCATCCGACGGCGAGCGCAACACGCGTGCGATTTTTGCCGCCTCTCAGCCGATCCAGCTGCCGATGACAATCAACGCCACCACGCTGAGCCATGCCAGCAAGGCACGCAGCAGGGCGCTGCGCAGGCGTATCAGCTCGAACAATGGATCACTGCGCTCCTCGAAATAGCCATCCCCCGCCTCGATCTCGGTGAGGATGTCGGCCTGCGCGGCGGCACCGAGAAAATCCGGGCCGGACTGATACCAGCTGGTGGGTGTGGCCTGCATCTGCCAGCGCTTCCAGGCGCCGATGACGGCCTCCCAGTGGCCCACCACGGCCAGCGTGAAGACCAGCAATTGGGCGGGCGCCCAGTCGAGTGCGTTGGCCAGGTAACCGGCAGCGGTATCGCTGTCCGCGTCGAGCTGCGAAGCGATGTCCTGACGCAAGGTCCGCGCCAGTCGATACAACAGCGCGCCGACCGGCCCCAGCAGGAAAAACCAGAACAGTACCCCGAAGCGCCGGCGCAACGCCGCATACACCGCCGCCACGCCCAGCGCCGGAGCGCTCCAGCTGATTTCGAGGCCATCGTCGGCCAGTGCCTGCGCCGCAGCCTCGCGGCGGGCGTCATCGGGGGCTTTCACGATGGCTTCAAGGTCCGCCTCGAACTCCCGCGGGCCGAAGCAGTACAACAACACCGCCAGCGAAAACAGCCACTGCAGCACATCGCCGGCCGGGGTGCGGCCGAGCAACCAGAACAGCAGCAGGCAAAGTGCCAGGGCTGGCAGCAAGGCCAGCAGCACGCGTCCGGCGCCACTGGTATCCGACAGCTGGGCGACCCAGCGGCGGAACAGACCGTCCACCCGCCAGCGTGCCAGCTGCGGCATCAGGTGCAGCAACCCCAGGGCGACGAGAACGGCAAGCAGACGTAAGGCCATGAAGGGCAGTCTCGCAGACAGAACCCGCATTGTAGGCCAAGCACACCCAAGACCACAGTCCGCAGCGAGGCTGGGTCTGGATCATCGTCGATGCGGCAGGCAGTGGTACTCGCGAGCGGTCCTCCCTACCTGGCCAGGCGAGATGTGACGCCTCAGAAGTTCCCGGGTCGACATGCCGCGCCACGCATCAACGTCGACGCAATGGCGGTCGGGAACGCCAAACAGGGACTGCAGTTCGCGGGCGATGCTGCCGACCCCCTGGTCCCTCGAATCGATCAAGCGCAAGCCTTCGACGATCGCTGCAGTCCCGAGCCGGGCAGCCGCGCACTGGATCGCCCCATGGGCCGCTCAATGCGGTGCAGCAGCTCGCCGCTGGCGATGTAGCCCGGCTCGGAGCCGCTGGCGACAGGCGCTGAAGTCAGCATCACGGGTTTTTTGCGCCGATCGGCCAGGCGTACGGATCGGGCTGACGCCTTGAGTCCTGACGCACGGCGGAGGGCAAGAGCGACGGGGCGGGCGTGGCGACCGCCTGGTGCCGACGGCGTCGCGATGTGAGGCGGCTGCTGCCGTGGCTTCGACGTGTTTATCGGCAGATGGATCAGGTGCACCGTGAGTCCGTCTTGCCGCCGCCCGGTCCGTACCGGCGAGTGGCGTGACGAAGATGCCATGGCGTGGCACAACGTCAGCAGCAGGCCCGCATGAAGGCCGAGGACGATGACATGGGATCGCGATTCGTCGACAGGAAAGAGGCTTGCCATCCCACGATCGAGCACATGAACGCACCAGCGGCAGTCCCGTGCAGATTGCCACCTGCGTGTGGACTTCATCGACGGCCCGGAGTTCATTCACCTGTGTGACCTGCCGGCCCGTCCACCCAAAGCATGGGCCCGGCGGTGCCCAGGCTCATCTGAGCTCAGAGGCAGGGAAAATATCGAACGTCGGGCGACGCTCTCTGTAGATGGGCGATTTTCTCCCAGCCTTCTCAGCCTTCTCAGCCTTCTCAGCCTTCTCAGCCCGACGCGGGGAACCCGTGGCCACTACTCGAAGCGGCGGCGACGCAGGCATCCAGATCAAGTCCCGCCCGCTGCTGCAGCCACCAGGCCAGCAGGTGATAGGACACCGACAGCGGCGGCGAGGGGACGAAACTGCCGTCGTCGAGTCCGGCGAGGATTTGCGCCGGGGTGAACCAGCGGACGTCCTCCAGTTCGTGGTCGCGACGCTCGATATGCGGCGAGGTGGCGGTGGCGACGAAGCCCACCATCAGCGACGCCGGCATCGGCCAGGGTTGTGAGGAGTGATAGTGCACTTCGTCGACAATCACACCCGCCTCCTCGGCGACCTCGCGGCGCACCGCGTCCTCGAGCGACTCGCCGGGTTCAACGAAGCCGGCGAGGGTCGAGTAGCGTCCCGCAGGCCAGCCGGCCTGGCGCCCGAGCAGGCAGGCGCCTTCGTGCTCGACCAGCATGATGACGGCCGCGTCGGTACGCGGAAAATGCAGGCGACCGCATTCGGCGTTGCTGCATCGCGCGCGGTGTCCGGCGGAAACCAGCTGCAGCTCACTGCCGCAGCGGGCGCAACGCCGGGTCTCGCGTTGCCAGTGCGACAGCCCCTTGGCAAAGGCAAACAGTCCGGCCTGGTCTGCCGGCAACTGCATGCCGGCGTGGCGCAGGCTCATGCGCCGTGCCTCGAGCGCCTGTTCCAGCGCGGCGAGGTCTGCGCCATCGTCCAGCACCAGCATGAAATACGGCCGTTGATCGGCCACGCCGAGCAGGCTGGCGGGTCGCGTGTCCAGCCATTGCGCGCGTTCATCGGGGTCGAGCCAGCGCAGTGTGGTTTGATCTAGGCGGACATACGCCTCACCGGCTGCATCCAGCAGCAGATAGCGCGCCGCGGGGGCAGCTTCCTGCGCTGCCACCCATGACGATTGCTCGCGTCGCTCCGCGTGCCGGTCGAGGCTCAGGCTGAGCCCGGCGAAGGTATTCGGTCGCGGCAGGGTGGCCCGATCCAAGGCAGCAGACCGCTCAGACGGAAAACGACGAGCCGCAGCCGCAGGTGCTCTTGGCATTCGGATTGCTGATGACGAACTGCGACCCGCTGAGGTTTTCCGCGTAGTCGATCTGGGCGCCGGTCAGGTATTGCAGCGAAAGCGGATCGCACAGCAGGGTGACGCCTTCGCGCTCGACGGAAAAATCGTCGTCGGCCTGCGCCTCGTCGAAGGTGAAGCCGTACTGGAAGCCCGAACAGCCACCACCATTGATGTAGACGCGAAGCTTCAGCGCCGGGTTGCCCTCTTCGGCAATCAGCTCGTGCACCTTGCGTGCCGCCGCTTCGGTGAACAGCAGCGGGGAGCTGCTGCGGTAGTCAGGGATCGCAACAAAAGTTTCCATGGCGTTCACGTGGGGTCGGTACGGGTCCGATACAAGCATACCTGCATGACGCCCGGAAGGTTCCGGTTTCAATCGGCTGCGGTTTCCTCCTCACTTGCTGGTGACGGCAACTCGCGTTGTGCCTGACCGTCCTGGCGGGCGATCCGGCCGTTGACCTGGGCGCCAGCGGCCATTTCCAGCGTGTGATAGCGCAAGTCGCCGTCAATGCGCGCCTGCGCGGCCAGTTCCAGGCGGGCACTGATATGCACGTCGCCGGTAACATGGCCATTGATCACCGCATGCGGCACGCGGATTTCGCCTTGTACCTGGCCGTGTTCGCTGAGGGTGAACATCGCGTCGTCCCCCTCAGCCAGCACCGCGCCTTCAATACGCCCGTCCAGGTGCAGCGCGCCACTGAAATGCAGGTCCCCGCGGATCACCGTGCCGCGTGCAATCAAGCTGGTGTCGTGACTGGTGGTGTCACTGTGGGCTTTGCGTTTACGGTTGAGCATCGTGATTCTCTTGAGCTGAAGTGATGTTGCCGCTGAGGGCCTCGCGCCAGGTGACTGTGCGGGTCACCGGCTGCCCCTTTTTGGGCTTGATCAGAATACGCAGCCGGGTCGGACGGAAACCAGCGGGCAGCACGATGGTGCCTTGCAGCTGCTGGAAATACATGAACTGGAACGGCAGCCCGTCCTTTTGCGCGGCGTCGCCAAGCGCGGACCAGCCCAGTTGCACCACTTTGTCGCCGCTCAAACCTTCCACCCGAACCGAAGCAGTGCCGGATATCTCGTCGCCGCGCTTGGCATTCTGGGTCAGGCTGAGTACCAGATTCCAGCCGCGCGAGCCGGAGATCGGTTGCAGCTTGACCTCCTGCACCTTGAGCCCGTGTCGCTGGGTGCCGCCGCCCACCAGCCGTGAATAGAACCCGAGATCCGCGCGCAGGCCGCTGATCTCCTCTTCCCGCTGGGTCAGGGTGCCGCGCAAGGCTCGGGTGGCCACCTGATTCACCTGCGCGGCGCGCTGAAGGTTGGCGATCTGCTGCTTCAGGTCGTTGACCGTCGTTACCGTTGCCGCTGCAGTCCCCACCGCTTGCGAGGCCGGGTCGGAGGCACTCGGCCCGGTAGTGGACCGTGCCATCAGCCCGGCCAGCAGCGCGGTGATCGCCAGGCTGATCAGCCAGAACAGCGCCAGCCACCAGCGCCGCCGCCACCAGCCGCCCGGATCGTCATGCCTGCGCACAACAAAGCGCGGTGGTGGTCGTGAGGCCATGCGGACAATCCAGTAAAACCCTACGTATAGACCGGGCGTGATGAAAGCGTCAAGGAACGGCCGCACGCTTTCGGCTCGCAGCGTGTCCGCGCAGCCGAAAGCGGCGGTTGTCAGCTCAGCATCTTGCTCTGCAGGTAGCGCTCGGTACCGATGTCCTTGATCAGGCTGAACTGGGTTTCCAGCCAGTCGATGTGTTCTTCCTCGTCGTGCAGGATGTTCTTGAACAGGTCGCGGCTGACGTAGTCGGCGATCGTTTCGCTGTGGGCGATGGCCGCGCGCAGGTCCTTCACCGCATCGAGCTCCAGGTCGAGATCGCCCTGCATGGTCTCCAGCACGTTTTCGCCGACCCGCAACTTGCCCAGATGCTGCAGGTTCGGCAGACCATCGAGAAACAGGATGCGCTCGATCAGATGATCGGCATGCTTCATCTCCTCGATCGACTCCTTGTATTCGTGCTCGGCCAGCTCCGCATAGCCCCAATTCTTGAGCATGCGGCAATGCAGGAAGTACTGGTTGATCGCGGTAAGCTCGTTGTAGAGCACCTTGTTGAGGAACTCGATGACTTTGGCATCGCCTTTCATGATGGATCTCCTGCAGTTCGAAGAGGTAGAACAGGCACTATACAAAGCCGCCGCCGGGAGCGGTGGGATCGGAGCAACGACGCCTCGATGATGCAGTGAGCACGCGAACCCGTGGCGCCACGAGCCCCGGCACGCTCGAATTCGGTCGAAACCTCGAAAGCACCCGCTTGCGCTGAGCACGGCGGTCGCATGCGCCGGCTGCGAGGCGTGCGTTTCACGGGGGTCAAGCGGCAAGTCACCCGGTCAGGCAACTCGGTGGCTTCGGGGGCAACGGTTCGGGCGCCATGCAGGCGAGGGCGGAAGCGTGCCCGCGGGTCTGCCGTCAGGCCGTGCTTGCAACCGGTAGCCGGCATGTCACCTGCGCGACCGCGCGGTCGAGCGTGGCGCGTGCCTCCGGCTCGCAGCAACCGCAGCAATCCGAGCAGCCGGTACGCGCCTGCAGCTCGGCAAACGAATGCACACCGTCGGCCGCCTCGCGGCGGATGTCATGGTCAGTTACGGCGTTGCACAGGCAGACATACATGCTGCATATAAGAACGCGAATGCGAATGATTGTCAACAATCGAAGGGCAAGCTGCCCGAGCGGCGGTCAGGCAGCTTCGCGGCCGTTCGGCTCACTGCCATCGCGGCCACGCGGCGGCACGGTGCCCACTTCGATGCTGAAAAGCCCTTCCACCAGGGGCGCGAAATGGCGCAGGGCGCGTTCGTACACCTGGCGCTTGAAATTCACCACGTGCGCGGCCGGATACCAGAAATCCACCCAGCGCCAGATATCGAATTCCGGTTTGTCACAGGCCCCCAGATTCAAGGCTTCCTCGGTGCTGACCAGCTTGAGCAGAAACCATACCTGCTTCTGGCCGATGCAGGTTGGCCGCTGGTGGCGGCGGATATAGCGCTGCGGCAGCTTGTAGCGAAGCCAGCCATGGGTTGCCGCAACCACTTCCACATGGTGAGGATGCAGGCCGGTTTCCTCCTCCAGCTCGCGATACATCGCCTCCAGCGGGGTCTCGTCGCTGTTCATGCCACCTTGCGGAAACTGCCAGCCATCGCGGTTGATCCGACGTGCCCAGAACAGCTGCCCGTTCGTGTTGAGCAACACGATTCCCACATTCGGACGGTAGCCATCAACGTCGATCATCTCGCCTCCGGGAGCGGCACGGCGCGGATTCCGCCGTCGAGGCTGCATCCAGCACTGACCGCGATTCAAACATAGTCGGCAAAGCATCGGCAAGCAGTGGACTTGAACCCGGCCGGCCAGCCCACTACACTGCCGCGCCCCGCCCGACATCGTCCGATGCCTGCCGCGGGGCGGTTCCGCAAGGCTATGTAGCTCAGCTGGTTAGAGCGTGGCACTCATAATGCCGAGGTCGGTGGTTCGAGTCCACCCATAGCCACCAAATTCATGTTTCACGACGTTCCAAGAAGGCCGGTAAACCCAGTAACAGCAAGGGTTCCGGCCTTTTTTGTGTCCTATGCATTCCTATGAGGTACATTGCAATCTACCGTCACGCGACGGTAGTTCTGTCGGTAACCAGTTACCGGCAAAAAAGTTACCGTCGAGAGGCCGCCGTCATGTCACTTACCGACACCGCGATCCGGAACGCCAAGCCCGGCGACAAGCCGCAAAAGCTGGCTGACGGCAACGGCCTGTACCTGCTTCTCAACCCGAGCGGTTCGCGCTGGTGGCGCTTTGACTATCGGTTTGACGGTAAGCGCAAGACGTTGAGCATGGGCACCTACCCCGACACAGGTTTGAGGGACGCTCGGGGCAAACGCGATGCAGCACGCAAACTGGTGGCTGCAGGCTCCGACCCTGGCGCGCAGCGCAAGGCGGCCAAGGCTGCCGGGCAGGACCGTGCCGCGAACAGCTTTGAAGTGGTGGCGCGTGAGTGGCTGGCCCTGAAACAGGGCGAGTGGACGCCCGGGCAGTACGCCAAAGAGCGTGACCGGCTGGAGAATCATGCGTTCCCCTGGCTGGGCCACTTGCCCGTGTCCGATTTGGGTGTGGCCGAGATTCGTCCGTTGCTTGCACATGTGGTGAAGCGCGGGCATATCGAGCAGGCTCACCGCCTGCGGCATCAGCTAAGCCGCGTTTTTCGCTTCGCTGTCGCCACCGAGCGGGCAAGCCGCGATCCCGCGGCGGATCTGCGAGACACGTTGCCCGCGCGCCAGCCGAAGAATTACCCGACCATTACCGACCCGGCGAAGGTGGGTGAGCTGCTGCGCGCCATGGATGGGTTCACTGGCACGTTTGTGGTGCACTGTGCGTTGAAGCTGGCGCCGTTGTGGTTCTGCCGCCCCGGTGAGATTCGCATGGCCGAGTGGGTTCAGTTCGATCTTGATGGCGAGGAGCCCAGCTACACCGTGCCGCCGATGATCCGCAAGCTGCGCAAGGCGGAGAAGGAAAACCCCAACACGCAGCCTCACATCGTGCCGCTATCCCGACAGGCGGTGGAGATCCTGCGCAAACTGCACCAGCTCACCGGCCGTGGTCGCTACCTGTTTCCCGGCGCCCGTAGTGCCAGCCGCCATATGTCGGACGGCGCGGTGAACGCCGCGCTCGCGCGCATCGGTTACAAGGGCATCATCACCGGTCACGGTTTCCGCCACATGGCCCGCACTCTGCTAGGCGAGCTCGGCTGGAACCCCGAGGCGCTGGAGCGCCAGCTATCGCATAAGGAGCCAGGGGTATCCGGCGTCTACAACAAGGCTCAGCATCTGCCGGAGCGCCGGAAGATCATGCAGGAGTGGGCGAACTATCTGGACGGCCTGCGTGCCGGCGGCAACGTGGTCTCGATGCGAAGATGCGCGAAGCCCGTGTTGTAAAGTTTATCGAATAGCTTTCGATGCAAGGCTACCTTCGAGTGAAATTCTTCGCACTCCCAGAAGACAGCTGCTCAGGTACAGCGGACATCACTGGGACAGTGATGTATCCGCGCCAGCACCGCCACCAATTCATCCACCTGCGTCGACGTGAACAACCCCTCCGGCCCCTGCGGCGCGATGTCAATGAACGGCGACTCGTAGAGCACCGCCGCCTCCATCACGCCGTGCTGGGTCAGGTGGTTGGCGATCAGGTTGAGAAACTCGATCTGGCTGGCGTTGAGGGTTTTTTGCCTTCTAGGAAGCCGCCCAGCGCCTGCTTGGCCGCTTCGCGGTCCATGCCGACCAGCGTCCGCACGAACAAGCCCAGGCCGTGCGCCTCTTGCTCGGCTCTGGTAGTAGCGCTCGACGATATGGGTGTCGATCTCCGCTGTTGCCAGCGGCTGGCGCGTGCGGCGGCGCTGGAGCGCCAGCGCCAGTTCGGCCTGCGTATAGAAGCCCTGCACCTGCCGCGGCGGGTAGTTCAGGTCGTCCCACAGCCAGTGCTGGTAGCCGTTGCTGTAGAAAATCAGTGGGCGCTGACCGAACTGTTGCTCCAGGCAGTCGGCGTAGAGCTTCGCCTGCTGCTGACCCACGCGCGCGTCGCGGCGGGTGCGCTTGGCCTCCAACACCGCCAGCGGCAGGCCGTCGTCGCCCCACAGCACATAGTCGACAAAGCCCTTGCCCTGCCTATTGGGCATGCCGGCCACTTCAAACTCGCGGTCGCGCGGCTGGTCCAGCGGCCACCCCGCCTCGTGCAGCAGCAGGTCGATGAACGCGTCGCGGGTCTCGGCCTCGGAATAGTCGTGCGTATCCGGCTGCGCCGTGGCCGCCTTGCGTGCTTCCGCCACCTGCGCGCGCAGCCGGGTGAGTTCTTCGTCCAACGCCGAGCGGTCGGCCAGCAGCTTGGAGAGCTTCTCGTCGCGCTCGTGCAGCTGCGCTTCCAGCGTCTGCAGCTGAGCCACCGTCTGCGCCGGCACCGGCGTGATCTTGGGTAACGTCGCCGGGTCAAAGCGCAAGCCGGGTTCCGGCCGGCTGCTGCGGCCGTAGGTACGAGCCAGCCAGTACGCAACATGAAACAGCTCTCGTGCCGCGGTCACCGCGTCGGCAGCGGCGATCGGCCGTGTGCTGTGCACCGCCTGGTTGCCCAGCGTCACGATCAGGCGTGCTTTGGTGAACACCGCCTCGCCCGCCGCCTTCTTGAAACTCGGCTCGTGGATCAATGCGCTGAGGTTGTCCTGATACGGCAGCTTCAACGCCGGGTCGTGCTTGTACGCCCAGGCCACCGCTAGCTCCAGCGCTCGCCGTGCATAGAAGCAGGCCGTGCGCGGATCTGGATACGCCAGCGCCTCGGCGCGCATCGCGGTGGAAGCAACCTGCGGCCACTCCCCGCTGAGAAACACGAATTGACTCACGCCGACAGTCCCCTTGCCATATCCAGCGGCTGCTCCAGCGCAGCCCGCAGTTCCCCGATCAGCTCCGCTAGTGCGGGTGCCGCCAGCTGATTCTTGCGCAGAAACGCCTGCCATTGCGCCAGCTTCATGGCATCGGTCGCAAATTCGTCAGCCAGACCGGTCGGCCAACCCTCCGGCAAGGCCGTCTCGCGCCGCGTGCAGGTCGCGTGGATTGCATGCGCCAACACGGCCGGATCAAACCCGCCCTGCCGCAGCAGCACCCACACGTCGAAATAGTCCTTCATGCGGCTGTTGCGCATGCCCAGCACGATCATCGCTTCGAGCTTTTCCGCCAGTACGGTCTCGCGGGGATACACGCGCAGGTGCGGCGCGGGCACGTCCGCCAGCAGGGTCGGGTAATCCATCTCCTGCGCCGCCGGCGTCACCGCGTCGCCAAAGCCCACATCCAATTGCACGTTGCAGCGCGCGGTACCCAGCCAGCCCAGCAGCTCGGCGCGCAAGCCGTCATAACGCGCCTGCTCGCGGATCGGCCCCACTTGCACCGAGTCCGGGTCGAAGTGCATGCCGTCGTCGCACTCTATGCGGCAGATTGCCTGCAGGCGGTCGCGCAACAGCTCGGCATCGACCGCGCCAAAACCGAGAAAATCCGCGTCGCGGGTCGGTCGGTGGGGCTCGTCGAACCACAGCGAAAACAGCAGCGCGCCCTTCAGCACAAAGCCGGCGCGCTCGTCCGATACCGAGAGTCGATACAGCCAGCGTTCCAGCGCGTAGCGCGTCAGCAGCAGGTTGAAATCCTCGCCGTGTTGCCGCGCCCGCTGTAGCAGGCGGGCGCGCACCGAGTCCGCTCGCGGGTCACTCATGCCAGCGACTCCAGGTAAGGGCGCATCACCGTGGCCACACGGCACACCTTGGCCGCTGCCCAGATAGCGTCCACCGTGGTGCGCTTCGCCTGCACCGCTTCGCGCAGCGCCTCCAGCGCCACATCCAGCCCCACCTTGTTGCGAAACTTGAAGCAGTCGGCCACCGTCTTGGCCACATCGGTCACCCGCAGCGTGGCACCGTCCACCCGATGTTCCAGCACGCCGTAGTGCAGCGAGGCCGGTGAAAAGCGCTGCACCCGCAGCTTCGGATACGCCAGTCGCGGCGGATGATCCTTGTTGCCGATGGCAATCCACACCTCGAACGGCGCCTGCGTGGTCAGCTCATGGAAGCGCAGTGCGGTCAGCAGGCAGAACACCACCTGCGGCGCGCGGCGCGCCACCTCCACCAGCGAGGCATGCTGGTTCGGCGCGTAGTTCGGCAGCGCATAGATGCCGTGCCCCAGCCGCTGCAGTTCACCGGCCGCCAGCCAGCGCGACAGCTGCACCCGCGACACCCCGCACGCGGTCAGCTCACGGCTGCGCAGCGTGCCGGTGCGGACAAACAGGCGATGGACGGGTGGGGGCAGCATGCCGGGAGTGTTCCATAGTTTCGGTAGTTATGGAAATCTACCGAAAATCCGGAACAGTTGGCTGGTCACCGATCTGAAGGCGCTCGAACTGCATGGCATGGCACAGGCCTATGCCGAGTTGCTGGAGCAAGGTAGCACCGCCGCCCTGCAGGTGTCGCACTGGCTGATCGAGTACCTGCTGCAGGCCGAACAAAGCCAGCCTATACGCTCATGCGCATGGATCTGGTGATCCTCGACGAGCCTGGCTATCTGCCGTTCTCGCAGGCCGGCGGCGCCTTGCTCTTTCACCTGTTGTCCAAGCTCTACGAGCACCATGAGCGCCTCACGGCGGCGAGCGGCACGCGGCAGGGGAGCTGCATGCCCAAGGCACGATCGGCAGCAAGCGTCTCGACTTGAGCCATGGCTTGCCTGACGTTGTTCCGGCGGCTTGTCCGCGAGAACAGCCCTGCAATACGTGCGGCCTGTCTTGCGGCGACGGAGGGTGCGGTCGTGGGAGCCTACCGCTGCGAGTCGCCGTCCGCGGGGGTCAGCGTCCTCTCGTAGCGCCACCCGTCGCTGCCGTCCTGATAGTACTGCGGGAGCTGGCCGATGCGCCGGAACTCAAGCTGTTCGTAGAGGCGGATGGCGCTGGCATTGTCGGTGCGCACTTCCAGGCGCAGGGCACGGCAGCCCCGACCTGCGGCGGTGCGAATGGCCGCTTGCAGCAGGGCCGAGCCGACGCCTTTGCCGCGCGCGGCGGGTTGGGTGGCCAGCGAGTAAAGCCGCGCTATCGCGCTGCCCTTGCGGAAAAACAGTACCGCGGTACCGAGGAAATGGCGGTGGTTGGCGCTGGCCACCAGCACCCGGGCAGATGTGCTGTCCAGGTGGCGGCGGTACTGCGCCCGGCTGAGGTGATCGCTGTCGAAGCTGCGTTGTTCCAGCGCAACCAGGTCGTCGAGGTCGCTGTTGTCGGCGCGGCGCACGCGCACAGTGGCGGAGGCTGGGGGAGGCTGCATGCGGGTAGGGTCTTCCGTTCGGTGACAGCATGGGCTCGCGCCCGGGATAGCTGACGAATGGCGCGAACTCTAGCAGTCGGAAGGGTTGCCATCGCGTGTCCGCGGGACCGGTGTGGAGGCATTTATTCAGGCTTCAGCGCGATGACTTGTGCGTTGCCGCGCCTGTGCCACACTGCGCGACGCATTCGTTCCATCGCGCCAGGAGGCTATCGGGCGCTGGTGGTCGAGACGAGAATTTGGCGGCGCGAGGAAAGATTTCCGGCGATTCGCTGGCCCAGGGTGACTCCATGGGCCACGAGGCCGCGGGATTTTGGACGGCGCGGACGGATTCGCAGACCGGTCGATCAACGGCCGACAGCCTCCTGGCCGGGGTATTCTGGCCCGGGCAACCCAGCTTGAGAGATCTCATGACCCGTCTGGTCATCGTTGTCGAAAAGGCCTCCGACTGGGGCTCGTACTACCCGTCCATCGATGTGATGAGCGCGATGGATTACCTGCGCAGCCCGGCCGGTGGCGACGACGAACGCACGCATGTGCTGAACCTGTGCCGCAGCTACAAATACCTGGGCACCGGCTATTACGTGTCGCTCCTGGCCGAAGCGCGCGGGCATCGGGTGATGCCGTCGGTGCGTACCGTCAATGACCTTCGCCGGCGCTCGCTGTACGGCCTGGACATCGAGGACCTGAACCAGAAGTTGACCCACTTCCTGCCGGCTGGCGGCCGCGATACCACCGACTTCGGCATCCTGGTCTACTTCGGCGAGACCGCTTATCCGGCGTTGCAGGACCTGGCGCGGCAGGTGTTCGAGATGTTCCCCTGCCCGTTGCTGCGGATCGAATTCGAACGCGACCGCGTATGGCAGGTCAGTTCGATCAAGCCGGTCGGGCTGCAGACGCTGGACGATGCCCAGGAAGATGCCTTTGCCCAGGAGCTGGACCGCTTCTCCAAGAAGCTGTGGCGCAAGCCCCGCGCGCGCAAGTTGTACCGCTACGACATTGCGATGCTGGTCGACCCGAAGGAAGCGATACCGCCGTCCAACAAAAAGGCGCTGAGGGCCTTCATCGCCGCGGGCAAATCGCTGGGGATCGAGGTCGATCCGATCGGCAAGAACGACTATCAGCGATTGGCCGAGTACGACGGCCTGTTCATCCGCGAGACTACCGCCAGCGACAACCATACCTACCGCTTCGCCCATCGCGCCGAGAAGGAAGGCATGGTGGTGATCGACGATCCGACCTCGATCCTGCGTTGCACCAACAAGATCTTCCTCAACGATGTGATGGTCGCGCGCAAGCTGGCGGTGCCGCGCACCGAAATTCTGTACCGCGACGACGCCAAGGGGATGAAGGAGGTGGTCGCCAAACTCGGCTTTCCGCTGGTGCTGAAGATCCCGGACGGCTCGTTCTCGCGTGGTGTGGTCAAGGTGGAGAATGAGGCGGCGCTGACCCAGGCGGTGAGCGGTCTGTTTCAGCACAGCGCCTTGTTGCTGGCGCAGGAGTACGTCTACACCGAATTCGACTGGCGCATCGGCGTGCTCAACCGCGAGCCGCTGTATGCCTGCAAGTACTACATGTCGCGTGGCCACTGGCAGATCTACAACCATGGCGCCAAGGGCACGGCGAAAACCGGCGGTTTCGAGGCCATCGCGATCGGCGATGCACCTACCGAGGTGGTCAAGCTGGCACTGAAAGCCACGCAGCCGATCGGCGATGGCTTGTACGGGGTGGATCTGAAGCAGGTTGGCGACAAGCCGGTAGTGATCGAGGTCAACGACAACCCGTCGATCGATGCCGGCGTGGAAGACGGCCAGATCGGCGATCAATTGTATCTGCGGGTGATGCAGGAGTTCCTGCGCCGAATGGAACGCAAGCGACAAGGCGTGACCGGCATGGGAAAGGTCTGAGCTGGCAGCGTTGAGCATCCTGGCGCTGGGTGGCAGGATGAGAAAAAATCGTCCGCTGCAGCGATCGATATTTTCCCAATCTCTGAGGCAAGCAATCGGTGCAGGCACTCCCGGGGCGGCACGAATTTTCCGCCTGCAAGGAGTCCTGCTGCTGCGGCTGGTCAGTGCCAGATCGGATCGCGCCGTGACCGTCGCCGTGTGCGTCGCTGCGCCAGCAGCTGCCGCGGCAGCGTAGGCTCCAGCGCCAGCAGCATGATCAGCGGCGCACCGAGCAACCAGAATGCAGGTGTCCAGCCGAGCATTGCGGTATGCAACGGCACCAGGGTGCTGAGCAGCAGGCTGCTGCCGCCGAGCAACCACAGCATCGTGACGCCGAGCAGGCGGGCGTGATGGAGGGAGGATGGTGGTTGGATACGCATGATCGGTGTCCTTTCGTCAGGTGGCGCGTGCAGCCTGCGATGACCTCGTCGCAGCAGCTGCGACAGACACCGGTTCCCGGATCCGCGCGCGGTAGAATCATGCCCACCACGCGCGCCATACTCCGGCGCCGGAAGCGGAGCGGGAATTTCCATGAAAGCCATGCAGTTTGCCGTCTTCGGTCACCCGATCAGCCACAGTCTTTCGCCGGTAATCCATCAGGCGTTCGCCCGGCAGTTCGGTCTCCAGCTCGAGTACACGGCCATCGATGCGGCACCGGACGAGTTTGCCGAGGCCGTGCAGCGGTTCTTTGCCGGCGGTGGGCAGGGCGCGAACGTGACCTTGCCGCACAAGGCCGCAGCGTTCGCGCTTGCCGGCAAGCACAGTGTGCAGGCGACCCGGGTCGGCAGCGCCAATGTATTGACCCGCCTGCCGGACGGTGGACTGGCGGCGCACAACACCGATGGCGCCGGCATGGTGCGTGACATCACCGAGCGTCACCATGTGGATTTGCGCGGCCACGACACCTTGCTGCTGGGCGCCGGTGGCGCCGCGCACGGCGTGGCCTGGAATCTGCTGGATGCGGGCGTCGAGTCGCTGACCATCGTCAACCGCTCGCCCGAGGCTGCCGATGCCCTGGCCGATGCCATCGGCGAACCCGGTCGCGTGCATACCCGTTACTGGAAGGATCTGGGCAACATCGGCAGCTACGATCTGATCGTCAACGCTACTTCCGCCGGTGTGCTGGGAACCTCGTTGCGACTGCCCTTTGCGCTCGCTGGTGCGCGAGCGCTTTGCTATGACTTGTCCTACGGCGCGGCGGCCAGCGACTTTCTGGTCTGGGCCAAGACTGCGGGGGCTCGCTATGCCCTCGATGGTCTTGGCATGTTGCTGGAAACCGCCGCCGATGCGTTCGAGTTGTGGCATCGCAGACGGCCGGATACCGAGCCGGTCTACCAGTCGCTGCGCCGGCAGTACGAGTAAGCGCTTGCCCGGCGAGCGATGCGCGATGGCTCGCGGGCTGCAGGGTGCACGGCGTGGCCGCGTCGGCGGTCACGCCTCGGCCAGGTAATCGCTCTTCAACAGCACGTATTGCTCGGCCGAGTAGTGCAGCTGTGCGATCTGACGGTCGTTGAGCCGGCGCACGAATTTCGCCGGATTGCCCAGCCACAGCTCGCCTTCGCCGACTACCTTGCCGGGAGGCACCACACTGCCGGCACCGACAAAGCCGTGCGGCTTCACCACGGCGCCGTCGAGCACGGTGGCGTGCATGCCGATCAGGCAATGGTCGCCGAGGGTGCAGGCGTGGATCACCGCAGCATGACCGATGGTGACCCCGGCGCCGATCAGGCAGGGAAAGCCGCCGGGAGAATACGGGCCATCGTGGGTGACGTGAACGATGCTGCCGTCCTGGATGTTGGTGCCCGCGCCGACACGGATGTGATGCACGTCGCCGCGCAGTACCGCGCCGGGCCAGATCGAGACGTCGTCGCCAAGCACCACATCGCCGATCACGCTGGCGGCCGGGTCGACATAGACGCGTACGCCGAGGGTCGGCAGTACGCCTTTGTAACTGCGCAGGGGATTCATTGCCTCATTTTAGCCACCTGTCGGGGCAGGACGCTTGATTTCGGGCGGTCGCATCGCCACGCTGGTGTCTGAAGGAGCATTCATGAACCACGACAATCCGCTGCTGGCCGACGAGGTCCTGCCGCCGTTTTCCCGCATCCAGCCTGATCAGGTGGCGCCGGCCATCGAGAGCCTGCTGGCCGACTACCGCGATGGCATCGTCGCATTGACCGCTGCCGATGCGCCGCGTGATTTCGCCACCGTGATGCTGACCCAGGAACGGCTGGAGCAGCGGCTTGCGCGTGCCTGGGCGCCGGTCAGCCACCTGCATTCGGTGGCCGACAGCGAAGCCTTGCGTGCGGCCTACGGGCCGGCCGAGGAGGCGCTCACCGAACATGCGATCGAGCTGGGTCAGAACCGCGAGCTGTATGCGGCGGTGCAGGCACTGGCCGATGCGCCCGGGTTCACCGGCTTGCCGCGGCCCGAACGGGCGCTGGTGGAACATGCCTTGCGCGACTTCAAGCTGTCCGGTGTCGCGCTGGAGGAACCGGCCCGCACGCGGTTCCGCGAAATCGGCGTCGAGCTGTCCCGCCTGTCGACCGAATTCTCCAATGCGGTGCTCGACGCCAGCGAGGCTTGGCACGAGCATATTACCGACGAACGCGATCTCGCCGGTATCCCGGAGTCTGCTCGTGCGGTGCTGCGCCAGTATGCCGCCGACCAGGATCTGGACGGCTATCTGGTCAATCTGAAACAGCCCAGCGTGCAGGCTGTGCTCAGCTATGCCGATCATCGTGGCTTGCGCGAGCGGGTCTACTGGGCCTATCAGACCCGCGCTTCCGACCAGGGGCCGAATGCCGGCAAGTTCGACAACTCCGCACGGATCGAGAAGATCATGGCGTTGCGCCACGAAGCGGCGCAACTGCTGGGCTTTGCCAACGCCGCGGAAGAATCGCTGGCGACCAAGATGGCCGCTTCGCCGACCGAGGTGATGGAGTTCCTGCACGATCTGGCCGCGCGCGCCAAACCGGTCGCCCAGCGTGAGCTGGCGAGCTTGCGCGAGTTCGCAGCCAGCGAGCTGAAACTCGACAACCTCGAGGCCTGGGACGTCGGCTACGCCGCGGAGAAACTTCGCCAGCAGCGTTATGCGCTGGACGAGGAGCAGCTCAAGCCCTACTTCCCGCTGCCAGCCGTGATCGATGGCCTTTTCAGTCTCACCGCCCGGCTCTATGGCATCAGCCTGTCGCTGCGGAAAGGGGTCGATGGGTGGCATCCGGACGTGCGCTACTACGATCTGCGCGATGCCGATGGCCGTGTGTTCGCCGGTGCCTATGTCGACCTGTATGCGCGCAGCGGCAAGCGCGGCGGTGCCTGGATGGACGTCTGTCGTGCCCGTTTCGACGATGGCACCCAGCCGCAGTTGCCGGTGGCTTTCCTCACCTGCAATTTCGCCCCGCCGACGGCGGGCAAGCCGGCCCTGCTCACCCATGACGATGTGCTTACCCTGTTCCACGAATTCGGTCATGGCCTGCACCATCTGCTGACCGAGATCAGCCTGCCGTCGATCGGTGGCATCGACGGCGTCGAGTGGGATGCGGTGGAGTTGCCCAGCCAGTTCATGGAGAACTTCGGCTGGAACCGCGAGGCACTGGATCTGTTCGCGCGGCACTACCAGACCGGCGAGAAGCTGCCGGACGAGCTGTTCCAGCGGATGCTGGCCGCACGGCATTTCCACGCCGGCCTGTTCCTGGTACGTCAGCTCGAATTCGCGATGTTCGACTTTACCCTGCACCTGGAATACGACCCGGCCGAGGGCGCGCGTCCGATGGCGGTACTCGGTGCGGTACGCAAGCAGGTTGCGGTGCTGCATCCGCCGGCGTGGCAACGCTTTCCGCACGGTTTCAGCCATGTCTTTGCCGGCGGCTACGCGGCGGGCTACTACAGCTACCTGTGGGCGGAGTTGCTGTCGGCCGACGCGTTCGGCGAATTCGAGGAGCGTGCCGGAGAGCGCGGCAGCGTGATCGACCGCGCCACCGGCGAGCGTTTTCGTCGCGAGGTCCTTGCCGTCGGGGCCAGTCGTCCGGCCCTGGAGAGCTTCATCGCCTTCCGTGGCCGCAAACCGGAGCCGCAGGCCTTGTTGCGCAGCCACGGCCTGGCGTAAGCGGTCGCACCGTCGCACCCGGTGCCGCAAGTCACAAAAAAAGCCCGCCGAAGCGGGCTTTTTCAGATCAACTCAAGTCCGGGTGGACTCAGGCAACCTGGACTTCTTCAGCCTGCAGGCCTTTCTGGCCCTTGGTGACGATGAACGTGACGCGCTGACCTTCCTGCAAGGACTTGAAGCCCGTGCCCTGGATCGCGCGGAAATGCACGAACAGGTCATCACCGCTTTCCGGGGTGATGAAGCCAAAACCCTTGGCGTCGTTGAACCACTTGACTGTACCGCTCTGACG
>SCSE01000049.1 GCA_004298015.1 Rhodanobacter sp.
ATTCTTGCGCCATAGAACCACTATGGGGCGGCGAATCGTCGAAACCCTGGCCTCGCGCCGCCAAATTCTCGCCTCGACCATCAAGGCCCGAGAGCCTCCTGGAGTCTGTCGGACTTTGATCGGCCGGTCTGCGAATCCGCCGGCACGGTCCATACTTCCGCCGATTCTTGCGCCATAGAACCACTATGGGGCGGCGAATCGCCGAAACCCTGGCCTCGCGCCGCAGCGGTCTTGCGCGCAGCTAGACCGTTGCGCGCAAGTCAGCTCGTGGAGGGCTCAGTCCAGTGCGGGGTCGACGTCAAACGCGCAACCGGTACTGCTGCGCACCTGTTCCAGGCCGACGCCGTCGTGCAGTTCGATCAGCACCAGGCCGTGGCCCTTGTTGACCTTGAACACGCACAGGTCGGTGATGATCAGATCCACCACCTGCTTGCCGGTCAGCGGCAGGTCGCATGCGGTCTTTATTTTCGGTGAACCGTCTTTGGCGGTGTGCTCCATCAGCACCACCACGCGCTTGACGCCGCTGACCAGATCCATCGCGCCGCCGGGACCCTTGACCATCTTGCCGGGCACCATCCAGTTGGCGAGGTCGCCGGTACAGGACACTTCCAGTCCGCCGAGGATCGACAGGTCGATATGTCCGCCGCGGATCATCGCGAACGATTCGGCGCTGGAGAAAAAGCTGGAGCCGGGCAGGGTGGTGATGGTCTGCTTGCCGGCATTGATCAGGTCGGGATCGACGCTGGCCTCGTCCGGGAACGGACCGATGCCGAGCAGGCCGTTTTCCGACTGCAGGGTGACATCGATGCCGGCGGGAATGTAGTTTGCCACCAGGGTCGGGATGCCGATACCGAGGTTGACGTAGAAACCGTCCTGCAACTCCTTCGCCGCGCGCTTGGCCATCGCGCTGCGCTGCGGGTTCTCCTTGCCGGTGTTGGCCCCGGCGACGGTGCGGAATTCGATACGTTTCTCGTATCTGGCACCCTGGACAATGCGGTCGACGTAAATGCCCGGGACGTGGATGCTGTCCGGATCGAGTTCGCCGACCTCGACCAGATGCTCCACTTCGGCCACGCAAGCCTTGCCGCAGGTGGCGATCATCGGGTTGAAGTTGCGCGCGGTTTCATGGAAGACCAGATTGCCGTGAGCATCACCCTTCCACGCCTTGACGATCGACAGATCGGCGTGAATCGCTTCCTCCAGCACGTATTCCCTGCCATCGAAGACCTTGGTCTCCTTGCCTTCGGCCAGGGTGGTGCCGAAGCCGGTGCGGGTATAGAAGGCGGGGATGCCAGCACCACCGGCGCGCAGCTTTTCGGCCAGCGTGCCCTGCGGCGTCAGGTGCAGTTCCAGCTCGCCGGCCAGCACCTGCCGCTCGAATTCCTTGTTCTCGCCGACGTAGGAGGCGTACACGCGCCTGACCTGATGGGTCTTGAGCAGGGGGCCCATGCCGAAATCGTCCACGCCGGCGTTGTTGCCGACGATGGTCAGACCCTTGGTGCCGGCCTCCAGCAAGGCGCCGATCAGGTTCTCGGGAATGCCGCATAGCCCGAAACCGCCGGCCGCAATTGTCATGTCATCGAGCAGAAGGCCGTCGAGTGCCTCGGCAGCGCTTGCATAAACCTTGTCCATCGCGATCTGTTCCTGCAGTGGGAGTCAGTCCCCAAGGATACGACGGATTGCGGGTCGCCCGCTCCGTACCACGGTGCAGTTGCTCGCGGCGTCGGGTAGAGCTGGCGTGTAGCTGAAGCCATCCAGCACGGACGATCACACTGGATTCGGTCGGCGACAGGCCCCTGGATCGCCAGCTCGTCCTCCAGATCAGCTCGACTCCAAAGCGGAGGCGTCTGTGGGTTCAGCGCGAACTGCGGTCAGCTGCATGCAGCCAGTCAATCACTCCTCACGCTCCGGTCGCTCCCTTACCGGATGCTTGCTCAGCTTGCGCTGCAGGGTGCGCCGGTGCATGCCGAGGCGACGCGCCGTTTCGGAGATGTTGCCGTCGCATTCGGTGAGTACGCGCTGGATGTGTTCCCACTCCAGTCGGCGCAGCGCCAGTGGCGCCTCGGGGGCGTCGGGGAAGTCGTCGTCTTCGCTTTCGGCGTTGTCGCCGTCCAGTAGCGCGCGCACCACGGCATCGGCGTCGACCGGTTTGGCGAGGTAGTCGTGGGCGCCGCGTTTGATCGCCTCGACCGCAGTGGCGATCGAGGCATAGCCCGTCAGCAGGAGTACGCGCGTATCGGGTATCAGGGCGTGCAGTTCGGGAATCAGTCGTAGTCCGTTTTCCTCGCCAAGCTTGAGGTCGAGTACGCAATAGCCCGGACGATGTCGGCGCGCCAACGTACGGGCCTCGTCGAAGTTGGTCGCCGTGATCACCTCGAATCCGCGCGAGCTCAGTACTCGTGCGAGCACGCGAACGAAGGTGGTGTCGTCATCGACCAGCAGCAGCGGTCGGAGGATCGCTGGCTGGGGTATCTCGGTCATGGCAAACATCCTGGTGAGGTATGGGGGTATTCTTGCCGGAAGTGGCGATGGTTGCACGCGATCTGCCGCGTGAACCTCCGGGTGCTGCGCCGGAAGCGCCACATCAGGACGTTTATCGGCTTGCGATGACGGCTAGCGGCAGGCGCAGGCTGACTTCAGCACCAAGCTCGGTGTTTTCGGCAATCAGCTCGCCATTCAGGCGTTCGGCCGTGGCGTCGGCCAGCGCCAGCCCGATGCCCAGCCCGGTTTGCTTTTGCGACTGCCCCAATAGCGCCAGCTCGTCCAGGTCGGCAAATCCCGGGCCGCGGTCACGCACGCGAAGCTCCAGCCAGGCACCATCCCGCGACACCTGCAGCGCGACGGCGCGCGAGTCGCGATGGGCGGATGCATCCGCGGCGTTGTTGAGCAGGTTGATCAGGGCGTGACGCAGGCCCGCGGGCGTGCGCAGGACGATGCTGGATGTGGTCTCGTCCATCTCCAGGCTCAGCTCGGCCTCGGGTCGCAGCAACTGGAAACGCTCAAGGCAGCCATGGATGAATTGCGTCAAACTCTGTCGTTCCGATTCCTGCGAAAGCTGTGCTTTGCCGAAGGCCACCATTTCGCGCAGGATGGTGCGGCAGCGGTCGACCTGACCTTCGAGCAACACCAGGTCCTCGCCGAGAGCCGTATCGCCAGCGTGGCCGCGTCGCAGCTCGGGCAGCAAGGTACGCATGGTCGACAAGGGCGTATTCAGTTCGTGTGCGGCGCCGGCGGCCTGCGTGGCAATGGCGAGAATGCCCTCGTCGCGGAGCGCACGTTCGCGGATACGCTGGACTTCCAGTTGTTGCTGCCGCACGGCATGTGCCAGCCGGTTGATGAAGAAGCCCAGCAGCAGCGCGGTGATCAAAAAATTCACGCCCATGCCGATTACGTGCAGCGAGAAACCGCTGCTGGCGTCCATCGGCAACGGCAGGGGCACGTGCTTGATCAACAACACCAGGTAGGTGACGCCGGTCAGTGCCGACACCGCCAGCAACGATCGGGCCGACAGCGCGGCTGCGCTCAGCGCGATCGGCACCAGCAACAGGGTGATGAACGGGTTGGTGGCGCCACCGGTGAAATACAGCAGGTAACCGAGCACCGCCGTGTCGATGGCGATGTGTTCGATGGTTTCCCACTCCTGCACCGGTCGAGGCAGGGTCAAGCGCCAGGCGGCGAAGACCGCAAACACGGCAAGCACGCCGATGCCGACCAACAACGGCAGCAGTGGGATGTCCAGGCGCATCCACAAGCCACACACCAACACCGCCACGCTCTGGCCGGCAATCGCCCAGATGCGCAGCCATGCCAGCGATCGTGCCAGCGCGGATGGACCGATGCGTGTCTTGAAGCGATGCATATGCGTCACCTGTGAGGCTGTTGGACGTTGCTCGGCCAGCCTGTGAAATCCGCCTGCGCGGTCCCCGATTGCCGCCGATTCTTGCCGCATAAAACCACTATCGGCCGGCGACCCGTCGTTGTCTGTCCTCGCGTCGCCACATTCTCGCCTCGACCAGCCAGGTCCGACAGCCTCCCGGGCCGGACGACCTGATCGGTATCGAACCCTGTCGGGAATGGAAGATGCGCCTGATCGTCACGAGCGTAGCTCGCCCGGGTCCACGAAGTCGAAAGGCTGTTCGCGAGCTTGACTGCGTGAGCTTCGTGCCAGTGGGGTGCGGCAGCGGTACCAGGCGTCATTTTCCGGGCATCGGGGTCCGAGGCGGCGCTGGCAGGCGCCAGGCTCCGCGGGCGCCCGACCCGTGTACGCGGATCGGGCGGCGGTGGGGCTTACTGTTCCGAGCCGATGGTCGGTAGCGCGGAGTCGGTGGCGACGTTGTGGGCGGTGTGCTCAGCAGAAAGCTTGCGCATCATCGGCAGTACCGCCAGTGCAATCAGCGTGCAGATCACGCCGGCCACACCCAGCCAGAAGAACAGGTTGGTGTAGATCGGCATGGTCTTGACCGGGTCGGTCACGTCACGGGGGATGCTGGCAAAGGTGGATACCACGCCACCGAGGTACTGTGCGCAGCCTGACGCGACGAAGTAGGCGCCCATCATGAAGCCTCCCATGCGAGCGGGCACGTAGCGCGCGATCATCGCCAGCCCGAGACCGCTGACCAAAAGCTCACCCAGTGACGAGGAACCGTAGCCCCAGACCATGATCCATGAGCTGGTCTTGCCGTCGACGGCAAAGTGGCCCGCAGCGCTGTAGATGAAGAAGCCGATAGCCACGGTGGCGAAACCGAGCGCGAACTTGGCAGCGATCGACAAATCCTTGCCATCCCTGCCGGCGCGCGTGTAGACGAAGGCAAGAATCGGACTGAGGATGAAGATCCAGATCGGATTGAACGCCTGGAACTGTGCGGGTGACCAGTTCCACAGATGCAGGCCAAACACGTCAAAGCTGGGGTTGACGTTGCGCAGCGCAAACAGATTCAGCGAGGTCGACATCTGCTGGTAGAAAATAAAGAAAAACACGGTCTGGATGGTCAGCACCAACGCAGCAGCCAGGCCGGCCCGCTCGTGACGCTCACTGGTGCCGATCAGATACATGAAGATGCCCAGTACCACGGCACCCGCGCTGTAGACGAAGATGCGCGCCACGTTTTCGTATTGCAGCACGTAGGCCGAGGCGAACACCGCCAGCACCCCGGCGCCGAGCACGGCGGCGAGCTTGCCTACGGGCAACGGCTGCTCATCCGGTGCCGAGCCAATGTGGCTCAGGCTCTGGCGCATCACCATGTAGTTGGCAAGGCCGACCAGCAAGCCCACGCTGCACACGCCGAATGCGGCATGCCAGCCCATCTCGTTGTGGTAGGCGGCGTTGACGTAGTCCTTGATCTTCGGTGTCAGCAGCATCGACACCATCGAGCCCAGGTTCACGGCCATGTAGTAAATGGTGAACGCGCTGTCGATCTTGGAATCGTCGCCCTCGTAGATCTTGCGTACCAGGTTGCCGGCATTGGCCTTGAACAAGCCATTGCCCACCACAATCACCCCCAGCGAGCAGAACAGGAACCAGACACTCTGCCCCGGTACCGTCATCAACGCATAACCGAGCGCAAGGATCATCGCGCCGATCAGCATGGTGCGACGGGTACCGAGTACCTTGTCGCCGATCCAGCCACCGATGGCCGGCGCTACGTAGATCAGTGCCGCCGCCGCGCCCCAGGTCAGCGTCGCACGATGGTCGGAAAAACCCAGCCGCTCCACCATATAGTACACGATGAGCGCTTGCATGCCGTAATAGCCGAAGCGCTCCCACATCTCGATGAGGAAGACGGTGCTGAACGAGCGGGTCTTGGAGGTGGCGGGAGTTCGCAGGGTCATAAGGGATTCCGGATACGGTTTCGAGCGACGGGCGACGCGGCGACGCGGCGACGCATCCCCCCGTGCAACCCTGAATGAGTCACAACCGCTGAAGCCTAACCGATTCGCTGCGCGGATGTAGCTGCAGTGCGACATGACAAACCGGGGTCTTTTCTGGCTGGTCCTGCTGTCGAGACCGCTTTGCCGAACCGGTTTGCGGTGGCCTGTGGCATCATCGACAGCCGCCTGATCCCGCAGGGTTGTCGCTCCACCATGTCCACGCTCGTGCTGAACCCTCGATGCTGCATCGCTTCCTTTTACGGCGGCTCTGCGCGTGGAATTTGTGGCCGGCGCCTGTTCCGGTATCCGGTGAGCCGTCGACCGCGCCATCGTCCGGGTGCGTCGCATGGCCGCTGAAGGATTCCGTGGACTCCGCAAGCTATGGAAGGCGTTTCAGTGGTCGCTGAAGGGGTTCCGGTCCGGCTGGCGGCACGAGGCTTCGTTCCGGCTGGAGGTTTACCTGGCGATCGTGCTGGTGCCGCTGGGCTTGTGGCTGGGTCGTGGGTCTCTGGAAAAATTGGCCCTGGTGTTTCCGCTGCTGCTGGCCCTCGCGGTTGAATTGCTCAACTCGGCGATCGAGGCGGTCGTGGACAAGGTCAGTCCAGAATTCAATGAGCTTGCCGGTCGTGCCAAGGATATGGGCTCGGCCGCGGTTTTTCTGCTGCTGGTGATGGTGGTATTGAGCTGGGGTTTGATCCTGCTGCCGCGCTGGATCTGATGAGCGGGGGAAAGCTGCCCGCCTCTCGCTACGACCGCATCCATGGCGGGCACGGCCAGCCATGCACCGGTGCAACCAACATCGGGACAGCGGACGGTGTCCGCCCTACGGCATGGACATCCCATGGGGGGTCCGGGGCTCATCCGCCGGATGCCGTTTGGCCGATGCGCTCAGGCACACGACGCCGTTACACTTGACCTTTGCCCGCCGGTTGCCCCGTCCAATGACCCAGCCTTACGTTGTCGATATCAATGCGGTTGCCTTCAGCCTCGGCCCGATTCAGGTTCATTGGTACGGGTTGATGTACCTGATCGGGTTTTTCAGCGCGGCCTTGCTGGGCGAATACCGGCGGCGGCAGGGGCGATTGCCGGTAACCCGTGATGCACTGGGGGATCTTTTCTTCTACGGCATGATGGGGGTGATCGTCGGCGGCCGTGTCTGGTACATGTTGTTCTACTACGCCGGTGGCCTGGCCTGGATCTGGACCACACCGCTGGCCTTGTTCAAGGTCTGGGACGGCGGCATGAGTTTTCATGGCGGCCTGCTCGGTGTGCTGGTGGCGGGGTGGTGGTGGTCGCGGCGGCAGCGGCTACACTTCTTCGACACCATCGATTTCGTGGCGCCGCTGGTGCCGATCGGGTTGGGCCTGGGCCGACTGGGCAACTTCATCAACGGCGAGCTGTGGGGCAAGCCGACCGATTTGCCGTGGGGAATGATTTTCCCCCATGCGCACGCCGAGGACCTGGCCTATGTCGCCAGTCATCCGTCCTGGCTGCCGAAATTGCAACAGTTTGGCGGGCTGCCCCGGCAGCCCTCGGAATTGTACGAGTTGGCGCTCGAGGGGCTGGTGATGTTCGTGGTGTTGTGGCTGGTGTCGATGAAGCCGCGGCCGCGCTATCTGGTCTCGGGCCTGTTCGCGCTGATGTACGGGTGTTTCCGCATCGCGGTGGAATTTGTGCGATTGCCCGATCCGCAACTGGGTTACTACTTCGGTACCCACTGGGTCACCATGGGGCAGCTGCAGTCGCTGCCGCTGGTGGTGGTCGGCCTGTGGCTGCTGTGGCTGTCACGCCGCTCGCCCACCTTGCCACTGGCACCCATGCCGACGGCAAAGGCCTGATCATGCGGGCGTATCTCGATCTGCTGCGCCATGTGCTGGAGCACGGCAGCGAGAAAGGCGACCGCACCGGCACCGGCACCCGCAGCGTATTTGGCTGGCAGATGCGTTTCGATCTGGCGCAGGGCTTTCCTCTGGTGACCACCAAGAAACTGCATTTGAAGTCGATCGTGCATGAGCTGATCTGGTTTCTGCGTGGCGACACCAACATCGCGTACCTCAAGGAAAACGGCGTGCGCATCTGGGACCAGTGGGCTGATACCAACGGCGATCTCGGCCCGGTCTATGGCGCACAGTGGCGGGCGTGGCCGACCGCCGATGGCGGGGTGGTCGACCAGATCAGCGGTGTCGTCGAGGAAATTCGGCGCAATCCGGATTCGCGCCGGCTGATCGTCAGCGCCTGGAATGTCGGCGAGCTGCCAAAAATGGCCCTGCTGCCATGCCACAGTCTGTTTCAGTTCTACGTGGCGCAGGGCAAGCTCAGTTGCCAGCTGTACCAGCGCTCGGGCGATATCTTCCTCGGCGTACCGTTCAATATCGCCAGCTATGCGTTGTTGACCCATATGGTGGCGCAGGTTTGCGGGCTCGAAGTGGGCGATTTCGTGCATACGCTGGGCGATGCCCATCTGTACCGCAACCATCTGGATCAGGCACGGTTGCAGCTGACCCGTGAGCCGCGAGCGTTGCCGCGGCTGCAACTCAACCCCGAGGTGGCCTCGATCCTTGATTTTCGCTACCAGGACGTCGTGATCGAAGGCTACGATCCGCATCCTGCGATCAAGGCTGCAGTGGCCGTGTGAGCGAGTTCTGGGCGCGCCGAACAACTGTCGGGCGACGCTCGGATGCGGCCTCCCATGGCGCGCCATCCTGTTAAGATTCGAGCCAGTCGGCCGCGCCGCTCAGGTCGCGCCGCCACCGCAAATTCACGTTTTGAAGGACTTCGTATGGCCATTTCGCTGATTGCCGCGCTCGACGAGAATTTCGCCATCGGCCGGAAGGGGCAACTGCCGTGGCATCTGCCGGACGACCTGCGCTGGTTCAAGCAGTTGACCACCGGCAAGAATGTGCTGATGGGCTACAACACCGCGATGTCGATCGGTCGCTCCTTGCCGGACCGGGTCAACCTGGTGTTGTCGCGTCGCCATGAGGCGCCGTTCCCCGGGCAGATCACGGTACGTTCGATCGAGGAGGCGCAGGCACGTTGCAGCAATACCGGGTTGATGGTGATCGGTGGGGGCATGGTGTTTGCCGAAGCGCTGCCGCGGGCGCGGCGGATGTACCTGACCTGGGTCAGCGCCGCGATCGATGGCGCCGACACGTTTTTCCCGGGTGTGCACTTCAGCGAGTGGACCGAAGTCTCGCGGGTGCACCACAAGGCTGATGCCGAACACGCGTACGACTTCGACATGGTCGAATACCTGCGCAACGCCTGATTTTCGCGGCCATCTCGCCGGTGTCGGGCGTACTGTATGTGATGGCCGGCGTCCTGCTCGATCAGGATCGGCGCGTGCTGCTGGCACAGCGACCGGTCGGCAAGCATCTGGCGGGGCTGTGGGAATTTCCCGGTGGCAAGCTGGAAGCCGGCGAGAGGCCCCTGGCGGGGCTGGCGCGCGAGCTGCGGGAGGAGCTTGGCATCACGGTACGCGGCGCCAGGCCACTGGTCGCCGTGCCGTGGACCTATGGCGAGCGTGAACTGCTGCTCGACGCGTGGTGCGTCGAGTACTGGGACGGCGAGCCACAGTCCCTGGAAGGGCAGGCCTTGCAATGGTTGCCCCCCACGAGGGTTGACCCGGCCATCCTGACCCCGGCCGACGGCCCGATCCTGCAGGCGCTGCTGGCGACGGGTCAGTTGCCTCTCCCGCAAGCCGATACCGATCCGCTGTTGTAGGAGCGCACCCTGTGCGCGATAGTTCTTCGTCATGCCGCCAAAAACCATCGCGCACGACCGAAGGAAGCCCCCTTTCGCGCACAGGGTGCGCTCCTACAGCGGTTTGTCGCCGGCCAGTGCCAAGTATCGCCGATGCAGCGCGGCGACGAGGTGATCGAGCGTGGCTTCGTCGCCGTCGTTGACTGGGACGGCGAACCACAGCCGCTGGAAGGGCAGGCTCTGCAATGGTTGCCACCAGCAAGGATCG
>SCSE01000050.1 GCA_004298015.1 Rhodanobacter sp.
CTGGCCGACAAGCGACCTTCAGTCGGATGGTCATCTGGCTGGCGGCACTGGTTAAGTTGCCCGGCGAGCGTGGTCAACTGAGTTGGCAAGATGTGGTCAACAAGACGGCTATCGGCAATTCCTCGCAAAAAAAAGAAAGCGACGCACCACCCACCGTGACTGCCCAAGGCAGTCACGGTGGGCAGAGCGGAGCCGCTACGCTTTGTTACTCCTCATGTCACCGCGGACGCAGGCGCCTCCAGCGCTTCGGCCTTGGCGTGCAGCTTGTCCGTGAGGCTCAGTCGATGGCCAGAGGCGCGGGGTGCAACCTCTGCATGGCGCGCGGCCATGCCCGTTGCGTGCGTCTCTGAACCCTGCGCGGCGTAGAACTCCTCGATCACTGCCGGTGCTTCCTCTTCCGAGTCCTCGAACGCTCCATGGGCAAGTCCTGCCGCGGCCGCACGATCCAGTGCCACCTGATCCCATCCCAGTGCCGTGCGGGTCTGCGCGTCCTGCTGGGCCTGCTGCAGGGCTGCCTCCAGCGTCATCCCCTGGCGCACGATCAGGTCCACGAAGTACACCGCTGAGCGATGACTTTGTGTCGTGCTCTTGGCTCGAAGCTTCAGCATCAACGGCAGACAGGGCAAGGCCGCACCGGCCAACGCCTGGAAGTAGCGCAGTCGTGCGGTCAGCGTGCGGATCGAGTTGTAGCCCGTGGTCCGAAAGATGAAAGTCGCCAGCGCATCGTCTTGCCCTTCGATCTGCACATTGAGTCGACCGTAGGGCTTGCAGCCCAGGCTTTCTCCGAAAGCGCAGTGCTGGGGCGTCGGACACGGCTGCGTGGTGAGGCCTTCGGCGGTCGAGCGCTTGCACGTTTGCCCGTTGCCCGCGCACACCGGACGCCCGGTGGTCCGGTTGAACGCGGCATACTGCGCACGCAGGCTAAGATCCGGATCAGCAAACAGCAGCTTCACCGGTATCGATCGCAACTTCTTCTCGGTCGACGCCTTGTGCAATGCCTCATCCAGCGGGTGTAGCACCCAGCCATCCCTGTTCTGCACCAGACTGGTCACGGTGAACTCGTCATCCTTTTCCGGCAACCGCGTGCCGTTGCGTTCGACGACCTTGCCAATGGCTATCCGCCCCAGGATCGGCGGAGTAATGGCCAGTCCTTCAATCATGCTGTTCTCCTTCGAGTTGAACAAAACGCCGGCTACCTGGCCGGGACTTGAGGTAGTTCACGCACACCTCGGGGTGTGCTTTCTGCAGTGCCGCCGAATCGAGCGTGGTCGTGGCCTTGGCCTTCTTCCACGACACCGCCCCGGTCACGAACTTCGCCACGGACGCCTCACCCATGGCCTGCTGCAGGGTGGCCTTGCATTGCGCCTCGGTGGCGCTGAGCTGCTCGATCGTGTGGCGTGTCTCGCACCACGTGGCGAACGTGGTGTTCAGCGCGGCATCACTACGCAGATCAAGCGTCTGGCCGTGGTCTGCGGGAAACAGCACCTGCAGGGCTTTGGCCGCCGAGTCGGAGCCATCGGCGGGCAAGGGCGTATCCGCCATCACGTAGGCCCAGAAGCGGGCCTCCAGCTCGATCAATCGCTTGATCAGTGCTTCGTCGCGATCGATCCGGTGAATACGCAGTTCCTGACCGCCCAGCAACACCGCCACATCAGCGGCGGCCTTGCCGGTCACGGCCAGCTGGTGCTGTACCTGCAACTGGACATACTCCGGCACACCGTCTTTCCATAAACGGGCGCCGTTGATGCCTGCGGTCTTGCACTCCAGGATCGCGACCTCGGCATGGCCCAACACCTCGCGGTCGATGTTGGCCAGCATCCACGGATACTCCGGATGCTGGAGTACCGCGTTGACCCGCCGGACCTTGCAGCCGGTGCGCCGGACATAGTGCGCGGCGACGATCGGCTCAAGGAGCGTTCCCCAGTACATGGGCGACGTCTCGTCATCGAAGGCCGGCTTGGGTAAACCGGCGTCGCGGCCGGTCTTGACTAGCCACAGCTCCAGCGGGCTTTGGTAAGGATTCAATCCCACGGCGGCCGCGGCATCCGAGCTGCCGATGCCGTGCTTGCGTACGCCCAGCCACGCTTCGCGGCTGAGATCTTTTGTCGACACCAGGCGCAAGGCCGGGCGGGTGCTGCGTTGTTCCAAGGTTTGCATGGGTTTCCTCCGGACAAAGAAAAGGCCCGAACGCAGGTGCGTTCGGGCCAATGGGTGGTGGTGGTACGTGGGTTGCGGCAAACGACGTACGTGGTATCAGGCCAGCAAGTGCAAGGCCTCCTGCCACGCCTTCTGCTTGAGGGCCGCCCCTTGGCCGAACCAGGCGGCGTCGAGTCGATGGTCATCACTGCGGGCGCGGCGATGGTGGTCGACGAACTCCGTGACGCTGTTCACCAGACCCCAGGCCGTCCCTCGGCTGGACGCCATCAACGCACCACGGCCACCCCCTTCGTACAGTGAGCGGACGGTGGCCAGCGCTTGTTCGTTGACCACGACGGCCTTGCCGTCCGGCGCGGCGTAAGTGAGTACCCGACGCAACAAGCCTTCGACGGTATCGGGATCCACCGGCCGCGCCACCAGCGCCTTCATGCGGGCGACGAAGCCATCCCACGACGCCACGGTGATGCCCAGCTGGCGCTTGACCGCATCGGGATCGAACTGGCTGCGGTGTGGCACCTTGATCGCACCGCTGGCGCTCCCCAGCGCAATGGACAAGGTGTTGTTGCACACCACACGTACCGACGTGAACTGCGCCGTAGTCGCCAGCGTGCCATCACAGGCCGTGGCCAACAGCAAGTAACCCGCGACGCGATCGCCACCCTTGAGCGAGGTGCTCTGGCCGGTCTTCGCCAGCGCCCAGAACTTGCGGCCCTCACGCAACACACCGGCTGTCTCCAATTCGAAGCCGTTGTACGCCGTCAGGTCGCGATAGAACTCCAGGATTTCGCCCGGCTGCACCACGTGAAAGCGCTTGGACACCACGGCCAGCGGCGCCTTGGTATCCGACCGGTACAGCACCTTCTGTGCCGGGAAGGCGTTGATCACACCCAGATGGTTGTTGCCGGAGATATAGCGGACTTCAGATTGCTCGATCTGCCAGTCCATGCCCGCTTGCTTCTTCCATGTGTCGATAGACTGTTGCGGGGCCAATTTGTTGCCAAGACCGTGCCACGGCTTCTCGCCGGCATAGGCCATCGTTTCAACTAAGTGCATGGTCGTTTCCTCGTAAGTTGACGGCATAAACGCACAAGGCCCGGACATGCCGGGCCTTGTGCGCTGTGCGTGGGATGGAGTGGATCAGGGAGCTTTGACGTTATCGCAGCGTGTGCATTTGACGATGCCCACCAGAACGGCGGTAGCCACCACCAGGATGCAGTAGAACGTGTCGAGTTTGTCGCTCATGTCGTTGGGTACCCATATAGCGAACGCTGCGATGCGGAGCGTCCAGATGCGAAGCCGATGACCACGGACTTCACAGGGGTAATATGGGTCTGAGATTTTTTGGGTTGCAGCTTTTCTAGGAAAAACCAAACAACTGGACAGTAACGCCAGCGCTTCGGGACAGGGACGCCACGCATCGCGGGATGCCCGAGCCAAACCTGGTAGTCACCGACGCTAGCCTGGACGCGAACGCCCGTCTGATCGCCCCATTTTCGCCGAAAGGTCCTGTTCCTTCAATTTGAGCATCCCAGCTGACCATCTGAAGGTCGCTTGTCGGCCAGGAGCTGCCGGTCGCGGCTTCCACAAAGGTGCTGAATAGCAGCCATTCAAGGCGCGCCTTGTTGATGCTGGCAGCACCGCGCGGAGGTCTGAGGTCGATGTCATCTGGGTCCAGCTATCCCGCGTATGATTAGCCGGACCGAACGCGGCGAAGTTGTTTCGAAATCATGGGTATGTACCATCCGCGGTGGTACCTGATGCAAGATGTATAGCCGGACCCACGAGCCCGTATATTCAATACTTAAGCCCTTGGAAGTCTTCGGACCATGAATGCAGCAACGCGTTTTCCAGAATTTAGATTCTACTTCTTCACCACGAAATACGATGAGACTGTCGCGTTCTACCGAGATGTGTTGCAACTGCAGGTCGATCGCTCGTGGAATCGCTCTGACCAGCACCGCGGAACTGTATTTACCTCTCCCAACGGTACAGGCCTCATTGAGGTTGAACAGGGGGGTAAGCTTCCGCAAATTGATGGAGGTTTCTACATCGAAGTTGATGACATCCAAGGTTGGTATGATCGGGTGACGGCTGCAGGAGCCATGATAAAAAAGAGCCTAGGTGTCACCGACTACGGCCATCTCAACTTCAAGGTTGTCGATCCCAACGGGGTTGAGGTTGGCTTTTTCCAGTGCGTTTCATAGATTTTGAAACGATCTTGGTTGGGAGGGCTAACATCACACCCCAGCCGACCGCACATCCGCTGCTGGGGCGAGCAGCGACTGAGCTGTTGCATTAGTGACCAGCCTTCCCGCTAGCGAACGTTCACGAATGTCGCCTTCGGGTCGCTATGGAAAGCTTTCCATAGTGTAGAGAGTCTTTTGCCTGGCGGTCGCGGCCCGCAGGTCATCATCGACGCGGCGGCGGCACCCCGCGATCGGTAGGCAAAAGATCCTGTTGGACTGAACCGCCGCCTCAGTGTTGCAGGCTATGGGGATTGAATCAGCGTGGCGCAGGGTTGCCGGTTTCGCGGTGACCACCTGATCCAAGCAAACGGGCTGTCACCCGCTGCGGCGATCTCGTATCGGCACGCTCGATGGCTTCGCGGACGCGGCGGCATGGCCGCATGCGCGGGATAGTCAGCGTGTTCAGGCCGCCGGGCCGTGCACACGCAGGGCCCCTCGTCACGTCGCAAGAGACATCACGACGCGCGTGCTGTGGTCGACCGCGAGCACTCACAAACCCGTGCATGGCGGACCTCGGGACCGGTGGGCTGGAGGAATCGTCTCGATGCAGATCATCTGTCCGCGTCGGCACTTTGGGCAGTCGCGCAGCGACACCCCGGTGAGTTGCTGATAACGCTCCCGGTAATCAGTCGGCTCGTCGACCCGCGCTGGTGTGGGTGTGGGTGCGTGCAGCACTTGTCGACACTGCGCCAGCTTGTTTGCGCGGTGGCGGTTGGCCAGCAGACCGTAGTGTCGGATTCGCTGGAACCCCGGCGGTAGCACGTGCAGCAGGAAGCGGCGGATGAATTCGTGCGCGTCCAGGCGCATGACCTTGTGCCGCGATTCGTGGCGATAGTCCTTCCACTGGAATGCGACCTGGCCGTTGGCAAAGTCGACCAGTCGGCTGTTGGCGATGGCGACGCGATGGGTGTAGCGACCGAGGTACTCCAGAACCCGCTTGGGACCGCCGAACGGTGGCTTGGCGTAAACCACCCACTCGGCCCGGCTCACCGGTGCCAGGTAGCGGGCAAATGCACGAGCGTCCTGCAGCTCAGCCAGTGCGTTGAAGAAGTGCAGCTCCTGACGGTCGAACGCCTCGCGTAACTGCGTCATGAACCGGCGCCGGAACAGCCGCGACAGCACCCGTACCGGTAGGAAGAACCCTGGCCGGCAGGCGATCCAACGTTGGCCATCGGGGGCGATCCCACCGCCGGGCACCACGCAATGTAGGTGCGGGTGATGCAGCAGGTTCTGGCCCCAGGTGTGCAGGATAGCGATGAAGCCGATCTCCGCACCCAGCAGCTTGGGATTCGCGGCGACGGCACGTAACGTTTCCGCGGTGGCGCGAAACAGCATGCCGTAAACCACGGCCTTGTTCTGATAGGCGATGGCGGCGATCTGCTGCGGCACGGTGAACACCACGTGGAAATACTCGACCGGCAGCAGCTCTGCCTGACGCTGTTCCAGCCAGTGCGCGCGCACCAGCGACTGGCACTTTGGGCAGTGCCGGTTGCGACACGTAATGGGGTGGACTCCATTACGTGTCTTATGGTGACCGTTCCGTTGTGGGGAGCACGACCGCCGAAGCGACGCGAAGGCTGGGCCAGACGCTCCGGCGACTCTCCATTACATCTTGGCCTTCAGCAACGCGATCAACCGGTCGGGTGGTCGGAATCTGCCTTTGCGAAGGTCGGGCGGCACGATGGCCTCAATCGCCTCCAACTTCTGGCCGGGGTCGGCGCGAACGTAGACCTCCGTGGTGGCCAGGTTGGCGTGTCCGAGCCAGAGCGATACCTTGCGGATGTCCTGCGTGGCTTGCAGCACCATCATTGCGCAGGTGTGGCGCAATACGTGTGGGGACGCCTGCTTGCCTGTCAGCGACGGACATCGCTGGCTCGCGATGAGGACATGGCGGCGAAGAATATAGGCGACGCCCCAACGACTCAAGGGCTCTCCGCGAGCGTTGACAAATACCTCCGGCGTAGCGATGGTCCCGCGCACGGCCAGCCATGCGCGCAGTGCTGCCGCAGCTGGCTTCCACAGGGGCAATGCCCGTTCTCGGCGGCCCTTACCAAGTACGCGAACGCTCGAGGACTGTGGGCCGACACCTGCGATTAGCAGGCCGGTCAATTCGGACACCCGCAGTCCGGCACATACCGACAAGTGCAGCATCGCCCGATCCCGAACGCCGTCTCTCGTAGTCGGGTCGGGTGCATCGAGCAGTGCCTGAACCTCATCTCTGTCGAAATGCGCGACCAGCCGTGTGTCAGTGCGCTTGAACGGTATGGCAAGGACGCGGCGGATTTGTTCGAGCGCTGCCGGCTCGCGATGTTGCACAAAGCGGAAGAACGATCGAATGGCCGCCAAGCGAACGTTGCGGGTCTGCGCCGAGTTGCCGCGATCCGCCTCCAGATGCTGCAGGAACGCAGCGATCAGCGTCGCATCCAACTGCTCCAGGCGAAGGGCCGACGGCTGGACCTTGAGCCTGCCCGCAGCAAACTCGAACAACCCCTGGAAGCTGTAGGCATAGGAGTCGCAAGTGTGTTCACTGGCACCGCGCTGCTGACCCAGGTATTCGCGCAGAAAGGCTTCGATATGAGGTGCGATCAAGGTCATGATGGGCTCCCCGTGAAGAACCTCTCGCTGGCGGCGGCGATGTCCACGAGCAACTCGGGAGTGGTTTGCAAGTACCAGTACGTTGCTTCGATGTTGACGTGCCCAAGATAGGTCGACAGTGCCACCATGTGCCGGCCAACGCGTTGATGACCCGTCGGCGCCGACTCCAACGCCCTGACGGCAAACGTGTGCCTCAGCTCGTGCAGCCTCAACCGAGGACCCTCCGGCGCCTGCACGCCAGCGGCCTTCAGCAGCGTGGCGAAGACGGGGTAAACCGCGCAATACGATAGCGGCTGGCCATTGCGTCCGACGAAGATGTGGCCTCCTCCGGGATGCATCCTCAGGCGCTGCTCCATGTACCTTTGCAGCGCCGCCAACGCGGTGTCGTGCAGCGGGACCATGCGGGTCTTCTGGAACTTGGTCTTGCGGATGATCACGCCGTCCGGCGTCATATCGTCCACGCGCAGCTTCAACGCCTCGGAGACACGCATGCCGGTGACAGCCAGCAGGCTGATCAGATTGGCATAGGTCTGTGGTCGCAACGTGCCGCCGGGGGTTAGCCGTCCGGCAGCCAGTACAAGCCGGCCGATCTCGGCGGGTGAGTAGATATGGGGGATGCGGCGAGTCTTCTTGTGGCCGAAGTAGTTCGGCGGCGGCAATTCGTGGCAAGGATCATCCAGGAACAGGTGGCGAGCGAACGTGCAGACGGCCTGGTAGCGCGCGTGCCGTTGTGCCACCGACGGGCCTTGGCTTGCCCAGTCGATCAGCGTCGTCGTTCGCACATGCTGTTCCCCACGAGCCTCTGCAAATCGGGCGAAGCTGAGCAGTAAATACTGCACATTGCTCATCGCGAATCCGGCCGTGCGACGCAGGCAGAGGTAGGCTTCGATTGCGTCCATCATGAGTGCACCTCCGGCCATGGCTGAGCAATGCTCCGAAGCAGTGCGATATCGACCTTGGCGTAGTAGGCCGTCATGTCGATGCTTCGATGGCGCAGGACGAGCCCAATCTGATCGAGCGGAACGCCATGGCGCAGCATCTGAGTCGCTGCGGTGTGACGCAGCAAATGCGCCCCCTTGGCAGGTGACTTGATACCGGCGCGCTGCAACGCGTGCTTGACCACGGATGAGACGCCGTCGCCCGATTTGAAAGGCCCGACAGGCGCGGTGATGCGTAGGAAGACCCTATCGGAACAATCGATCTTGAGTCGGTCGTCCAAGTACCGAAGCAGTGCGTCGCCGACGTCCTGAGGCAGTGGCAAGCGCACCTGGTATCGACCCTTGCCGGCAACGAGTAGCGTGCCGCCTCTCCAGTCGATGTCGCCCAGCCGAAGCTGAGCCAGATCACCGGCACGCAGCCCCAATCGCGCCAACAACAGCAGGATCGAACGGTCGCGTACCTGCTGGGCCGTCGTACCATCGCATGTCGCGATGAGCCGAGCCACCTCGTCTTCAGACAGGCAGCGCGGTAGTCGGGCAAGGCGCCAACTGGCGATGGCGGGAACGGCGGCCGCGAGATCGATATCAGAGCCTCCCGAAAAGTTCAGATAGCGTAGGAACGATCGCAACGACGTAATCCGCTTCTGGGTGGTCCCGATGCCACATTGAGCAGCGCGGCCGATCACGAAGTCACGAACGGCACGAACGTTCCAGGCGCTGACATCTTCACCGAGCTCCTTGATCAACTCGGTAGCGCCGCGAGCGTACAAGCGAACAGTGGGCTGGCTGGCGCCACGATGCACCTGAAGCCATTCGCGAAACGCCATCACGAGCTGTGGTTCCACGACGCCCTGATCGATGTCCTTGCAGGCGCGGCAGATGCCCAGTTGGACAAGATGCCGTTGGAAGAGCTTGGCCCCAAAGTAGGCGTGGTAGCCCGTTGAACCGCCGTTCGATTGGCGGCAACGGCAATGGGGAAAATGGCGCGCGAACGCCTCAAGAGTAAGTGCGTCGACATCCGCAAGATCGGCACCTACCCGCTGCACGAAGCAGCCAAGGTGAGCTGCTGCACGCAAATAGCGGAGCGCGGTCGCATCCGAATATCCGGCACAAACGAGTGCATCCGCAAAGCCGTCAACGTACGGTCCGCTGGGACCAGCGCGGAGGCGGCGAAGGGTCTTGGGTGCGCAAAAGAACTTCTCGAGCATCGAGGTCTCCTCGTGAGTTGAGCCATGAGTGGCTAACGCACCGTACCCAGAGACCATTCGTAATGGAGAGTCCTTCCCTCGTTCACGCGATGGAAATCCTCACGCGGCCTCGGCAAGCGAACCCCGACTACCCACAACGGAATGGTCACCATAAGGCAGCTGTTGAACGCGATGCGCTGGTGGCCGCAGGTATCGCACTGCTCAACGTGCCCGCCGAGTGCCGCCGTGCGGCAGCACTCGATGGCGGCCATGACGCGACGCTGCCCGCGGCTGAGCGCGTTCGCGTGGTCCCGACGATAGTCCGACCCGATCTGGCGAAAGATATCCGCCACCTCGAGCCCGGTGGCACGCACCGCCGCCTCAGACGTGTGCCGGTGGATTCGGTGGCGAGGGCAGCGGCGCAGGCGGTGGCGTAGGCAGCCAATCCAGTGGGCTGGCCGTGGCGCAGACCGTGCTGGTGGCGACCTTCAAGTAACGCGAGGTGGTGGCCAGACTGCGATGACCGAGCAGCAGCTGGATCGTGCGCACATCGGTGCCGGACTCAAGCAAGTGCGTGGCAAAGGCGTGTCGCCTATGTTGTCGGCGACATAGACGCCACACCACGGCGATGCACCTGCTGCAGTCCGGAGTCGCCTTCAACGTGATCGCCTTGTGGCTCGGACACGAAAGCCCGAACACCACCCATCGTTACGTCGAGGCCGACCTTGCCATGAAACAGAAGGCACTCGCCCGGCTTGCCGAACCCCGGACCCGGATGCGCCGCTACCGCCCGCCGGACGCTTTGCTTAGCTTCTTGCAGCAGCTGTGACTATGCAAAGTTCGAGCCGGCCACACGGCGTCAGTCCAAGGGCCGGCTCGCCCTCGGTTTACATAGTTGCGTCCTTTGCATAGGGGTCGAACATTGCCCATTCGAGATATCGGCGCACTCTGGCAGGCTCCACCACCTGGGTAGGAGTCCACCATGAATACGATCGAGACATCCATCCAACGCCGCGAACCTTGGAACAAGGGCAAACTTACCGGGCAAAAGGCCCCGCTCAGGCTCCGCGACATCTGGGCTATTCGGATCCGCCTTCAGCTGGCAAGGAAGGTTCGGGATCTTGCATTGTTCGATCTGGCGATCGACAGCAAGCTGAGGGCGTGCGACCTGGTCAAGTTACGGGTACGCGATGTTGGTTCTGCGGATCACATCTCCTCTCGCACCATCGTCCTTCAACAGAAGACGCAGCGCCCGGTTCAGTTTGAAATCACCGCGCCGACCCGAGATGCAATTTCCGTATGGATCAAACAGGCTCAGCTTCAAGCCAACGCCTACCTGTTTCCGAGCCGGATCCACAACTCGGACCACCTTTCGACCCGGCAATACGCACGGATCGTCAATGAGTGGATAGCGGGAATCGGTTTGGACGTTGCTGCGTACGGCACGCACACCATGCGCCGTACAAAGGCTACTTTGATCTACCGACGCACCAAGAACCTACGTGCCGTGCAACTGCTCCTTGGGCATACCAAGCTCGAAAGCACGGTGCGATACCTTGGCATCGAAGTAGAAGATGCTCTTGAGATTGCAGAGCAGACGGAGGTCTAATCAGCTCAAAGCCAAGCCGGATGGCGACACGAGGCACGGTCGCTATCCGGCCATTCAGCGACATTCGCCCCACACAAATTGACGCCACAAAGCTGCCGTTGAACTTATTGTTGCGCCAAGATCCTCGCGTTCATGGTGCGCGCCGACCAACCTTCCTGGCCGCCCAGCACTTACTGGACGGGCTTCGCTCCTCCTAGCACGATGGCGACCTATGCAGGCTTCGCTTCGACCCCAACTTCACGGGCTACCCGCGGCCAACACCATATAAACCATCATCCACCCGGCCAGCAGCGCCACCAGAATCGTGACGGTCACAACGAGCCCGCGATTTGCTCGAACCTCGCCGAGCTCGATAGCCCGATTCACAGCGTGATAGTGCACGGCGGCAAGCACGACGAATATCCCGCCGAACGCCATCATGACTTCACCGATCGGAAGCGACATACCAGTCTGGTGGATATGAGTCCCTGGCTCCAGATGCGCGGCAAGCTCGCGCAACCACACGCCGAACTTGGCAATGACAAATCCTAGTGTGATAACGGAAATACTCGTTCGCACCCACGCCAGGAACGTGCGTTCCGCCGCCAGGAATTCGGATGCCAAGTCTTTCTCAGGTATTTTCGCGGGCATGTTGGATCTCCAGTCGAATCGAGATGGGTGGTCAGCACATCGAGTTACTGCAGTTCGTGGATCATCCCGGCCGCCCTTATCCAGGCGCTACATGGTCATCCGATCTCATATTTCAACATCTTGCAATCGTCGTGGCTGATATGGACGCCGCCATGCGAAGGTTATCGACCGTGGACGGATGGTCACCGATTACCAGCGATGGCCCCCAGCTGCTGCCGCAAAGTTTTGGAGGGAGGGTGTGCAGAATTTTGTGTAAACGGGATTGGGGTTACTGCTGAGGAAGTCGCCCCTCGAACTGGATCGTAAAGCGGTTCAAGGCAGCCTTCCAGTCGCGGATCGGCATTGTCCATTTCTTGCTGATGTTGCGCAGTGCCAGGTAGAACAGTTTCAGCAAGGCTTCGTCGCTCGGGAACGAGCCGCGGTTCTTGGTGATCTTGCGCAGGCTCATGTTCACGGACTCGATCGCGTTGGTCGTATAGATCACCTTGCGGATCTCCGGCGGGTAGTCGAAGAATGGGGTCAGGCGTGAATGGCACTTACTTAAGCCTCTTCGGATGTCCAAGCCGTCGTATTTTTTCGCGCGCCTTGGCACGTGGTTGAGTGAGCAGTGGTAGTGGTTTGGGTCTTCGTTTGACGGCCCGCGGCTC
>SCSE01000051.1 GCA_004298015.1 Rhodanobacter sp.
GGGCAACCAGAGGCATTACCAGGCCAACGCCGAGGCGCCGATTCATGCTGAACTGGTCGGCATCATCCGCAAGACCATCGGGCTGGCCGAACCGCTGCGCAAAGCCCTGGTGCCGTTGGCCGGCAAGATCACGGCAGCTTTCGTTTATGGCTCCGTCGCCAAGCGCAGTGACACCGCCAGTAGCGACATCGACCTGCTGATTCTCTCCGACTCGCTCACCTACGCCGATATCGTCGGCGCCTTGCATCCGGCGATCGAGCAATTGGGCCGTGAGATCCATCCCACGCTGTACTCGCGTACCGAACTCGCCAAGCGAATCAAACAGGGCAACGCCTTCGTGGCGCGCGTGCTGGAGCAGCCCAAATTATGGGTGATGGGGGGCGAAAGTGATCTCTGCGCTGGATAACCTGGCTGGCCCGGCCAAACTGCTGAAGGCCGAGCCGCCGGACGTGCGCGAATTCGAGGGTCTCGTGCACTCCGGTTTGGCGCGGCTGAAGGATGCCAGGAACACGACACTGTCGCTGGAGAGCCGCTTCGATTTGGCCTACAACGCCGCCCACGCCTTGTGTCTGGCGGCATTGCGGCGCCTGGGCTATCGCGCGAACCATCGCTACATTGTATTTCAGGTGTTGCCCCACACACTGGGCCTCGGCCCCGAGGTATGGCGCGTGCTGGATAAGTGTCACCACATGCGCAACGTTGCCGAATATGAGGGCGCGATGGATGTGGACGCGCGCATCGTGACCGATCTGCTCGCAGCGTGTGAGGCGGTTGCGGCTAAACTCGACGCATTCGGTGCATAAGGCTACCTTGCGCTGTTCGTAATCGATGATGCCAAACGGTCACGATGCTGGCCGTGCATCATCAGCGGGAGGACGGTTGTCACTGGGCGGAGGCATGCCCCCTTCGTGTCCACCTCACGCATTGACCTGTTGTTCGTGTATCCCAGGAACGAACAGGTCAGCTTGACGCCGGCTCGAAAACTGGCGCTTGGTAAAATCATCGAGCTGTGGAGGTCATCGTGGACGCCAAAGATTTTGCCAGCCTGCTCGAAAGCGTGACGCAGATGGACGAGATCGTTCACGGCGTGCGCGAGCCAACGCGCGAATTCCCTATCGATGCGATCCGAGTCACTGATATCCAATAAGCCACCGGACTGTCCTAGGCCAAGTTCGCCACGCTCATTGACGTACCAGTCGGCATCCTGCGGAATTGGGAACCAGCGCGACGCGAGCCAACCGGGCCGGCCAAAGCGTTGCTGCGCGCCATCAGCAGAGACCCGAAGAATGTTCTTCAGGCGTTGGCTGGGTGATGGTGGGTGGGGTAGGGATGGGGCAGCTCGCTGATGAGCGCTCTAACAATGGCAGGTAAAGTGGTGGGCATGCCGGCATGCTGGCTGGCTGCACAGCAGTTCCTGCTGGCTCGATCGAGTGAAAACTGTGGTTTACACTTTAGTCTGTGTTCGAACTGGTCAAATCCGCGACTTTCGATGCCTGGTTTGCCAGCCTGCGCGATATCCGCGCCAAGGCACGGATCGCTGCACGACTTGATCGTGTCGCCGATGGAACTTTGGCGACTTCAAGCGGGTAGGCGGCGGAATCTGCGAACTACGGATCGACTATGGACCCGGTTACCGGGTGTACTTCATGCAGCGCGGATCGGTGCTCGTGGTGGTGCTGGCAGGTGGCGACAAGCGTACCCAGCAGATCGACATCAAGGCAGCTCAGCGCGTTGCAGGCGAGTGGGAGCGTGGATCATGAAAGGCGTGCGAGAGACTTTTTCCCGTTACGACAGTGCCGGCTACCTCAAGACCGAGCGGACATGGCTGCCTATCTCGAGGCTTGCGCCGAGGAAGCGCCCAACGATCCCGCGTTCATGCTGAAAGCTCTCGGCACGGTGGCGCGCGCGCAACATGAGCCAACTGGCCGAAGCCGCCGGCATGACCCGGGCGGGGCTGTACAAGGCGCTGTCGGGTGCAGGCAATCCCAGCCTGGCCAACACCATGAAGGTGGCGAAGGCGCTCGGCTATCGACTGGCGCTAGTGCCTGATCGACAAGGCGATCGACAAGGGGACGGAGGGAATTAAATCCGTCGTCACGGGTCGGTGTCATGCGTGCCAGCGCCGTCATGCGTGTCAAGGACGGTTTGCAGGCAGGTTCTCTACAGGCTGCTGATCGCCCGGCCCCGGCGTTGGCGATACGGCAACGAAGAAATCACATGTACCCTCATTTTGGCAGGAGCAAGACCATGGAAAAGCGGACCCTTGGCAACAGCCGGCTGGAAGTCTCTGCATTGGGTTTCGGTTGCATGGGCTTGAATTTCGCCTACGGCAAGGCGATGGAGAAACAAGACGCGATCAGCCTGCTTCGGCAGGCGGTCGAAGCCGGTGTGACGTTTTTCGATAGCGCCGAGGCCTATGGTCCGTTCACCAACGAGGCACTGGTCGGCGAGGCGTTGGCGCCGTTGCGCGATCAGGTGGTGATCGCCACCAAGTTCGGCTTCAAGGAGGGGCATGCGCCGTCGGGCGTGGACAGCCGGCCGGCACGTATCCGCGAGGTGGCTGACGCGTCGCTCAAGCGTCTGCGCACCGATCGCATCGACTTGTTCTATCAGCACCGTGTTGATCCGGATGTGCCGATGGAAGAGGTGGCCGGTACGGTCAGGGAGCTTATCGCTGAAGGCAAGGTCAGGCACTTCGGCCTCTCCGAAGCCGGGGTGGCCTCGATCGGTCGCGCACACGCGGTGCAACCGGTGACGGCGCTGCAAAGCGAATACTCGCTGTGGTGGCGTGAGCCGGAACACGATGTGCTGCCGGTCTGCGAGGAGTTGGGCATCGGCTTCGTGCCGTTCAGTCCGCTGGGTCGGGGCTTTCTGACCGGCAAGATCGATGCGGATACGTCGTTCGACAAGGACGATTTTCGCAGCAGCGTACCGCGCTTTTCCCCCGAAGCGCGCAAGGCCAACCAGACCCTGCTCGACTTGCTCGCTCGCATCGCGGCGGGCAAGGGTGCGACGTCGGCGCAGATCGCGCTGGCGTGGCTGCTGGCCCAGAAACCGTGGATCGTGCCGATTCCAGGCACCACCAAGCTGCCACGCCTGCAGGAAAACATCGGGGCGGTGGATGTCGAGCTGAGCGCTGACGAGCTGCATCAGATCCGGGAGTCGCTGGACCATATCCAGGTGCAGGGTGACCGCTACCCGGCGCATCTGAGCGCCCAGGTCGGTCGGTGACCGGTTGACCGACGCTGTAAAACCGGAGGTCAGGCCGCGTGATGAAAGGCGGGGCGGAGGAAGTCGAGCCGAATGAATTTCCTCCGTCCCTTGATTGTCACGCTTCAATCGTGGGATTTGGCCACCACGCTGCCGTCGTCGGGGTCGACCAGCAGCTTCACATCGGTACCCCGCGACGTCTTGGCTTCAGCGCTCCACAGGCCTTCGTCGAACTCCACGTCCTTGACGTTCTGGTAGCCGGCAGCCGCCAGCTTGGCGCTGATTTCGTCCGCATTGAGTTTGGATGGCGCATCGGCCGGATAGACCTTGCCGTTGACCGGACCGACCGACAGCTTGACCCACTTCTTGTTACCGCCACGGGCCTTGCTGCGCCACACACCGTCCTCGAACTCCAGGCCTTTGACTTCCTTGTAGCCGGCGCTGGCGATCGCCCCCTCGATCGCATGCTGACTCAACGCGCCGGCGGGTTGTCGGGCTGACCACGACGACGTTACCGTGGTGGTGGTCTGGGTGGCGCTGGTCTGCACCTGTCCGGAGGCAGGAGCGTTCTGTGCAAGGGCGGCACCGCAAATCGACAGTCCCATCAACAGGGGAAGCAAGCGCTTGATCATGGTGAACTCCTTAGGCTGGTGTGGGCAGCAGATAGTGGCGCGAAACAATGTCCTCAGCTTGCGCAGGCGTCGTTCAAACCTGTGCCAACCCGCATCTGACGCTCGGCGCTGACTCAGACAGCCGTCATCGGACCATGGTGTCTGGAACGGCTGCGTGAAAGCGTCCGTGAGCGCGCCATGCGGCGTCGACTCGGCGCCGTCGGAGTGAGTTCAGCGGGATGGGGCGAAAATGGGGCGTCGCTGAATCGAGGGGCGACACCGAGGGACGTAAACCTCAGGCTCCGTCCCCTTGGCGGTCGACTTCGGTGCATCCCCCGAGGCTTGAAAACGGTCGGGTCACCCATATAGTGTAAATTACATATAGATATGGAGAGCATTGACATGTCCAAACATGAACTCGAACAGCAACTGATCCACACGGCGCACGCGCTACGCGAGCGCGGCCTCCTGTTTCTGGGGGCACATGCCAATCTTTCCGCGCGCGCTGGCGACCAGCTGCTGATTACCCGTGGCGGTTCGATGGCGGAACTGGGCAGCGCCGATCTGGCCTGGCTGGATCTGCAGGCCGACCCGCAACACGTCGAGGGTTTTTCCCCGGTGTTCCGGGAAATTCTCGCCATGCACACCCGGCTGTATCGCCAGCGCGGCGATATCGGGGCGCTGGTGCATTGTCACCCCCGATACAGCACGGCATTTGCGGTGGCCCAGCGCGCGATTCCCGCGGTCTATGAGCCCATGCTGAGACAGGGCATCCAGGCCGACGTGCCGGTGGTGGCCTGGGCGCCACGCGGTTCCGAAGCTTCCGTAAACGGCATTCTCGACGCGTTCGCCAGCCCGTCCACGGTGGCCGTGCTGCTTGCCAACCATGGTGTGCTGGTAGGTGGCGGTGATCTGGCCGAGGCGCTGGGCAGGCTGACGGCGATGGAGGAGGCGGCGGAACTGGCCCTGCATGCTCAGGCCCTCGGTGGTGCGAAACCCTTGCCTGCGGCGGCGTACGCTGACGTGAACGAGCGCATGCAGCAGTTTCAGAAGGCCTCGTGAGTGAGGCGCCGGCCAGCCGGCGCAGCGGTCGCCATCTGGCGGCCTTCGCGCTGCTTGAGCTGGCCCGGAACGGTTCGCTGCACGGCCTCGGTCTGCAGCGGGTGATCAACGATCTACTGCCGGATGCACTGCAAGTGGATGCCGGCAACCTCTACCGCGTGCTGCGGGAAATGGAGGGTCGCGATGCGGTGAGTTCAAGCTGGGACACGTCAGCGTCCGGGCCGGCACGACGCATGTATGCGATCACGCCCGCGGGCCGCCGCGAACTGAAAAGCTGGGCCGAAGACATCCGCCAGCGTCGGGCGGCCTTCGATACCTTTCTTGAACAATGTGAGCAGCTGGACTCCGACGCCTCGGGTCCGGCCAAGGAGAGGACTCATGGCTGAGGCAGCCTGGAAACAACGCTATATCGATCTGTTCGGTCACCTTCCAGCGCACGTGCAGGCACGTATCGATCTGGCCGCCAGCGCGGATCGGATCTCGGCGCTGGATGCCATCGAAACCTTGCGCGACGAGCTGATCCACCACAATCCCTTGGAGCGCAAGGTCCAGCAGATGATTCACCTGGGCATGCTGCTGGTACTCGGTCACCGTGAGCCGGCACGTCTGCATGCCCAGGCTGCCGTCAAGGCCGGCGCCAGCGCGACCGAGCTGCACGGGGTTTGCGAGACGGCTGCGATCGTCGGCGGGATGCCGGCCTTCAGCCTGGGTGTGCAAGTTGTCACCGATGCGCTCGGTGACGCGCAGGAAACCGGCGGCGAAGGACGCTGAGCCGAATGGATTTCCTCGTTCCCCTCACGACTTTTCGCCGATGCCCGATCCCTTGCCGCTGCTTTACAGCTTCCGCCGTTGCCCTTATGCCATGCGGGCTCGCATGGCCATGCTGCAGGCCGGGCGGGCGTTCGATGTTTTCGAGGTGATATTGCGCGATAAGCCGCCCGAGATGCTGGCCTTGTCGCCCAAGGGCACGGTGCCGGTGCTGCACATGCCCGATGGGCAGGTGCTGGAGGAGAGCTGGGAGATCATGCAGTGGGCACTGGCATCGGGGGAGCATGAGGGCTGGTGGCGACTGGCCCAATCCACCCAGAACCTCGATCTGCTGCAGATCAACGATGGTGACTTCAAGCACTGCCTGGATCGCTACAAGTATCCCGACCGTTACCCTGAGGAAACCCGGTCCCGGGCGGCGCTGCGCGCACATGCCGTGGCGGCCTTGCTGGTGCCGCTGGAGGCCAGGTTGCGACGGCAACCCTGGCTGGGTGGCACCACGCCTTGTGCGACCGACCTGGCGATCTTTCCGTTCGTACGTCAGTTCGCCGGGGTGGAGCCGGAGTGGTTTGCCGAGCAGGACTTGCCGGCGCTTCGATCCTGGCTGGCGGCCTGGCTGGCAAGCCCGCTGTTCGAGGCTTGCATGATCAAGCTGCCGCCCCGTTCTTTGGCGAATCGGTGACGATAGGGGACGACCGCGGCTACCCGCGCCAGTTGGCGTGCGCGTCCCAGAACGCCACGCTTTGCCGGTAGGCCTCACGGTCCAGCGGCACGCCGGAGCCGCCTTCGGTCACGCCGAGCGCATTGCGCAACATGGTGATCGGCGCCATCGGGGTCTCCTCCGGCTCGCTCGTGTACAGGCAACCGACCACGCCCCAGTCGGCCTCGATCGGTTCGCCTTCCCTGGCGAGCTGTTCGCGGCTGTAGAGGATCGGCAGCAGATAATCGGCAACCGCCGGCTCCACCCCTTCGAACCAACGCACCAGTACCGGCAGTTCTTGTCGTGAGCGCGCCTCGTAGGCAGAGCGCAGCAGGTGGCGGTTGGCGTCGGTGATCGGCATGGCGATGCAGCGGGTGGAGGTCCAGTTGCGGTGCACGTGCAGGCGGCAGAACGGCGCGTAGCCTTGCAGCACCTTGAACGGCGCTTCGTCGTTGAGGCGCTGCTCGAACGCCTCGGCGGTGCAATCCTGGATGCCGTTGCGGCGGCCATCGCGGGGAAACAGGCGGGTGCGGGCGAACGGTGTGAGAACGATGGACATGGTGGGTGTGTCGTGGTGGTTTGGATCGGCCCAGATTGCCACAGCCAGGATTGCCAAAGCCAAGATTGCCAAAGCGTCGGAGCTGGCTGGCGCAGCAACGCAAATTCAGACCTGCAGATGCACATCCGGCGGCAAGGAACAGGCAACCTCGGCTTTCCGTGCACTTCACGCAAGGCGGTCCAAGCTGATGCTTTTGCGGGAGGCTCCATGGCCAACCAACGCGTGATGCTTATTACCGGTGCGTCGACCGGGATCGGTGCGGCCGTGGCGCGCCAGGCCTGCAGCGAAGGGTTTCGGCTGGTGCTGCTGGCCAGGTCGCAGGAGAAGCTGGCCTCGCTGCAGGCGGAGTTGTCCGGCGATGTGCTGATCGTGCCGGCCGACGTGACTTCGCGCGAACAGCTGACCGCCGCCGTGGACGCGGCCATCGCGCGTTTCGGTCACATCGACGTGGTGTTCGCCAACGCCGGCACCGGCGGCTCGCCGGGTGGCTTCAGCGGTGCTGATCCCGCATCGTGGGAGCGCCTGCTGATGACCAATGTGTACGGTCTGGCGCTGACGCTGCAATGCACGTCCGACGCGCTGAAAAGCAGTCGCGGCCACGCCGTCATCACCAGTTCGATCGCCGGGCGGCGCTCGCTGGCGGGCTCGATGTACAGCGCCAGCAAGTGGGCCGCGACCGGCATTGGCCACGGCTTCCGCAAGGAGATCGGCAAGCATGGCGTGCGGGTGACCCTGATCGAGCCGGGCATGGTCGACACGCCGTTCTTCGACAGCCCCAAGCCCGACATGCTCAAACCCGAAGACGTGGCGCGTGCGGTGCTTTATGCCATTGCGCAGCCCGCGCACATGGAGATCCACGAGATGGTGGTCCTGCCCATGGCCCAGCAGGACAGCGACACGGTGCCCTGAGGTATGGCCGGTGGCGAGCGCAGCAGGTGGGTGAATTTTTCACAGCCTCTCAGCGTCCATGACCTTTTCGGGGACTGACCTTGCCTCCGAAATGAAGGCACGTTCCCGTCTCGCTGCTGGCTGAACGGGGAAGTGCCGTCAACTGATGCCTCACGCCACAAACTGCAACCGTGCCAGTTCCGCATACAAGCCACCTTCGGCCAGCAGACTCTCGTGCGTGCCTTGCGCCACGATGCGCCCGCCGTCCAGCACGACGATGCGGTCGGCGCGTTGCACCGTGGCCAGTCGATGCGCGATGACCAGGGTGGTACGGCCTTTTTCCAGGCGTTCCAGCGCCTGCTGGATCGCCGCTTCGGATTGCGCGTCCAGCGCCGAGGTGGCCTCGTCGAGCAGCAGCAGCGGGGCATCGCGCAGGATCGCGCGGGCGATCGCGATGCGCTGGCGCTGGCCACCGGACAGGCGCACGCCGCGTTCGCCGAGTTCGGCATCGTAGCCTTCCGCCAGTGCGCGGATGAATTCGTGCGCCTCGGCCGAGTGCGCGGCCTGGCGTACCTCGTCGTCAGTAGCATCCTGGCGACCGAAGCGAATGTTGTCCGCTGCGCTGCCGCCGAAGATCACCGTTTCCTGCGGCACCAGTGCGATGGCGCCGCGCAGTTCGTGCAGCGCCAGGGCGCGCAGGTCGACGCCGTCGATACAGATGCTGCCGGTCTGTGGGTCGTAGAAGCGCAACAGCAGGGCGAACACCGTACTCTTGCCGGCGCCGGAGGGGCCGACCAGGGCGACGGTTTCGCCGGGACGTACCTCCAGGGTGAAGTCGGACAGCGCCGGCGCATCCGGTCGCGTCGGGTAGCGGAAGGTCAGGTTTTCGAAGCGCAGGGCCCCGTGCATCGGCCTGGGCAGCGTGCGGGGCTGCGGCGGGTCGGTGATATCGGCCCGCTCGCCGAACAATTCGCCGATACGCTCCATCGCGCCGGCTGCGCGCATCACGTCGCCCCACACTTCGGACAGCCCGGCTACCGAGCCGGCGGCGAAGATCGCGTACAGCACGAACTGGCCGAGTACGCCGGCATCCAGCTTGCCGCCCAGTACGTCGCGTGCGCCGACCCACAGAACCAGCACGATCGCGCCGAAGAACAGCACGATTACCGCTGCGGTCAGCAAGGCGCGCATGCCGATACGCTTGCGTGCACTGTCCAGTGCACGGGAGATCGCGCTGGCGTAGCGGCTGCTCTCGATCGTCTCGCGTGAGTAGGCCTTCACCGCTGGCGCGGCGTTCAATGTCTCGTTGGCGATCGCGGCGGCATCGGCAAGGCGATCCTGGCTGGCACGCGACAGCTTCTGCACGCGCCGGCCAAATACCAGGATCGGCAGCATCACCGCGGGAATCACCAGCGCGGTAAGCCCGGCCAGGTGGGGGCTGGTCCAGATCATCATGCCGCTGGCACCCAGCAACATCACCGCACTGCGCAATGCCACCGAAATGCCCGAGCCGATCAGTGCCTGCACCACTTCGGTATCGGTACCCAGTCGGGAGATCAGCTCGCCGACGCGGCTGCGCTCGAAAAAGCCGACATCCAGCCGGACCACGTGGGCGTAAAGTTGCTGCCGCAGCGTGGCCAGCGCCCGCTCGCCGAGCAGGGTGATGCAGAAGTAGCGTGCGGCGGTGGCGATGGCGAGCACCAGCGCGATGACCAGCAGGCCGAGGAAGGTACGATTGATGGTCGCGGCATTGGCGCTGCCGAAACCCTGGTCGATCATGTGCCGCACCGCCATGGGCAGCACCAGCATCGATGCCGAGGAGAGGCCCAGAAATACCAGCCAGCCGATCGCCAGTTTCTTGTGCGGTTTCAGGAATGGCCACAGTTGGCGCAAGGCACCGATGCGACGAGCAGGGCGTGGCGTATCGGTAGCGTCAGTCATGGGCTCTCGCAACGTGGATCGTGGCATGGCACGGGGCGCGCCGGACACCGGCAATCCCGTTCAAGGTGGGGTGTGCTTCCACCGATTCAATCCGACCCGTCCGTGGCGGGGGGGCTGCACGGCGGCGAAAGTGTGGCGCATGGCTCAGTCGAGGCGGCGTGCCTCGCTGCGGCCTCGGCTGACGTCGCGGATCAATAATCGCGCTTCCGCCACGCGGTCGTCCGGCAGCCGCAGGTGGAGGTCGACGCCGTCGGCGCCGAATTGCTCGTCTTCGATTTCGGTTTCAAGCTCCTTGAGACGGGCCTTAAGCAGGGCCAGTTCGGCGAATTCACAGTGCACGCCAAGCCGCGTCATCGCCACGATGGGGACGCGTTCGGCCAGTCGCAGGCATTCGGCGGCGGTGCCGCCATAGGCGCGCATCAGGCCGCCGGCGCCGAGCTTGATGCCGCCGTACCAGCGTGTCACCACCACCACCACCCGATCCATGCCCTGACCCTCGATCGCCTGCAGGATCGGCCGACCGGCGGTGCCGCCGGGCTCGCCGTCGTCGTTTAAGCGGTAATCCTGGCCAGCCCGGTAGGCCCAGCAATTGTGGGTCGCCGCCGAATCACCCACCTCGCGCAGGAATGCCAGCGCCTGCTCGGCGGATGCCACCGGCGCCGCCACGGCGAGGAAGCGGCTCTTGCGGATTTCCTCGCTGTGCCGGCAGGTGCCGGTCAGGGTGTGCAGGGGTTCGCTCATGGGTGGATCACGGTTGGCGGCGGTGAACGCAGGCGGCATCGTGCTGCGAGGCAAGGTAGCATGGCCGGCTGAAACCCGACGAGCTTGCCATGATCAACAACGATGTCCTGCGCTCCATCCGCTACATGCTCGACCTGAGCGATGCCCGGGTGGTTGAAACCATCCATCTGGCCGATCCGGACTTTGCCATCGACAAGGCCGATGTGCAGGCATTTCTGAAGAAGGACGACGACCCGGAGTATCGGGAGTGCGGCAACCCGGTGCTGGCCTACTTTCTGGACGGTCTGATTGTCTACCGTCGGGGCCGCGATGAAAGCCGGCCGGCACGTCCGGTGGAAAAGCGGGTCAACAACAACGTCGTGTTGAAGAAGCTGCGCGTCGCCTTCGAGCTGAAGGATGTGGACATGCACCAGGTGCTGGCCGATGCCGGCTTTCCGATCGCCAAGCCCGAGTTGAGTGCGCTGTTTCGCCAGGCCGGACACAAGAATTTTCGCCTCTGCGGCGACCAGCTACTGCGCAATTTCCTCAAGGGTTTGACCCTGCGGGTGCGTGGCGCGGGCTGAACAGGTTCCGCGATGCTGTTATCTCCCGCCGCACCAGGATGATGGCATGACGCCCGGCGATCCGGCGTGCGGCGAAGTCACCCAGGTCGCGTGTCGAACAGACAGGGCGCTTGGGTATACCGGGACTTTGCACAAGAACTCAGGCGGTTCATATGCCGGTATCCGTGACAGGAGATGGCCTTCACGGCAGCTCGCGCTGGATGCTGTTGCGTCCAGGCCATTCGATGTGGCGTCCAGAGGAAGCCGTTATCATGGTGCTGGGTCGATACGCCCTCGACGCTGCTCTGGCAAGGTGTCCAGATGTCTTTTTTGGTGTAACGACGGTGTGCGTATTCAGCGTCAATCCGTTATCGCGGTTGCATAGCAGGTGACAACCTATGAAACGTGGCAAGAACCATTCGTGGGGACAGGCTCACAAGGTCGACTGGAACGATCCGGAACTCGAATCGCTGTTGCAGAAAAGCAAAAACGAAAGCTGGCAACTTGACAATCGCGAGAACCATTCGCCGCAGGAAGTGACGATTCATTTGGCTGACGGTAGCGGCGAAATCAAGGATGCCACGTTGGTCTGGCAGCGGGATGAGGTCATGGTGATTCAGGCGGCTTCGCTGCTGCAAACCGGTCAGCGGGTGCAGGTGGAGAGGCGTTTCGGCGATGGCTTGCAGATCTTCAATGGTGTGGTGGTAGAGAGTCGGCTTGGACGACGCGACGACGATGAAGCCAACGGTGTGCACGTGCACTGGCTGCAGGCTGTCGAATGATGACGTAGCCAGGGCCGTGGGCGCGTGGGCCGTAGAAGTTTTTGGACTGCGATGATGCTCTCATCCATCGGATGAGGCTCTCGTTGGGCTTGCATCGCATGACTAGCAAGCCGTCCGACAGACGCACCCTATGGCGCCTTGCGTTTCTACGGCCCGAGCTCCCAGGCGTCGTCGATGCGGGCCGACCCGGATCGGGAGCCTTGTCCCGTCAGTTCGGACACGGGAATTTTCGCCTGGGTGGCGATCCGCTGCTGCGCAATTTCCTCAACGGACTGACCCTGCGACTGCGCGGCGCGGGCTAAAGCGCGTTGTACGGCCGGCCGGTGGTTTCCCGGGTTACCGAGACAGGTGCTGGCGGACAAGCGTGCGCATGGTCAGGCCGGGGACGGTGCGGAACACGGTCGGACGGGGTTCACCCGGGTCGGCCGCGATGAAGACAAAATCATCGCCATCGAGTCTGTAGCTGGCCAGCAACGGCTTGCCCTTGTCGGCACCCATCGCATCGACCCAGGTGATCGCGCGGGGCGTGGTCGAGGCATCGATCGTGTAGCTGCCCTCCAGGAGCAGCGTGCCGTCGGCGGCGCGTACCGCGAAGTGGTTGCCATGGAACGTCGTGAGTGCGCCCTGGGGGCCGTACTCATCGGGTGGATTGGCAACGCCGTTTTCCTCGAAAGCCACTTGCTCCCAGTCGCCTTGCAGGGCGGCCAGATCACGCGCGGAAGCCTCCGGGCGCCGATCATCGGAAGGTGCTGACATAGGTATCCCCAGTTGCTGCAGCGGAGTCTCTATCGTAGTGCCCTGTGCGATGAGTGTCATCGTCGATATTGAGCAGGAGCGCCACGACGAGCGCGCTTGATCCGTCGTGGCCGCGGGCAGACGGGAGTCCATGGTGGACTCCCGTCCCTGGCTTACTGGGCTTTGACGCTGACGTCGTCGACCACGAACGAGGTCTGGTTGGATACGTCCTCCACCCCGTAGAAGTTGACCTGGATGGTTTGTCCGGCATACGGGCTCAGATCCAGCGCATGCTCGACATAGCCGCTGGCGGCATCGAGATTGGACCAGATGCCCAGGGTGACATAGCTGCCGCTGGCGGTGATCACCTGCGCCTTCATGGTGTCATAAGCCGTCGTGCGGGTGGTTTCAGCGGTATCGATGTGCATGAAGAAATCCAGCGTCACCTTGCCTGCACTGGCCGGAACGACGATCTGCTGACGGGCGTAATCGGTATGGTTGCTGCCGTAGCCGTCCAGCCATGCCTTCCTGCTGCCGCCATGAGCCGGCTCGCTGCTGCTGCTGGTGATGACGCCGCTGGTCTGCGTCCACGGTGTCGTACCGCTTTCGAAGCCGCCGTTCTGGATCAGCTCGGTGGTCGTGCCACCCGTGCTATTAGCGATGCTGAAGCTGACGGCCGTGCTGCTGCCGATGTTGCCGGCGACATCGTAGGCTCTGGCGGTCAGGCTGTGACTGCCGTCGGCCAGGGTGGTGGAGTCGAGGCTTGCCTGGTACGGCGCGGTGGTATCGGTAGCCTTCAGTACATTGTCGACGTAGAACTCGACCTTGCTCACGCCGACGTTGTCGCTGGCGCTGGCCGAGAGCGTGATGGTGCCTGCGCTACCGCTTTCGCTGGCACTGACCGTCGGTGGCGTGGTGTCGCCACCGACGCTGCTCTCGGTGACCCATAGTGGCGCCGACCACAGGCGCAGACCATCGTCCTGGGTGATCTTGGCGTAATAGAAGTGATCGCCGACGGTCGGCGTGACGGTGGTGGTGGCGGTTTCCGAGGTGGTTGCCACGGTGCCACCACTGCCGGGTACACCCTCGAACAGCTGCACGCGCTGAACGGTGTGGCCGGTGCTGCTGGCGTAGTTCACTGTCAGCGTGAGCGGACCGGCGTTGCTGAAACGCTCACCCATCACATGACCGTTGGCGGTGAGCACGATCTGGGCGCTCTTGTCCTCGGTGGCGAATACGCGGCGTGCACGCAGGGCATCGATGAAGCTGGTCATGCTCAGCGCCGACGCATCGGGAATCAGCACACCGGTGCGGTTGCTGAAGCTGGCCCCCCAGTTGGCACAGTGATTATCCTGATCCGAACTGGGCGCCACGTGGTAACCGTTTTCCAGCAGTTTGTTGAACGCCGTCTCGTAGGTACTTCGGCTGGTCTCGGTCTCGGTAACGTTGTGGGAAAATGCCGAGCTGTTGAGCACTTCGGCCAGGACCATCACCTGATCGCCATCGGCGCTGTAGCCGAGCGGCACGCCGTTGATCAGGAACTGGCCGGTGCTGGCGGGATGATTGAACTGGCCGACCCAGCCATGGGCTTTCATCTGGGCATACAGCGCGGCGTAGTCGCTCTTGGCCGTGTAGATATCCCCGATCAGCTGATTCGACCCGTTGTATTCCCATTCCAGCAGGCTGGGCGAATTGAAGATGTTGAGGTGGCCACCGTTGCTGATGACGCCCCATTCCATGCCGTAGATTGCCAGGAAGTTCGGATGCGCCGCGTTGAATGTGCTTGCCGCCTGCAGGCCCGATTGGTACAGGTTGTGCGCGGTGGTCGGACTGGCCGAGCTGTTGGTGCCGGTCGAACCGTCGTACATGTGGTTGTGCTCGGAGGTCACCAGGATATCCAGGCCGTGATTGGCCGCATACTGGTAGGCGTCGGCAGGGCCGAAGGCACCGCTCTGCGGGCTCGACGAATGCGTGCAGGTGGCCACATCGCCACCGCCGTCGCTGTGGTTGGTCTGGCTGTGCAGGTTGCCGTAGTAGACGGTGTAAGGCAGGCTGCCGGCCGTCAGCGACTGCGCCTGCAGGGTTGGTACGGATGTCGTGCTGCGATGGCGTGGCAGGGCATGGAACGTGGGCATGGCCGCTGGCGCGACATTGCCGACCAGTACATCGTAGGACTGCTCCTCGATCGCATCCGGTGCGCGGGTTCGTGCCAACTCCAGGGCGTTCGTCGTAAAGCCGGTGCCCAGACGCGCGGCAACGCTGTTGTCCAGCGCAATGGCGCGCATGCGAACCGTGACATAGCCGGAAGGTATCGGCGCGCCATGGGAGTCCAGGCCATTCCATAACACGCGTGCTTGTGTGGTGCTGTTGCTGACCGTGCTGTGGCCTTTCCAGCTGCGCAACACGCTGCCGTCGCGGCCGAGCAAGTCGATTTCCCAGGCGATCGGCGTACCTGACGTGGCGCCCGGGTAGGCGAACTGCAATGTAACCGGGCGTACCCCGCTTGCCCGGAAGGGAACCTGGAGCGTCGCCTCGAATTCCTGGTGATCCGGAAGGGTTCCGGCGAATGCCGAAACTGCGCAAATCGCACTGACTGCCATCAGGCCGCCAGCGAGCTTGATTTTCAACTTCATTGTTTATCCCCGTCCTTTTCAGCGTGCGAGAAGGATTCCCCCGTTGCCCTTATCCCTGCACGGGATGACAGGAACATGTGTTGCAGGCAGATTTAATTTGACAGGCCTCACAGTTCCGACGCGCGGTTGCGGAAGTTGTGACGTGGGACGCATGTCGGCGGACCTCCCTGCCAGACATGGGGAGTAGCCCGGCACTGCCGGGGTGTGCATGCGCCGAATGCGTCATGGCGATCAGCGTTGCAGGGCCACCCGATACCGGCCGTCGTCATAGATCACTGGCAACCACGCGTAGCGGGTTGATGATTCGCCGGACGTTGCGGCGACCGCTGACGCACGGGTCTGATCGACCGTCCGTTGCAACGCCAGCCCCAACTGCGGATCGGGAACTGCATCGAGTAACCAGACCTGTGACAGTGAGCCGTCGGGCTTGAAGCCCAGCAAGTAGTCGGCGAAGCCGGCACGCGGCGCGAGCTGACCTTCGGCAGTGAGGAAGGGTACGGATCGTCGGCCTCGCAACACGATGTCATTGCGGCGCTGATGGGCGGCGTACGTCCGGATGGTGGCGTCGTGCAAGGCCATGAAACTGTCTGCATCGCGCATGATGGAGGGCATGGCCGATTGGCCAAGCTTGTCGAGAATTCGCTTCACCAGCTCGGCGACGTAACCGTCGTGCGGCCGCCTGCCGCGTGGCAGCAGGGATGCATAGTGGGCATAAATCTGCGCCCAGTTCATGGCTTCGCGGTAGTCATGCGTGGCGTATTTTATTTCAGCCATCTTGGCCATCGCCAGAACACTTCCACGGACTGCCGCATTGCCAAGATAGAGGCTTGCCTTGACCAGGTTTTTCCGTACCAGTGCGCTGCGGCCATACTCGCCCATGTGGTAGAGGGAGCCGAGCATGTACAGCTCGAACACGTCGCCGCGAAGCGCTTTGTGTTCGACCGCGGCCAGGGCGTGCTGGCGCTGGATCAGCGGAAGATTCGGGTTGAGAATCACCGCCCAGGGTGCAATCAGTCCGGTTTCGGCCAGCTTTGCCGTCGCCGGCACCGGGTTGCTGCCGAGCGCATTCATCGGCGGTGCGGCATAGGCACTTCCGCACAGCGAAAGACCCAGTGCCAGAGCGGCCTGAAGCATGCGTCGGCTGAAGCCTTTCATTGTTTCGCCTCTTTCCCCTGGCGCGGCTTTTCGATGGACAGGACCGGCACCGACGTGCGCACACGCCAACGATAGGACAACACCGGGTGAGCGAGCAATCGGCAACTCAGCCAATCACCGGCCCGGGCAGCGGGTGGCTGAAATCCTCGGGTGTCAGGGTCTGGGTCAGGCGGAAAACGCCGGCGTGGATTTTTCGTGGCAGTACCAGGTCGAGTACGGTGGTCTGGTGTGGGTGGAACATGACGAACAAGTCTTCGCCGGGCAGGCTTTTCGCCACGGCATGGTGCACCAGGCCGCTGAGATCCGGAGGTAGTGCCTCGACGCCATAGGGTCGGTGATCGGGGACGGCGGGGCGCAGCGTCTTGCGCGTGTTGACCGGATCGCGCACGCGGTTGTCGCCGGCGAGCAGGGCCTGGTTGAGGAACAGCGTGACCGTGTTGCGGTGGCGCGAATTGGCCTGGCGGTCGAGCATGAAGCCGGGTGGCATCAGGTCGGGGCTGGCCTGCAGACCGGCGCTAAGCAGAAAACCGGTGCCTGTGAGTGCTTCACCGGTATCGTCCGTGAGGCGCACGATCAGCTGGCTGCGCGGATCGTGGATGTGGAGGCGCGGTACAAACGGGCCGGCGGGTTCCAGCTCCACCTTGTCGGCGTCACGCAGGGTGTTCTCGCGCTCGAACGCCTCCGATAGCGCGCGGTAATCCGTGTCGCTGCGCACTTGCAGGCAGCGCAGAATCTCAGTCACCGTGGCTGGCGCGGCGCTGGTGAGGATGCCGTGCGCCAGCCCGGAGTGTGCTGCGCCAGCGAGGATCTTGAACGCGAAGCGCGGTCCGCGGGTGAGATTGAGGGCGAGGGCGTCCACGCCAGCGCCTGTCGTGCTGCCCTGCCACGACAGTACCGCGTGCTGCGCGTTGAGGTTGGCCGAGGCGATTCGCACCACGCCATCGGACCCGTTTTCACCGGTGTAGCTGTTGAGGTGGTCGTACAGCGAGCGATCGGGCCGGTCTCCGGTGAGCACGAACTGGAACAGCCCGTCGAGTGCCGGGTCGACGCCGTGGATGGTGGCCAGATTGAGCTGCAACGAGGCAGCGCTGCCCAGTTCCAGCCAGTCGAGAAGGCGCTGTCCAGGCTCCACGCCGTCCCACCATGCCTTCAATTTGCCGAGTACACCCTTGCCGAGCTGGGCCAGCGCGGAGCCGAAGTTGGCCGGGGCGAGCATCACCAGATGGGTGAGCCGGATCGTGCTGTAGCGGCCGGGCATGTCGTGCTGCGCCTGCAACCATGCGCGTATCACCGGGGCGCCAAAAGAATGTGCCACGCAGGCGAAGCTGGCATCGCGCAAGTGCAGGTCACGCAGGGCGTGGTCGAACCCCCGGACCAGATCCCCGATGGTCACCATATCGTCGAAGCTGACGTATTCCGACAGCCAGATATCTGCCAGGGTCAGCGACATGCCGGTCGCTGTCGCCCGCTGCTGCAGCTGTTCGGGCATCTGGCCATAGGTGGCGGTGTTGGTGACGCTCCAGCCATGGACGAAGACGAGGGTAGTCATGGCGCCGCTCCGCTGAGGTGGCAAGCCCATGATGCAACAAAATCACCGCGCCATGACCCTGCTGGCGTGCCTGCGCGGCGTCGACACGGGTCACGTCGATCAGGAACCGTCGGTGTGCGTTCCCCGCATCGACGCCCGCGGAGGCTTCCCCGATGCCATCTCGATGATCATTGGGTGGCCAGTCGCCTCGCAACGGAGAGGGCCGCCGGCCGTGGCTCGCTGCTCACCAGTTGCAGCCGCTGTCCCCAGGGGGCGAGGAAACTGACCACGATCAGCCCCGCCTCCGGACCACGCCGGATCTGCCGTGGCGGACCGAGCACCTGGATACGATGGGCGCGCAACCACTGCGCGGCGGTGGCAGCATTGTCGGTGACCAGCGCGATCGTCCGGCGCGGGCGCCTTTTGTGGTCGCGGTCCGTGCGGGTAGCGGTACCCGATACGCGGGCAAGTTCAACGATGGTGCCGTGGCCGCAGTCCAGCAGCACCTCGGCAGTCCGTCCGGTGACCGCGGTGCCACCGAGCGCCTCGCAGTTCAGTATTTGCCGAAAGAAGCGCGCTGCCTGTGGCAGGTCGGGCACACTCAGGGCGATGTAGTCACCGTTGGGCGTTGCCGCACGGCTGACACCGGGTACGGCGAAGGCGGTGGAAAACAGCAGAGGCAGCAGGGCCAGCAAGTATTTTTTCATGATCGGGCATCCAGTTCGATGCCTTAGGTGGTGGCAGCACGAGCATATTCCAGTGCTCTCGGCTCACCGCTGTGTTTCCCCTGGGGAACAACCTCGCTGCGATGCAGGGTACGCAGACACCCGGCAAGGTGCAGCGCGGGTAGCGGCTGCCGTTTCCTGCACCGGGGCGAGTCGACCCGGTGCACGCGAATCGGCCTTTTGAAGACCTGCTACGGTAGGCTGCTGGTTTTTGCGGGCTGCTTATCGTGGTCTTCATCGTATTGGCGGTTCTGTCGCTGCTGGCACTCGCGGCGAAATACCTGCAGTGGCGCCGTGGATTTGTCGGGCTGGTCGGGCTGGCGCTGCTGCTGTTTTTCGCCGTGGCCTGTGGGCCGGTGCCACGCTGGTTGCTGGGGCAGCTGCAGCGCCCCTACGCAGTGACGTTGGTCGGTGCCTGGGCGCCGCGCAATGCGATTGTGCTGCTGACTGCCGGGACCACGCGGATGCCTGCGACCGGGATCCTGGAACCGTCGCTGTTCGCCTATGGGCGTATCGTGCGTGCCGCGATGCTATATCGGGATTGCAAGGCTTCCGGGCAGCAGTGCCGGTTGCTGGTCACCGGCGGCGATTCGCAACATCACGGAGCGCCGGAGTCGGTGGTTTATGGCGCGGTACTGCGCCAGCTGGGCGTGTCGGCTACCGATCTGCAGCAGGAGACGCGCAGCATGAATACCTGGCAGAACGCCAAATTCACCCGTCCGCTGCTGCAGGCCTACGCTCCACAGAAGCTGTTGCTGGTGACCTCAGGGATCCATTTGCGCCGCAGCATGCTGTATTTCAGGTACTTCGGGTTGAGGCCTGAGCCGGTGCGGGCCGATGCGCTCGAGGCGATCATGTCGCCATGGCCGCGTGCATGGAACCTGACCGTCTGCGATGCCGCGATCCATGAATATCTGGGCATCGCGCGCTTTTATGTCTACAACGCCCTGGGCTGGAACATCGAGCCCCCGCGCGGACCGCTGATTCCGGCCCGCGTGCCCTGACCGCCAGCCCGAAAGAAAGGCACGCTGCGGGTAACAGGGTCCGCCCTCACCGCGACGTACTGTCGCGGGCGCGATGGGACGGACTGACTCTCAACCTTCGCGCATCACCATCAGGCGGATTTCGGTCATGTCCTCGATCGCGTAGCGCAGGCCTTCGCGGCCGAGCCCGGACAGTTTGACGCCGCCGTAGGGCATGTTGTCGACACGGAAACTCGGGACATCGTTGACGATTACGCCACCCTGTTCCAGCTCGTTCCAGGCGCGCATGGCGTGCGCGAGACTGTCAGTGAAGATACCGGCCTGCAAACCGTAGTCGGAGTCGTTGACCATGGCCACGGCGTCGCTGAATTTCTTGAATGGGGCGAGCAGGGCGAACGGTCCAAACGCCTCGTTACGGTTCACCCGGGCGTCGTCGGGCACGTTTTCCATCAAGGTGGCCTGCAACATGGTGCCTTCGCGCTTGCCGCCACACAGCAGCTTGCCGCCGGCCTTGCGCGCTTCGTCGATCCAGCCGTGCAGGCGCTCGGCTGCGGCCTCGTCGATCATCGGGCCGAGGAACACATCCTGCTTCTTCGGGTCGCCCGCCTTGAGCTTCTTCACGGCGCTTACCAGTTTCCTTTTCAGCGCGTCGTAGATGTCGGCATGGGCATAGATGCGCTGCACGCTGATGCAGCTCTGGCCGGACTGGTAGAACGCCCCGAAGATCAGCCGTTCGACCACGTGATCCAGTTTCGCGCCCTGGTCCGCATCGACGATACAGGCGGCATTGCCACCGAGTTCCAGCACCACCTTCTTGCGTCCGGCGCGCGCCTTCAGCTCCCAACCGACCTGGCCGCCGGTGAACGAAAGCAACTTGAAGCGTTCGTCCTCGACCAGCGGCGCGGCATGTTTGCCATCCACGGTGAGAATCGAGAATGCACCCTTGGGCAGATCGGTTTCGGCCAGGATTTCGCCGATGATCAGCGCGCCGATCGGCGTTTTCTCCGCGGGCTTCAACACGAATGGACAGCCGGCGGCGATTGCGGGTGCCACCTTGTGCGCGACCAGGTTCAGTGGGAAGTTGAACGGCGTGATGAACGACACCGGCCCCAGTGGCACGCGTTTGGTATAGCCGTGGTAGCCGTCCAGGCGGCTGGCCAGTTCCAGGTTGAGCGTCTCGCCGTTGATCCGCACCGCTTCGTCGGCGGCGATGCGGAACGTCTCGATCAACCGCGTCACTTCGCCGGCGGAATCCCGGATCGGCTTGCCGGCCTCGATGCACAGCGCCTCGGCGAGTTCGTCACGACGCTCGGTGAAACGGCTGACGCAGTGTTGCAGCACGGCCTGACGCGCCCACGGCTTGAACTCCCGCATTGGCGTGGTGGCCTTCACCGCGGCGGCGATCGCCTTTTCGGTCGCCTTCGCATCGGGCACCGCGACGCGGGTGGCGATCTTGCCGCTGTACTTGTCACGCACCTCCAGCATGGTCTTGGAGGTCTGCGGCTGGTTGGCCAGGTAGTAGGGGTAGGTCTTGTCGAGCATGGGATTCTCCAGGTTCAGACTGCTGCACTCAACTGACGGATTTGTTCATCGAGAATGCGGTGGTTGTCGGAATAGTCGATTTCAAGATCGATCAGATGCACGCCGCCCTGCTCGAATGCACGCTGCAGGGTCGGCAGGAAGGCATCGGCGCTCGCCGGCCGATGGCCGTGCGCGCCGTGGGCCTCGGCGAACATCACGAAATCCGGGTTGCCGAAATGCATGCCGTAGTCGGCAAAGCCCATGTCCGCCTGCTTCCAGCGGATCATGCCGAAGGTGTCGTCGCGCAGCAGCAGGATCACCAGATCCAGCTGCAGGCGCACCGCGGTCTCCAGCTCCTGGGCGTTCATCATGAAGCCGCCGTCGCCGCAGATTGCCAGCACCTTGCGGCCGGGGTGCACCATCTTGGCCGCCATCGCCGAGGGCAGGCCTGCGCCCATGGTGGCCAGCGCATTGTCGAGCAGGATGCTGTTGGGAAGGCGCGCGCGGTAGTAGCGGGCGTACCACAGCTTGTACATGCCGTTGTCCAGGCACAGCACGCCGTCGTCCGGCATATAGCGACGGGTATCGGCGACGATCCGCACCGGATGCATCGGGAAGCGCGCATCGTCGGCATGATCGTCGAGTTGCAGATGGAAGGCGTGGCGTACCTTGTCGAAATACGCAAAATCCCAGTGCGTCTGTCGCTGCAGTGCGTCGGTCAGCCGTTCGACGGTATGTGCGATGTCGCCGACCACCTCGATCTGTGGAAAGTAGACGGTGTCCACCTCGGCCGAGGCGAAGTTGATGTGGATCACCGTACGCCGCCCGGTACGCATGAAGAACGGCGGCTTCTCGACCACGTCGTGGCCGACGTTGACGATCACGTCGGCCGCGTCGATCGCGCGATGCACGAAGTCACCGTCCGACAAGGCCGCGTTGCCCAGCCACAGGGGATGGTCCTCGTCGACCACGCCCTTGCCCATCTGGGTGGTGAAGAACGGCAGCCCGAGCTTGTCGATGAAGGCGCGCAGCGCGACCGCGGTGCGCTGGCGATTCGCCGCCGCGCCGATCATCAGGATCGGATGGCGCGCCCGGCTGATCGCCTCGGCGGCCTGCACCAGCGCCGCATCGTCAGGTGCGGGCCGGCGGGCGTATTCGGTGGGCAGCAGGATCACCTCGTCCACCTCGTCGCGGGCGATGTCTTCCGGCAGCTCCAGGTGCACGGCGCCGGGGCGCTCCTCCTCGGCGCGACGGAACGCTTCGCGGATACGCGCCGGGATGGTGGCTGCCGACACCAGTTGCCGCGTGTACTTGGTCAGCGGCTGCATCATGTCGACCACGTCGACCAGCTGGAACAGGCCCTGCTTGTGGGTGCGGATCGGCTTCTGCCCGGTGATCATCAGCATCGGCATCGCGCCGAGCTGGGCGTAGGCCGCCGCGGTCACCAGGTTGGTGGCGCCCGGGCCGAGCGTGGACAGCGCGACCCCGGCTTCGCCGGTGAGGCGGCCCCAGGTCGCGGCCATGAAGCCGGCAGCCTGCTCGTGGCGGGTCACCACCAGCTGGATCGAGGACTCACGCAGTGCCTCGACCAGGTCCAGGTTTTCCTCGCCGGGCACGCCGAAGATGCAATGCACACCCTCGGCTTCCAGCGCCTTCACGAACAACTCCGCTGCCTTCATGGCATGCCTCCTGCAGTCAGTTTTTCAGGATACGACGTGAAGCGTTCAGCCGGAGTGAGTCTCAGCCTCTCGGCGCTCACTCCTCGCCCGCGCGGACGGGCAGTTCACCGTCGGCGAGGCGGATACGCAACTGATGGCCGGTTTCGATCCCGCGGACCGAGCGCAGCGCCTTGCCGTCGCCGTCGAACACGATCGCATAGCCACGTTCGAGCGTGGCCAGCGGACTGACCGCGTGCAGCGCATGACCAAGGTGACGGACGCCGGCCTGACGGCGTTCCAGGATATGCCCGATGGCGCGACGCAGGCGTTGATCCTGCTCCGCCAGCCGCCGTGCCAGCAGTGGCAACCGTGCGCGCGGGTGCTGGGCCTGCAGGCGGGCCTGCAGCCGGTCGAGGCGCGCGTGCCGTTGCTGACTCACCTCGCGCAGCACCGCCTGCAGGCGCCGCTGCACATGCAGCAGTCGCTCGCGGTCGCGCATCAGGCGTGCCTGCGGCCGTTGCGACTGCAACCTTGCCAGCAGGTGATCGAGGCGCTGCGACCGGGCTTGCGCGCGGCGCTGCTGCAAGATCAGCAGGCGCTGCTGCAGTTGCTCAAGGTGACGGCTGACCGCCACCGCATCGGGTACCAGCAATTCGGCGGCGGCCGAAGGCGTCGGTGCGCGCAGGTCGGCGACGAAGTCGGCAATGCTGAAATCGATCTCGTGGCCGACGGCGCTGACCACTGGCACCGTGCTGGCATGGATGGCCCGTGCCACGGACTCGTCGTTGAAGGCCCACAGATCTTCCAGCGAGCCACCGCCGCGGGTCAGCAGCAACACATCGTAGCGTTCGCTGGCGGCAGCCTTGTGCAGCATGCGTACGATGGCGGGCGGTGCTTCACGGCCCTGGACCGGTACCGGCAGCACCTCAAGATCGGCCAGCGGCCAGCGACGTGCGATGACGCTCACCACATCGCGCACGGCGGCGCCGGTGGCCGAGGTGATGATGCCGATGCGACGGGCATGACGGGGCAGCGGTCGTTTGCGCTGCGGGTCAAACAGGCCCTCGGCATCGAGGCGAATCTTGAGCTGCTCAAAGGCGCGTTGCAGCGCGCCTTCGCCCGCCGGCTCCATCGATTCGGCCACCAGCTGGAATTCGCCGCGCGCTTCGTAAAGGCCGACCTTGGCGCGCAACACCACCTGCATGCCGTCGGTGGGGCGAAAGCGCAGCGTCGAAGCCTTCATCTTGAACATCGCGCAGCGCACCTGGGCGCCGCTGTCCTTGAGGGTGAAATACAGGTGTCCGGATGCGGGACGAGCCAGGTTGGACAGCTCGCCCTCGATCCAGACCTGCGGGAATACATCGCCCAGCAGGTCGCGTACCAACCGGTTGAGCGAGCTGGGTGTCAGGACGTTGCGCGTACCGGTGTCATCGGAGCTGTGCATGGGGGCGGGAGACTAGCATGGACGGCAGCATCGATTCGTCAGGAAACATTCACTTGGCGACGTTTGTGCAGGTATCGCATCACTTTCACGTTCATGCAGTGACCGGCCGAGATTCATTCCGCTGGCGGCGCCGGGTCGGTGCGCTGGCGGCGCTGCCAGCCGCGCCAGCCGGCAACGCCCAGGTTGAGGGCGAACCAGCCGGCGAGGGCTCCGATCGGCCAGCTGATCCAGGCCGGCCACAGGAATGCGACGACGGCCACCACCAGCAGCGCCAGCATGCCACCCAGCCACGGGCCGCTCGAGGCGTTGCCCAGTACCCGGCGGCGGGAGATCGCTGCGCCGACGCTGTTGGCGATACGCAAGGCACCGACCGCGGCGCGGCTGGAGCTGCCGCCGCCGCGACGTACCCGTGGCGGCCGCTTTTCGCTGCTGCAAATCTTCTCGCGGCGACGGTCCTTGCGCGGCGCCAGCACGATTTCGGTGGCGTTTTCCAGGTCGCGCTCGTATTGCGCGGCGAGCTGGCCGGCAAACCCGGCGTCCTCCACCGCGACGTCGATTTCCCGATTGCCCAGCCAACTGGCGATGTTGAGGTTCGATGAGCCCACCCGTGCCCACTGGCCATCGGCCACCGCAGTCTTGGCGTGCAGCATCGAGCCATTCCACTCGAATACCCGGATGCCGGCCTTCAACAGGGTGCGGTAGCCGGCCCGCGACATGTTGGCGACCACGGCCAGGTCGCTGTTGCCCGGTACCAGCAGCCGCACGTCGACGCCGTCGCGGGCGGCAGCGATCAGCGCCTGCACGTACGGTGCAATGCCGACGAAATAGGCGTCGGTCAGCCACAGCGTACGGCGCGCCAGCGAGGCGACCATCTGGTCGAGGCGGTACATGCCGGCCGTGGTCGGCTGGGTGGCAATCACCCGCAACGCCACCGAGCCGGCGGCCTGCAGCGGTTCCGCGAGCGGCGCGAAGGGCTTCATCGGCGCTCCGATGCTGCCCCAGCTCTGCACGAAGGCCGCTTCCAGCTCGGCGACGGCCGGACCATGCAAGGCCACGCCGGTATCGCGCCACGGTGGCACCCCGCGTGCCGGATCACCCAGCCACTTGGCGCTGATGCAGACGCCCGACAGGAAACCATGGACGCCATCGACCACCAGCAGTTTGCGATGGTCGCGACTGATCCAGCCGAACGACTGCCCCAGTTGCGGTGGATTGAATACCCTTACCTGTCCGCCTGTTGCCAGCAGCGGTGCCCAGAACGAGCGTCGCGACTGACCCAGGCAGCCGACCCAGTCCACCACCACGGCTACCATTACCCCGGCCGCGGCCCGTTCCACCAGGGCGTCGCGAAAACGGCGGCCGACTTCGTCGTCCCGAACGATGTAATTTTCCAGCAGCACGCGCTGGCTGGCGCCGCGGATCGCCGCCAGCCAGGCCTCGTAGTGGGCGGCGGCGTCAATCAGCAACTCCACCGCATTGCCGCTCAGCAGGGGGGCGCCGGCGGCGCGGCTCAGTGCCTGCTCGGCCAGCAGGCGATGCGGGGCGGGGGAGGGTGTTGGCGAGGACATCGGTCGAGTGTAGGCCATGCATGTCGTACGGTTGCCGTGAAGCTGCGGCAAACCGGCATCGCATCCCCCTCAGGTACATCGGTTCTGGCATCATGCGACGGATGTCGATCGAGCACCATTTCACCGACACCGGGGCCTGCGCGCGTCACATCCTGGAGGCACTGGGGCCGGATCTGCGGGTTGCCGCGCCGCTGGGACTGGGCAAACCGCATGGTTTGCTCAACGCGTTGTATCAGCGTACGGCCGACGACACCACGCGCTCGCTGCGCCTTTATACCGCCTTGTCGCTGACCCGGCCACAACCTGAACCGGGCTTGCAAGCACGCTTTTTGAAGCCTTTTCTGCAACGGCATTTCGGTGCCGACCAGGTCGATCCGCAGTACGCCCTGGATCAGGCGCATGACGCCCTGCCTTCGAACGTGGCGGTGCACGAGTTCTACCTGCAGTCCGGGGCGATGCTGCATTCGCGCGATGCCCAATGCAGCTACATCAGTCAGAACTACACGCACGTGGCACGGGATCTGGTGCTGCAGAACATCAATCTTCTGGTGCAACTGGTGGCACGCCGCGAAGGGCCGGACGGGGTGCACTACAGCTTGTCCTGCAATCCCGATCTGACGCTGGATTTCCTGCGCCAGAACCAGGCTGCCGGACGGCAGCGGCCCTTGTGCGTGGCGGTGGTGCATCCGGAGCTGCCCTATCTGGGTGGTGCGGCCGAGGTCGATGAGGCGTATTTCGACCTCGAACTGCGTCCATCGTCCTCGCCGCCGTTGTTTGCGCTGCCGCGACTGGCCGTGGACGAGGCCGAATATGCGCTCGGCCTGCATGCCAGCGCCCTGGTCAGGGACGGCGGCTGCCTGCAGATCGGCATCGGCTCGCTGTCAGACGCGCTGGTCAAGGCACTGTTGTTGCGACAACAGGAAAACATCCTGTGGCGGCGTGCGCTGGTGGCGCTGGACCCTGCCGGGACCACCCATGCGCTGGCATCGTGGCAGGGCGGTCTGGCGCCGTTCAAGGCCGGCCTGTACGGCGCCAGCGAGATGGTCATGGATGGTTTCATGCACCTGCAGCGTGCCGGCATCCTGAAGCGCCGCAGCTGGGGCAATCTCGCGCTGGAGCGGGCCTCGGTGGCCGGTCGGCTGAATCCGGAAACACCTGGCGGGCACTATTTGCGTGGCGCATTCTTTCTCGGTACCCGCGATCTTTACGCGTGGCTGCGGGAAACCGAGGCGGCTGATCCGGATGCGATCGACATGTGCCCGGTTTCGGGCGTGAACCAGTTGCAAGGCGTCCATCAATCGCTGGCCATATTGCAGCGACGCGACGCGCGGTTCTTCAATACCTGCATGATGGCCACCCTGCTCGGTGCGGTGGCCTCGGATACCCTGGAAGATGGCGCGGTGGTCAGCGGCGTCGGTGGCCAGTACAACTTCGTGGCGATGGCGCATGAGCTTCCCGATGGCCGCTCGGCGCTGCTGTTGCGCTCGACTCGCCAGCATCATGGCGGAATCGTCAGCAATATCCGCTGGAACTACGGCCAGACCACTATCCCACGACATCTGCGCGACATCTGCATTACCGAATACGGTATCGCCGACCTGCGCGGCAAGAGCGACAGCGAATGTGTCGAGGCGATGCTGTCGATCTGCGACGCGCGCTTTCTCGACGCCTTGGCGGCCCAGGCGAAATCGCACGGTAAGCTGGCCGTCGACTTCCGCATTCCCGAGGCATGGCGGCGGCACCGGCCGGAAGTCCTGCATGCGGCGCTGGCGCCGCTGCGTCGCAAGGGTTTGCTGCCGACCTTTCCGTTTGGCAGCGATTTCACCGAGGTGGAACAACGCTTGCTGCCGGCCTTGAACTGGCTGCAGAATCGTGCACCCAGCGTGCGTGGCAAGCTGGCGCTGCTGGGTGCCTGGTTGCGCCCCGGCGAGCGCGTCGGCGGGGAGGACCAAGCCTTGCGGCGGATGGGCTTGTCCGAACCGGTCACGATCGGCGACCGCCTGTTGCGCCGTCTGCTGCTGGCGGCCTTGCGGCGGCAGCCCGCCCCGCCCGGGGACTGATCGAATGCTTCGCTTTCGGGGCCCTCGGGCCTTGCAATAATTTTCGCCCTTCGCCCTTCGCCCTTCGCCCTTCGACCCCCGGGCCTATCCATGCATGCTGCCCTTGCCGGGTTCACACTCGGCCTCTCATTGATCCTGGCGATCGGCGCGCAAAATGCCTTCGTGCTGAAACAGGGTTTGCGTCGCGAACACGTGTTCTGGATCTGCCTGCTGTGTGCGTTGTCGGATGCGGTGCTGATCCTGCTCGGCGTCAGCGGGCTGTCGATCCTGCTCCGTCAGGCGCCGTGGCTGGCGCCGGTGATGCGCTACGGGGGTGCCGGGTTCCTGCTGTACTACGGGGCGCGCAGTTTCCACGCCGCGTGGAAATCGTCGGACAGCCTGGTACCTGCCGCGGCGGCAGCCAGGCCGCTGCTGCCCACCTTGCTGACCTGCGCCGCACTGACCTGGCTCAATCCGCATGTGTATCTCGACACGGTATTGCTGATCGGGTCGATTTCCACCCAGTTCCACGCGGCGCGCTGGTGGTTCGCGCTGGGCGCAATGTCGGCGTCGTTCGTGTTCTTCTTCGCGCTGGGCTACGGCGCGGCCTTGTTGCGGCCAGTCTTTGCCCGACCCGCCGCGTGGCGGGTGCTGGAAGTTCTGGTCGGGGTGACGATGTGGACGATCGCCCTGAAACTGCTGCTCGAATAGTCCGCTTCGGACGATTTATGCCAGCGGTGGCAGCGAGGGCATCGGTTATCCTTGGCGCATGGTCGCGGATGTCGCGACCCGGATAGCGGTCGATTCGTCATGAATGAAACATCCCAGTTGCCGCGTGAAGCCACGGCGGCCCCGCGTCGATCCAGCGTCGGCGTGCAGATCGGCAAGGTAACGGTTGGCGGCGGTGCGCCGATCGTGGTGCAGTCGATGACCAATACCGACACCGAGGATCCGGCCAGCACTGCCAAACAGATCGCCGAGCTGGCCCGTGCCGGTTCGGAGCTGGTGCGCATCACGGTGAACACGCCGGCCGCCGCCGCGGCGGTGCCGCGGATCGCCGAGCGGCTGGCGATGATGGGGGTGGAGGTGCCGATCATCGGCGACTTCCACTACAACGGCCATCAGTTGCTGCAAGCCGAGCCGGCCTGTGCCGAGGCGCTGGCGAAGTACCGCATCAATCCTGGCAATGTGGGCTTCGGCAAGAAGAAGGACAGCCAGTTCGGCGCGATCATCGAGATGGCACTGCGCTACAACAAGCCGGTGCGCATCGGCGCCAACTGGGGCTCGCTGGACCAGAGCATGGTTACCGCGCTGATGGACGAAAACCACACCCGTGCCGAACCGTGGGACGCCTCGCACGTAGCGCGCGAGGCGCTGATCCGCTCGGCGCTGGATTCCGCCGCCAAGGCTGAGGAGATCGGCCTGCCGCGCGATCGCATCATCCTGTCGTGCAAGGTCTCCGGCGTGCAGGAGCTGATCGCGGTGTATCGCGACCTGGCCGCGCGCTGCGATTACGCCTTGCACCTGGGGCTGACCGAGGCCGGCATGGGCTCGAAGGGCATCACCGCCTCCAGCGCCGCGCTGGCGGTACTGTTGCAGGAAGGTATCGGCGACACTGTCCGCATCTCGCTGACGCCCGAGCCGGGCGGCCCGCGCACCGGTGAGGTGATCGTGGCGCAGGAGTTGCTGCAGACCATGGGTCTGCGCTCATTCACCCCGCTGGTCACCGCGTGCCCCGGCTGCGGCCGCACCACCAGCGAGTTCTTCCAGGAACTGGCGCAGACCGTGCAGGCGCATGTGCGCGAGCAGATGCCGTTGTGGCGGATCAAGTACGACGGCGTGGAAAACCTCACGCTGGCGGTGATGGGCTGCATCGTCAACGGCCCGGGCGAATCCAAGCACGCCAACATCGGCATCTCGCTGCCCGGCAACGGCGAGGCGCCGGCGGCGCCGGTGTTCATCGACGGCCAGAAGGCGATGACCCTGCGCGGTGAGCATATCGCCGCGGAGTTCGTCGACATTCTGGACCACTATGTGACGACGCACTACACCTCGCGCGAAAGTTGAAGTCGTGATGGCGGAAAACGGCGAGGCATCCTCATGCGCACGCGAACAGGCCATTCTCGACGCCTGGCGCGACAACGCGCAGCCCTGGCTGCGTGCGGTGCGTGGCCAGGCGATTGCCAGCCGGGTGCGGGTTACCGATCACGCGATGCTCGCGGCGGTACGCGCGCAGCATCCATGCACCGTGATCGACCTCGGTTGCGGCGAAGGGTGGCTGGTGCGTGCTTTGGCCCGTGAGGGCATTGATGGGCTCGGTGTCGATGCGGTGGCTGCATTGGTACAGGCTGCCGAGGGTGAGGGGCACGGCAGGTTTCTCACGCTGGACTATGCTGCAGTGGCTGCCGGTGCGCTGACCTCACGGTTCGATGTGGTGGCATGCAATTTCTCCCTGCTCGGTGGCGAATCGGTCGACGCCGTGCTGCGCGCCATACCCGGCCTGCTGATGCCCGGCGGTGCCCTGGTCGTGCAGACCCTGCACCCACTGGCAGGCGCTGGTTCCTCCCCGGGTTCGGCGTATTGCGACGGTTGGCGTGAGGGCTCTTGGGACGGCTGCGGGGAGGGGTTCGGCCCGGCTGCACCCTGGTATTTTCGAACCCTGAGCGGCTGGATCGCGTGCCTTGTCGCCGCAGGCCTGCAGCTGGTGCAGTTGATGGAGCCGACCGATCCCCACAGCAGGCGGCCCGCTTCAATGATTCTGGTGGCGAAGGCAGCGTGAGGGGGCCGCCCGGGAGACTGCCGACGTTTGCTCGGCCGGCCTGCAAATTGCTGCCTGCGCGGCCCATGGTCTACGCCGATTCCTGCCCCATCGAACACCGATGGGCCGGCGAATCGTCGAAAACCTGTCCTTGCACAGCCGCATTATCGTCCTGACCCGCAAAGCCCGACAGCCTCCGGATGCACGCCGCCAGGATGTTCGTGCGGCGGATCGGCCTTGACCGGTGGCAAATCAATAATGTGATGTACGTCACAAAGTTTGTGTGCGCCGTAAGTGAAGCTGGTAAACGATTACACCCGGGATCTGGTTCATGTCGCCTTCGAAAACCCCGACAGGCAACCTGTCTTCATGAGTCCCCAACTGCGCACAGCTTCCATCTATGTGTTGTTGTCGGCGTTCTGGATATGGGGTACCGACAAGAGCCTGAATATATTGCTGCAGGGGCGTGCCGATCTGCCGCTCGTGCTGTGCCTCAATGGCCTGGTTTTCGTGCTGATCACCGGTGTGTTGTTGCACCGGAAAATCGTCGGCGACTTGCGCCGACTCCATACAACCCGGCAAAGGCTGTCCGATGGCAACGAACAGGCGATGCGCGTGCTGGTGTCGGCGATGGACCTGCGCCATCGGGAGACCAGCGATCATTCCGAGCGGGTGACGCGGATGGCGGTCGGGATGGCGACGCGGGTCGGCATGCGCGGTGACGCGTTGCGCAATCTGGCGCGGGGTGCCTTGCTGCACGATATCGGCAAGCTGGCCTTGCCCGATGCGATCCTGATCAAGCCTGGCAAGCTGGACGAACAGGAGATGGCGGTGATGCGGCAGCATCCGACGATCGGGCGCGACCTGTTGCAGCGCGTGGAATTTCTCCGCGAGGCCACCGATATCCCGTACTGTCATCACGAACGATGGGATGGCCACGGTTACCCGCAGGGTTTGCGCGGGGAAGCCATTCCGCTGGCCGCGCGGATTTTCAGCGTGGTCGATGTGTGGGATGCACTGATTTCGCCACGCGTCTACAAGCAGGCGTGGCCGGAGCCGGAGGTAACCAATTATCTGCGCGAGGTGGCTGGCAGTCAGCTCGATCCGCAGCTGGTGTCGCTGTTCCTGGACCATCTCGCGGAGTTCAAGGCGCTGGCCAGCGCGATGGCTGCGCCGGCTCGGCATGTAACGGATCAGCGCGAGGGCTTGCCGCTCAACCCCGCCGTCGAGGTTTCAGCGATGGAATGCTGAAGCGGTTCGCCGCTGCTGTCAGCGGGCCACGCGATCACGGCAGCGCTGCGCCGGAGGGGCTCGTGCAGGGTTGTGTCAACCGGGACGTGAAAACTGTCCAGGGACCGACGTGCCCCTCCTGTCGGCCCAGGCGTGCGACATCCTGCAGAAATTGTACTCGCGGCACCTCGGTCGCCCCCAGGCCCAGGGTGTGCGTGTTGCTGACCTGGGCATCGATCAGGGGGTACCCCAGCTCACACAGCAACCGCCCCAGCGTGACCAGGGCGACCTTCGAACCGCCGCTTTCGGCACTGAACATCGATTCGCCGCAGAACAGCCGCCCGATGGCGATCCCATACAGGCCACCCACCAGGCGCTGGCGATCCCACACCTCGACACTGTGCGCATGACCCAGCCGGTGCAATTGCCGATACGCCCCGATCATTGCCGGCACGATCCAGGTACCGGATTCGTCGTGTCGCGGTGTGGCACAGGCGCGGATGACGGCGTCGAAATCCTGATCGACGGTGACGTGCCAGCATTTGCCCGCGAGCGTGCGACGTAGGCTGCGATTGGGTTTCAGTTGATCGGTACGGAACACGCAGCGCGGGTCGGGTGACCACCACAGCACCGGCTCGCCTTCCCCGAACCATGGAAAGATGCCGCGGGCATAAGCCGCCAGCAGGCGTTGCGGCGACAACCCGCCGCCAAAGGCGAGCAGGCCGTTGGGCTCGGTGAGCGCATCGCGAGGGTCGGGGAAATATTGCGGATCGCTGTCGTCCAGCCGGGGCAGGCGGATCATCGTCAGCGCTCATCGCGACGTGCGTAGGGGCTGTGGGCCAGCAGTTCCTCGAGGTAGGCATCGATCGACATCGCCTCATGGACCAGTGCGCGGCGGACGGCGTCGCGAAAGTCCTGGTGTGCCAGGTAGTGTCGTGACCGGGTGCGCACTGGCAGGAAGCCCCGGGCCAGCTTGTGTTCGCCCTGTGCGCCGGGTTCGAAGCGCTGCAGGCCCTGCGCGATGGCGTGCTCGATGCCGCGGTAATAGCACAGCTCGAAATGCAGGCCGGGCAGCTCCACAGAGGCACCCCAGTAGCGGCCATACAGTGTGCTGCCGCTTTGCAGAAACAACGCCATCGCGACGATGTCTTCGTCATCGCGGGCCAGCGCCAGTTGCACCGGGGCACCCAGTTGGCCGAGTTGCCGGAAGAAAGCCTCGGTGAGGGCGGCATGGTTGCCCTTGCTCTCGAAGGTGGTGAGGTACAGCGCGTGAATGCGCTGCCATTCCTGCAGCTCGAGACTGTCGCCCTGGCGCCATTCGACGGTGAGGCCGCTGGCCGCGACCTGGGCGCGCTCGTGGCGGATATTCTTGCGCTTCTTGTGGTTCAGCGCGCCGAGGAATCCGGCAAAATCGCGGTAGTCGTGGTTGTGCCAGTGGAACTGGATATCCGACCGCGTCAGCCACGTTTCATCGAAGGCATCAGGCTCCGCGTCGATCAGGAAGTTGGCGTGGATCGAGGATAAACCAAGCCTCGCCGCCTCACCGCTCATCGCCTCGACCAGGGCGTGCTGCAAGTGGGGCGTCTGGTCCGTGGCGCCTGCCAGCAGGCGCGGTCCGGGGACCGGTGAGTAGGGCACGGCGTTGAGCAGTTTCGGATAGTACTGGCCGCCTGCGCGTTCCCATGCGCTAGCCCAGCTCCAGTCGAAGACGAATTCGCCGTGCGAGTTGCCTTTCAGGTAGAGCGGCGCTGCCGCTGCCAACCGGCCGTTGTCGTACAAGCCGAGATGGTGCGGCTGCCAGCCCCAGTCAGGGCGGATGCAGCCGCTGCTCTCCAGCGCCGCCAGGAACGCATGCGAGACGAACGGGTTGTCGTCAGGTCGCAATGCATCCCAGTCTGCAGCGGCGAGGTCGTCGACACGGTTGTGAAAGCGGATCATCAAGGCGTGCTCGGACGGCTTCATGGCGTGTGCTTGTGCCAGGCGGCGAGTTCGACCAGTCGCTGCTGATCCACCTGGAGAGGCAGTGCCTCGGCGCTGAGTTGCAGCGCCCTGTCGGCATATTCCACGGCGGGTCCCCGGTAGGCCGGGTAGCCCAGTTGTGCCAGGGTGGCCAGCGATTTGTGCAGGCGAATGGCGACTTCGAGCATGCCGGCGCTGTCCCTGGACAGCGGCGCATAGACATCCTCGAAGCAATCGCGTTCATCCAGCGCGCGAACATGGATTCGGGGGTGGCGGACCTCTTCCGGCGCACACTGCTGGCGCGCCCTGGCCCAGCCGCACAGCAGGCGGGTCACCGTGCCCAGGATGTCGATGGCCGTGCCGGGGTCGTTGATCGCGGGCGACAAGGCACGCTGCGCAATCTCGGTGAGTACCACCAGGCCAAAGCGGGGGTCCTGGTCGAAATTGCGCAGGTCTTCCACTACGAACGCGTCGGCCAGCTTCAGTGCCGTGTCCTGGTCGACCTCGCGCGACAGTCGGGCCACCACCTGATCGGGCGTGATGAAACTGCCGGCAGACACTTCGGCCCATATCTGGATGTCCGCCGCCTCGGCGATATCCTGCAAACGCGGGATGTCGATATTGGTGATGTAGCCGATGTGCTTGCTGCCCAGCCGGGCAGCATCCGGTGGCGGCTTGGCGTAGGGCATCGCGTGCAGGCGTGGCGCACGTGCGAGTTTCTGCATCGCCTCCCGCGTGGCGCGCTCGACACGGTCGATGGTTTCACTGACCCGGCCGAGCCGTGAGATCTGGTCGATCCAGCGCAGCAGCGTAACCACGATGACCACGATCATCACGATGGTGGCGGCAAACAGGATCAGTCGCCCGCTGTCGCCATAGATCCCGGTGCTGAGCGCGATCAGCCCGACGATGCTGAACAGGAACGCGCCGATGAAACTGGCCAGCGCGCGCTGCGAGCCGGAGTCCTCGATCAGCAGGGTGGATGCGCGAGGTGTGGCGTTATTGCTGGCCGCGGCATAGGCCGCGACCATGGTGGATAGCGAAAAGGTGGTCACGGCCAGCATGCTCGACGCGAGGATGCCGAGGATGTTGCCCACGGCCGAAGCGCCGATCTGCGCGGCGATGCCCGAGGGGATCAACGGTTTCGCCACCGCCCCGAGCAGTGCGCTGGCGACGCCGAAGCTGCCGTACAGCGTTGACCGGAACCAGAGCCGCCGGCTGGTCCGGATGATCAGCATCTTCCAGGTGGCGTTCATCGCTGTGCCGGCTCGTTCATGCGTCGATTGTGCCAGCTCCGCGCAGGGTTGATGGCTGCCACCTTCAACGACAGGTGGCAGCAGGATCCGACATCACGCACTCAGGCAACCGGTGCCGGGGTCTGCTGGTCGAGCCAGCGCTCGGCGTCGAGTGCCGCCATGCAACCGAAGCCGGCCGAGGTCACCGCCTGCCGGTACACGTGGTCGGCCACGTCGCCGGCGGCGAAGACGCCGGGTACCGAGGTCATCGTGGCCATCCCGTCCAGACCGGTCTTGATCTTGATGTAGCCATCGCGCATCTCGAGCTGGCCCTCGAAGATCCCGGTATTGGGGGTGTGGCCGATCGCCACGAAAAAGCCGGTTGCCGCGATCTCGCGGGTGACCTCGGAGTTGACGTCTTTCACGCGCACGCCGGTGACGCCGGAGTCGTCGCCGAGGACTTCGTCGATGCTGTGGTTCCAGACCATCTCGATCTTGCCGGCAGCAGCCTTCTCGAACAGCTTGTCCTGCATGATTTTCTCGGCGCGAAGCTTGTCCCTGCGGTGCACCAGGTACACCTTGCTGGCGATGTTGGACAGGTACAGGGCCTCCTCGACGGCGGTGTTGCCGCCGCCGATCACCACCACGTCCTGATCGCGAAAGAAGAAGCCATCGCAGGTGGCACAGGCGGAAACACCCTTGCCCTTGTATTTTTCCTCACTGGCGATGCCCAGGTACTTGGCGGTGGCGCCGGTGGCGATGATCAGCGCGTCGGCGGTGTATTCGCCGGAGTCACCCTTGAGGCGAAACGGACGCTGACTGACATCCACCGTGTGGATATGGTCGAAGATCATCTCGGTGTGGAAGCGCTCGGCGTGCTCGGCCATGCGCTGCATCAGGGCAGGACCCTGCAACCCCTCGACGTCGCCGGGCCAGTTGTCGACATCGGTGGTGGTCATCAGCTGGCCGCCCTGCTGCATGCCGGTGATCATGGTCGGCTTGAGGTTCGCGCGGGCGGCATAGACTGCCGCGGTGTATCCGGCCGGGCCGGAGCCGAGGATCAGCAGGCGGCTGTGTTTGGGGGTGCTCATGGTTATAATCCTTGGGTTTGCTGGTGACTTGGCGGGCTGTCGCTTCGATCCCTGCGAGGGTTTCGTCGAGACCGGGTCAGGTGACGATCGACGTGTGCATGACCCCAGAGAATGGGGAAGGCGCGCAGCCGATTCAAGTTACCGGCAGATCGAACTCCCCACCGCGCTGTTGCAGGCGACGGATTACCATCGTGTTCCCCTCACAGGATTCACTATTCCATGCGTATCGGTATCCCCTCCGAAACCAAGACCCTTGAAGGTCGTGTTGCCCTCGTTCCCGCCGCCGCTGCCGACCTGGTGCGTCGCGGCCATGAGGTGTTTATCCAGTCCGGCGCCGGCCTGAAGAGCGGCTTTGCCGACGAGGCCTACATCGATGAAGGCGTCAAGATCGTTGCCGATGCGGCCGCCCTGTACGAGGCAGGTGAGCTGATCGTCAAGGTGAAGGAGCCGATCGCGGGCGATCTGGCCCTGCTGAAGAAGCACCACCTGTTGTTCTGCTATCTGCATCTGGCCGCGGAACCCGCATTGACCCGCAGCCTGCTGGATATCGGGCTGACCGGTGTGGCGTTCGAGTCGGTGGAGGATGCCGGCAACCTGCCGTTGCTGTTGCCGATGTCGGTGATCGCCGGTCGCATTGCGACCCAGATCGGCACCACCCTGTTGCATCGACCGCAGGGCGGCAAGGGCAAGCTGCTGGGTGGCATGGCTTCCACGCCGCGTGGCAAGGTGGTGGTGCTCGGCGCCGGTGCCGCCGGTGGCAACGCCGCCGCGCTGGCTGCTTCGGCCGGCGCCAACGTGGTGGTGTTCGACAAGCGCCAGGACCGGCTGGCCGAAATGATGGCGATGGGGCCGAACGTCACCGCGCTGTATGCCTATGAATCGAGTGTGGCCGAGGAAGTGCGCACGGCGGATCTGGTGGTCGGTGCGGTGCTGATCCCCAGCGCCAAGGCCCCGCGGGTGGTAACCGAGGCGATGGTGAAGACAATGGAGCCGGGCAGCGTGCTGGTCGACATCTCGATCGATCAGGGTGGCTGTTTCGAGACCTCGCGTCCGACATCGTGGAAAGAGCCGACCTATGATGTGCACGGGGTAACCCATTTCTGTGTCACCAACATGCCCGGTGCGGTGCCGCAGACCTCCTCACTGGCAATTTCCGCCGCGATCCTGCCCTATGCGCAGCGGCTGGCCGCCGGCACCGAGTGGCGTGACTTTGCGCCGCTGCGGGCCGGCATCAATGTCGAGGGCGGCAAGCTGGTGCATCCGGCACTGCAGGGTATGCTCTGAGCCGGCACGCAAAAAGGAAGCCCCTCAAGGTGGCGCGCAGCGCAAACCTCAAGCAACCCTCCACGAAACGCCTCAGTGAGGAGATGAGGCGCCGGCTGCGTGAAGCCGGCGCGTTGCTGTTGCTGCCGCTGGCGCTGTATCTGCTGTTGTGCCTGATCAGCTACAACGATCAGGACCCGAGCTGGTGGCATGCCAGCAGCGTGGGGTATGTCAGCAATCTGTGCGGCGTGGTTGGCGCCAATATCGCCAGCGTGCTGCGCAGTGTGTTCGGGCTGGTGTCCTATGCTTTCCCGTTGCTGCTTTTGTTGCTGGGCGTGCAGGTGTTGCGCCAGCACGGCGCACGGCCGGTGCATGCGTGGGAACCCTCGCTGCGCCTGATTGGCCTGGTGTTCTTCTTCATCACCGGACCGGCGCTGCTGTACATCAACTTCCATGATGCCCTGGTGCAGCCGCAAGGGGCCGGTGGCATCGTCGGCAAGTGGGTGGGCGACGGGATGTTGCAGGCGCTGGGTGAAAAAGGCGCACCGTTGCTGTTGCTGGCGCTGTTCCTGATCGCGGTGACCCTGGCCACCGGGCTGTCGTGGTTCAAGCTGATGGACTGGACCGGCCAGGGCCTGATGCAGCTGGTCGGTTGGTGCCGGAACAGGTTGCGCAAGGCCCCGCAGGTATTGGCGGCGCGGCAGGCGCGTACCGAACGCGATGTGATCAAGAAGGCGGACGCGTTACGGCAGGCAAAACGCGAACCGGTGCGCATCGAGGCTCCACCGGCGCCAGTGACCAAAAGTGAACGGGCCCGGCTGGAAACCCAGATCCCGCTGTTTGTCGGCGCTGCCGCACCGGGGGAGCTGCCACCGCTGTCGTTGCTGGACGAGGCGCCGCCGCAAGGCCCGGGATATTCCGAGGAGACCCTCGAAGTGCTCTCGCGCCAGGTCGAGTTCAAGCTCAAGGACTTCAAGATCGAGGCCAAGGTGGTCGGTGCCTACCCGGGCCCGGTGATCACCCGGTTCGAGATGGAGCCAGCCGCCGGCGTGCGTGGCAGCCAGGTGTCCAGCCTGGACAAGGACATCGCCCGCGGTCTGTCGGTGGTCAGCGTGCGCGTGGTCGACGTGATTCCCGGCAAGAACGTGATCGGGCTGGAAATTCCCAATACCAAGAAGCAGATCGTCTACCTCTCCGAGATCCTGCGTTCGGACAAATACGACCAGATGAAATCGCCGCTGGCGCTGGCGCTGGGCAAGGACATCGGCGGCAAGCCGATCGTCGTCGACCTGGCCAAGATGCCGCACCTGCTCGTTGCGGGAACAACGGGATCAGGCAAGTCGGTCGCGGTCAACGCGATGGTGCTGAGCCTGCTGTACAAGGCCAGTGCGAAAGACGTGCGGATGATCATGATCGACCCGAAGATGCTGGAGCTCTCGGTCTACGACGGCATCCCGCACCTGCTGGCACCGGTGGTCACCGACATGAAGGAGGCGGCCAACGCACTGCGCTGGTGCGTCGCCGAGATGGAGCGCCGCTACAAGCTGATGGCCGCCGTCGGCGTGCGCAACCTCGGCGGCTTCAACAAGAAAGTGCGCGATGCCGAAAACGCCGGTCAGCCGCTGCTTGATCCGCTGTTCCGACCGAACCCCGAGATGCCGAATCTCGCTGCCGAGCCACTGGAGCCGCTCTACAACCTGGTAATCATCATCGACGAATTCGCCGACATGATGATGATCGTCGGCAAGAAGGTGGAGGAGCTGATCGCCCGGCTGGCGCAGAAGGCGCGTGCCGCCGGCGTGCACCTGATCCTGGCGACCCAGCGACCGTCGGTGGATGTGATCACCGGCCTGATCAAGGCCAACATCCCGACCCGTATTGCATTCCAGGTTTCCAGCAAGATCGACTCGCGGACGATTCTCGACCAGTCCGGCGCCGAGGCGTTGCTCGGTCACGGCGACATGCTCTACCTGCCGCCGGGCACTGCTACGCCGGAGCGCGTGCATGGCGCCTTCGTCGACGACCACGAAGTGCATGGCGTGGTCAGCTGGCTGAAATCCCAAGGCGCACCGAACTACATCGAGGGCGTGCTGGAGGAAGTGCAGGCCACCAGCGACGGCAAGTTCATCAACGATGCGGGCCTGCCGCTGGATGACGACGGCGGTGGCGATGCGGAAACCGTACTCTACGACAAGGCCGTCGCGATCGTTACGCAGACCCGCCGAGCCTCGATCTCCGGCGTGCAGCGGCATCTGCGCATCGGCTACAACCGCGCCGCGCGCCTGGTCGAGCAGATGGAAACCGACGGCGTGGTCAGTGCGCCCCAACACAACGGCAGCCGCGAAGTGCTGGCGCCGCCGCCGCCGAAAAACTGACAGCATGCAGCGATCCCGTCCGATGAGCCCGAACGCGCTGAAGCGGAGCAGGGTGCAGGCGCTGGCCTTTGCTGCCGCGATCTACGCATCCGCGTGGTTCGTGCTTCGCCATGGCGTGATGCTGTCGCCGCGGCTGGCGTCGTTTCCTCGCTGGCCGGTGCTGTTTGATCTGTTGCTGACGGTGCCTGCGGTGACCTGGTGGTTGTTTCGCCGCGACCGTCCTCGCGCCTGGCGAAGCGCCTTGAGTGCGGCGGGATTGGGCGTGCTGGTGAGTATGCACTTGCTGGCCGGTATTTCTGCGGCGGGGATGCGTGAACTTGATGCCATGCGCACAATAGCGTTGATGGCTGGCGCGGTAGCTGAGTTGCTGTTGATGATCAAGTTGTGGCGCTTCGTGACCGCAGCAGGGCCACAGCACAATCCGGAGTACGCCTTGCAGCGGTTGATGGAGAGGCGCTTCGGCACCAAGGCCTTGGGCCGAGCCGTCAGTTTCGAGTCGCGCTTGTGGCTGCATGCTTTGGCGCCGCGCACTTGGGCGGGCTGGCGATACTGTGGCGAGCAGCATTTCAGCTATCACCGCAAGGACGGCTATGCCGCGAACCTGCAGGGGCTGGGGGTGCTGTTGCTGATAGGCCTACCGGCCCAGCATCTGCTGCTGGGCCTACTCAGTACCCCGTTGGCCTGGGTCACCGACATTCTGACCGTGTACACGCTGGTGTTTTTGCTAGGGCATTACCGTGCGTGCCTGCGCTGTCCGATATCGCTGGATGGCGGCGCGCTCTATCTGCGCCATGGTCTGGGCGTGCGGGAGCAGGTGATTGCACTGGCGTCGATCGCCGCGTTCGAGAGTTGCCGCGAGAAGCCGGCGCGACATGCTGCTGGTGTACTGTCGCTGGCTGGCGCAGGCACGCCCAACGTACGTCTGCGCTTGTGGCAGAGCCAGGCGATCGAGGGCCTCTACGGGATTACGCGTCCGGTTCACACGATTTACCTGGGACTGGATCAGGCACCGCAGTTCCTCGCCGCGATGGAAGCGACTCGCGATCGGATGAGGATGAAAAAGCATTGCCCGCCATAGGATTCCTGGCTTTCCGTTAAGCTTGTGGTGTCCACACTCGTCGTTCTCACCTTTAAGTTTGCGGGTTTCCGATGAAACGCTTCATGTCTGCCCTTGTCGTGGTTGTGTTGATGCTGTCGCTGAGTGGTCTGGCGTCGGTGCAGGCTGCCACCGGCCCGGCGCGGGCGCGGCTGGACGCGTTCGCCACCGGCCTGCATTCGCTCACCGGGCATTTCACCCAATCACTGACCGACATCAATGGCAATACCGGCAGGACCAGCAGCGGCACGCTGGCGCTGCAGGCACCGCGGCAGTTTCGCTGGGACACGCTGACACCGTACAAGCAGACCATCGTCGCCGATGGCAGCCGGGTGTGGATGTATGACCCGGAGCTTGAGCAGGTCACAGTGCGCGTGCAGAGCAACGAGGAGGCGCACAGCCCGCTCACCGTGCTGACCGACCTCAAGCAACTGGACCGGGAGTTCAAGGTAAGCGAGCGCGGTGAGCACGACGGCCTGGTCTGGCTGCGGCTCACGTCGACCTCGAAAGAGCCGCAGTTCGATTACGTCGACATGGGCTTCGGCAGCAAGGGACTGGTGCGGATGGACTTTCGCGACCAGCTTGGCTCGACCACCGACATCCGCTTCTCGGATTGGAAGCGCAACGTGGCGATTCCTCCGGCCACCTTCGATTTCGTGCCGCCCAAGGGTGCCGATGTGATCGGCGATGCGCCGGTGCTGAGCACCCGGCCGTTGCGCGACTGACGAGGATTGCCATCGCAGCTCCGGTCAGGATGCTGTCAGATTTCGCGTCGACGGGTGATCTCAAGCAGCCCGGTGAGGAGGGTCACGGGGTCGGGTGGGCAGCCGTTGACCACGATATCGACCGGAATGACCTCGTCGACGCGGCCACGCGTGGCATAGCTGGCGCCGAACACGCCGCCGCAGGCGGCGCAGTCGCCGACCGCCATGACCCATTTGGGATCGGGCATGGCGGCGTAGGTTCGCTCGAGTGCTTCGACCATGTTGACCGTTACCGGGCCGGTAATCATCAGCACGTCGGCGTGCCGGGGGCTGGCCACGAAGGCGATGCCATAGCCTTCAAGGTTGTAGTAGGGGTTGGACAGCGCATGGATCTCCAGCTCGCAGCCATTGCAGGAGCCAGCGTCGACGTGGCGTATGCGCAGTGCGCGGCCGAATACCGTCTGCAGTTGGCGTTGCAGCTGGTCCCGCGGCGCCTCGGCGGCTGTGGGCTTTGGCAAGCCTTGGTCGAGGAGGCCGGTACGGCGAATGGTGGTCAGTATGTCGAACATGTCGGATTCATCCGTCGATGCCGCTGTAGGCGAGGTTGAACGATTTGTTGATCAACGGGAAATCCGGCACGATGTTGCCGATGATCGCGTAGTCGATCAATGGCCAGTTCTGCCATGAAGGATCGTGCGCGTGGCAACGTCGTACGCGGTCGTCGGCGGCAGATTCCAGCGCAACCAGCAGCGGGCCGCGCCAGCCTTCGATAAGGCCCAGTCCAAGTCGGCCGGGCGCCGCCGCGGGTAGCGTGACCAGGTGTGGCCCCGGCGGCAGCGATTCGAGCAGGGATCGACACAAGCGCAGCGATTCGGTGATCTCATCAAAGCGCAACTGGACCCGGGCGGCGACGTCGCCGCTGGCAGCCAGCATCATGCGGGCTTGCAGACGGTCGTACGGTGGCCAAGGCATATCGACGCGCAGATCCTGCGCCACGCCGGAGGCGCGTGCCACCAGGCCGAGGGCACCATGTGCCTTGGCCAGCGCCGGACTGAGTACACCGGCGTCGCGGAAACGATCCTGCACGCCGGCGTGGTTTTCGTAGATGGTACGCAGCCCGCCAACGCGCTGTTCCAGCCGGGACGCTTCATCGAGCAACGCGGGGATCAGCCGTGCATCCAGCTCTGCGACGACCCCGCCGGGAACCACATAATCGAAAAGGTAGCGTTGGCCAAAGGCTTCCTCATTGAGTCGCAGCAGTTGTTCCTTCAGGCTGGAGAACTGCACCAGGCCGAAGGCGAGACCGGCATCGTTGCCCAGTCCTCCCAGATCGCCGAGGTGGTTGGCCAGACGTTCGCGCTCGAGCGCCAGTGCGCGCAGCGCCGCCGCCCGTTCCGGCACGGCGGTAGCCGTGATCGACTCCAGCGCGGCGCAGTAAGCCCACGCATAGGCCACCGTGCTATCACCGCTGATGCGAGCGGCCAGGTGGTGGCCGTCGTGCAGTCGCTGCCCCTCGAAGCGCTTGGCAATGCCCTTGTGCGCAAACCCGAACCGCGTTTCCAGGCGCAACACTTTCTCACCCACCGCCGAAAAGCGGAACTGGCCCGGTTCGATCGTCCCGGCATGTATCGGTCCCACCGCGATCTCGTGTACGCCGTCGCCGCTCACCGCGACAAACGGATAGGGTCTGGAGACCAGCGGATGTCGCTCGGCCGTATCCACGTCACGGCGCAGCGGGAAGAAGTGCTCAGGCCATCCGCCATGGCGCAACCAGGGACGGGTATCGCCGAGGTCCGCTGCCATCCCCAGCAGGTCGAATACAGCGCGCTGCAGGCGATCGGCCACCGGAAACCAGCGTGTCAGTGAGGGATAATCAGTTTCACCGCCGATTGGTGCGTGTTCCAGAACCACCACCTGGTCGGACAACAGGAACGCGGCAAACACCCGGAACCTGCCGTCACGATCACGATCATCGGTGCCCCACAGGGCGAGCAGCATTGCGCGGTGATTATGCATGTCCTGTGCGCATTGCAGCCACTGTGCAGCATCGACGCTGCGATGCGTTGCCTTGACATTCGACGGCAGCCTGGAGGTTTCTTGCCTGGGGAGTTCTCGTGTCATGCGGTCATCCTGTCAGCCGCCAATCAACCGTGCCGCCAGGCGGTACCACTCGGCCAGTGCCGGGGGTATGTAGACGCCCATCATCAGGACGATACCCAGATGAATGAATACCGGGACCAGCGCCGGGGAATGCGGCAGCGGATGATCGGGCGTGTCGCCGAATACCATCGGCTGCAGACGGCTGAAAATGGCGCCGAAAGCCACCGCCAGCGCCACCAACAGTATGGGGGTGGCCCATGGGTGATCGCGCATCGCGGTGATCAGGATCAGGTATTCACTGGTGAAAACGCCGAACGGGGGCATGCCGAGGATGGCCAGCCCGCCAAGCATCAGGCCCCAGCCCACGCTGGGGTGGATCGCCATCAGACCGCGGATCTTGTCCATGCGCTGGGTGCCGGACAGCTGGGTCGCGTGACCGGCGGCAAAGAAGATCGCGGACTTGGTCAGCGAGTGCATGGTCATGTGCAGCAAGGCGGCAAAATTTGCGATCGGCCCGCCCATGCCGAAGGCGAAGGTGATGATGCCCATGTGCTCGATCGAGGAATACGCAAACAGACGCTTGATGTCGCGTTGCCGCCACAGGAAGAAGCTGGCCAGCACCGTCGACAGCAATCCGAAGCCCATCAGCATGTGGCCCGGCAGGTTCGAATGGAGCGCGCCATCGGCGAGGATCTTGCAGCGGATCACCGCGTACAGCGCGACGTTGAGCAGCAGGCCGGAGAGCACCGCCGAAACCGGCGTCGGGCCTTCGGCATGCGCATCGGGCAGCCAGTTGTGCAACGGCGCCAGGCCGACCTTGGTGCCGTAGCCGACCAGCAGGAACACGAACGCCATGCCCATCACGCGCGGTTCCAGCTGACCCTTGACCGCGTTGAGATGAGTCCACAGCAAGGCACCCATGCCCTCGCCGCCGAGCAGATCCTCGGCGGCGGTGTACAGCAGCGCGGTGCCGAACAGCGCCAGCGCAATCCCGACACCGCACAGGATGAAGTACTTCCAGGCGGCCTCGATGCTGCCTCGCGTGCGGTACAGCGAAACCAGCAGTACGGTCGACAAGGTGGCCATTTCCATGGCGACCCACATGAAACCCATGTTGTTGGTGGTCAGCGCCAGCAGCATGGCGGCCATGAACAGCTGGTACATGCTGTGATAAAGCCGCAGCCGTCCCGGCGTGAGCCGGCCATGGTTGGCCTCGATGCGCATGTAGGGGCGCGAAAACACCGACGTGGTGAAGCCGACCAGGGCGGTCAGCGCGACCAGGAAGACGTTGAACGGATCGATGAAAAACTCTTCGTTCCAGGCGGTCATCGGTCCGTGCCGGATGATCCGCAGCACCAGCAGCGCGGCCGCCAGCAGGGTAGCCAGGCTGACCGCCACGCTGATCTCGGCGGCATAGCGCTTCGCTCCCACCATGGCTAGCAGGGCCGCGCCGAGCAGGGGAAACCCCAACACCAACAGAATCTCCACGTCAGTCCTCCTTCAGAGATTCGAGTTGGTCAAGATCCAGGCTGTCGAACTGCTCCCGGATATGGAAGAAGAAGATCCCGAAAATGAACACGGCGACCAGCAGATCCAGTGCCATGCCCAGCTCCACCACCATCGGCATGCCGTACGTGGTCGTGGTGGCGGCGAAGAACAGCCCGTTCTCCAGCGACAGGAAGCCGATCACCTGGGTGAAGGCCTTGCGGCGGGCGAGGATCATCAGGAACGACAGCAGGATGACGGCAATCGCGATCCCCAGCGTCTTGCGCAGCACCGTCGTGGCCAGCGCGCTCACCGGTTGGGCCAGTCCGAACGCAAAGATCACCAGACACAAGCCGACCAGCATCAGCGTCGGCACATTGACCAGCGGCTCGTTGTCGCGTTCGATGCCCAGCTTGCGCATCAGCCGGAACAGGATCAGCGGCAACACGCACACTTTCAGCAGCAGGGTCAGTGCGGCCGAGTAATACAGGTGGGTGAGGTGGGCCGAGGCGGCTACCAGCACCGTCGAGGTCACCAGCACCACGCCCTGCCATACCAGCAGGATCAGCAGCCGGCGGCTGCGCCGCTCCGCCAGCATGGCGAACGAGATCAGCAGCAAGGCGCCGGCCAGCATCTGGACAACTTGAGCGGCGAAGTTCACGTGGGGCATGTGCTCACGCTCCCAGCAACAGGTAGACGAGCAGGCCAAGCACGGCGAACAGGAACGCCATGGTCAGGAACTCCGGTGCGCGAAACAGCCGCAATTTGGCCGAAAGGGTTTCGAACAGGGCCAGTGCGGCGCCGGCGACGACCAGCTTCCCCAGCAAGGCGGCAATCGCGAGTGCCAGCCGGCCGGCGCCGGCACCATGCAGGGCGATACCCCACGGCATGAACAGCGCAAACCCGATGCACGCGTAATTGAACAGTTTCAGCCAGGAGGCCCACTCCAGCAGGGCCAGATGGCGCGCCGAATATTCCAGGATCATCGCCTCATGGATCATCGTCAGTTCGAGATGCGTCGACGGGTTGTCGACCGGCAAGCGGGCGTTTTCCGCCAGCAGCACCATCACGAACGCCACGCCGGCAAAAAACAGGCTCGGATGCAACACGATATGCGGCTGGCTGAGCAAGCCTTCCACCATCTCGGGCAAGGCCGTGCTGCCATGGGTCATGAAGGCGCTGAACAACACCATCAGCAGAGCGGGTTCGGCCAGAAAGCCGATCATCATCTCGCGCCGTGCACCCATGCTGCCAAAGCCCGCGCCGATGTCCATTGCCGCCAGTGAGATGAAGACGCGCCCGGTCGCAAATACGCCAACCAGCGCAATCGCGTCGGCAACGCGGGCTAGCGGCAGGTCGGTGGTCACCGAGGGAATGATCGCCGCTGCCACCACCATCGTGGAAAACACCACGTAGGGAGCCAGCCGAAACAACCAGGATGCGTCAGTCGCCAGTGCCGCGTCCTTGTGGAACAGCTTGCGCAACAGCCGGTACGGCTGCCACAACGGCGGCGCAGAGCGGTTCTGCAGCCAGGCGCGGCATTGCCCGACCCAGCCGGTGAACAGCGGCGCCAGGGCGATCGCCAGCAGGCACTCACCGACCTGCCAGACGTAGGCGATGGCGCTCATAGCACCCACACCAGCAGCAGGATCAGGGTCATGAAGCTGTACAGCAGATAGGTGGACAGACGCCCGCCTTGCAGGATCGTCACCCGTTCGGCGGTGCGTTGCACCAGGCGGCCCAACGGCAGATAGAGCTGATGCCAGAAGTGTTCCTGCACCTGCACGCGGTATGTCGGTTTTGGATCCGACGGGTGCGGCAGTTCGCGCTGCATCCGGAACACCGGACCAAACAGGTGGCGGATCGGCTGGCCGAAGCCTTCGGAGGAATCCTGCATGCGCGGGGTCTGCCACGGGTAGCCGCAATCCCACGGTGGCGTTCGACGAACGCGGCCATGGTAGATGCGACGCACCAGCACAAAAGTGACGCCGATCACGAGCAGCAGGCCGACCCACAACCACAGGCCGCTGTACGAGGTCTGGCTCGATGTGATCGGCGTCATCCACCACGGCGACGGTCCACGCTGCACGCTCGTGCCGACCAGTTGCCGGGTGATGCGGCTCACCACATCCAGCGCGACCTGGGGGAATACGCCGATCAGCACACAACCGAGTGCCAGCCAGCTCAGCCCGACTCGCTCAAGCCAGCTGGCGTCGTGCGCGTTCTCCAGCCCCTGCTCGCGTGGCTGGCCCAGAAAGATGACACCGTAGAATTTGACCATCACGTAGCCGGCCAGTGCCACCGTCAGCGCCACCAGCGCAGCCCCCAGCGGTACGATCATGTTGAGGAAGGCGTGCGGGATCCGTGGTGTCTGTAAAAACGCCTGCAGCAGCAGCCACTCGGAGACAAAGCCGTTCAGTGGTGGCAGACCGGCGATGGCCAGCGAACCGATCAGCGCCAGTGCCGCCACCCACGGCATGTAGCGGATCAGTCCGCCGAGCTTGCCCAGGCTGCGCTCGCCGGTGGCGTGCATGACCGAACCGGTGACCAGAAACAGCAGGCTCTTGAAGAACGCGTGGTTGAACGCATGGATCAGGGCCGCCGCCAGGGCCAGCGCGGCGAGCAGGCGCATGTCGAAGCTGCGGCACAACAGTGCCAGGCCAATCCCCGCGAAGATCAGCCCGATATTCTCGATCGAGGAATACGCCAGCAGACGCTTCATGTCGGTCTGCACGGCGGCGAAGATCGCGCCGTACAACGCTGTGCCAAGGCCCAGACCCAAGGTCAGCAAACCCCACCACCACGGGCCCACATGCAGCAAATCCAGGCTGACCCGCAGCAGCCCATAAACCCCGACCTTGAGCATCAGCCCGCTCATCATCGCCGACACCGGTGACGGTGCAGCCGGATGAGCCTCGGGCAGCCACACATGCAGCGGTACCAGGCCGGCCTTGGCGCCGAACCCGAACAAGGCCAGTACAAAAGCCGCACTGGCCCAGGCCGGCGTGAGATGGGCTGCTCGCATGGCATCAAACGTCATCTGCCAGCTGCCGCCTTGCAGCACACCGAAGCTCAGCAAAATGCCGAGCGCACCGACATGTGCCATCAGCAGATACAGAAAGCCCGCGCGGCGGATCTCAGGGATGCGATGCTGGGTCACCACCAGAAAATACGAGCTCAGCGCCATGGTCTCCCAGGCCACCATGAACAGGTAGGCGTCGTCGGCCAGCACCACCAGCGCCATGCTGGCCAGAAATACGTGGTACTGCAGGCAGAGCAGCCCCGGCGCCGTGCCTTCGCCTTGCCGGAAGTAGCCGGCGGCAAAGATCGAAATGCCGGCCCCCGCGCTTCCAAGCAGCACCAAAAAGAAGCCTGAAAGGGTATCCAGACGGACATGAAATGGCATGTTCGGCAGCCCGAGTGCCAGCACGCTGCTCTGCGCGGTAAAGCCCGGGACCAGGGACATGGCGCCCACGCCGGCAATCCCGAGCGCGACCAGTGCACCCAGCGGAAACAGCGTGCGTGCGACCCAGCCGATGCGGTTGGGCTGGATCAGACCGAGTGCACCAATCAGAAACCACGAGGCAACCAGAATCAGCAACCCCGCCAGTGGCGTGGTTGTCGTCAGTGAACTCACCACGTGCATAGCGTGGACTCGGGCAGGTCGCTGGTTAGACGGCGGTTGATCAGCCCTGCCTGAATGTTTGTCATGATAATTTTATTATCATAGAATAAGCTTCCAGTGTACGACTGATGATACTTGCATGCCAACAGAAAATCGCACGGCTCGCCTGACGATCCTTATCGACCCCCGTAAAAAAACGGTCTTGGAGCGCTTGTGTGCGGGAGACGACACCACGCCGTCGCAGGTGGTGCGGCAGTTGATCCGGGACTATATCGAGCAGAAGTCAGGGCACTCCTGACAAAGTGAGTACAACCTCGCCGAAAAGGCCGGGCCGACATCCAAGAGCCCGCGTGCGCGCTGATTGCTGCCAGCACCACGTGCCGGTGTCGCGGCGGCTTTGAGCGGCCGGGTAGGACGATTGGCGTCAGCGCGGCGCGGCGCCGCATGTCCGGTCACCAGCCAGGTGGTTACGCGTGCAGATGATCAGCCTGAGGTGATCCGCATCGGCGCACGGTCTGCGCGGGACGGTAGCTGTTCGGTGGATTCAGCCGCGCGTAGACAGGCGATGTCGGCGCTGATGGTCGCGGCGATGGATTGCCTCTTGTAGGTGACCCGATGGGCGACAAACGCCTGAGCGACCCCCGCAGCGATTTCCAATGCATCTGGCGTGCTGCTTCCAGGCAGACAAAGTACGAAATCCTCGCCGCCGCAGCGCCCGACAGGTCGTGTTGGCGGCTGTACTGCGTGAGCAGCTTGAACTGGGCCAGGTTAAAAAGTGCGATCCAGACCGGCCGGTCACCGTTCATTGCGTTGGCGGGTCGAATCAAGGCCACCACAGGCTTGGCATCATACCGACGAACGATCGGGCTTCGTGGTGCACGGCCGGGACAGGGGCTATGCCTTATCATCGTGCGATGCCTCGATCAGTAGCGCCGTCCGCCCCGGGTCTGTTTGCCGAGCCCGATGAACTCAAGCCGCTGGCCGAGCGGATGCGTCCGCGCAGCCTCGACGAGATCGTCGGCCAGCAGCGCTTGGTGGGTGCCGACAAGGCCCTGCGGCGTGCGCTGGAGGCCGGCAAGATTCACTCGATGGTGCTGTGGGGGCCGCCCGGCTGCGGCAAGACCACGCTGGCGCTGCTGGTGGCGCGCTACGCCGACGCGGATTTCCGGGCGATCTCGGCGGTGCTGTCGGGCCTGCCGGATGTGCGCAAGGCGTTGGCCGAGGCCGAAGTGAATTTTGCGCAGGGAAGGCGCACCGTACTGTTCGTCGATGAGGTGCACCGCTTCAACAAGACCCAGCAGGATGCGTTCCTGCCGCATATCGAGCGCGGCGTGATTATCTTCATCGGCGCGACCACCGAGAACCCCTCGTTCGAGCTGAACTCTGCGCTGCTGTCGCGCTGTCGCGTGCACGTGCTGGAGCCGCTGTCGACCGACGACATCATCGCCGCATTGAAGCGCGCCCTGGCCGATACCGAACGCGGGCTAGGCGAACTGCAGCTGCAGGTCGGCAACGATGCGCTGGACTCGATCGCCCAGGCCGCCGACGGTGACGTACGTCGTGCGCTGACCCTGCTGGAAATCGCCGCCGAACTGGCACAAGACCGGCAGATCGACGAGGCTACGCTGAATCAGGTGCTGGCCGACCGCACGCGCCGCTTCGACAAACAGGGCGAGCAGTTCTACGACCAGATCTCGGCACTGCACAAGTCGGTGCGTTCGTCCGATCCCGATGCCGCGGTGTACTGGCTGTGCCGGATGCTCGATGGCGGCGTCGATCCGCTGTATCTGGCCCGTCGCATGACCCGCATGGCGGTCGAAGACGTCGGTCTCGCCGAACCCCGGGCCTGGCGCATGGCGCTGGACGCCTGGGACACCTACGAGCGGCTGGGTAGTCCGGAGGGCGAGCTGGGCCTGGCGCAATTGGCGATCTGGCTGGCGATCGCGCCGAAGAGCAATGCGGCCTATATGGCCTACAACAAGGCGCGCGCCGCGATCCGCGAGGGCGGCACGCTGGAGGTGCCGATGCATCTGCGCAACGCGCCGACCAAGCTGATGAAAGGGCTCGGTTACGGCAAGGGCTACCAGTACGACCACGATGCCGAGGGCGGCATTGCGCTCGATCAACAATGCCTTCCGGACGCACTGGTCGGCCGCGTGTTCTACCAGCCGGTCGAGCGTGGACTGGAGCTCAAGCTCAAGGAAAAGCTCGACGCGCTGCGTGCTCGGCGTGCCGCTGCCAGGGGCCAGGATGGCACCACGGATTGATCCGTGCGGTGTCAGCCGGTTGCGCGTCCGAGCAACTTTCGCAGCCGCGCGCTAAAGTCGCGGATGCGCGCGGCATTGGCGCCGATGTCGCTGCCACCGAGGCGCGATTCGGAGCGGATGTCCAGGCGTGAGCCGCTACCGTCCGTGCGTACCCTGATCACCACGTCATCCTTGAAACCGAACCAGACGGTGGTGGCGGTCGCCTCCAGACGGCCATCGCCAGGCTGATCGGCAGCGATTTTCCAGTCCATCGCGGAGGCGACCCTGGCGGCTGCGGACAGCACCGTGGCGGGCGGCTGGTCGAAATGCAGTGGCTGGATGTCGGGATAGGCGGCGTGCTGTTGTGCGGCGATCCGGGTGCCGCCGTAGACCGCTGAGTTCGGTGCGTTTGCGCGCAGTGGCAGGATCGCCACGAAAGGCGGTGGATTGGAGGTATCGGTGCTGATGTCGTGAATCGCCGGCAGGGCTGCGGCCTTGTGGGCCAGCCACCACGGCGGCACCAAGGCCAGTACGCCCAGCGACAGGCCGAGTGCGGCATACAGCGCAGCTCGTCGCTGGCGGGCGAACCGTGCCAGCACCAGGCCCAGTAACGATACCGCCATCGCGCCGATACCGCCGATCGCGCCCCGGCGGATCAGGCCGAACGCCGTGCCCAGACCGATATGCCCGTAGCGATAGAGTAGCCCCGGCAACGCCACGGCGAGCACGGCCAGCACGCCCAGGGCGGTACCGAGCAGGGCCATGGCAAGCGCCCAGCGATACCGGTTGCTACGCCCGGTGCCTTGCGTGGGGTGGTCGTCGGGTCGGCTACTCATGGGCTTCACTCCTGTCGTCAATTCAGGCCACAAGCCTGCCGTGCTGATTATGCGCGCGGATTCCGTGCCAGCCCGGCCAAGGGCGCCGAATAGCTGCCATGGCCATGGTCGGAGATACGCCGGTCTGCAAATCTGCGGGCGCGGATTCGCCGAAAATAGGCCCTCACACAGGCGTATTCTCGCCTCGACCATCGAGGCCCGACAGCCTCCTGGCCAGGTCGGTCCGGCGCCGCCGCGGCTTTTCATTGCAGCCATCGGCACCCGGCAGCGATAATTCGCCGTTCAAGCCTTCATTCGGACGCCCATCATGCTGGATCCCGCACTGCTGCGAACGCACCTGGCCGAAACCGCGGCACGGCTTCGGGATGCCCGGGGTTTCGAGCTCGACGTGTCTGCCATGGAGGCGCTGGAGAGCCGTCGCAAGCAACTGGCGATGCAGACGCAAGAATTGCAGAACCTGCGCAACACGCGCTCCAAGGCGATCGGCCAGGCCAAGGCCAGGGGCGAAGACGCTGCGCCGCTGCTGGCCGAAGTCGCCGGTATTGGCGACGAGCTGAAACGCAATGAGCAAGCGCTGGCCGAGACCCAGGCCAAGCTCGCCGCGATGGCACTGAGCATCCCCAATATTCCGCATGCTTCCGTACCGTTGGGCAGGGACGAGCGCGACAACGTCGAAGTCAGCCGCTGGGGTACGCCGCGCGGCTTTGATTTTGCGGTCAAGGATCACGTCGAGCTGGGCGAGCGGCACGGCTGGCTCGATGGCGACGCCGGTGCCAAGCTCTCGGGCGCGCGCTTCACCGTGCTGCGCGGCCAGCTGGCGCAGCTGCATCGCGCGCTCGGCCAGTTCATGCTCGACCTGCACACCCGTGAACACGGTTACCTCGAATGCAACGTGCCGGTACTGGTCAACGCCGAAAGCCTGCAGGGCACCAGCCAGTTGCCGAAATTCGAGGAGGACCTGTTTGCCACCGAAGTCGGCGACTCCCGACGTTACCTGATACCCACGGCCGAGGTGTCACTGACCAACCTGGTGCGCGACACCATCCAGGACGCCGATGCGCTGCCCTTGCGCTTCACCGCACACAGCTTGTGCTTCCGTGCCGAGGCTGGCAGCTACGGTCGTGATACCCGCGGCATGATCCGCCAGCACCAGTTCGAGAAAGTCGAGATGGTACAGGTTGCCCGCGCCGGCGATTCCTACGACCAACTGGAGGAAATGGTCGGCCATGCCGAAAAGGTTTTGCAACGTCTGGAGTTGCCGTACCGCAAGCTGCTGCTGTGCAGCGGCGACATGGGCTTTCAGTCGACCAAGACCTTCGACCTCGAGGTATGGCTGCCCAGCCAGCAGACTTACCGCGAAATCTCCAGCTGCTCCAACTGCGAGGACTTTCAAGCCCGACGCCTGCAGGCCCGCGTGCGCAACGCCGAGAGCGGCAAGCCCGAACTGGTACATACGCTCAACGGCTCCGGACTCGCCATTGGCCGTACCCTGGTCGCGGTGATGGAAAACTTCCAGAATGCCGACGGTTCGATCACCGTACCCGAGGCACTGCGTCCCTACATGGCCGGACTCGATCACATCGCATGAACACGCCCTCGCCAAGCCCGGGCTCGTGGGACAAGGTCGAGCGAATCACCAGCCTCTGCCTGATGGTTACCCTGCTCAGCTTCATCGGCAGCCGGCTGGTCTTCGCCGTGTGGTGGCCTATGCACGCGTTCGACTTCGTCATTTCCAGTATCGCCGTGCTGCTGCTCACCGTTAGCTTCTGGTTTGCCCCGTACCGTCGCAGCTGGCGCCTGTGGGTGATCGGCTACGCCGCCGCCACCCAGATTGCACCCATGGTCTGGCGCGAACCGGCGCTGCTGCTGCCCCTGCTCGGTGGTCTGATCCCGGTCGGCATTCTGCTCGGAAGCCTGGTCGCCCTGTCCAGAAAGCGCCCACCTGTTCGCCCGCCGCCAGCTTCCTGATACCATCGCGTCCCACACTTCACTGCAGTGCGCCGTACAGTCAACCGCCGCAGTCTTGACGCGAAGGCAGGAAGCCGAAGCGAACAGCGGCGCAGCCGCTGGCCCCGAAGGGGTGGAGGGCAGGAAGCCCGGAATAAAACTGCCGTAGCGGTGCGCACCGCGCACCCGACTGCAGAGAACGAGTTCAGGAGAGATGGCCGAGTGGTTTAAGGCAGCAGTCTTGACGCGAAGGCAGGAAGCCGAAGCGAACAGCGGCGCAGCCGCTGGCCCCGAAGGGGTGGAGGGCAGGAAGCCCGGAATAAAACTGCCGTAGCGGTGCACCGCGCGCCCGACTGCAGAGAACGAGTTC
>SCSE01000052.1 GCA_004298015.1 Rhodanobacter sp.
CCCGTGTAGCACTACCAGGATTGGCAGAAAATCCGGCACATACTCGTTGATGGCCCAGTGCAGGATGGCCGGAAGGACGACTGCACGTCCCAGGCTGCTGACTGGGAACAGTTCGGTCAAACCTTCATGCCGTATCCACACGTGCAGCGGATAGGAGCCAAACGAAATGATCGTATTTTGGGTAAGTCAGGCGTGCACGCCTGCCGTGAATGCCCAGAGCACGATCACGCACATCACCACTACGTAGATGCGCAAGCCCCAGAACACCCACTGCTGCCAGGGCTTCAGCTGGATGCGATCCACTGGCTGCAGTTCGTCGTGCCAGTGCTCCTCGTCCAGCAGCGCTTGCACCTGCTCGGGCGTGTACTCGTTGAGATCTTTCATGGGGTGCCTCCGAAGGTATGGGGAAATACGGTGACCAGCCCATACAGTACGTTGCAGGCGATCAGACCAAGCATGATGACAACCGAAACTCCATTGCGAACCGGCCCATTGGCGTGTTCGCCCATCAGCTCGCGGTCGTTGAGCAGCATCAGCAGGAACAGCATCGCCGCCGGCATGAAGACGGTGGCAATCACCTGCACGCTGAGGTTGAGGAAACCGATCGGCAGATGGGGAAATAGGACCACGCCCGCCGCGGCGATCGTACCCATCACCGCCGGGGCATAGAAGCGCCATGCCTGACCAGGTGACGCGTTGAGCGACCGCGGTAGATCAAGCGCTTCGCCGATCGCCCAGCCGGTGCTGGCCGTGATCACGATGGTGGCGATCAGCCCGGCTTCGATCAGGCCCAGCGCGAACAGCTTCATTGCCGTCTCGCCCAGGCGCTGTTGCAGTGCGTAGAGCACCGCCTCGGTAGTGAGGTCCTTCGCATCGGGCAGCCCTGACAGGGCCACCGCACCGAGCACGATCACCGCTATCGCCACCAGCACCATGCCGCCCACGCCCAGCATCAGGTCGCGCCGGCTGGCCGGAATGTCCTTCGGTAACAAGCCTTTGTCGACCACGCAGGACTGCTGGAAAAACAGTTGCCACGGCGCGATGCTAGTGCCGATGTTGGCCGACAGCAGGATCAGGAAGGTTGCCGACAGCATGCCGCCGGGTATCACCCAGCCGGAACCGGCGAAAGCGCGTGCTACTGCGCCCCAGTGTGGATGTGCCATCAGCACCAGCGGCACAAACACCAGGTTGAGCGAGGCGATGAACAACGCGATACGTTCCCACGCCCAATAGCGCAGGAAAACCAGCGTCATCACCACAAAGCCCAGCGTGACCGGCACGCTCAGCGCGTATGGAATGCCGAACGCCTCGCCTCCAATGCGGATACCGAGAAACTCGGTGACCAAGGTGAGGATATTGGCCAGCACCAGGTCGACCAGCGAAAAGATGCCCCAGAACGGTCCGTAACGCTTCCAGATCAGCTCCGCATGGCCGCGACGCGTTACCGCACCCAGGCGTATGGTCATCTCCTGCACCACGTAAGCGATAAAACCGAGCACCAGCATCAGCGGCAAAAATAGCCCGAGCCCGTATGCGGCGCCGGTCTGCGCATAGGTCAGGACGCCGCCGGCGTCGTTGTCGCCCAGCATCACCAACAGGCCGGGGCCGATCAGCGCGAAGGCAAGCACGAGCCGGTTCCATGGCGTGGCAGGCCGGCGGCGCAATGCCGCCAGGTGCAGGCGGTCACGGATGCGTTGTTGCAAGCCGGCGCGTGCTGCGGCGCTTGCATGCGGTACGGAAGTTTCAAGCACTGACATGGACATGCTTCCTTAAAATCCCAAAAATCAAAGGCTGAGGTGCATACGCAAACCGACCACTCGCGCCGGGCCGCGCGCGTGGTTGTATCCGGGGTTGGCGATCCACTGGAGGTCTGGACTGAGCTGCAGATAGTGGCCAAGCTGGAAGCGGTAATAGGCCTCCACCACGCGCTCTCGGCCGTAATCCAGCGCGCCGTCGCACAGCATGAAACCGCAGCCACCGGCGGCGAGGTACGCGCGATGGGCGCTGGCCAGGCCACTGAAATCAACAGCAACTCCGATCTGATCTCCCGAGCGGCGCCAATGCACGCCCGACAGCTGCGCGCCCACGCTCAGCGCCCGGTCGGCCTCGGTGTACGCAAACGACTGGTTGTGCCCGTCGTTCCACGCCCAGCGTGCAAACAGGCCAGTATCGCCGGCATCCGCCAGCGGCAGCTCGGCGTTGATCACGTAACCGTGTTTGCGCCGGCCGTAGCGATCGTTGGCGATGATGTCGGGTGTCGTTCCGCCGCTGGCGGCCACGGCCAGCGCCTGCGCATAGCTGCCCATCTGCGCGATGTTGCGAAAGGCCAGCAGGCGCAGCACGAATCCGTCACTACCAAACGGGCGCAGCGACAGCTGGATCTGCTCGGCGCGAGCGCGGCCCAGTGGTCCAGCCAGCGCTTGGCCGTTGGCCAGCAGCGGCATCTGGTACAGCCCATAGCGCAATGTCCAGTGTGGCTGCACCCACGCGGCGATGAAACCATCCGTGTAGCCCCGAGTGTCCGCTGCATAGTCGTAGGCGGCCGCGTTGATGAAATCCCAGTTCATGAACTGGTGACGGGTGTCATTGGCATAGCGGTTCTTGTCGAAGTCATCGGCAAGTGCCAGCCGGCCCAGCTTGAGCTCGATACGCTGCGTGGCAAGCGTGCCGGGGAGCTGATCCTGCGCACGTGCCACCGGCGCGCTGGTCGCGCCCAGCGGCCAATTCCAGTCGAGGTAGGCACGCGCAATATAGGGCCGCTGTTTGCTGCCCGAACCCGGGCCGGCGCGCACGACGTCGCCATTGACGTAACCAGCCAGGCCGGTGCCCTTATTAATGCCGCCGCCGGTAAATAGTTCGGTATCCAGATAGAACGCCACATGTGCCGGCAGCCGCATGCCGAAGTAGACGCCGAAGGTGCGCGACACCGCCTGATCACCGCTGGCGGGAAGACTGAGTGAACCGGCATAGGACGAGTGCAGGTGATCGAGCTTCTGCCCGACGAGGGTCGCCTGGGCATCGAGCAACTGGGGTACGAACAACGGTGGCGCACCGCTACCGTCATCTGCGCGTGCGGGGGTGACCACACTGCAAAGGCCGAACAGCAGTAGAAACAGCATCGGTACAGTCAAACGAATCATGCAGTCATTCTTTGGCAGGGGCACCGGTAGTTATCGCTACCGGTGCCAGCGTGAGACAAGGTGGTGTCAGGCGTGGGTCAGCCACCGGCCGTGTGGGCGGGTCTGCCCCGGCTCGCATACCCACCGAAGCGAGAGTCGCGGGCGCGGAGAAGCTGCCGCAACAAGAGGCAGCGGCGGACACGCCGGTGCTGCCGGCAACACGCGGCGAAAGGGCAGTACAGGGAAAAGCAGGAGCATGGCTCGCCTCCAGTCCGTGGACCGGAGGCGAGCGGGACGTCAGGAGTGCCTGCCCGCGACCGGTGCGCGGGGTGTGTTCAAGTTGGGCTTGGCCGCAGCAGTGACCGGCGCCGTCGGCGCGATCACTGCGTTGGTACTCGGATAGATGTCCATGGATCTCAGATGTGGCGAAGAGGTGCAGCGCGGGCAAACCGCGGGGCGTGCGCACTGTAGTGCCAGGAGAGGTCGAAGTCAACGATATTTTGCCGAGCAGCAATCACTTCCTGCTAAACCAGGATGTCGCCGTCCTTTGTGAGTGGTAATGCTGTGCGGGACTGCTCCTGGCTCCGTAGAAGCCATCCTCAGCTTATTGCCTCTACCGCTCGATCAGGCACCGCGCTCACGTGGGACTGGCTGCTTTGGGGCAGCGACATTCGTGATTTGATCGGCAGAAACTGGCCGACAAGCGACCTTCAGTCGGATGGTCATCTGGCTGGCGGCACTGGTTAAGTTGCCCGGCGAGCGTGGTCAACTGAGTTGGCAAGATGTGGTCAACAAGACGGCTATCGGCAATT
>SCSE01000053.1 GCA_004298015.1 Rhodanobacter sp.
CAGCGTGCGCGAGGCATTGGTGTAGTCGGTGACGTGGGCCTTGCCGCCGGTGAGGTTCCAGATCAGCCAGCTGTCGATCGTGCCGAACAGAAGCTCGCCCCGGGTGGCGCGCTCACGAGCACCTTCGACGTGATCGAGAATCCACGACACCTTGGTGCCGGAGAAGTAGGCGTCGATCAGCAGGCCGGTTTTGGACCGCACCATGTCGTCATGGCCGTCGGCCTTGAGGCGATCGCAGATCCCCCGGGTTTGACGCGACTGCCACACGATCGCGTTGTAGATCGGCTGGCCGCTAGTTTTGTCCCAGACCACGGTGGTTTCGCGCTGGTTGGTGATGCCGATGCCGGCGATCTCACTGGCGTCGACCTGTGTGTTGTTCATGACCTCGGTGATGGTGGTCAGTACGCTGGTCATGATGTCGCGGGGATTGTGTTCGACCCAGCCAGGCTGGGGAAATATCTGGCCAAACTCACGTTGCGCGACACCGGCGACCTGTCCGTTGTGAGTGAACAGCATGGCGCGCGAGCTGGTTGTTCCCTGGTCGATCGCCAGGATGTACTTCTTGTTCATGGGTCTACTCCTGTCAAGGTAAGCTGTCGCCAAAGAGCAACTGGCGCCAGTCTGTATTCATCAGAGCCGAACAGCGCGTGTGATGCTGCTCGCATGAGGTGCGAAGGCATGAATCGGTCATGCAGTCCGTCGGTGAAGAAAGGGTGCCTGTGCCGGCATTCAGCGGGGTGGCGTTGCGGCAAGTTGCTCGCCCGTGTCCATGCGCAGCTCATCCCTGGCGCGTTGTCGTGCCGGCAGAAACGGATAGATCAACCATTGATAGGCGGCACCGCCGACGACTCCGCCGATCAGTGGGCCGACGATCGGTATCCACCAATAATCGTGCGGCGACGGCAGGGCAGAAGACCCCCAGCCGGCAAAGAAGGCAAACAGTCGCGGGCCGAAGTCGCGAGCCGGGTTGATGGCCCATGCTTCCAGATATCCCATCGATGCACCGATGGTTGCCACCAGCAAGCCAATGATCAAGGCGCCGGAATTGGCGGACGGTGCCGCTTCGTTGTATTGCTCGGTGATGGCAAAGATGCCGAATATCAGAAACGCCGTCAGCACGACCTGATCCACCAATGCGTGCATGGGAGTGATCGCCAGGCCGGGATGGGTAAAGAACACGCCCGCGGCACCGCCGGCCTCACGTGTCAGCTGGTGCGTTTGGTTGAAGTGATCGATAACCGGTGAGAACAATAGATAGACGATCGATGCGCCGACGAAGGCGCCGACCACCTGAGCCACCCAGTAGGGAACGACCTTCTTCCATGAAAACCTGCGAAACATCGCCAGCGCCAGGGTTACCGCCGGATTGGCATGGGTGCCCGAAACCGAGCCGGTGACGTAGATGGCGAGAGTGACACTGAGGCCCCAGGCCATGCAGACACCCCAATAGGAATTGAGATAAGGACTGGGGTCGTAGAGGACGTACATGCAGGCGACCGAGTCGCCAAAGGCGATGATGATGAAGATGGCGACGGCCTCCGAGATCAGTTCGCCGAGCAGTTGCTTGTTCATGCCATGTGCTCCGTTGTCTGCGTGCTCTCGAGGTGGCCGACAAGGGCTGGTTGAAAGAATTTCGAGGTCTCTGCGACGCGTGGAAAGAATCTCTTACTCTGCATTTCCGCTTCCTCCGAATGTGATGATTGCCTGATCGATTTGGCCGTCCGGCCGTCTTCTACCTGTCGAAGCTCTTCTGGCGCCGTTGGTGTTGCAGACCGGGTGTTTCAGCATCGCCCCTCCATACGTGCGCGCGTACGGGGGCCTGCGGGAGAAATGAACCCGCAAAGTAGAGTTTTCAGCGAGCGCGCGTCGCGGCCGTATCAGGCAGGGGCGGGCGGCTCTGGAGGTGCTTCAGCCAGATAGGCCGACAGGCGCCTGGCGCCCGCTTCACCGATGTGGAGTCCGAGTTTGCTGCGCCGCCACAACACGTCCTGAGCGTCGACAGCCCATTCGTTGTTGCGCAGATAGCTCACTTCAGCCTCGTACAGGTCAGCGCCGAAATGCTCGCCAAGATCTTCCAGCGATCCGGCCTTGCCAAGGATCCGCTCGCTGCGGGTGCCGTAGCTGCGAACCAGACGAGCGGCCAGCGATGCGGGTAGCCACGGGCGCTGCGACTGCAGTTCGCGTTGCACGGCTTCGAGGTCGGCACGCTCGCCGCCGGGCAGCGGGTGGCCCTTGGCGGTCCACGCTCGCGAGCTTGTCGGCAGCAGCGGCGCCAGTTGCTCCATGGCCTGCTCAGCGAGTTTGCGGTAAGTGGTCAACTTTCCGCCAAAGACGTTGAGCAGGGGCGCGCCGCGCTGATCCAGTTCCAGTTGATAGTCGCGAGTTACCTCGGCGGCATTGTCTTGTTCGTCATCGAACAAGGGGCGCACGCCGCTGTAGCTCCAGATCACGTCAGCTGGCGAGATGGTGCGGTTGAAATACCGGTTGATCGCGTCACAGAGGTATGCCGTTTCATCGGCGCTGATCCTGGGTGCTCCGGGATCGTCGTGATAGTCGACGTCGGTGGTACCGACCAGAGTGAACGCATCTTCGTAGGGGATGGCAAAAACAATCCGACGATCCGGCTGCTGAAAGATGTAGGCATAGTCGTGGTCGAACAGACGCGGGACCACGATATGGCTGCCCTTGACCAAACGCAGCGCATGCTTGTGAGGTATGCCCGCCACGTCATCGAGGAACTGGACAGCCCATGGCCCGGTGGCGTTCACCAGGGCCTTGGCGCTGACTGTCGTGTGCTCGCCCGCAGCCGACGCCAACTCGACCGTCCAGTTGGCAGCATCCCGTCTGGCGCCGACGCAACGCGTGCGGGGAAGAATCGTCGCGCCTTTTTCGTGCGCGTCCATGGCATTGAGAACCACCAGGCGGGCGTCCTGCACCCAGGCGTCCGAATACACAAAGCCCTGGCGAAATTCCTTTCGCAGTGGTCGCCCGACGACGTTTTGGTCCAGTGCGATGCGGCGCGAGCCGGGTAGCGTGCGACGGCCTCGATCGAGGTGGTCATAGAGAAACAAGCCGAGACGGATCATCCACGCGGGGCGCAGGTGTGGCTGATGAGGCAGGACGAAGCGCAGTGGCCAAATGATATGCGGTGCGATCTTGAGCAGTATTTCGCGTTCGGCGAGCGCCTTGCCCACCAGCGCGAATTCGAATTGCTCCAGATAACGCAAGCCGCCGTGAATCAGCTTGGTGCTGGCACTCGACGTGTGCGCGGCAAGGTCATCCCGTTCGCAAAGGCATACCGAAAGGCCGCGTCCTGCGGCATCACGGGCGATGCCAGCCCCATTGATGCCGCCGCCGACAACCAGTAGATCGAACTGGTCCACAAGTTTCTCCTTCAGGATGTCCCTTTTGCCCCTCGGCCGCGCCTTTTCTCGATCCAATAATTAATCGTTATTGATCATTAAAAGACATGTTGCGACAAATGGTGCCTATACATAAGCGGTATGTGACGGTATTCGCGTATAACCGATCATAAACGAACATTTTCGAGTAAAGCACGCTGCGCTGCAGCGAACATCAGTCAGCGCTGGCGATATGCACCTGGGTGCCGGCCTCGGCGAGTACGGCGCCAAGCTCCGCCGGCGGAGGACGGTCGGTGAACCACGCCTGGACTCGCGAGATCGACCCGAGGCGAACCAGGGCGTTGCGCCCCAGCTTGGTGTGGTCGGCAGCCAGATAGACCTGTCGGGAATGCTCGATGATGGCCTGGGCCACCCTGACTTCATGGAAGTCGAAGTCGAGCAGGGTGCCGTCCAGATCAATGCCTGAAATGCCGATCACGCCGAAATCCACCTTGAATTGGCGAATCAGTTCGATCGTCGGCTGACCGGTGATGCCATGGTCGCGCCCCCGGACCACACCTCCTGCCACAATAACTTCGAAGCTGGGGTTGTCGCTGAGCATGATCGCGACGTTGAGATTGTTGGTGATGACACGCAGACCGTTATGGCTCATCAACGCGCGGGCGACATCTTCGTTGGTGGTGCCAATGTTGATGAACAGGGACGCGCCATCCGGGATGTGCCTGGCCAGGAGCGATGCGATGCGCTGCTTTTCTTGCTGTTGCAGGCCTTGGCGGGCCGAGTACGCCAAGTTCTCCACACTCGACGGCATGCTGACGCCTCCGTGGTAGCGACGCAGCAGGCTGTTGTCGGCAAGTGTGACCAGATCGCGTCGTATGGTCTGGGTAGTGACGCCGAAGTGGGCCGCGAGGGCTTCTACCGTGACAAACCCTTCCTGCCGTACCAGTGCAATCATTTGCTCCTGTCTGCGGTTGAGCAACAAGTCGCTCGTCATCCAGCTCTCCAGCAATGAAGGGTGTGCGGCCACTGGCATGACCGCTCCCGGGGCCGTTCAAGGCTCAACCTTGATCTCGTGGCGCGAAAGATAACGCAAATCAGTGGGTGGCCTGTCTCGCCTTGCCGGGCGCCGCGGGCTTGCCGATCCAGCGGGCCGTGTCGAGCTGGCGATCGATGGTGCTGGCCAACTGGTCGATGCGCGGGCGCACCTTGCTGGCGATCGCGCCACGGCAGCCGTAGTAGAAATTGACCGTCTTGCTGCCATGGGTGGTGGCGACGGTGATCTTCACGCCATTCATGTCCATCATCAGCGGACCGCAGCCATCCTTGCGCGTGGCATAGCTGCTGCGCAAGCCGGGCAGGTCGGCGGCTTCGATGGCACGGTGGATGGCGGCCATCTGTGCCGGCGTGGCCTGCCCGCTCGCCTTGCCACGGGTCTGCACGTGGGCCAGGCCTTCAAAGCTGATGCGCCCGTCGGCGCCCAGGGTGACACGGTAGGAGGGGCAGGGGCCGAAGCAGGTGGTGCGCAACATGCTCACCACCGTGGCGGATGGTGTGGCGGCAGCTTTTTCGGGGGTGGCGTGGATGCTGCAAGCGGCAAGCAGCAGCATGCCGGCGGTGAACAGGGGGCGAAATGAGTGCATGGGGCGGCATCCTCGGGTCGGGCTTTGAAGGGACGGCGTGGGTGAGCGGGCGTGACGGGTTGTACGATCTCAGTCGTCCGGGAGTGGTGGCTTCCAGGCGTCACACAGCTGCTTTTGCACCGTTGACGGTACCGCCTCATAGTGGCTGAGGTCGAGGCTGTAGCGTCCGCGGCCGCCAGTCATCGAACGCAGCTCGGTGGGATAGTCGACCAGTTCGGCCAGCGGCGCCTGCGCCTTGATCACCAATTCACCGCCGCGTTGCGCATCGGTACCCAGGATATGTGCGCGCTTGGCCGCCAGCGCGCCGGTTACGTCGCCCACGCTGTGTTCGGGAATCGCCACCTCGATATTGACGATCGGCTCCAGCACTACCGGCCTGGCCTTGCTGACGGCATCGATGAAGGCCTTCTTGCCGGCACTGACGAAGGCGACCTCCTTGGAATCAACTGAATGGTGTTTGCCGTCGGTGACAGTCACCCGCAAATCCTGCAGCGGGTAGCCGGCGATGGCGCCGTGTTCCATCGCCTGGCGTACACCCTTCTCGATGGCCGGCAGGAACTGGCCGGGAATCACGCCGCCCTTCACCGCGTCGACGAATTCGAATCCGCTGCCGCGCTCCAGTGGTTCCACCCGCAGAAACACTTCGCCGAACTGGCCGGCGCCGCCAGTCTGCTTCTTGTGCCGGTAGTGACCCTCGGCATGTCCGGCGATGGTTTCGCGGTAGGCGACCCGTGGCGGGTGCGTCAGCACGCCCACGCCATAGCGTTCGCGCATGCGCTCCAGCATCACCTTCAGGTGCAACTCGGAGATGCCGCGCACCACGGTTTCGTTGAGCTCCTTGCGGTGTTCGACGCGAAAACAGGGGTCTTCCTCGGACAGTCGCTGCAATGCATTGGACAGCTTTTGCTCCTGTCCCTTGTGTTTGGGCTCCAGCGCCAGGCCGAACATCGGCGCCGGAAAGGCCAGAGGCGCCAGGCTGATCAGATCCTCGTCGTGCGAGTCGTGCAGCACGGCGTCGAAGTGCAGTTCATCGATCTTGGCCACGGCAGCGAGATCGCCCGGCAGGGCCTGCTCGATCTCCACGTGCGCCTTGCCCTGCAGGCGGAACAGGTGGCCCACCTTGAACGGCTTGCGGCCATCGTCGATCAGCAGCTGGCTGTCGCGCCGGATCGTGCCCTGCCACACCCGGAACACCCCGAGCTTGCCGACGAACGGGTCGTTGACGATCTTGAAGACGTCGGCGATCACATGCTTGTCGGGATCGGGGCTCACCGCCAACGGCTTGCCGTTGCCACCGACAAACGGCGGTGGATTGCCTTCGGCGGGGTTGGGCAGCAGCCGGGTGGCAAGCGCCAGCAGCTCGTTGACGCCGGCGCCGGTGCGTGCGCTGACGAAGCAGATCGGCACCAGATGACCTTCGCGCAGGCATTGCTCGAACGCATCGTGCAGTTGCTGTGGTGCGAGTGCCGCCTCGCCTTCGTCGAGGTATCGGCCCATCACCGATTCATTGATTTCCACGACCTGGTCCAGGATCCGCTGGTGCGCCTCGGCCAGCGAGGAAAAGTCGGTGCTGCCCTCGGCATGAAAAAAACAGTCCAGCACCCGCTTGCCATGACCGGCGGGAAGATTCACCGGCAGGCATTCGTTGCCGAACTCGGCGCGCAGTTCGTCGACCAGGGCGCCGAGGTCCGCACCCTCGAAATCGATCTTGTTGATGACCAGCAGACGTGCCAGCTTGCGCGAGCGTGCATGCGCCATCATGCGTCGGGTGCTGTGTTCGATACCATTGATTGCATTGACCACTACGGCCACGGTTTCCACGGCGGCCAGCGCGGCCAGCGTGCCGCCGCGGAAATCGTCGTAGCCGGCCGTATCGATCAGGTTGAGGCGGCACTCGGGCTGATCGATGTGGGCGATGCAGCTGTCGATCGAGTGGGAGCGGGCCTTCTCCTGGCTGTCGGTGTCGGAGACGGTGCTGCCGCGCTCGATCGAGCCGGGTACCTGGATCGCGCCGCCGGCCAGCAACAGGGCTTCGAACAGCGTGGTCTTGCCGGCACTGGCGTGACCGACAAGTGCGATGTTTCGGATGTTTTCCGTGACAGGTTCGAACACGATGCGACCCTCCTCGATGCAAGGCAGTGGCCTCGTGACACGCGTAGTGCCACATCAGGCCGCGGAATGGCCGTCTGGCTGAAGTCAGGCGATCCCTTCAAGCGTTGTGCCAATGAGGGGTCGGGTCAAGCTGCAGTGCGGGGAACCGCACGCATCACCTGACGGTCTGTATCCCGCGTCGCCGCTTCCTGCGTCGGCGAGATCCCGGTAGCTGCCAGTTCAAGCGCCATCCGTCATGCTGGGTTTCCGTCGGATTACCCTGTACAGCGAAAGCGAGGCCCGGTTATCGAGCATCCGTTGCCACCACGTCCACATCGACAGCTGTCGCCGGACCAGCCTGACACCCCTCGCGGGTTGTCGACGCTGGACGCGTCGACGTGCGCGCTGCTGCGGCGTCGGGGTTGGCAGCATGCGCCGCGAAAGCGCGCGCCGTGGCTGCTGTCGCTGCTGCTGGTGCTGGCCGTGCACGTACTTTTCACGGCGATGATCTGGCACGAAATGCAGCCGCCGGCGAAGCCGGCGCTGGAGTCGCTGCGGTCCGACCAGGTGATGCAGGTGCGTTTCTTCCATGCCGATCGACCGCCGTCATCGAAGCCGCCACCTCCGCCGCCGACCTTGCCGAAAGCATCTCTCCGGCCAGCCGTGGCAAGCGCCAAGCCGGTGGTGCCGAGTCGGGGTGCGGTGACCATGCATCTGACCCCGGCCAAACCCGCCAGGACGCCCCGCCTGTATGGCAAGGATGGTCAACTGCTGTTGCCGGCCAGCTCAGCGAGCGTGCCACCCGTGCCAGGGTACGTGCAACGGATGCCACAGGGCGACCGGGCGATCATGCGGCACGACAGCCCGATAACCTATCGTCCGACCCGTTTCAACAAGGACTGGACCCAGGGCGGCAACCTGATGGAGCGCGCTTTCGAAAAAGCCGATCGGGTGCTGTCCAAGGCGGTGCAGAAGACCACCTACAAGACCACCATCCGCTTGCCACGCGGCGTGCGTATTCATTGTGGTATCTCACTGGCGATGCTGGCAGGCGGATGCGGTGGCGATCCGCCGCCACCACCCTCGAAAAAAGACGGCGATGAACGCCTCAGCATGGCGCCGGTGCCGCTGGCCAAAGGCATGGAGCCGGCCAACCGTCCCACGGTGGCCCAGTGCATCACGATCTATCGCGCTGGCAAGCCACTGCCGTGGGGTTGTCCGGTCGACACGCCGAACCGCGCCGTCGATGCCGAGCAACGGGAGCGCGCGGAAAAGGCTGCCCGGCAGCACTGAGAGGCTGTGAAAAAATCGCCCACCTACTGCGAGCGCCGCCAGACGCCCGTGCCGGCGGCGCACTACGGGCAAATCCGGGTCATTTGGTTCACCAAACTCCCCGGATTTGCCCGCAGCGCACCTTGTCACGAACGCCCGGCGACGCTCTCGCTACGGCGTCCGAATTTTTCACAGCCTCTGAGAGATCGGGAACAAGTTGGCCGCCTACGCGAACGCCGTCAGCCGCCCGTACCGACCGTACGCTGCGGGCAAACCCGGGTCATTTGGCGCACCAGACTCCCCGCATTTCCCCCCACGCACCTCCTGATTCTGCGCGTGTTGCATCTCCACTTCTGCAGGTCCTCATCAGATGGCTCCGTGCATCGGTGTAGGCGGGCGGGCACGGCCCACCGGCGCTGCCTGGCACGTGATGGCGAAGCGCGGCGGACGGTGTCCGCCCTACACGGCGGAGGAACGCGTGGCTCCTGATGCCCCACATGGTGCATCAGGAGCCACGAACGCTGGGCGACGCGCTGGCGACGTTCGATATTTTCCCAACCTCCGAGCTGATCGCCGGGGCGGCTGCTTGTCGCGCCATCAGCCGGCTACACTGGCAGCATGCCGCTGCTGCCGCCGGACCGCCCCGCCCCTGGTAACCCCGGAAGCCCGCTGGTGCGGGTGATCATGGATTCCCCGCGCGCTGCCGCGGACAGGGCCGCGGTCTACCATCGGCGTACCCGGGTGAGGCCGCGCGAGCGAGCGCTGCGTGCGGTTGCCGTCATCGGTGCGCTGCTGGTGCATGTGCTGTTTCTTTTCAGTTTCGTGCTGGGGCCGGCCTACGAAGTCGTGCCGCCGCCACCCATGAAACAGCAGTTCATGCAGGTGCGCCTGATCACAAAGATCAGGCCGCCGGTACCGCATGGCACGCCAGTGAAGCAGTTGGGACCCCGTCATCAGGGGCACGCCGATGCAGCGCTTGTTGCGCATCGCCCCCGCTTGCCCTTGCACGTGCCTCTGCGTGTCGTGCAGGCGCCTGCAAGCATGTCGGCGTCGGCGCCCCCTGTCGCGGCGATCACGCGGCCAGAGCGCAAGGGGGTTGCCCGCGTGCCCGCGCCCGCGCGGCCTGTGGCGAAGCCGCCAGTCAGTCCGGCGGCCAAGGCGAAGACGCCGTCGAAAGCTGTCTCCAGGCCGCAGCCTGCGCCGAAACGGGCCAGCTCAAAACCGCAGTCGGCATCGCCAAAGCCGTTGCCACTGCCGTCGATACGGCCGCTGCTGCAGGCACCCGAGCCGCCGCAGTTGAGCCTGCCGTCACCACCACGGCCTACGCCGGTGCCACCGCCACTGCAGCCACAGCAGGTGCGTCGCCCGCAGCTTGAAGGCGATCAGCCGGTACAGCCGCCGGCTTCGCTCGCCGTATCGGCACGTCCGGCGCACGCCATGGTGACACTCACCGTATCCCCTGTCGCGGTGCCGTTCAGTAGGTCGCCCCCGGTTGACCTGGTGCGTGCAGCGCCGGTCCCTGCACCGGCAGCCGCGCCGTTGCAAGCGGGTCCGCCCGCGCTGGCGCCGATGCCGCGCTTGTCGATGCCGTCGATCCGATGGCAACCCGACGGCGCCGGGCGGCCGCGGGTTTCGCTGCCGTCGGTGCCGGTCGATGCGGTGGCCGTGTCAGCGGTGGCGTCGCCGGCAAGCCCTGCTGCCGACTTGCCGACGCCGGTAAGTACGCCGCTGCCGGCTATCGACGTGGCGGCGACGCGTCGGCCCACCATTCAGCCGCCGGAGCTGGCGCACTTGCCATTGTCGATGCCCGTCACGCAGGCCATTGCAACCACCTCGGCAGCGCCGGTGCACGCCGCCAGCACACCGCCGAAACCTGCCCCGCCGACGTTGGATGGCAGCAGCAGCCGTTCGCCGGTTGCCACCAAGGTGCTGCGCCGCGATGTGAGCGCTGCGCCAGACGCCACACCTGCGGGTAGCGACCTGGCCATACCGGGCCTGCCGGAGGGTACGCTGGTGCCGTTACCCGGCACGCCGGCCACCGCCGCCCCATCGGAACAGGTCGAGGCTGCGGGGCAGTCCGCGGAGGCCTCGACCGTGGCGCGCGGCACGCCCATCGACGGGCAGCCTGCGAACACGCCGGTGCCCGGCAGTTACGTACAGCTGAAGCCTCACGGCGATACCGCGATCATGCGGCACAGCGCGCCGGATATCGGCTACCGGCCGACCCGCTTTTCGAAGGACTGGACGCCTTATGGCGAGAGTTCGGTGGATACCGCCTTGCGCCATGCGATCGAGAAAACCACCATCGGACATACCTTTCATCTGCCACGCGGCGTGCGCATCCGCTGCGCCCTGACGCCGTTGCGACTGGTATCCCTGTTCAGCTGCACCAACCCCGATCCGCCGCCGAAACCGGTAGCGGAAAAGGTCTATGAGCGCTTGCATCTGCCGTCTGCGGACCCCCTGCTGCCGGTTGCGGCGGTCAGTGCCGCCGCCGCACCTGTCGCCGCCTCGCCGCTGCAACTCGACAACAGCGCCGAATGTGCCACGGCACGTGTAACAGGCGGACCGATGCCGCCGGGCTGTGCGAAACCAGCGACCTACCAGCCGATCGACCGGCCGGCATCCGCATCCAGCGCCTGGGTGCCGGCCAGCGACCAGTTTCACTGAGCACGCAAGCTGCGGCGGGCGAACGCCGCAAGCTTGCGGTGCCCGCTCAGGTCGACTGCAGTGGTGCCGTGCTGACGTCCTTGCGGGTGATCGCCAGATAGGTCACCAGTCCGAGGATGGTGAGCAGAAACAGCGCACTGGTAACGATCGTGCCCAACCCCAGTGCGCCCTGATTCTGCGGTTGCGACATGTAGTCGCCGATCGAGGCGCCGAGCGGGCGGGTCAGGATATAGGCAAACCAGAACGCAAAAATCGCGTTCAAGCGGAACCGCAAGTGGGCGAAGGCCGCCAGTGCGATCAGGCCGGCGAAGATGGAAGCGGACAACAGGTAGCCCAGCTGCAGTTTCTCTGCCACCAGGTCACCCGCTGCCGTACCGAGCGCGAAGGTGAACAGGATCGCCAGCCAGTAGAAGCCCTCGCGTCGCGTGGTCATGATGGTATGCACGGAAAGCGTCTTCTCCTTCGCATACCAGGCGATGAACGTCGCGGCGAGCAGGAGGCTGAACACCACCGTGGTGGTTACCAGCGAGACCCCGAAGTGATCCGTAAGGTTGTCGGTGATCAAGGTGCCGACAATGCTCAGCAACACCACGGCAAGCCAGTAGATGCCGGCGATATAGCGCATGGCGCGAAACTGCAGGATCAAGGTGACTGCCAGCAGACTGCCCATCAGGTAGGTGGTGTTGGTCAGCCCCATATGCAGGTTCACATTCAGGAAATCGGCGAAGGTCTCGCCCACCGTGGTGCAGAGGATCTTGATGATCCAGAAATACAGCGTGATTTCCGGCACCTTGTTCAACAGATTCGCCGGGGTATTGCTGTGTTGCGTACTCATCGGGTTGTCGCTCATGGAAAGCTCCATCGGGATTATGTTCGGCGGACGCACAGGGGGTGAGCGGATGTAATCCGCCAGGCACGGACCCAAGTCTGCAGGTCAATACTTAGTTTTCTCCCAGTCGCGCATGCGTATTCTTGTTATCGACGGCGGGGGCATGGATGAAATGCGCGGATATGAAAAGTTAATTTTTTGCATGAGTCTTGCCTGTCGCATTAGCAGGCCCTGAACATGGGTTGCGGGAATGACGGCGCATAAGAATGCGCTAAGCGTCGGCTGTCATAAAGGTGGCGCGACGACCCCTCGTCGCTCCATCAACGAGAGGATTCACGATGAAAAAGTTTGTATCCGTCATGGCTGCCGGTGCGCTGGCTTTTGCAGCATTCGGCGCCAGTGCCGCGTCTTCGCACGCGCTGGCCGCACAGGCCAAGATCCAGATGCCACAGGCTCGTCAGATCGCGCTCAGGGCCTATCCCGGCAAGATCGTCAAGGAGGAGTTGGAAAAGGAAAGCGGTGGCAGTGGCCTGCGTTATTCTTTCGACATCAAGAACGCCCGCGGTACTCATGAGGTCGGTGTCGATGCCAAGAACGGCAAGGTATTGGAAAATTCCGTCGAAGGCGCCGATAACGACTGATTGCCAGGCGACATTTCTTCCAGTGCCTGAAATATCCATCCGGCATTCGATCCATAGAATCATCATCGGCATGTTGTGCCGATGATGATTTTTGATTATCTGTGGGCTAAAAGCGAAACGGCGTGAATCAGCGCGGTGTCTTGCCGCCTGTCAGGATAATCATAAATCTCGGATTCGGCGAGGTTTGCCGGATGTGCGAGCAATTCCTGCCAGCCGAGATAACACAGCTCGACGGCAATGCTTTGGGGAGCCCCTTGTTGCGTCACGCTCAGCTCGGTCCCGCACGAGACCTAGGAGCGTGGGCCGTAGAACCTTTGGATAGCGAGATTGCGCTATCGCCATAGGATGGGTGTATCGGAAGGAGCGCATAGTGGTTCTATGCAAGCCTGACGAGAGACTCAGCCTATGGATGAGAGCACAATCGCAGCCCGAAGATTTCTACGGCCCAAGCTCCTAGCGCAGGATCACGGTCGTCTCCATCTTCCCCGGCAGCTTGGGATCATCGAACGTGTCCGTGTAGCGAATCCGTTCATGGGGCACAAGTTCGCGATACGTCTCGCCTAATGCATGACCGGCACCGGTGGCGAAGTGGGTGAGCGACATCCTGGATGTGCCGTCCACCCGGATATCCGTCCGGACATCCATGTAGTGCGTCTCGCAGGTGAGTTTGTAAGGTTGAAGCGATCTCGTCATGGCGTCAGCGGCGAGCAAGGCGCGATAAATCCGCACCTGAGTGGTACGGATCACGCGGTGAAGTCGAACGCTGTCTGCAGCGATGATGGTCGTCCGAGCCCGAGGCAAACCCCCGCATTCACGACAAACGCATCAGCCCGCAATCTTCATCGCTGAAGCGTTCCGGCGAGACATGGATGGCTGGCGTGCAGTGGAATTGTCAGGTGGCCCGTCAGCGCGGCCGTTCACGTGATGTCGATATCAGATACGTCGCGAGGCTATACAAGAGCCAAAAAAACATGCATGACACGGCGAAGATCATCATCATCAGTAGGCCGCTGGTGCAGCCCCTGCAGAGCTGGGTACGCCAGATCACGATCGACAGGAAAGCGAAGATGACGACGCATACGATGTGTATCCCGACGCCAGCCCAGTAGTGCGCGCGATCGTAAACCGGGGCCCCACCGCGATGAGCGAGCCAGAGCAGTGGAAGCCGGCCCAGCGAAGGGCAGCTGATGAATGCGAGCGGCAGCGCGATCGAAACAGCCAACACGGTGTCGAGGGTCTGCATCATGGAGACACCATGCGGGACGATGCGGTGGTTGGCTTTCCCGTCGGGTCTGCGGCTCGGGTATTGCTGACGGGGCGGCGGGGAAGGCCGAGTGCGATACCGGATGCGAGAAGTAGCGACGCGGCGGGTCCCTGCTGCCACCAGGGCAGGACAAAGGGTGACAAGACTGTCTCGCCGAGCGAGATCGGTACCAGAAAGTAGATCGACAGCAGGACGCCTGTGGTCAGGCTGAGCGTTGCGACGATGTGGTGACTGGGGAGCGTGCGAAAGAGCAACAGCAAGGCTGCGAAGGCCGGCAAGGCGAGGCTCAAGCCGCTGACCACAAAAGTTGCCCACCCAAGCAGTGCCAGCTTCAGTAATTCATGATCCTTGAACCAGGCGAAAAACTCGGGCGGTGGCGCCATGGCGGCGGTGACAGCGTGCACTTGAGCCATGGCGAATGCCGACACGGCGCCAAGTATCCATGGCACCAACAGACTCAGCCAGAACGCGCGTGATTGTTTTTCCATGAGCGACGCTCCCGATAGCGTCCAAAGTGGCTTGCCAGGGCAGCCTGCAGCCGATGCGGGTTCAGTCCGGCGGCAAGTCCCCGCTTCCCGTCGTGCTTGCGCGTGCAGGCACGACGGCTTGTCTCCATGCCATCCCCATGCCCCGAGTATGCCGATCCCTCGCATGACGGCGCAACGGGCGACATCCCGCGATTGATCAGAGGTTTGCGTTGCCGACTATGGCGGTCGGCGCGCGTTCGGCGACCCGTCGATGCAGCGTGGCTGCAACTGTTGTCGTCATCCAGAGAGGTGTCGTGCTGCGGTATGCACGTGGCATGTCCGCGTGCCGCCGTGAAGCGTGTCGCACGGGTTGATCAGCAACGCGTGCCGTGCCAACGGTGTGCACGACTCACAACATCCGCAGCAGCTCCTTCATCAGCGGCAGCCGGCGCACGCGCACGGCGCTGGCGCGGAACACGGCGTTGGCCAGAGCAGGGGCGGCCGTGGGCATGGCCAGGAAGCTGGCGCCGGTGGGGTCGCGGTTGCCGGGAACGGTGATCACTTCCACCGCGTCGGGCAGCTGGGCCATGCTGGCCAGCGGGTAGTCCTTGTAACTGTGCTGCTGGATCTGGCCGTTCTTGAAGGTGATCGCCAGGTTGAGCGCGGTGGACAGCGCGTCGAGGGTGGCGCCGGCGACCTGGTCTTCCAGTCCCAGCGGGTTGATCACGCGGCCGACATCGACGGCGCAAACCACCCGCTGGATGATCAGTTTCTCGCCTTGCATCGCGGCTTCGATGGCATGTGCCACGTAGGCGCCGTTGACGTACCAGCACGCGATGCCGAGGCCGTTGACGCTGCGCAGCCAGTTTTTCCATTCGATGCGTTCGGCGACCAGGTTGAGGACGTTCAGCAGGCGGCCGATGTCCAGCGTGCCGCCTGCACTCAGCGGTAGCTGGCGCGGCTTGCCGAGCAGGCGCAAGCGGGTGTGCAGTGGGTCTTCCCGGAGCAGGTGGGCAATCTCGTCGACGAAACTTTCCACCGCGAACGCGTTGCTGAGAAACGGCATGCCGCGTGCGGGGCCGCGCGGGATCGCCGATTGCTGGCCGTACCAGTCGCTGCGAAAGTTGGGGATCAGCCCGGCCGGCAACTGATCGGCCTCGAGTTCGGAGGTCCACAGCCGGTTGTCCGGCAAGCCGCGGTGGGCCAGGGAGGATGCGCTGGCCATGCGCTGGTTCCAGCCGATCACCTGACGCTTGCGGTTGATGATCACGCTGAGCTGATGCACGCAGCCGGAGCGGTAGTAGTCGTGGGTGAACTCCTGTTCGCGGGTCCACAGCAGGCGCACCGGCTTGTCGACGGCCTTGGCCAGCATCACCGCTTCGGCGACGAAGTCGTGATCCAGCCGGCGACCATAGCCACCACCGACGCGTGGCACGCGAATCTCGATCTGCGCGGGCCCCAGGCCGGTCAGCCGTTGCACCACGGCCCAGGCTTTTTGCGGCGCCTGGGTCGGCACCACCAGGCGGGCGCGGTCCTTGTCCAGCCGGACCAGGCAGTTCATCGGTTCGGCGGTGGCGTGCGCCAGCCAGGGCTGCACATAGCTGGCGCTGAGACGGCGCGCCGCCTTCTTGCCGGCAGCGTCGATGTCGCCGTCGTTGCGCACGCGTGTGGTCGGTGGGGTGTCACCGGCAAGCAACGTGCTGGCCTGTTGTTCCATGGCGGCGCTGCTTTCGCCGGCGCTGGCACCGGGCGCCCACTCGAGCTTGAGCTTGCGGCGTCCCTGCAGTGCCGACCAGGTGTCTTCGGCCAGTACCGCCACCGCCGGGGCGATCACCGTGCTGCCCCAGGGCTGGTCGGGCTCCGGGTTCAGTTGCATCACCTTGACCACGCCCTTGACCGCCAGTGTGTCAGTGGTGTCGATCCGCTTGAGTTTGCCGTCGGGCCAAGGGCAATGCGCCAGCACCGCGACCAGCGCGGTGTCGGCCTGCTGGTCGATCGCAAAGGCGGCCTGGCCGGTGACGATGTCGTGGGCGTCGACGTCGCCGGCGGGGCTGCCGACAAGGCTGAATCGGGCCGGGTCTTTCAGTGGCGGCACGGTCTTGGGCAAGCTGATCTTGCTGGCGTCCTCGACCAGGCTGCCGAAGGTGAAGCGGCGGCCGTCCGGTGCAATGATCGTTCCGGATTCGCTGCCCAGCCGGTCGGCCGGCACCCCGAGCCGGCGTGCTGCCGCCTGCAACAGCAGCCAGCGCGCCACGGCACCAACCTGACGCAGGTCAGCCCAGGCGGCGGGGATCGAACCGCCGATACCGCCGATCTGGCGACCGTAGATCCAGCGCGGCTGGCCGTTGGCGTCGGCCACCCCCAGGCCCAGGGGAATCACGCTGACACGGTTCCAGTCGGCGTCGAGTTCCTCGGCGATGATCCGCGGCAGCGCGGTGGCGACACCGGTGCCGGTATCCGGATCACGGGCGCCGATCAATACATTGCCTTCACGATCGATGCGCACGTAGGCACCCAGGTCGTAGAAGGTGTCGCCGAGCAGGGCTGGCGGCAACGGCGCGTCGGCGGCATCGGCCACGCGGATACCGACCATCAGCACGCCGGCGCCGCCGGCCAACACCTGCAGGAAGCGGCGGCGCGACAGCCGGATCGCATCGTTCACGCGGTGCTCGCTCATGGCCGTGGTGCCTTGGTGGCCGCCACGCGCTTGATCGCCCGGCGCACCCGGGTCTGGCACCCGCAGCGGCACAGGTTGGGCAACTGGTCGATGTCGCCGTCGCTGGGTCGGGGGTTGCGATTGAGCAGATCCATCGAGGCCATCAGCCAGCCCGGTGTGCAGTAGCCGCAGCCAATCGCGTCCTCGGCGATGAAAGCTTGTTGCAGCGGATGCAGGGTGCCGTCATTGGCGGTCAATCCCTCGACCGTGGTGATCTTGCGGCCGGCGACTTTGGCCACCGGCACGGTGATCGCGGACACCGCCTTGCCATCAAGCAGTACCAGATCGCTGCCGTTCTCGCCGTGGTTGTCGCCGTACTTGGTGCCGGTCAACCGCAGCACGTCGCGCAGATACCACAGCAGCGGCATCTGCGGATCGCCGGTATGGCGGAAATGCTCACCGTTGATCATCAGGTCGACGCCAGCGCGCACCTTGACCGGGGTGATGCGGCTGTCCGGGCTGGGCGGTATGGCCTGGGCTGGCACGGGCACCATCACGAAGTCTCCTGAAAATTGTCCGTCCATTGTGGCATTGCCGCGGCAGGCTTAGGTGGCCTTCTGGCTGAACAGGCGGCGCCAGAATCCGTACACGGGTATTCCGGCCAGCATGATCAGCACGCCGATGCCGGCATTGCGCGGGTTGTCCAGCATGGTGCTCACCACCACCCATGCCACGATGCCGATGAACAGCAGCGGCAACCACGGATAGCCCGGCACCCGGAAACTCGTGGTGGCCTGATCGTGACGCCGATACCAGAACAGCGTGCCCACGCCGACCGCGCAGGCCAGCCAGTCGCCGAAGGTGGCGTAGTCGAGCAACTGGCCGTAGCTGCCCGACAGCGCCAGCACGATCGCCCAGCCGCTCAGCAGCAGCAGGGCGACGTTCGGCGTGCGGTGGCGTGGGTGCAGCCGCGCCACCGCACCGAAGAACAGGCCGTCCTCGCCCATGACCTGCAGCACGCGCGCCCCGGCGACCAGGGTGATGTTGCAGAAACCCAGGGTGGAAATCGCGATGCCGAGCGCGATCAACCGCGCTCCGACCGGGCCGAACACGCGGTGCATGACATCCGCCGCCGGCGCCGTGCTGAGCGCCAGGCCGGCATGACCGAGCACCGCCAGGTAGGCGACGTTGACCAGCAGATAGGCGCCGATCACCAGCAACATGCCGATCAGCAGCGCGCGCGGCAGGGTGCGTTGCGGGCGATCGACTTCGCCGGCGAGGTTGTTGAGGTAGGTGAAGCCCGAATAGGCAAACAGCACCGGCAGCGCCGCGCCCATGAAACCCGCGCCATGGTGCGCCGGATCGCGCGCCAGGATCGGCGCATGGCCGGCACCGGCCAGAAACAGTCCGCACACCACCAGCACCGCCACCGCTAGCAGCTTGAGCAGCGAAAACACGTTCTGGATCTGCGCGCCGAGACGGATGCCGAACAGGTTGATGCCGCTGACGAAAACCAGCGCACCTACCGTCAACGGCAACGCCATCGACGGCGGCAAGCCGAACAGCGCCGAGGCGTAGCTGGCGAAAATCGTCGCCACCGCCGCGGTGGAGCCGGAGTAGATCACCAGCAGCATGGTCCAGCCGAACAGGAAGCCGGCCAGCGGTCCGAACGCCTCGCGCAGGTACACATAGGTGCCGCCGGCTTGCGGTCGACGCGCGCCGAGTTCGGCGTAGCACAGTGCGCCGATCAAGGTCAGCACACCGGCGCCGACCCACATCAGCAGCAAGGCCAGCCCTGATTCGGTGCGTTGCGCGGCGACACCGGGGTTGAGGAAGATGCCGCCCCCAATGATGCCGCCGACCACGATCAGGGCAGCGTCCCACGGTCGCAGGCGGCGCAGGTAGCCGGGGGCAGGTGCCGTCATGTGCAGGCTCATGGGTTGATCAGGCGCGCAGCATGGCGGCCGCGCCAGCGCTCGGCAAGCACTCAGTCGAGGTGCAACTCACCGCGCAGGCCCGGCGCGCAGCGGCCACCGATGGTGATCGCGCCGCTGGCGGCGTCACGGGTTACCTCCACCACACCGTCGCGACCGACTTCGCGGCCCTGGCTGGCGCGGTAGTGCAGGCCATAGCCGGCCGGATCGTCGCGCTCGGCGAGCAACGCCATGATCGCGGCATTCGCGCTGCCGGTGACCGGGTCTTCCGGGATCCCGTCGGCCGGACAGAACGCACGCACCGCCATCGACGCGGTGTACGAGGCTTCGGCGCCGAACACGCTGACGCCGACGGCGTCGTGCTGTTGGCACAGCGCGGCCACGGCCATCATGTCCGGTCGCAAGCGGCGTACCGCGTCGCCATCGCGCAGCTCGCCGACGATCCAGTGCGGGCCATTGTCGACATGCGCCCAGCGGCCGGTATCCAGCGTGGTCCCAAGCGCTGCGCGCAAAGCATCCGCCAGCGCGTCGTCCACCGCGGTCAGCGTGGCCGGCGGCGCCTGCACGTGAATCACCCGCCCGGGCCCGTCGCCGATCACCCGCACCGGCAGCAACCCGGCCGCGCATTCCTGCACCAGCGCGGTCTTGCCCGCCGTGACCTGGCCGGTCTCGATCGCCACCCAGGCACTGCCGACACTCGGGTGACCGGCAAACGGCAACTCCTGGCGCGGGGTGAAGATGCGCACACGGTAATCCGCACCTTGCTGCGTCGGCGGCAGCAGAAAGGCGGTTTCGGACAGGTTGGTCCAGCGCGCGATGCGCTGCATGGTCGCGCCGTCGAGACCTTCGGCATCGACCACCACGGCCAGCGGGTTGCCGTCGAACAACTGGCGGGAAAAGACGTCGATCTGCAGGAAGCGGCGGGAGCTGGGCATGGATTTTTGACTGTGATGCATGGGTTGGAAACCATGACATCGGCGCGGTCTGCCGGCAAGCGCCGCCGGCGGGTGATTTTTTCACAGCCTCTCAGCGCACGGCCGTCCGGCATACCGCCGGCTGGCGTGCTTTCGATCCACCCGGCGGTATGGATCGGGTTGCCTCAGAGGTTGGGGGGATATCGAACCCCGCCTGCGTGGGCGTCTGACGGCGATCGCCGGAGGCGCCCGGTTTTTCTCAGCCACTCCTCAATGATGGCGCGTGTTTTCACCGTCGTTTTCAAATTCGAAGCTGCCGCCGATGTCGCCGCCCAGAAACTGGTCGAGGTGGGTCACGTTCAAGGTACCGACACCCGAACCCTGGTCATAGCCGGGGACACCGTTATAGAACCAGTTGTCGCCGGCGGTGATGTCGTTGAACGGCGACCACGGGCCACTGCCGAAGATGTCGTGCAGGAAATAGATCTGCGGATTCCAGAACCCGACGCGGTGGCCGAGACTCTGTGTCAGCAGCGCGCTGATGCCGTTGAGCTGTGGCGCAACGAAGCTGGTGCCGCCTTCGGAGATCAGCCCGCCATCGGTGCTGGACACCACCAGATAGCCGGTTTCAGGATCGGCATTGAGGGCGACGTCAGGCAGATTTCTGCCGCGGAAGTTACCAGGCAACTTGAGCAGGGTGGTCGGGCCGCTGGCCGGATCGTTGTAGACCAGCGACTGATTGCGAGCACTGCGGCGGATGCCGGGGGTGAACCACTGGTAGAACGGTTGCCGCCAGTACACGCTGACCCCACCGCCGGTACCCACCGAGAACAGCGCCGCCCTGCTGGCGAAGGGCAGCAGGTAGTCCCATCCCCACACGCTTTCCTGGCTGATCGACAGCACCGGTACGCCGGCGGCGTTGCTGAAGGTGACCGGCACCGTGGTGCCGCCGGCCGCGGTGATGTACGGATCGGACGCTGGCGAGTCCACCGTCAACGGTGCACTGAATTGGCCGGCGCCGGTACCCGTGCCCAGGCCGCGCACGGTGTCGTAGGCGCCGGAGTCGCCCGCCGCGGCGAATACCGATTGGCCCTGGGCGGCGGCCTCCATGAATATCTGGTGGAAGGCGCGCAGGCTTCCAACGTCGCGGGTGTCCGTGTTTTTCGCATTGCTGAGGTTCAAGGCCGCGAAATTGTAGATTTCCGGCGAGCCCCAACTGGTTGAAATGCTGTCGGCCTGGTTGTCCGAGACTGCCTGCAGGAACGCGTCGGTGAAACCGTTGCCGGCATTCGGCGCGTCGTAGACCAGTACGTTGGCATCCGGAGCCAGGCCGCCTGACTGCTCCACGTCCAGCGCGGTTTCACCACTGCCGTCATCGATGGCGCCACCGCCGTCGACGTGAATTTGGGTGATCCGGTCGGGCTTGGTGGTCAGGCCGATGCCGTCCCAGTAGGTCTGGGCATCGGCAGGGTAGAAGTTGGACAGGGTCACGATCGCCACCGTCGAGCCTTTGCCGGTGACGCCGTGCTGGTAGAGCGGGTTGATGTCGTAGAAGTTGGCGACATCGCCCACGGTATAGCTGCCGGGCTGGCCGGTTGCGGTGGGATTGCCGCTCGCATTGAGGGCTTTGCTGAAGGTGGTAGCCGGTCGGCTGATCTGCAGGCCCTTGATACGCGGGGTGACGAGGCGATGCGAGCGGAACCTCGTCTGGCTGCTCAGGCCGCTGGCATGGATCACCAGGCCGGCGAGTGCGGTGGGCATTTGCAGTGGTGCGGCAGGGCGATGGAACAAGCGTCCCGAGGCCCGCGAACGGTACATGTGGATGGCTGTGTGAAAGGCGTTGCCGAACTGTTCGAGGGTTCCGCTGGTCTGGATCGCCATATGATCGGCCAGCACATGACTGGGCAATCCCTGGCGCTTGAGGTAGGTCTGCACCTGCGCGATCTGCGCATCGCTGGCCCCATAGGCTTTGGCAAACTGGGCGGTGGTAAGGAATTGCTGGAAATGCGCACTACCCGGCGTCACGGTCTGCTGGATGTAGTGCGCCAGACCCGCCTCGTCGCGCAGTTTCAGAATCAGGGTGACGTGGGTAGTCTGGTTGCCGCTGGCTAGACCCATGTCGGTATCCGGCTTTGGACTGCCGGCGGAGGCGACCCCGGCGAGACCCGCCAGGGCGATGGTGAGGGACGCGGTGATGGTGCGACGACGAATGATCCCAAGCATGAAAGTTTCTCCTTTTGGACGGCCCGGTTGAGCAACGACGGCATCTGCCGAATTCACGACAGCGCACCGTGTTTGCCTGGACAGGCCGCAAACAGTCATTACAAAGTTGAGGTGTTCCCCGTACAGCGACGCAGCGCATCCCCCTGTCGATGACGCCGCGTCGACGGGTCGACGTTAATGCACTGGAGAAAGGGATAAAAGCGTTTGATCTTGCGCAAGTTGTTACGGCTTGGTGTGGATGGTGGCCGGGCACAGGCTTGCATCGGCAATAAGGACGGGGAGGTGGTGAATGGCAGCGACTGCTGGCCCTCCCTGCGCCTGTCCGGCGTTGGGTGCATCGGTGCAGTTGCGTCACAATAGGCGGCTGGCGTGTCATGAGCTGCGGCGCGCCGGTGCTCCCTTTCGCTTACCGAAGTCCGCCCATGACCCTCATCAAGCAAGAAGACCTGATCCAGTCGGTTGCCGACGCGCTGCAATACATCAGTTACTACCACCCGGTCGATTACATCAAGGGCCTGGCCGCCGCCTACGAGCGCGAGGAAAGCGCGGCGGCGAAGGATGCGATGGCGCAGATCCTGATCAACTCGCGGATGGCTGCCGAAGGCCATCGGCCGCTGTGCCAGGACACCGGCATCGTCACCGTGTTTCTCAAGGTCGGCATGAAGGTGCAGTGGGATGCCACGCTGTCGCTGGACGAGATGATCAACGAGGGCGTGCGCCGCGCCTACAACGACCCGGACAACAAGCTGCGCGCCAGCATCCTGGCCGACCCGGCCGGCAAGCGCGTCAACACCAGGGACAACACCCCGGCGATCATCAACGTGTCGATCGTGCCGGGCGACACGCTGGACGTGATCGTGGCGGCCAAGGGTGGCGGTTCGGAGGCGAAGTCGAAGTTCGCGATGCTCAACCCGTCCGACTCGATCGTCGACTGGGTGCTCAAGACCGTGCCCACGATGGGCGCCGGCTGGTGCCCGCCGGGCATGCTCGGCATCGGCATCGGCGGCACTGCCGAAAAGGCGATGCTGCTGGCGAAGGAAGCGCTGATGGAGCCGATCGACATTCAGGAGCTGATCGCGCGTGGTCCCGCCAATCGTGCTGAGGAGCTGCGCATCGAGCTGTACGACAAGGTCAACGCCTTGGGCATTGGCGCGCAGGGACTGGGCGGACTCACCACCGTGCTCGATATCAAGATCAAGGATTACCCGACCCATGCGGCGAACCTGCCGGTGGCGCTGATCCCGAACTGCGCGGCCACGAGGCACGCCCATTTCACGCTGGATGGTTCCGGTCCGGTGATGCTCGATCCGCCGTCGCTGAAGGATTGGCCGCAACTCACGTACGACAGCTCCAAGGGACGCCGGGTAAACCTGGACACGGTGACGCGCGAGGACGTGGCCAGTTGGAAACCTGGCGAAACCCTGCTGCTCAACGGCAAGCTGCTGACCGGGCGCGATGCCGCGCACAAGCGGATGGTCGAGATGTTGAACAAGGGCGAGCCGCTGCCGGTGGATTTCAAGGGTCGCTTCATTTACTACGTCGGCCCGGTCGATCCGGTGCGCGACGAGGTGGTCGGCCCGGCTGGCCCGACCACGGCCACACGGATGGACAAGTTCACCGAGCAGGTACTGGCGCAAACCGGCCTGCTCGGGATGGTCGGCAAGGCCGAGCGTGGCCCGGCGGCGATCGAGGCGATCAAGAAGCACCAGTCGGTGTATCTGATGGCGGTCGGCGGTGCGGCGTATCTCGTCTCCAAGGCGATCAAGGCCTCGCGAGTGGTCGGTTTTGCCGACCTCGGCATGGAGGCGATCTACGAATTCACCGTCGAGGATATGCCGGTGACGGTGGCGGTGGATTCGGCGGGCACCTCGGTGCACCAGACCGGGCCGAAGGAGTGGCAGGCGCGGATTGGGAAGATTCCGGTGATGGTGGTTTGATTGTTGGCCACGTGAGGCACTTCAAGAACAAGAGCGTTTCGTCCTCCTGCGGAGGGCGAGTGGCTTTTCTCTGCGTGGCCAGAGAAAAGTCACCAAAAGAGAGGCCACCCCGCTTCCGCGCTTTCCGGGCGTGGCCCGGAAAGTCCGCGCCGAGGTTACGGGGTTTGTCGACAGTCCATCCATGGACTGACGCCAAACTGGTTCGCATCCATGCGAACCACCCTGCGGGCTGCTCCTCCACCCCGTCGCCGCTGCAGAGGGGAGGAAAAGTCAAAAGCAGCGTGCCGCTGCGCGCCACAGCTTGAGCCAATCGCGTCAGCTGTTGCCGTCGCCAGCGCTGTTGCTGTTGCTGTTGCTGTTGCTGTTGCTGTTGCTGTCGCCGTTGCTGTTGCTGTTGCTGTTGCTGTTGCTGTTGATCTTGATCTTGATCTTGATCTTGATCTTGATCTTCACCCCCTTGTAAGGCGGTGAGTCGTGGACGACAGGTCCGCAGGGGCGTCGGCATGGATGCCGGCGCCTTTTCGCCAGGACAGGAGTCCTGTCGAAAAGCCCGGCCGCGGCTCACGGACTTGTCGGGCGTAGCCCGGCAAGCGCCGAGGAGGGTGCCCCTCTCTCTGGTTACTCTCTCTCGGGCAAGCGAGAGAGAGTGACTCGCCCTCCGCCGGAGGGTGAAACGCTCTGGACTCAAGATCAGACAGTCGGGACGTTTCTCGGCCGGGTAGCATCGAAGTCGAAGGGGCCGTCGTGATATTGCGTGATCGTGTAGAAGTCTAAACGTCCAAATATGAAAATCAGCGAAACCATTGCATTTGCATTGCCGCAGCGCAACACTGTCGGGCCTCTTTTTCCTTCAACGACATCGGATAGCCGTGAGCCTGCCAACCCCTGAGCCGCTGCCCGCCACCGCCCCCTGGGTGGTGATGAAGTTCGGCGGCACCAGCGTCGCTACCCTGCCACGCTGGCAGAACATCCTTGAACTGGTCGCCAGCCGTCGTGCCGAGGGCGTGCGCGTGGTGGTGGTGGTTTCCGCGCTTTCCGGTATTACCGATGCACTCAAACAATTGTGCAAACTCGGCGAACGCGGCCAGCGTATCGAGGCGGCCCGGGAAATCAGCCAGCGCCATTACGCCTTGCTGGAACACATGCAGCTGGCCATGCCGGAGACGCTTGGCGCGCGCTTGAGTGAGCTGGCGAAACTGGCTGCCGAGGGTATGGCGACGCTGGGTGAACTGGCGTGGCAGGCGCAGGTGCAGGCCCATGGCGAGCTGATGTCCAGCGCGCTGGGCGCGGCCTTTCTCAGCCACAGCGGCTTGCCCACGCAGTGGCTGGATGCGCGCGATTGCCTTGCCGCGGTCGCGCTGCCGAACCAGAACGAGCGCACCAAGCTGCTCTCGGCGATGGTCGAAACTACCCCTGATCCAGCGCTCAACGCTCGGCTGGCGGCGCTGGGCGAGGTATTCATCACCCAGGGTTTCATCGCCCGCGAGCGCGAGGGCCGCACCGTACTGCTCGGCCGCGGTGGTTCGGATACCTCGGCCTCGTATTTCGGCGCGCTGCTGAAGGCGCGGCGGGTGGAAATCTGGACCGACGTGGCCGGCATGTTCACCGCCAACCCGCGCCAGGTGCCGACCGCGCGGCTGCTGCAGAAGCTGGACTACGAAGAGGCGCAGGAGATTGCCTCGACGGGTGCCAAGGTGTTGCACCCGCGCTGCCTGTCGCCGTTGCGCGAGCCGCGCGTGCCGCTGCTGATCAAGGACACCAACCGGCCCGAGCTGGACGGCACGGTGATCGGCCCGGAGGTGCGCGAGCATGCGCCCAGCGTCAAGGCGATCAGCGCACGCAAGGGCATCACCCTGGTATCGATGGAATCGGTTGGCATGTGGCAGCAGGTTGGCTTCCTCGCCGACGTGTTCGACCAGTTCAAGCAGCATGGGCTGTCGGTGGACCTGATCGGTTCGGCCGAGACCAATGTCACGGTGTCGCTCGACCCCACCCAGAACCTGCTCGATTCCGACGCGGTGGCGGCGCTGGCCAGCGACCTGGCCAAGGTTTGTCGGGTCAAGGTGATCGCGCCATGCGCCGCCATAACCCTGGTCGGCCGCGGCATGCGCTCGATGCTGCATACGCTGTCCGCTGTGCTGGCGGAATTCGGCCAGTTGCGCGTGCACATGATTTCGCAGTCGTCCAACAATCTGAATCTCACCTTCGTGGTGGACGAGAGTGTGGTCGACGATTTGCTGCCGCATCTGCACGAGTTGCTGATCAGTGCCGGCGCGTTGCGCACCGACGACAGCGAGTTGTTCGGACCGAGCTGGCAGGCCTTGTACGGCAGTGGCGACGTGCCGTTGCCGGCTGACGCCTGGTGGCGCAACGCATGCCGCCAGCAGCTGCTGGACATCGGAGCCGAGGCCACGCCGCGCTACGTCTACCATCTGCCGACCGTGCGCCGGCAGGCGCGTGCGCTGAAGACGCTGGCCGCGGTGGATCGGCTGCACTACGCGGTGAAGGCAAACACCCACCCGGCGATCCTCGGCGCGCTGGCTGACGAGGGCTTTGGCTTCGAGTGCGTATCGCCCGGTGAGTTGAAGGCGGTGATGGCCGCAGTACCCGAGAGCGCGCCGCTGCTGTTCACGCCGAACTTCGCGCCGCGCGAGGACTACGCCTGGGCACTGACCACCCGCGCTACCGTGTCGCTCGACTCGCTGTATCCGCTGGAGCACTGGGGTGAACTGTTTCGTGCCCGCGAAATCGTGCTTCGCGTGGACCTGGGTCGGGGTCTTGGCCATCACGAAAAGGTGCGCACCGGCGGCAGTGGCAGCAAGTTCGGCCTGCCGGTCGACCAGCTCGATGCCTTCCTGCGTCTGGCCGATGCCCATGGCGTGATCGTGCGCGGCCTGCACGCGCACCTGGGTTCGGGCATCCTCGATGGCGCGCACTGGGGCGAGGTCTACGCCCAGCTGGCCAGCCTGGCCGAGCGCATCGGCAGCATCAGCTTCATCGACATCGGCGGCGGTCTCGGCGTGCCCTCGCATCCGGGCGAGGCGGCGCTGGATGTGGCCGAGCTCGATCGGGTCCTGCGCGAGGTGAAGTCGGCTTATCCGCACTACCAGCTGTGGATGGAACCGGGGCGCTACCTGGTTGCCGACGCCGGTGTGCTACTGGCGCGGGTCACCCAGCAGAAAGGCAAGGGCGCGTTGCGCTACCTGGGCATCGATACCGGCATGAACAGCCTGATCCGCCCTGCGCTGTACGACGCCTGGCACGAGATCGTCAACCTGACCCGCCTGGATGAGCCAGCCACCGGCCTGTTCCAGATTGTCGGCCCGATCTGCGAGAGCGGCGACGTGCTTGGCACCGACCGCCGCCTGCCCGAGGCGCTCGAAGGCGACGTCATGCTGGTGGCCCAGGCCGGCGCCTACGGCAAAGTCATGTCCAGCCCGTACAACCTGCGCGACGAAGCCGCAGAAATCATCATCGACGACTGACCCCCTTGGGGTGAGGGCGCTTCAATGGAACAGATCGCGCAGAGCGTCTCTCTTGCCTCCTCTCCCCTCTGGGGAGACGACTGCCTGGATGCGGGAGGTAGAGCAATGCAGGGAGCGATTGCCGAGGATCGAGGTGAGGGGCCACGCCGCCCCAATCCAGCAACAAAGGAAGCTTTTCAAGGATGAAACGCCAAAACGTGGACCGTGCGCGCAGACTGCGCCAAACCATGACCGATGCCGAACGGCATCTCTGGTATCGACTGCGCAACCGGCAACTGTGCGGTCACAAATTTCGCCGCCAGCACGGAATTGACCACTACATCGTCGATTTCGTCTGCGCCGACAGCATGCTGATCGTCGAGCTCGATGGCGGCCAGCATGCGGATCAGCTGGATTACGACGACCGCCGTACGCAACATTTGCAAGCTGGGGGATACCGCGTGCTGCGTTTCTGGAACAATGACGTATTGATGAACATTGAAGGCGTGCTTACGGTGATTCTGGCTTCCCTCGCCAGCCCGACCCCTCACCCCAGCCCTCTCCCCTCAGGGGAGAGGGGGTAAATGCGCGGAGACCGATGCCTGTGACTACAACGATGCAACCGCGCCTGACCCAGGTGTTCCGCTTCACTCGCCGCCGCTATGCCGATGGCGTGGCCGAGCTTGGCTATGCGTTCGACGACGGCGAGGAGCTGATCGAACGGATCCGCTTTCCGCAGGCGCCGGCGCTACCTGCCGAACGCCGGGCGGCGTTCGATGCCGCGCTGAAGCTGTTGCACCTGGTCGCGGGTGTCAGCTACTACAAGGCCGGGGTGCCGCCCAAAATTGCGCTGGACGATGGTCCACTGGACGCCGCCACCGCCGACCTGCTCGATGCGCTGTATCTGCACGGCCTGGCCGAATTTGCCTACCGCAACAAACTCGACCTGCGCAGCCGCATCGCCTTTCCGCGCTTGTCTCCTTCTCCCCTGTGGGGAGAAGGTCGGGATGAGGGGGTGGCCTCGCCCCAAACCAGCGATCAAAGCGCGGCGCCCAACCTCAACCTGCCCAAACGCACCCTGGTCCCCATCGGTGGCGGCAAGGACTCGCTGGTGGCAGTCGAGGCGATCAAGTCGATCGGTGGCGAGGCGACCGCGGTGTGGGTCGGCAACTCCCCGCTTATCGCCGCTTGCGCCGAGCAGACCGGCCTGCCGATGCTGAACATCCAGCGTGAATTGGCGCCGGGGTTGTTCGAGTTGAACCGGCAAGGGGCCTGGAACGGCCATATCCCGGTCACGGCGGTGAACTCGGCGATCCTCGCCGTTGCCGCGATCCTGTATGGCTACGATTCGATTGCGTTTGCCAACGAGCGGTCCGCTTCGGTTGCGACGCTGGAATACGAGGGGCAGCAGATCAATCATCAGTGGAGCAAGGGCTATGCGTTCGAGACGATGCTGGGGGACTGGCTGCACAGCCATGTCGCCGCCGATCTCGACTATTGCTCACTGCTGCGGCCGTATTCGGAACTGGCGATTACCCGCGCCTTCGCCCGGCTGACGCCTTACTTCGACAGCTTCTCCAGCTGCAACCGCAACTTCCGCTTGCTCGGGCCGAAGCCGGCCGACCGCTGGTGCGGGCAGTGCCCGAAATGCCACTTCGTGTTCCTGGCACTGGCGCCGTTCCTGCCCAAGCCACGGTTGCTGGCGATCTTCGGCCGCAACCTGCTGGACGACGAAACCCAGACTGCCGGGTTCGACGCGCTGCTGGAATACCAGGACCACAAGCCGTTCGAATGCGTGGGCGAGGGCGCCGAGGCGCGCGCAGCCATGTATGCGCTGAGCCAGCGGCCGGAGTGGGCCGAGGATGTGCTGGTGGCGCGCTTCCGCAGCGAGATTCTGCCCCGGCTCAGGCTCAGCGAGCTGGCGCTGGAGCCGTGGCTGGAGCCGTCGCGGGAACACCGCGTGCCGTCGCGTCTGCGGCCCGCGCTGGCAACGATCGGCTGATGCACCTCGCGCACTCCCACTTGGGGCAGCGACCTCTGTCGCGATGTTGTAGGAGCGCACCCTGTCCGCAAGGGACTTCCTTCGGTCGTGCGCGATGCCTTGATGCCGCTCTATGCAAACAGCATCGCGCACAGGGTGCGCTCCTACGGTGTGTCGGCGAAGAGTGCTCGTTGCCGCCATTGGCATGGACACGCTGGTCGGGCAGCGTATGCGCATAGCCGAACTCGGCGGCAAGCGTGTCGCGATCTGGGGCTTCGGTCGCGAGGGGCGCGCCGCGCTCGCCGCTCTGCGCGAGCATCATCCGGCGCAGCTGTTTACCCTGTTTTGTACCGCCGCGGAGGTCGACGCCGCCCGCGCGTTCGATCCCGCGCTGACGGTGAGCGGCAGCGAACCGGATGCCACCACGCTGGCTGAGTTCGACGTAGTGGTGAAGTCGCCCGGCATTTCCGCCTACAAACCGGCACTGCTGGCTGCCCAGGCACGAGGCACGACGGTCAGCTCCGGCACCGCGTTGTGGTTCGCGGAGCACTCCTTTGAAAAGCAGCCCGACGCCCACGTGATCGCGGTCACCGGTACCAAGGGCAAGAGCACCACCAGCGCCATGCTCGCCCACCTGGCGCGCAGCCTCGGCGTGCGTGCCGCGCTGGCCGGCAATATCGGCCTGCCGCTGCTGGAACTGCGCGCGCAGCACGCCGATCTGTGGGTGATCGAGCTGTCCAGTTTCCAGACCGCCGAAGCCGGCGCGCTGGCGCTGGGCGTGGTCACCAGCCTGTACGAGGAACACCTCGACTGGCACGGTTCGCGTGAGCGCTATCGTGCCGACAAACTGAGACTGGCCGATGTCTCACGGCAGTTGCTGGTGAATGCCTTGCAGCCCGCGTTGCTGGAATACACGCAATCCCACCCGCAACGCCTGTTGTTCGGCCAGCCCGAGGGCTGGCATGTTGCCGATGGTTTCATTCGTCGCGGCACGCAGGATGTCTTTCCGCTCGCGCAGCTGGCGGCGCCGGGCGTGCACAACGCGCTCAACGCCTGCGCTGCGCTGGCCGCGTTGGCTGCGCTCGGCATGGATGCGCTGGCCGCGGCCCCGGCACTGGCCAGCTTTCGCCCGCTGCCGCACCGCCTGCAGCCGCTGGGCGAGCGCGCCGGTTTTCACTGGGTCAACGATTCGATCAGTACGGCGCCGCAAGCCACGCTGGCCGCGCTGCAAACGCTGTCCGGCCGTGCAATCACGGTGCTGGTCGGCGGCCATGACCGCGGGCTGGACTGGACGCCGTTCGTCGAGGCGATGCGAGCTGCCCCACCGCACGCAATCATCTGCATGGGCAGCAACGGTGGCCGCATCGAAGCCGCGCTTCGTGCTGGCGATGTGTCCTGTGTCGTGATGCGGGTCGACGATCTCGCCAGCGCCGTGAGCGAGGCCATGGCGTCCACGCCGCAGGGCGGGGTGATCCTGCTGTCGCCCGGCGCGCCGAGCTTTGATCAGTTCAAGGATTATGCGGCGCGGGGCAGGCGGTTTGCGGAGTTGGCGGGGTTTGATGGCGCGGCCATCGCCGGGATTGATGGGCTGGGGCTGGGTTGATCGCCTGACGCCAAGCAAGCCATGCCCCCGTGCCGTTCCCCGCTCGACCGCAACTGTAGGAGCGCACCTTGTGCGCGATGCCCTTGCTTGACACAGGTAACATAAAGGTTACTATAAGCCAATGACATGGAAGGTCGAGGAATACATCGCCGAGGATGGCTCCAGCCCCTGGCGGGACTGGTTTGATGGCCTGCATGTGCAGGCGGCGGCCAAGGTGGCGACCGCGGTGTTGCGGATGGAGATGGGCAATACCTCCAGCGTGAAGTGGTTCGACGGCATCGGCGAGTACCGCATCGACTGGGGGCCGGGCTTTCGCATCTACTTGGCGCGCGATGGCGACAAGCTGATCCTGCTGTTTACCGGCGGCACCAAGGCCAGTCAGAAAAGCGACATCCGACGGGCGATGCAACTGAAGAACGAATACCGGACGCGCAAGGCGCGGCTCGACAAAGCGAGGTGATGGCATGCCACTGACAAGAGACTTCAAGCAGACCGTGGTGGAGCGCGTGCAACGCGAGCCGGCCTTTGCACGGGCACTGCTGGACGAAGCCGCGTCGCTGTTTCTCAACGGCGAGCCGGCCACCGCCCGCGTGATCCTGCGCGATCTGGTGAACGCCACCGTGGGCTTCGAGGGGTTGGCGTCGGCCACTGAGCGGCCCAGCAAGAGCCTGCACCGCATGCTGTCGGCCAGCGGCAATCCCGGCATGGACAATCTGTCCGCGATTTTCGATGCGCTGCGGCGGAATCTGAAAGCGGATATCCAGGTTCGCGCCGCCTGACAGGAATATCCCACCGCCCATGAAAGCGAAAGGCCCCGGTGAACGCACCGAGGCCATAACGCCGGCCGGGAACCCCCAACCCACTTGCGGTTGGTATGGGTCTCATGTAGTGAGAATTGCAAGGCGGCTCAGGTATCCTGTTCAGCGCTGGAAGTGTGGACAGTTTGAATCCGCGCCATGCAGGTGTTCGCGCTGCGGGCAAGCGAGCAGCACGGAGCGAAAGTGGGCAAAGGTATGCTCATAGAGCAGCGGAAGAGCGTTGTTGGCGAGTACAAGAGAAAGCTCGCCAACCTCCGCCAATCCCTCCTGCAAAAGCCTTCTCCGGAGAGCTGAGATGAAGCGGTCTCGAAAAATCTCGCCGGGGTCATCTGTAGGAGCGCACCCTGTGCGCGAACGCACGTTGCGACGTCGTGTGCGATTCGCGCACAGGGTGCGCTCCTACAAAAAGCCGGATTATTCGAACTTCCCATGAGCGAGCAAACCCCCGTCAAGCTGGATGACCTCGAAGACGCGCTGTTGTTCGTGGATGCGGGGAGCGGCTTTGACACTGCAGCCTGGGTATGCCGGGAAACGGGCGCCGTACTGTGGCACGGCGGCGACAGCGACGATTTCGGACCGTTGCCGGCGGATATCGACGACGCGGAGCGCTACGTGGCGGTGCCGGGCAAGCGCGAATCAGGGCTGGGCAAGCCGCTGGCGCTGGAGTTCGCCCGCACGCAGCTGCCGGCATGCTACGAATAGGTTTGCGCGATGTTCTCGCACCGCGGCGCCTATGCCCGCTTCAAGGATCTGCTGGAGCGCCACCAGAGCCTCGATGCCTGGCATCAGTGGGAGGCGGAGCAGACCCGCCAGGCGCTGCGCGAATGGTGCGCGGACAACGGCCTCACCCCGGCCGACTGATCGCTGGCGTCGCTCTCTGCGGCAAAAATCTCTTCTTCGGACCACTGACCTGTCCACAGACTTGCCCGCCAGTCACGGTGCTATCCTCGCCACAAGCAAACCTTCGGGTGAATTCCATGACCAACTCAACCACCGCCGTCATCGACCAGGCACTCAAACTCAAGGCTTCCGAGCGTGCCGCCATCGCCGAACGACTGCTGTTGAGCCTGGACGTTCCCGATCCCGACATTGACGCGGCGTGGGCGCGCGAGGCGAATACGCGTATCGAGGCGCATGATCGCGGGGAAATCGAATCAGTCCCGGCCGAAGGCGTTTTCGCGAAGTACAAGGCCGCGGGGACCGGGACGGTGGAAGTTAAATAGCGAACTCGGGTAGATCGGGCGGGCTGTTGCCGTAGATTTTGATCTTGACCTGCACTCCCTTGTGAGGCGGTGAGACGCGGACGACAGGCCCGCAGGGAAGTCGACACGATGTCGACTCCTTTTCGCCAGCACATGGACGTGCTGTCAAAAAGCCCGGCCGCGACTCACGGACGTGGCGGGCGCAGCCCGACAAGCGCCGAGGAGGGTCGCTTTCTCTTGGTTACTTCTCTTACTCCGGGCATCCTGCCCTGCGCCCTTCGGGCCAGCTGCGCTGTTCGCACACGTTCCTGACGTGTGCGTGGCGATTCAAGAGAAGTAACGCGCCCTCCGCAGGAGGACGCAACGCTTTTTCCCACGTGTGACGACAAACGCGAGTTGGTGATCGGCCGCGGTTCCCACGGTTATCTGGCGCTGTACCGCTATATGGCCGAATTCGACACCGTGTTTGTGCTGGCCGTGAAGGCGCAACGTGAAACGGGGTTTGCCTGCTGATGCGGCCCCGATCCGCGCCAGATTGCCCGCCTTGTTACATTGTAGTAACGTTGCAACATCAGCGCACGCGGGAGATTCCCATGACCATTACCACGCTTTCCAGCCGCGAACTCAACCAGGATCTGGGTCGCGCCAAACGCGCTGCGTTGCAAGGGCCGGTGTTCATCACCGACCGCGGCAATCCGGCGCATGTGCTGTTGAGCATTGCGGAATACCAGCGCCTGACGGGTAAGCGACGCACTCTGGCTGAGGCGCTGAGCATGCCGGGGATGGAGAGCATCGAGTTCGACCCGCCCAAGTTGGACATCACGCTGCGCATTCCCGATTTCGATTGAGTGGGGATTGATGCATGTATCTGCTCGACACCAACGTCGTTTCGGAAATTCGCAAAGTGGAAGAGGGTAGAGCCGATGCCCGCGTGGCTGCCTGGCAATTGCAGGTGGACCCAGCGACCTGCTTCATTTCCGCGATGACGCTGATGGAACTGGAGATCGGCGTGTTGCGCATGGAGCGGCGAGATGCTGTGCAGGGCGCTGTGTTGCGCGCCTGGTTGGAGCGTCGCGTATTGCCCGAATTTTCAGGGCGCGTGCTGGCGGTGGACGAGGCAGTGTCACGACGGTGTGCCCGGCTGCATGTGCCCGATCCGCGCTCCGAGCGCGATGCGCTGATCGCCGCCACCGCGCTGGTGCATGGCATGACGGTGGTGACACGCCATACGGCGGATTTCGCGTCGACCGGGGTGTTGTTGCTCAATCCGTGGGAGCCGTTGACGTTGCAGGATGCACCGGGCCGCTACGTTGCTGCTGACTGAATCCTCCGCGCCGCCCTGACTGAAACCGAGGCCGATACCCGCGCCAATCGCATCGGCCCGGGGCTGCGCGCTGCTGGCTGGGGCATGGTCGAGGGCTCGAAGGTGCATCGCGAGCTGATCTGCCCCGGCCACCGCCGGGATTGCTGGGCTGGGGATGGGTTGATCTCCCGACGTCTATTTTCTGCTTGATACGCTGCTCAGTCTGAGATCAGGCAAGCCAGCCCCGTGCGGTTCCCACTCGACCGCAACTGTAGGAGCGCACCTTGTGCGCGATGCCCTTGCCGCATTCAGAGGAAAGAGCGTCTCGTCCCCAACTCACCGCCGCACAGGGGCCCGGAAGAGCAGCGGGCCATCGTGGCCCGCACTTCGTGGAAGGGCCAGGGGATGGGCTGGACTTCTGCGATGCGGCCCTGTGGTCAGATCCAGCGCGTTGAGTCAGGCGGCAGCTTGCGACGCTGAGTTGCCGGCCGCTGCTACCTGGCCGAAGCCGCTTCCGCGCGCTGCTTCGCCAATTGCGCCTTGAAGCTTTCGCGGGCATCTTTCGCATAAGCGCGGCACCCCATGGGGTCGATCAGTGCACTGACGTCGCCTTGCTTGCGCTTGGCCACGCGCGCCCAGAAATTCACCATGCCCGGATGGGGCGCGAGCGGGATGTCGCAAGGCAACGCCGCCACCACCGCAAAGCTGTGCTCAAAATCCTTGATCACACCCGGGTACTTCGGGTTGCCGATCAAGGTGAAACCGGGCACTGACAGGCTGCCAACATCCACCATATGCAAGCAGCGCGTGCCTTCGCACGAAATCCATGTCCACGTCGTGTTGCCTCGGGTATGTCCAGGTGTCGCGTGTGCGGTCAGCACCAGATTACCCAGGTGCAAACGCTCGCCATCAGTCACCGTGCGTGCCACATGCACCGGCGGGAACGGAAATCTATCGCCGTATTCCGGGTCATCGTGACCGCCGCGTTCCAGCAAGGGGGTATCCGCGACATTCGCGATCACCTGCGCACCCGTGTCGTGCGCGAGTTGCGCTATGCCGCCTGCATGGTCGGCATGCGCGTGCGAATTGAGAATCCATTTGATATCGCGCAGATGGATGCCGAGATTCCGGATATTCGCTTCGATCAGTCGAGCCTCTCCCGGCACGCCGCCGTCAATCAGAACATGGCCCGTAGGCGCGGTGACAAGGAAGACGCCGAGGCCGTGCGGCCCGACAGACCAGGTATTGCCATAGATGCGAAACGGCTTCTGCGGCGCCGTCCATGAGGGGTTGTCTGCAATGTTCGCTCGCTCGGATGCAGGCATGCGGAACGTTTTTTTCTGACCCGTCCACGAGAGGGTGGTCCCCGTCTCCGTTTGTGCCGATGCGGGTGCCTGCGCATACGCGCCCTGCGCGATCAAACCGTAAAGGAGCATCGCAGCTAGCCACAAGCGCATACGTGACTCCGATCTGGGAAAAGGTGCAGGGTGAACGACCCACATGACCCGAAGCGGGCATACCCGTGAAATTTTTCGGGCCGAGGCAACGGGTTGTCACAATAACAACGGATACAGCGGCGCGCGCAGCGCGGCTGCTTGATCGACCGCAGTCACGCTCGAATCGCGAAGGACGGCTTTTGACCGTTGTCAGCGGTTGCAGGGTCGATGACGAGCGAGCAAGCTGCCAAGGGCAGGGGCCGATTCGAAGCGGACATAGGCGAAAATAACTGAAACTCCCCTGTTATCACGCTGTTCCCAGTAATAGTGCAATTCTTCGCGCACTGTCGTGATCGTACGTCCGAGCATCGAAAGCGTGGTCCTTAATTTCCGGTGACGCTGCTGGCCCTCGATCTTGGAGTTTCGATTGTCCAAATGAGTGTGACGCGCAATACTTCAGTGTCAACGTCGCACCTAGATGCCATCTCGGCTTTAGTCCTTACCTCATACAAATTTCGGTCGGAGTAGGAATGTCAGGTTCCGAAGCATACCTAGTTGGTCGAGATAAGGGGGCTTGGCCAGAAGCTGCGGTACCGACTAAGGACCTGTTGTTCGCAGCGATTCGCAAGGATAAAGCGAAACTGGAAGGCGTTGAGTTTGAGCACTGCACGTTCGCGAATGTGAGCTTCAAAGAGGCACAGTTGGAGCAATGCCGTTTCGTCGATTGCGCCTTTCTCAACTGCTACTTCCGCAAGTCGCAGATGATCGGGTCGTCCTTTTTGGGCTGTAAATTCATCGGGTGTGAGTTTCCGAAAGCAACGATCCAATCTTGCGATTTCAAGTATTCCAGATTTGAGGGCTGCGCACTCCCGTTTGACGAACTGGAACATTCGTTGCCACGAGAGCCGAATATTAGACAGTCTCTATGCCAGGAATTGGCTTAGGCTTCCGAACGTTTGGGGGATTACCGCGACGCTCGTCGGTACCGTCTAAGAGCAATCGAAGCACATCAGCAGCACCTCAAAGCTGCGGTGCTGAGTCAGAGCGAGTGGTACGAAAGCCACTACCCGGGTCTTCGTAAGGTTCGAGCACTCGTTTCATTAGTAGCGCATTGGCTCAACGGCCTCGTTTGGGGGCATGGTGAAAAGTGGTGGGTTCTCCTTCGCAATCTCATTGCGCTTGCGTTTGTAGTATTCCCGTCGCTACTTTGGTTCTTGAGGTCTGGAATTCGAAAAGTCGACGGCGTCGTGGGCTTAGGTGATTTGGTGTGGTTGAGCGTATCCACCCTGATCCCGATCGATGGAGGTACCACATTGCATGTCACATCGCTGGCAGTGCGCCTCACGCTGGTTTCAGAGGCGTTCCTCGGTGTCGTAGTGGCTGGGTTATTTGTTTCATTGCTCGTAAGAGCGTTGTTGAAATGACAGCCGCGGCTCAAGCTATTGTTCTCTACGGGTCGGTCGCGCGAGGCGACGATGATTCTTGGAGCGACCTTGATGTCCTCGTCCTCGGACCGTCGCCCGAGCTTCCAGGGGCGGTGCTTGCTTCTCTTAGAGACGATTTACCCCTCCGGGTCAGCCACTACACGTGGAAGGAATTTGCCTCAATGCGGGCGACGGGATCACTTTTTCTTCGTCACCTTGCACAGGAGGCCAGCCCGCTTCACTTCGATGGAGAGGGTGAGGAAATGTATGAGATGGCGCTTCGTTGTTTACCGCCTTATCAGCATGTTGAAAGGGATATTCGCTCGTTCCGGCTTGGTGTAAAGGACGTGCTAAGAGGCCTTGCCGGTTCTTCGCCTCCCCTATTCGAGATGTCTGTTCTTGGTGGGATTGCAAGGCACGCCTCAGTCCTCGCTTGCTACTTGAAAGGCGCGCCATTCTTTGGTCGTCAAAGCATCCCACATGGCTGTCGACTATTGGGGGTCTCGGATCTGTCTGAGCAATTAGTCTCGGCGCATCGGTATCGCCTATATGCGAATGGCCAGTGCCCCTGGCCGCGAACAGCTGATCGGACGGAGGCAGATGCGGCGGCCTCAGCATGTGCTCGACTGATAGATGTGATGGAGTCGTATGTGAATGCCCACACGAACTGACTGCTTGGACCTGATCGATCTTGTCTGTGAGGCGAGCGGCGATCCCGCATCTGCCTATGTCCTTCGTGCGCGACTCAATCGATCAATTCTCTTCGTAGGACGATGGGTTGCTGCTGAGCTTGGTGTGCCCGGACCATCGCTTCCCGGGGACTTGCTTTCGTTGAAGGTCACTGATCAAGAAGCAGCCTCACTTTTACAGACGTGTACAACTGTCTTGGGACAGATGCGCCAGCTCTGTCAGCCTAGTGAGTCACTCGACGAGCGGTGGCGGCAAGGATGGGAGTCCGTCTCTACGGACTTAGATCGGTTGAGGAAGGAGGTTGCTTTGTTCTCACCAGCAGTACCGCGAAATCGGAGTGGAGATCACTGAGACCGACAGTTTGGGAGCGTCCGACACTTGAGGGGCTAAGAGTCATTTGTTAAATGTCAGCTCCTGACTGACTTGGTGCGGCCCGTGTACCTCATCGCAAAAAGGCCGCACTTGCACGCGGCCTTTTCGCTTCAGTCGATTCGATCACTTACCCGATCCTTCCGCGCCAGATGCCATTTCCCGTCCGACTTCACCTAGAACGCGCGATACTAGGCGTCGAGGTTGCGCCCGGCTTGGGTGCGGAAATGGGCGCTGGTCGATGGCGACGGCAAGTTGCCTTCGCCCCTGAGCACACCGCACCCGCACCATCCAGCGACGGATCGCTCACGACGGCGTATCCGCCATGCCCGCGGCGGCGGTCTTGGCACCCAGGGATTGCGCGATGATCAGCATGTCGCCGAATACGCCGGCGGCGGTCACTTGCGGGCCGGCGCCGGGGCCCTGGACGACCAGGGTGTTTTCGGCATAGCGATCGCTTCGGAACTGCACCAGGTTGTCGGTCAGTCGGGTGTGGCAGCAGGCGTGCGTGGATGGCAGCGCGACCACGCCGACGGTGGCGCGGCCGTGGGTGTCGAGTTTGGCGATGTGTCGCAGCGACAGTCCCTGCGCGTGGGCGGCTTCCAGCCGTGCCTGCATCGGCGCATCCATCTCGCCGACCCGCGCCAGGAAAGCGTCGCGATCGATATCGCGCAGGTGCTCCGGCACCAGGTTCTCGACCTCGACGTCGGCGAGCGAGAGCATGCGGCCGGCCTCGCGCGCAAGAATCACCAGCTTGCGCGAGACGTCCAGACCGGACAGGTCGTCGCGCGGATCGGGCTCGGTGTAGCCGAGTGCGCGCGCCTCCAGCACCAGCTCCGAGAACGGGCGGCTGCCGTCGAAGCTGTTGAACAGCCATGCCAGGGTGCCCGAGAACATGCCATCGACCTCGTGCAGCGCGTCGCCGGTGTCGAGCAGGCTGCGCAGGGTCAGGATCACCGGCAACCCGGCACCGACCGTGGCCTCATACAGAAAGCGTCCACCGTGACGCTGGGCGTCGCGGATGGCGGCATAGCGCGGCCAGTCACCGCTCCCGGCGTGCTTGTTGGGGGTGACGACGTGGATGCCGGCGGCCAGCCATTCGGCGTATTTTTCCGCCACCGCATCGCTGGCACTGCAGTCCACGATCATGGCGTGCGGCAGGTGCTCCGCGCTTATGTGTGCCGCGAAGGCGTCCAGATCGGCAGCGACCACGTCGGCACCGGCGAGCGTTTCGATCGCCTGCTCGGGGGCGATGGGCGCGTCGCTCAGGTGCATCCAGCGGCTGTCGCACACTGCGCGCAGACGCAGGTCCAGGTTGGCCCGCTGGTGCAGCCGCGGCGCCGTGGCTGCCAGTTGGGCCAGTAGTGCACGGCCGACCTGGCCGGGGCCGATGACGCCGATCGAGATGGTCTGTGGCGACAGCCAGAATGCCGCGTGGGCGGCGCGCAGTGCGCGGGTGGCGTCCGCGCCCGCCAGCGCCACCGAGATGTTGCGCTCGCTGGCCCCCTGCGCGATCGCGCGCACGTTGACCCGGGCCTGAGCCAGCCCGCCGAGCAGGCGCGCCGCCACGCCGGGCGTTCCGACCATGCCGTCGCCGACGGCAGCCAGCACGCAGATGTCGCGCGTCACATGGACTGCCTGGGTACGTGCGTCGGCCATCGCATCGTGGAAGGCTTCGATGATCGCGTCGCGTCCGCGATCGGCCTGGTCGGCGCGCACCACGCAGCAGATCGAGTGCTCCGACGAGCCCTGCGAGATCATCGTCACCGACACGCCGGCGCGATGGAGGGCGGCAAACAGGCGTTCGGCGGTGCCCGGCACGCCGACCATGCCATTGCCGACCAGTTCGAGCACCGCAAGATCCTCGACGAGGCTGAGGCCTTTCACCGGCACGTCGTGCGGATCGGCCACGCTGACGATGCGCGTGCCGGTCGCGGATGGATTGCGCGTGTTGCGGATGCGTAGCGGGATGCCACGCTCCTGCACCGGCGCCAGCGTCTGTGGATGCAGCACCTTGGCGCCGAAATAGGCCAGCTCGCAGGCTTCGGCATACGACATCGACGGCAGGCAGACGGCGTCGGGCACCAGCCGGGGGTCGGCCGACAGCACGCCGTCGACGTCGGTCCAGATAGTCAGCTCGTCGACCTTGAACAGGCTGGCGAAGATCGCCGCGGAGTAGTCACTGCCGTTGCGGCCGAGCGTGGTTGCCGTGCCGTCGCGATCGCTGGCGACGAAGCCGGTGATCACGACAGGCGCGTCGGGCTGTTGCGCACGCCACGCGTCCAGCCGGGCGCGGCTGGCGTCCCAGTCGACACCGACGCCCATGTCGCCCGGGTGCACGATCAGTACTTCACGCGCGTCGAGCCGCCGCCAGCCCGCGGCCTCGCCGCCGAGCGCGGCGTGCATCAGCCAGGACGAACACAGCTCGCCCACGCCGCAGATACGCACGTCGAGAGGCTCGTCGCCGGCGACGCCGGAGGCCAGGTCATCGCGCAGCGCATCGAACAGGGCATCGATGGCCGCGTGCAGTGCCGAGGGCGGCGCACCCACCAGTGCTTCAGCGGCGGCGCGGTGCTGGTCGCGTAGTGCGGACCAGGCGAGTTGCCAGTCGCCGCGCTCGCGCGCCTGCGCGGCAAGGGCGACCAGCGCATCGGTCGCACCGTGCATGGCCGAGACCACGACTACCCGGGCGTCCACGCCGTCGGCAGCCACCAGCGCTGCGGCGGCGCGGATGCGTGAGGCATCGGCCAGACTGCTGCCGCCGAATTTATGCGCGTGGCGGCACGGCGCAACCGACCCTGTGGCGGCGTGGGACGCGCTGGAAACGGTGGTTTGTGTCGACATCAATCAAGTTCCTGTGTGGGGCCGCCGCACTGCCGGGAGGGCGCGAGGCCTGCACCCCGACCGGGTGCGCAGCGGCTTGTGCCATCAAGAAGGCAGTCGGTCTGCACCTTGGGTGGGATGGTGTCGATGGTAATCGTTCCGAGCGCTGCCCACCGCCACCGCGGCGATAAATCGCCGGCTATTGTGGATGGGCGCGGTGGATGGCCGTGCGGGGAATCAGGGGGCTCGCTTTCGTCCACCGCGTAGGACGGACACGGTCCGCCGGCTCGGCCCGGATCGTCATGACGAAGCGCGGCGGACGGTGTCCGCCCTACGC
>SCSE01000005.1 GCA_004298015.1 Rhodanobacter sp.
CGCGCCCGACTGCAGAGAACGAGTTCAGGAGAGATGGCCGAGTGGTTTAAGGCAGCAGTCTTGACGCGGAGGCAGGAAGCCGAAGCGAACAGCGGCGCAGCCGCTGGCCCCGAAGGGGTGTAGGGCAGGAAGCCCGGAATAAAACTGCCGTAGCGGTGCACCGCGCGCCCGACTGCAGAGAACGAGTTCAGGAGAGATGGCCGAGTGGTTTAAGGCAGCAGTCTTGAAAACTGCCGTAGGTGCAAGCCTACCGTGGGTTCGAATCCCACTCTCTCCGCCAATTCTTGGAAACCCGCTATTTTGATGGGTTTTTGAAGGCGCTCGGTGGGCCGTGCCTGGTCAACTCCAGCCATGCGGGTTGCTCACCATTTGATACGCCACCCCACGGGAATCTGGTGTTTTCCTCTGGCCGTTCCATGCGACCTCCGGGACCACGGGAACATGTCACGTTCACACCGGCGTATCACCTTGTCGGGATGGCTGGGTAGGTGCCCACCAGCGCGCGCCGCCCGACTTCACAGCAGATACATGCCGCGTTTGTCTGCGAGTTTGTACGGCTTGGCTTGTGGTTTGGCGTTTGCAACGGCGGAAAGTGTCAGCATGGCGGTAACTCCCGGCAGCTGTATCCAACTGCTGTCGAAGTTACCGCCAAAGTTGCGCAAAAGCCTGAGACTATGAAAACGCTGGGGTGACGTGTAGACAAAGAAAAACCGCGCCGTAGCGCGGTTTCCGGGGTATTGCGTGACACTGGTGAAACGTTCGATGGTGGAGCGGAAGGGGATCGAACCCTCGACCTTCGCATTGCGAACGCGACGCTCTCCCAACTGAGCTACCGCCCCACACTAGCGGCGAATGGTATCAGCGACTTGTATGTTCGCCAAGCACCGTTGTGGCCGGAGGATATGGCAGGCGCCGCGGCGCTCGCCGATTCAGCCAGGCAATAACTGGCTGAGGCCGTCATGCAATACCTCGTGACGCCAGCCTGCGAGCAGGTCGGGCCATTCGGCGGTGACCACGTAGGCTTCCAGCGCCTTGCGTGGGCAGAGCAGGCCAGGGGGCAGATCGAAATCAGCGGCGAGCTTGTCGACGTATTGCTTCATGGCGCCGAGGGCCTTTTTCGTCTCCCCTTTCGGGTGGCTGGGAATGCTTGCGGTGGTGGCCATCTCCTCGTCGCTGATGGCCGGGGCGAGGTGCTCGAACAGTTCCTGGCGCGGGGTCGAACGCAGTGCCCGCTGGCCGCGGCTGCGCTGTTCCAGTTCAGGCAGGTTGGTCGGCGGATGCTGGGCAAGGCTGAGGGCCAGGGCATCGTCGATCAACCACGGCCGCGGCACGTCGAGGCGCCGCGCGCTGCGGTCGCGCCAGCGCAGCAGACGACGCAAGCGTGCCTGTTGTTCGCGTGGCCATTCCGCCGCAGCGCGCATCCCGCGTTGCGGTTGCGGATCGCCGTCGCGATGGCTGGCCCGTCGTTTCAGGCGCTCGCAGTCTTCGGCGTGCCACGCGGTGCGGTCGCGTTGGTGCAGGCGTTCAGCCAGTTGCTCGTGGAGGGTTTTCAGGTAGACCACGTCGAGCGCGGCGTAGCTGCGCTGCGAGGCCGTCAGCGGGCGTTGCAGCCAGTCCGAGCGGGTCTCGCCCTTGTCCAGCTCCGCGCCCGTCAGCTCGGCGACCAGCGCGCGATAGCTGACGCCAAGACCCATGCCGACGAAAGCCGCGGCGATCTGCGTGTCGAACAGTTGCCGTGGGCCGTCGGGCAATTGCGGTGACAGCGTTTCCAGATCTTCGCTGGCACTGTGCATGATGGTGACGGCAGGTCCCGCACCGAGCAAGGGCTGCAGTGCATCGCCGATCTCGAAGGCCAGCGGATCGACCAGTGCATGGCGCCCATTCCAGCCCAGTTGCAGCAGTGCCAGTTGGGGGTAAAAGGTGTTGCGACGCATGAATTCGGTGTCGAGTCCGACGGCGGCATCGCCGGGCAGGCTTCCCAGCCAGTCTTGCAAGGCGTCGCGTTGATCGATCCAGTCGGCAGCAGCCGATTCGGGCAGTGACATCGGAATTCCTTCGAAGTGCAGAATGCAGATTGCCCTGTGGGCGGTTTCTGCCTATGGTGAGCAGCGCACGATAACAGGCCATCCCGAGGACGCCCATCCATGCCGAGCAATGCAAACCTGCGCCGCCAGCGCGCGCTTGGCGGCGCGCTGGGAATCATCGTGCTGGGTTTCGCCCTGAGCTATCATTTTTTTCCGCGGCTGTTTCATGTCAATCCGGTCAGGAATACCCGTCCGGCGTTGTCGGTCGGCGCGACCATGCCCGGCAGCCGGTTGCTGCCTGAGCATGTGCCGGCGATGTCCGAGCTCAACGCCGGGCCGCCGCTGACGCTTGCGCCGACCACGGTGATCCTGGCCCACAAACACAAGAACGAAAACCTGCCCAAACAGCTCACGGCGGATACGCCAGCCGTGCAGGCGTTGCTGTTGCGGGCGCGCAAGGCATTGCATGCCGGTCAGCTGATTGGCGACAAGGACAGTGCCGCGGCCCTGTTCGCGCAGGCGTTGAATGAGCAGCCGGACAGCCGTGCGGCGGCGCAGGGCCTGTTCGACGTGCGTGCGCGGCTGGTGGCACAGATTGACCAGGACATCGCGATGGGCGATACCGATACGGCCCAGGGGCTGCTGGGGTCGTTGCGAACGCTGCCCAATGCCGCTGAGGACGTGAAACAGCTGGAAGCGAACCTGAAGACGCTGGCCAGGGTCAGGCCGATGCTGGCCCGCGCGGCCGGCTTACTGCAACAGGGCAAGGCCGATCGGCCGATCGGCGGCAGTGCGCTTGACCTGTATCGCGAGGTACAGCAACTCGACCCGCAGAATGCGGTGGCCGAGCAAGGCATCTTCCAGGTGCAGCGGGCGGTGCTCGATCGGGCGCTGGCTGCGGTGGCTCAGAACAAGTTTGCCGAAGCGGACCGGGAACTTGCTGAAGCGCAGGCCATCCGCCCTGGCTCACAACAGATGCGTGACGTGACCAAGCGTGTCGATGACATGCGCGAACAGAATGCGCAGGGTGTGTTGTCACAGGCGCGTTCGGCACTGGATGCCGGCAATGTGGCGATGGCGACCACGCTGGCCAAACAGGCCGAGGCGATCAGTCCGGGCTTGAGCGGGCTGGCGGAAGTTGAGCAGCGACTGACCAACGCACGCCTTTATTCGAGCTACAAGCCCGGGCAGGTATTTACGGATCAGTACGTCGACCTGCCCGGCAAGACCCCGGCAATGGTGGTGATCCCCACCGGACACTTCGAGATGGGTGCCAAGGCGGGTATCAGCGACAACACGGATGCCGAGCTGCCGCAACATGAGGTCAGCATCGACAAAGGCTTCGCGATGGCGCGCAGCGCCATCACCGTAGGCCAGTTCCGCCAGTTCGTGCGGGCCAGCGGCTATGTTCCCGACTCGGTGAAACTGGGGGGCGCCAGTGTCTACGACGAGCGCAGCGGCGCCATGCGCGAAGACACCGATGCGACCTGGGCGGATGACTATGCCGGGCACAAGGCGGCCGCTAACCTGCCGGTGGTCAATGTCTCCTGGAATGACGCCGAGGCCTATGCGAACTGGTTGAGTCAGCGTACCGGCAAGGTCTACCGGCTACCCAGCGAGGCGGAGTTTGAATATGCCTTGCGCGCAGGTACCACGACACGCTATTGGTGGGGCGATGGTACGCCGACCCGGCTGGTGGAAAATGTCACCGGGTCCGGCGACCGCTCCAAGATGGGGCGCCACTGGAGTCATGCTTTTCGCCATTACAGCGACGGTTACTGGGGGCCGGCGCCGGTGATGAGCTTCGCACCGAATCCCTTCGGCCTGTATGACATGGATGGCAATGTCTCCGAATGGGTGGATGACTGCTGGCACGACAACTACGTTCGGGCTCCGAACAACGGCACCGCCTGGATCAACCCTGGCTGCAGCGCTCATGTGATACGTGGTGGCTCCTGGGGCAGTTCGCCGGAACAGGTGCGCTCGGCATGGCGTCAAGGCGCCAACAGCGACGTGCGTAGCGGGCGGGTTGGATTCCGGGTGGTGCGCGAGCTGTAGTTCAGGCCCGACATCGCAGGCCCATCCGGTTCTGCCGTCGGTGGGAGCATGGCGTGGCTTGCCGTTTCAATGGCCAGCAGGCCTGTCGTTTTTTGACCGACCTGACCAATCAATCGACCCTTTTGTCCTCGCAAGCCGATCATAAGAGGGCGTCCAGGCAGACCTTCGTGGATCCGAAAATGACAGATATAACCGTTCGAAATGCGACCGCCGCCGACTTTGACGCCATCGTGGCGCTCAATGCCACCGAGGTTGACCACACCAGCCCGATGGATCTGGCACGCCTGCGCCTGCTCGATGCCGTTTCCGTGTATCACAAGGTTGCAACAGCCGACGGCCGGGTGGCGGGATTTTTGCTGGCGATGCGTGATGGCAGTGACTACATCAACGACAATTTCGCGTGGTTTTCCTCGCGGTATGATTCTTTCCTGTATGTCGACCGCATCGTTGTCGACGGACCGTATCGGGATCTGAAGCTGGGGACATTGCTGTATCGGGATATTTTCGCTTGCGCTCGGCGCATGGGGGCCAGGGCTGTCGCCTGTGAGTACAACCTGGTGCCGCCGAACGAACCGTCCCGGCGATTCCATGACAAGTTTGCGTTTCGGCAGGTGGGTACGCAGTGGCTCGGCGATGGCAACAAGCAGGTCTCGTTGCAGCTGGCGACGCCGTGATGGTGGGTCAGGCACGTACTGCCGCCCGAGGAAAGCGTTTCATGCCTCATGGCCGACCGATGATCCTGACCGCGCTGGCGATGGTCGCATTCGCGGGCAACTCGCTGCTTTGCCGTGCGGCACTGAAGCACACCGGCATCGATGCCGAGAGTTTTACCACCATCCGCCTGCTCTCCGGTGCCGTGATGCTCTGGCTGCTGGTGCGGTTGCGGCGTGGTCGCGTCACCGGCAGCGGCAATTGGTTGTCGGCGCTGGCGTTGTTTGTGTACGCCGCCGGCTTTTCCTTTGCGTATGTGAGCCTGCCCACGGCAACCGGCGCCTTGCTGCTCTTTGGCGCGGTGCAGGCGACGATGATCGGTCGCGGCATATGGGTGGGAGAACGTCTACGTCCGTGGCAATGGGGCGGCTTCGCGCTCGCCTTCGCCGGCATGGTCGGCCTGCTTTTGCCCGGACTGTCGGCACCGCCGCTGCAAGGCTCGGTGCTGATGCTGGCGGCCGGGGTGGCATGGGGTGTTTATTCGTTGCGCGGGAGGGGGGTGGGCGATCCGACCGGGGTTACGGCGGGAAATTTTCTGCGTGCCGTGCCGATCGCGGCGGGCTTGAGCCTGCTGATGCTCGATCAGGTGTCGCTGGATCTTGCCGGAGTGCTGTATGCGGTGTGTTCCGGGGCGCTCGCCTCAGGCGTCGGGTACGCCATCTGGTACACGGTACTGCCGGCGTTGAAGGCAACCAGCGCGGCGACGGTGCAACTGAGCGTGCCGGTGATTGCGGCCGTTGGCGGAATCGTCCTGCTGGGCGAGTCGGTGACCCTGCGTCTGGCCTTGGCCTCGATCGCGATTCTCGGTGGGATTGCGTTGATGCTGATGGAGAAACGGCGGGCTGAAAAAACCTGAAAAGGTTCCCCCCACATCGCCGCCAGTCGCGCTTTGCCCAGGCGACACGCCGGATACCTGGATGCGGGTGCCCGTCATATCCCGTGGACGGCTTTGAACGCTTTGATCACCCGGCTTGAGCGCCCGACAGACTTGCAGAGATGACGCTACGGAGGCGTGTGCTGTCGATCGGGGCCGGCAGGCGCAGTGGGCCGGCGTGCCTTCCGCCTCGAACGGTTTTTAATCGTAGTCCACCGTGATGACCGCAAACTGCGCCGGTCCACTGGGCAGTTCGACGCTAAATTCGTCATCCACGCGCTTCTTCAGCACGGCCAGGGCCATCGGTGAGTCGATGCTGATCCAGCCCTGCCTGGCGTCGGTCTCGTCGGGGCCGACGATGCGATAGTGGAGGCGTTCGCCGGTATCGACGTTTTCCAGCGCGATATGCGCGCCGAAGAACACCTTGCTGCGATCGGCCGGCTTGCCTTCGGCGACCTTCAGTGCCGGGATGCGTTTGCTCAAATAACGGGCGCGGCGGTCGATTTCGGCAAGCTGCTTTTTGCGGTAGATGTACTCGGCGTTTTCCGAGCGGTCACCCTCGGCAGCAGCGGCGGTGATCGCCTTGACCACCTCCGGTCGCAAGGTGTGCCAGAGGTAGTCCAGCTCGGCTTTCAGGCGCTCGAATCCCTCGCGGGTGATGATCGCGGTGGAGCTGGGCGAGGGCGGACGCCAGCGACTCATGCGAGGTCGACCAGGCGTTGCCGCTGGGCATCGATTTCGGTGTGCAACGGGTGCTCGGACCAGTCCACCGTGAGCTGCTCCAGCAGTTGCAGGGCTTCGCCGTGCTGGTCGGTGTTTTCGCTCAGCAGGCGTGAGGCCAGCAGGCCGTAGTGTGGCGCCTGGCGGTCGCGTGGCCAGCGTCCGAGGTAGCCACGGCAGAGCTTCAGCGTGGTGTTGTGGATGCCAAGGCGCGCGGCCAGATCGGCCAGGTCGCCGCAGGTGAGGGGGTCGTCGGGGATGAAGTCGGCATCGATTTCGCAGCATTCGCTGAGTACGCCGAGGGCGCGTCGCGAATCGCCCCGGGCGATCAGTGCGGCGATCCAGATCTGGCCGTGGACCAGCAGCGCGTCCTGCTGCCCCTGTTGCCGCAACAGCCGGCGGTAAGCCAGGTGCAGGCTGTCCGGCGCGATGCGGTCACGCAGTCGCGGTACCAGTAGATCGAGCGCGCCGGAGGGATCCTCGACGGCGAGTTCCTCCACTTCGTCGAGCAGGTGCAGGTCAGCGTCCTGGTGGATATCCCGTGCCAGTTGACGGGCTTTCGGCTGCAGCCCGAAATGTTCGTGGCGCTGGTGGATCAGCAAGCCCATCAAGTGAAAGTTGAACACGGTGGCATAGGTAGCCACGAAGTAGAACAGGGGCAACGAGATCACCCGCGGCAAGACGGCATCGAAGGTGATCTGGGACATGCCGACGAGCAGCGCGATCACCAACTGCACGCCGATCAGCAGCCCGTAAGGCAAGCCGAAACGGGCCATGATCCTGGCCCAGGTCAGGGGATTGAGCGCATGCAGCACACTGCCGTCGAGTGCCAGCGACATCGCGATGGCGGGCAGGCTGACGGCCATCGACACGGTGATGATCCAGGTGCCGCCGGCAAAATCGAGCTTGACCAGCAAGGTCAGCACCGTAGACCACAGCAGGATCGCCACCAGTGCCCAGCCGCCATGACCCGGTTCGGCGATTTCCGGCGGCTGGGCAAACCCATCGGCGGTATGGCGCAGGCACTCGAGTGCGTAAAGGTAGGTGGCCGCCCAGATCACCAGCTCGATCAGCCAGCCGGCGACCGGCAGCAAGGCCAGGTAGTGGGCGAGCGTGAATGCCACCAGCCCGGGCAGGGCGGCGCCGCGCAGCGGATAGCTCAGTGCGGCGTACAGCCGCTGGGATAGCGGGGACTGGGTGTCGATCAGGTCGATTTTGGCCATGGCGAGGTGGTCTCTGATCAGCGTTTGCCGCCGAAGATACCGTCCACCACGCCGTGCGGCATCCGCCGGCCGGTCTGGCTGCCCACGGTGCGCATTATCTGCTTGTCCATCGCCCCGATCATGCCCTGGCACCGTTGGGTCCCGGAGAAGGCATCGTGTACGGCGCCGCTCCGGGATGAGCCGGTGGCGGCAGTGCCGCCGCGGTCCGGTGCGGATGCTGTTATATCAGTGGCATTGGCGGCCTTGTCGTCGGCACGCTGGGCCAGTATTTCGGCTGCGGATTCGCGCTTGATCGCGGTGTCGTATTTCGCACCGAGCGGCGAGCGCAAGCGAATGGTGGCGCGCTCGGCTCCATTGATCGAGCCGATGCGACAGCATGGCGTAGTCAGCAGCACGCGTTGCATTGCGGTCGGCACCCCACCCTTGACCCGGGTCGAGGCCAGTGTTTCCCCCATGGCGAGCGCCGTGCTGACCTCGAGGTCGGGGTTGGTGACGAAGGTATCCGCCGCGGCCTTGAGCGCTTTCCGGTCACGCGGGGTGAACACCCGCAGCGCGTGCGGGATGGGGTTGCCCAACTGGCCGAGAATGTTGCCGGGCACATTGTCCGGGTTGGCGTGGCCTTTACAGTCGCTTGACTGCAACTTGGCCAAGCATGCCTTGAGCTTGTCGCCCGGTTCGCCGACAGCCATCGCCAAACCCGCCAGGTCTCCCCTGGCGTCGGCCAGGAAGCACGGGACGCCGAGTTTCGAGAATCCATCGACAAGCACCATCAGCGAGACCGATTCGCCGGTACCGGTGGCGCCCGTGATCGTGCCGTGGGGATTGCCGTAGCGTGGGTCCGGGCTGACCCTGCTGCCGGCGTTGCTGCCGATCAGGATCTCGGTCATGGTATTCCATCCGTTGGGTATCGACCGATTGTAGCCAGGTCGGCAGGGCTGTCGTTCGGTGAGGGCTTGCGCGGGAAGTTGGGCATTGAGTCCGCATTGAACGCCGGCTATGGTGGTCGCTTTTACGCGGAAGAAGCCTGTGAAGTTGTCGTGTTTTGCTGCCCGTTGCGTGCGCCTGGGTTCACTTGCTGCCGCGATGGCCCTGCTGGCGGCCTGCGCCAGTGCCGGAGTCGCAAAGCCCCCCACGCAAGCCCCGTCCGATGCGGTCAATGCGCTCTACAGCAAGCTCGATCAAGCCAGCCAGAACTATGACACGGCGTTGCGGCAGGCGCGCGCCGGTGACTACAGCGGGTCCCAGAAGACGCTCGGCGAATCGCTGGATACGCTGAAAAATGCGGCCGCGGAGTGTGGGGATACCTCCGGCTGTGATCCGCAGCGATTCTTCTCGGTGTTCGATCGGCTGCTGCGGCTGAAGGACGGCAGCTTTCTCGGCGACCAGGGGCTGAACGATGAAGTGAATCCGCCGCAGACCGGACTGGCCGATGACCAGATGGGGGTCGCCAGCCTGCCACAGGCCCAGCGCAGCGTGACCTTGCTGCACGGTCAGAAGCTGTCCGAGCTGATCGCGATGAACGGGGCGGTGAAGGCGGCGCTGGAGATGTGGTTGACGCAGTGGCGGCCGAACCTGATCGATGCCTACATCAATTACGAGTACATGCGCTACGAGATGTGGCCTTTTTACCGAAAGGCCGATCTGCCCGAAGCGCTGTTGTTCGGCATCATGGCGAAGGAATCCGGTGGCAAGGTCAATGCGGTGTCACGTTCCGGCGCGGCAGGCCCGCTGCAGTTCATGTATGCCACCGGCCTGCGTTTCGGCCTGGGCACGGAAAACGGCTTCGACATGCGTTTCGATCCTGCACAGGCGGCGCGGGCGAACGCCGCCTACATCAACGAGCAGCTGAAGGTGTTCAATGACAACCTGGAGCTGACGCTGGCCGCCTACAACGCTGGCGAAGGGCGGATGCGGCGGCTGGCGGGGAGTGACCCGTCGATCAGCTTCTACGACCCGAAAATCTATGGCCAGCTGTCGCAGGAAACCCGCGAATACGTGCCGGCGGTGCTGGCCGCAGCGTGGCTTTTCCTGCATCCGGACAGCTACAACCTGCGTTTCCCGAAGATCAATGGCGCGCCCGCCATCATTACCTTGAAGCGTGCCGCATCGTTGTCCGAACTGACGATGTGTCTGGGTTCGGCAGGTGGCATGAACGAAGGTTGGTTTCGTACCTTGCGCAATCTCAATCCCCGCCTCAACCCGCAACAATCATTGCCCGAAGGCACCCGCCTGCACGTGCCGCGCTTGCTCAAGCATGCCTATGCCTCGCTTTGCGTCGACGGACCGTGGCCGATACTTGCCGCCGACCTGCACAACGCGGCGGTGCCGGCGGTGGATCGGGCGGTGGTCAAAAAGCAGCGCGCACGGGCTCGCAGGGCACGCCACTACCGGGTACGCCGTGGCGACACGGTAATCAGCATCGTGCGCAAGCTGCATTGTTCAAGCGTGCAGGAAATCACCGAGATGAACCGGCTCAAGCACCACCGGATCCGGATAGGTCAGCACCTTCGGGTGCCCGACTGCCGTTGAGTGGAGATGTTCGCCAGCGGCTTGATGGTGTCGTTGCACCGGCTTGATCCGGCCATGCCGACGGCACAGAGATTGGGAAAAATCGCGCGCCGCCGGAACGGAGCTCGGACGGCGATCGCAACAGGCGGGCGATTTTTTCAGACGTTCAGGCGACCGCGCTGGTCTGCATCCAGTCTTCGACGGTATCGTCGGCGGTGTCGCACTGGTGGATTTCCTTCAATTCGCGCAGCAGTTGCTGCAGCTTCCGGTACTGGGGTTGCAGACGGGTATACGGCGAGTTTTTGGTTTCGTGATAGGCCACGGCCAGCCACAGCGCAATACCGCGCAGTGCCACTTCGGAGTTGTCCGAGCGGGCTCGCTCATAGCCGACATCGGTGCCGCGCCCCCAGGCAACGTAGCGCACGTCCGGTGGGGTGCCGTACAAGTGCGGGAAATCGCTGCGCGAAGCCTGTCCGATTTCGCGCAGTGTCAGTGTGCTGAGCCTGGTACGGCTGCGTTTGGGCAGTTTTCGTATGCACCGTTCGATATCACGGAACTGATGGGAGAGCTGGCGCGAACGCACCATGGCGATGACTGGCCTGAGTAACTGCATGTTGTCCCCTCAATCCGTGCGTTCAGCGTCCTGGACGGGCGCCTCGAGGAGATAGTAGCGAGACCGGGGCTGAGATTTGCGCCTATAGCGTCACAAAATGACGTATTGCGTCAGTTTTCGGATGCATGTATCGGCCGTCGTCGCCACGACGTCAGCCGGCGCTACCGATCCGCTGCCCGACCTTCACGGCCTGCTGAGGCTGCAGTGCCTCCAGAGTGCTGGTGCCCCCGGGCAGCAGCACGACGACCGTCGATCCCATGTTGAAGCGGGCCATCTCGGCAAAGCGCTCCAGCGTAATCTGCTGGCCGGTGAACGATTTGCGACGGATCGCCGGGGCGTAGGGGGGGATCACCAGCCCGTCCCAGACGGTGGCCACCGAGGAGACCAGAATCGCGCCGACCATCACCACTACAAACGGCCCGTGCTCGCCCTCGAAATGGCAAACCAGGCGTTCGTTGCGGGCGAACAGCCGGGGGATGGCCGCTACCGCGAATGGCGCCACGCTGAAGATGCGTCCCGGTACGTGCACGGTTTCCTTCAGCGTGCCTTTCAACGGCATGTGCACGCGGTGGTAGTCGCGTGGCGACAGGTAGACAGTGACAAACGAGCCATCGCGGTAGGGTGCGGCCGCTGTTTCGTCGCCGAGCAACTCGACCGCGCTGTAGTACTGCCCCTTGGCCTGAAAGATGCGGCCGTCAACGATCGCGCCGGCTTGACTGATGCGGCCGTCGGCCGGCGACAAAAGGGCCGCGGGATCGGCGTCGGCATGCCGTGCATCGGCCCGCAGCTTGCGCGTGAAGAACGCGTTGAAATGCTGATAGGCCAGCGCATCCGGCTGTGCCGCTTCGGCCATGTTGACGTCGTAGTTGCGCACGATGCTGTCGATCAGCCAGTTTTTCCACGGCGCGAAGGTCCAGCGGGTGGCCCAGTACACCACGCGCGACAGGGCGCGATGGGGGAGTACGTATTGCAGCAGCAGCTTGAAAGTCATCACGCCAGTATACGGGTTGGCTGCGCCGGCTGGTCTTATACTGGTGGGTCATTCGCTGCACTCCTGGATCGCCGTGACCGCCGAACTTGCCTCCATCATCGATTTCATCCGCTACGGTGCCAGCCGCTTTTCGGCTGCCGGACTCACCTTCGGCCATAGCCACGACAATCCGATCGACGAGGCCACCCATCTGGTGTTGGCCAGTCTGTACCTGCCGCCGGATATTCCGCCGGCCTACGGTGCCGGCAAGCTCACGGCCGCCGAGCGCGAAAGCGTGCTGGGGTTGATCGAGCGCCGGGTCAGCGAGCGGCTGCCGGTGGCCTACCTGGTCGGCGAGACCTGGTTTGCCGGGCTGAAGTTCAAGAGTGACCGTCGCGCGCTGGTGCCGCGCTCGCCGATAGCCGAGCTGATCGAGTCGGGATTTTCGCCATGGCTCGACGAACGCCAGGTGGATCGTGCGCTGGACCTGTGCACCGGGTCGGGCTGCATCGGCATCGCGCTGGCCGAGTACAACCCGACATGGCAGGTCGATATTGTCGATATCAGTGAGGAGGCGTTGGCGCTGGCGCGCGAGAACATCGTCTTCCAGCATCTCGAAGGCCGTGTCGAGGCGATCCGCTCCGATCTTTTTACCGCGCTCCAAGGGCGTCGCTATGACCTGATCGTATCCAACCCGCCCTATGTCACCGAGGACGAGTATGCGGCCCTGCCGGGTGAGTACCGTCACGAGCCGAAGCTGGGTCTGACCTCGGGCACGGATGGCCTCGACCTGTGCCTGCGCATGCTGGATGAAGCGGCGGACTACCTCAGCGATGATGGGTTGTTGATCGTCGAGGTGGGCGAGAGCGAACATGCGCTGGTTGAACTGCTGCCTCGGGTGCCGTTCGTGTGGGTCGAGTTCAAGGTAGGCGCGATGGGTGTGTTTGCGCTGGAGCGCCGTGACCTGCTGGAGCATGCGGCCGATATCCGTGCCGCAGCGTCAGTCCGCAGAGCGGCCTGAGCGCTGCCGGTCGCGTGGAGCTGACGACGCCGAGACTGCGGATCGACCGGCTGCGCGCGCGGGATGCCGGCGTGCTGTTCGGCTATCGTGCCGATCCCGCGGTGGCGCGATTCCAGGGTTGGCGACCGGGCAGTCTCGACGAGGCTGCGGACTTTATCGCCGACCAGGCGAAGGTTTCGGCCGATCTCCCGGAGGGGTGGTTTCAGCGCGCGATCCGCTTGCGGCAGGGTGGTGAGCTGATCGGCGACATCGGCATCTGTCTGCCTGCCGATGCCGAGGCGTCGATCGAGTTCGGCATCAGCATCGCACCGACGCGGCAGCAGCAAGGCTATGCCGGCGAAGCGCTGCAAGCGCTTTTTACGTGGGTATTCGGCACCCTGGGGCGGCATCGCATCCATGCTTCGGTGGATCCGCGCAACCTCGCCAGCATGGCGATGCTGCGCTCGATGGGCATGCGCCAGGAGGCCCATTTCCGCGAAAGCCTGTGGTTTCATGGCGAGTGGGTCGATGACGTGGTGTTCGCGATGCTGGCGCAGGAATGGTCTTCGCCTGACGGCTGATCGATACGCCAGGGCCGCTATCGCGCTAAGCTGTGGCGGTTTTCATCCGGACGTCCATTTCAATCATGTCCAGCAACACCTTTGGCAAGTTGTTCAGCGTGACCACGTTTGGCGAAAGCCATGGGCCGGCGATCGGTTGCGTCATCGATGGCTGCCCGCCGGGCCTGGCAATCAGCGCGGAGGCCTTCCGCACCGACCTCGATCGTCGCGCCACCGGTCGCAGTCGCTATACATCGCAGCGGCACGAGGCGGACCAGGTGGAGATCCTCTCCGGTGTCTACGAAGGCAAGACCACCGGCACGCCGATGGCCTTGCTGATCCGCAATCTCGATCAGCGCAGCAAGGACTATGGCGACATCGTGTCGACCTTCCGCCCGGGTCATGCCGATTACACCTACTGGCAGAAATACGGCATCCGCGACCCGCGCGGTGGTGGGCGATCCTCGGCGCGTGAGACCACCATGCGTGTGGCAGCCGGCGTGGTTGCCAAGAAGTGGCTGGCCGAACGTTTCGGTGTTCGCGTGCGCGGCTATCTGGCGCAGATAGGCGAGCTCACGCCCGAGGCATTTGACTGGTCGGCCGTGGAGCAGAATCCGTTCTTCTGGCCAGACAGCGCGCAGGTGCCGGCGCTGGAAAGTTACGTCAATGCGCTGCGCAAGTCCGGCGATTCGGTCGGTGCGCGGGTGAATGTGGTGGCCGATGGTGTGCCACCGGGCTGGGGCGAGCCGATCTACGGCAAGCTCGATGGCGAGCTGGCCAGCGCCCTGATGTCGATCAATGCGGTCAAGGGGGTGGAGGTCGGCGACGGTTTCGCCGCCGTTACCCAGCACGGCAGCCAGCATCGCGACGAAATGAGCATGGACGGCTTCGCCTCCAATCACGCCGGCGGTATCCTCGGCGGTATCAGCAGTGGTCAACCGGTAACCGCCTCGATCGTGTTGAAGCCGACCTCGAGCATCCTGATTCCCGGACACAGCGTGAATCTGGCTGGCGAGTCGGCCGAGGTGGTGACCAAGGGCCGCCACGATCCCTGTGTCGGCATTCGCGCCACCCCGATTGCCGAAGCGATGATGGCCTTGGTGCTGATCGACCAGGCCCTGCGTCATCGCGCCCAGTGCGGCGATGTCGGCGCGGTCGCGCCGCGAATCCCATGAGGAGAGGCGGCGCATGATGTGGGTGCCACCGGCCACGCTTCGGGATATCCTGAACGACGCGGTTCGCTATTGGGAGTCGCGGCGTGTTGCTTACAATGTCGCCTTGATCCTGGTGGTCGCGGCTTGGGCTGCAGCCGATTGGAGTGGCTTTCTCGGCACGTTCGGCGTCACCCACCTGCTGCAACTTCTGGTGCTGGCGGTGCTCGCCAATGCCTGCTACAGCGCGGCTTACCTGGTCGATATCCCGATTCAACATGCCTCTTTCCAGGCGCTATGGCGAAGCAGCAGGTGGCTGCTATGGCTGGCTGGCACCCTGCTGGCGATGGGGCTTGCCTATTTCTGGATCGCCGATGAAATCCTTGCCTCAGCGCCGGGCTGAACGGCATTCTCACGCAGCCGCGGCGGCAGGGTTGGCATGGCTATGCCTGTCCCGCGGCACGGGCTACAACCACCAACCCCTGACGATAAAGAACCCATCATGAGTCTCAAGAGTAGTTATAAAGTTGCCATGGTCGGCGCCACCGGCGCCGTCGGTGAAACCCTGCTGGCGATTCTCGCCGAGCGCGATTTTCCGATCAGCGAGTTGGTGCCCTTGGCGAGCGAACGCTCTGCGGGCGGCAAAGTGTCATTCGGCGGGCAGGAGATTTCGATCCAGCTGCTCGACAGCTATGACTTTGCGGGCGTTGATATCGCGTTTTTTTCCGCTGGCGGTTCGGTCAGTCGCGAACATGCGCCGCGCGCCGCGGCAGCCGGTGCGGTGGTGATCGACAACACCTCCGAGTATCGCTATCAGGATGACATTCCGCTGGTGATCAGCGAGGTCAACCCGCATGCAATCGCCGAATACACCCGGCATGGCATCATCGCCAACCCGAATTGCTCGACCATGCAGATGCTGGTGGCGCTGGCTCCGATTCACCGCGCGGTGCAGATCGAGCGCATCAACGTGGCTACCTACCAGTCGGTTTCCGGGGCCGGGCGTTCGGGCATGGAGGAGCTGGGCAAGGAGACGCGGGCGCTGTTGAATTTCCAAAGCGTGGAGCCGGACAAGAAATTTCCGAAGCAGATCGCGTTCAATGTGATTCCGCATATCGACGAGTTCCAGCCCAACGGCTATACCAAGGAAGAGATGAAACTGGTTTGGGAAACCCGCAAGATCCTGGAGGACGAGTCGATCCAGGTGAACCCGACCGCCGTCCGGGTGCCGGTGTTCTACGGCCATTCCGAGGCGGTACACATTGAAACCAGCGAAAAGATCAGCGCAGAGCAGGCGCGCGAGCTGCTGCGGCAAGCGCCCGGCGTGGTGGTGATCGACGAGCACAAGGCCGGTGGATACCCAACCCCGGTGAGCGATGCGGCGGGTCAGGATGGCGTATTCGTGGGCCGGATTCGCGAAGATATTTCGCATGAACGAGGACTGGATCTTTGGATTGTTTCCGACAATATCCGCAAAGGCGCGGCATTGAACGCGGTGCAGATTGCCGAGCTGCTGATCGCGGACTATCTGTAGGCCGGCGCGGGGCTTTCGTGCTTGGCGTGGGCTGCCTGCTGGTGCCGATCGCCGCTTGGTCAGGGTCCGCCAAGCCTGCAAGACCACCGACAATGGCGACGGCGTCGGTCAAGGCCAAGCAGCAACTGGCGTACGACAAGGTGAGCGTGAAACGGCTTGAAACGGTTGTTTCAAGGCAGGAGGCCGCCAGCCGGGAGGCGACGCAAAGCCTGCACCAGCAGGATCGGAGGATTGCCGATTTGCGGCGTCAACTTCAGCTGTTGCGCGCCCAGGCGCCGGCGCGGCAACCCTGAGTGTCTCTCGACAATGAGAACGGACTGCAGCAATGTACTGCAAGTATTCGTTGCAGCTATTGTTGATTGGCCCGCATATAACTAAAGTGGCCCCTCGTTTGGGGCAGTTGCCGTGACAGCGGTAGCACTCAAGTCACCGCGCCATTTGACGTAATCGCGCCAGGGATCGTTCGGGGGAACACACGATGAATCGTTCGTTGAAATTGTCGATGCTGATGGCCCTGGCATTGAGCAGCAGCCAGGTCATGGCGCTCGAGCTGGGACATGTCCAGATCAAATCGACATTGGGACAGCCGCTGCTGGCAGAGATCCCGCTGCATCCAGCCAACCCGGCGGAATTGCAGAACCTCAAGGTTCAGCTGGCCTCGAACGAGGCATTTGCGCGGGCCGGTATTCCCGGGGGGCGCACCACGATTCCCCTTCAGTTTGCCGTCACCCGTACGGCGAGCGGACAGCGGGTGATTCGTATCACCAGCAAGGTCGTGGTGGACAATCCCTTCATTGACCTGTTGCTGGAAGTGGACAGCAAGGCCGGCAAGAGCGTTCGCGAGTTCGCCATCCTGCTGGACCCGCCGGGTACCAGGATAGCCACGTCATCCAGCCAGACGGCGATGTCGGGATCGACGTCCCCCAAGCCGGCGAGTCATCCCGCCAAGCCCGCAGGTACTTCGCGACCGACGGCTGTCGCGGCGCGGAGTAGCTCGCCCTCGCGGGTGCGAAATGGCGAGTATGGCCCGGTCAAGAGCGGTCAGACACTGTCCGCGGTAGCCCGTGATCTGGCCCCGCGCGGAGTCGATATCAATCAGATGCTGCTGGCCCTGAAACAGGCCAATCCCAACGCGTTCTATCGTGACAACGTCAATGCGCTCAAACGCGGCGCCGTGCTTCGCGTTCCTACCTCGGCCGAGACGCAGGCTTTGACCGTGGCAGCTGCGATGGCCGAGGTTCGGCGGCAGAACAGCGACTGGCGTGCGGGTACGCCCGGCAAGCCGGTGACGGTGGCGGATGCGGCAACCCGTGCCTCTGCGTCCAGCTCGCCCTCGGGCGGTTCGGACAAGGCAGGTGATCATCTCGCCCTGGTGCCGGCCAAAAACAACAAGGGAGCAGGGTCGGCGGGTGCCAGTGGCGGCAAGAGCGACAAGTCGACCGCGGCCCTGCGCCAGGATCTTTTGCGCAGCCAGGAAGCGATGGCCAGCCTGCAGCAGCAAGGCAAGGATCTGAAGACCCGGCTGAAGGATCTGACGGACATCAACAGCAACAACGAACGTTTGCTGTCATTGAAGAATGGCGAGATTGCCGAACTTCAGCGTAAATTGGCGGCAGCCCGCAAGGCGGCTGGCATGCCAGCGGCCGCGGCATCCACCATGCCGGCGATCGGCCCGGGTGTGCCGGCGCAAAAGGCATCTGCCATGGCCCATGCCCCAGCCGCGGGAACCTCCGCGACATCGGCCTCACCCTCGATGGCAGCATCCGGCACGGCACCTGCTCCGGTGGTACCGGCAGTAGCCGCCAGTGTGGCCAAGCCGGTGGCCAAGCCGGCGCCGGTCAAGCCCGCCGCCGAACCCGCGAGGTTGCAGGAACAACCCTGGTACATGCAGACCTGGGCCTGGGCTGCCGCGGGCGGGGCTGTCGTGCTGCTGCTTCTGCTGGCCTTGCTGGGGCGCCGCAAGTCGGCAGCCGGGGGCAACGCAACGTCGTCACTGGCCGATCGTTTCGGTACCGCGGAGCCAGCCGCCGACGCTCAGGATGACTTCGATCAGAACGAGCTGCTGGACCAGCTAGCCGAGCATCCGGATGACATCTACCTGCATCTGGAGCTGGTCACGCTGTATTACTCGCGTCGCGACGTCGATCACTTCGAGGCGGCCGCCGAAGCGATGTATGCGCATGTGACGGACCCGCAGCAGGACGAGTGGCAGGATGTGGTGCACATGGGCGAGGACCTGGCGCCGAATCATCCACTGTTCGTCCCGAACGATGAGGCATCCGGGGATTCTCCGACAGAAAGCCATGTCGGCTTTGGCGTCGGAGACGGAGCGGATGACGCGATGTCGGATGCGGATGAGTCGTTGATGCCGCCATTGCCGCCGACACCCAGGCAGGTCAGCGAATACAGCTTCGATTTCGACCTCAGTCAGAGCGAGGCGCCTGCCACGCCGGGCCATGATGCGGAGATATCGCCGACAGAAGACGTTTCCGGCAATCCACAGGTAGATGATTTTTCGCCGAACCTGTCGATGGCGGACGATATCGTGCCGACGGCAGATGAGCCGGCTTCCAGCTGGCGATTCGACGAGGCTGACGCAGCCGGCGAGCAGGGACGGGAGCCGGGCGAGCTCAATGACGATCCGGTGGATACCAAGCTCGACCTGGCACGCGCCTACCTGGACATGGGAGACGCCGAGGGCGCTCGTGCCATGCTGGAGGAGGCGGTCAGGGAAGGCAGTCAGACGCAGCAGGAAACGGCCAGGCGCCTGCTCGACGGTATCGAGTAAGCATCGAACTGCCGGAACACACATCGGGCCGGCTTTTGCCGGCCCGACTTTGTTGGCGTGCTGCTAATCTTCACCGCTCCTCATTCCTTCCGCTTTTCCCGCTCATGCGCATCGCCCTTGGCATCGAATACGACGGCACCGATTTTTGCGGCTGGCAGCGACTGAAAGTCGATGCCAATGTGCAATCGGCGGTGGAGCGTGCGCTGTCGCGTGTCGCCGACCATCCAGTTGAAATAAGCTGCGCGGGTCGCACCGATTCTGGAGTGCATGGTCGTTGCCAGGTGGTCCACTTCGATACCGGAGCCAGGCGCGACATGTGGGGTTGGGTGCTCGGCGGTTGCTCGAACCTTCCCGCCAGTGTGGCAGTGCTGTGGGCACAACCGGTGCCCGATGAATTTCACGCCCGCTTTTCCGCGCGCAGCCGTCGCTACCGATATCAGATCCTCAATCGTCCGGTGCGGGCAGCGCTGGACGCACGCTACGTGACCTGGGAGCGCCTGCCACTGGATGCCGCGAGAATGCACGAGGCGGCTCAGGCCCTGGTCGGCGAGCATGACTTCAGCGCCTTTCGCGCCTTGTCCTGCCAGGCGCCTCATCCGCGGCGCACGGTGCTGGCGGTCGAGGTGCGGCGCGAGGATGCGCAGCTTTTTGTCGAGATCGAGGCCAATGCCTTCCTGCATCACATGGTGCGCAATATCGTCGGTTCGTTGTTGTTGATCGGGCGTGGCGAGCGGCCGGTAACGTGGGTGGGTGAGTTGCTGGCCGGTCGCGACCGCGCCGTCGCCGGCCCCACGGCGCCAGCCTCCGGGTTGACCTTCATCGGCCCGCGCTATGAGGCGCACTGGGGCCTGCCGGCGGAGGTCAGCCAGTGACCCGGATCAAATGCTGTGGCATGACCCGGATCGAGGATGCCTTGCTGGCGGCACGCTTGGGGGCAGACGCCATCGGGGTGGTGTTTACCGCCCGCAGCAGGCGTCAGGTGACGTTGCCGCGGGCGCGTGAGATCGTCGCCGCGATGCCGGTATTCGTGGATACGGTGGCGTTGTTCATGGACGACGACGCCGGGTTTGTGCAGCGGGTGATCGACGAAGTGCAGCCTTCGCTGCTGCAATTCCATGGCGGCGAGAGCGCCCGCTGGTGCGCGCAATTCGGACGTCCGTTCCTGAAAGCCATCGCGATGGGCGAGGGTGCGGCAGCCTTGCCGCGGCTGCGGGCGTACCCGCAAGCCGCCGGGCTGCTGCTGGATGGTCACGGCTTCGGCGAGGCGGGTGGCAGTGGCAAGGTATTCGATTGGTCGCTGATGCCTGGCGATCTGACCCAGCCGGTAATCCTTGCGGGCGGTCTTCGCCCCGACAATGTGGGTTCCGCCGTGCGCGCCATACAGCCATGGGCGGTCGACGTGGCCAGTGGCATCGAGTCGGCACCGGGTCTCAAGGATCCGCAACTTTTGCGGGCATTCATCGAAGCGGTTCGAGCGGTGGATGTAAAACACCCGTAGCCGCTGTCATGGACGCGAACAGGCGATTGCAGCAGGCAGGCGAATTTTTCACAGCCTCTCAGGCGTCCGCCAGTTCGGCACGAAGCCATGCTGCCATGCCGTCGGCGCGCTCGTCGCGGCGTCCTTTTGGGGTGGCGAAAATCCACTCGGCGGCGGTTGGCTGGAAGCCCCAGGGCGCCAGCAGGCGCCCACTGTCCAGGTCGTCGGCAACCAGCGGGGCGGGTGCGATCGCGACGCCCAACCCCGCCACGGCGGCTTCCAGCAGATAGTAGAGATGGGCGAAGCCCTGGCCGCGTGCCGCCGGTGCGACGGCCAGGCCGGTGGCAGTCGCCCAGTCTGACCAGGCTTGTGGCCGTGACGCCGTATGCAGTACCGGTTCGTCGAGCAGCACCGATGCCGGCAATCCACGCAGCCGCGGCCAGCCGGCGTAGCGCGGGCTGACCACCGGACCGATCCGCTCCGGCGCCAGGACCTCGACCCGCCAGTTCGGCGGCCACGGCCGAGCGGCCAGCAGCAAGGCGCCATCCATGCCGGCAAGATCCGGTGAAAGTGGCTCCTCCTGCGCCGACAGGTGCAGTTGCAGGGTCGGCAGGTCGTGGCCGAGACGGTCCAGTCGCGGGATAACCCAGCGTGCCAGCAGGCTGCCCGGACAACCGAGCACGAAGGCGTCTGGCGTACGGTTCTGGCGCAGCGCCGCCCAGCTGTCGCGCAATGCACCGAGGGCGGCGGAGGCGCCTTCATGCAGCTGTTCTCCCGCGGCAGTCAACACCAGCCCGCGGCCCTGGCGTGCAAACAGTGGTTTGCCCAGTGACGCTTCCAGCAGCCGCAGTTGCCGGCTCACCGCACCGTGCGTCACCGAGAGTTCGGCGCCCGCGCGGGTCACGCTGTTCAGGCGGGCGACTGCCTCGAACGCCCGCAGCGCATTCAACGGCGGGAGTTCATGCCTGGTCATAGGTGATTTTTACTGACATGTCATGCTGATTTTATCGCTTTTTGCAGGTCACAAATTGCGTTATCTTGCATTAGGACTGCAATTTAGTCCCTCATCCTATCTCAGGTTTTTGCACAGGATCATTCCATGTCGAGTACCCCGGATTTCCATCGCTGGCCCGATGCCCACGGACGCTTCGGCGACTTTGGGGGGCAGTACGTGGCCGAAACCCTGATGGCGCCGCTGGCCGAGTTGACCGAAGCGTACGAGCGCCTGCGCGACGATCCCGCATTCATTGCCGAGCTCGATCGCGACCTGAAGCACTACGTCGGTCGTCCCAGCCCGATTTATCACGCCGAGCGCCTGTCGCAACATGTCGGCGGCGCGCGGATCCTGCTCAAGCGCGAGGACCTGAACCATACCGGCGCGCACAAGATCAACAACACGGTCGGCCAGGCACTGGTGGCCAGGCGCATGGGCAAGCCGCGCATCATCGCCGAGACTGGCGCCGGCCAGCACGGCGTGGCCAGTGCCACAGTGGCAGCGCGGCTGGGTCTGAAGTGCGTGGTCTACATGGGTGCGGTCGACATCGAGCGGCAGAAGATCAACGTCTACCGGATGAAGCTGCTCGGTGCCGAGGTGGTGCCGGTGACGTCGGGTTCGAAGACGCTGAAGGATGCCTTGAACGAGGCGATGCGCGACTGGGTGACCAATGTCGCCGACACCTTCTACATCATCGGCACGGTAGCCGGCCCGCATCCGTATCCGATGATGGTGCGCGACTTCAACGCCATCGTCGGGCGCGAAGCGCGCACGCAGATGCTGGAAGAGTACGGCCGTCTGCCGGACGTGCTGACGGCCTGCGTCGGCGGAGGTTCCAATGCGATCGGCCTGTTTCACGCGTTCCTCAACGATGCTGACGTGCGCATGGTCGGCGCGGAGGCGGCTGGCGAGGGCATCGCCAGTGGGCATCACGCCGCCTCGCTGGCGGCCGGGCGACCCGGTGTGCTGCATGGCAACCGCACCTACGTGTTGTGCGACGACAACGGCCAGATTGCCGAGACGCATTCGATTTCCGCCGGCCTCGACTATCCTGGTGTCGGTCCCGAGCATGCCTATCTCAAGGACGCCGGGCGCGCTGAGTATGTGGGTGTCACCGATGACGAGGCGATGGAGGCGTTTCACCTGCTGGCGCGAACCGAGGGCATCCTGGCGGCGCTGGAGTCCAGCCACGCGGTGGCGCAGGCGATCAAGCTTGCGCGTGAGCTGCCCAGCGACGGCATCGTGCTGTGCAACCTGTCGGGTCGTGGCGACAAGGACGTGCATACCATCGCCGCACGCGAGGGGGTGAACGTATGAGCCGCATCGATCAACGCTTTGCCCAGTTGAAAGCCGCCAGACGCACCGGACTGATTCCGTTCGTGACCGCGGGTGATCCCTCCCCCGAGCACATGGTCACCTTGATGCATGCGCTGGTCGATGCCGGTGCCGACCTGATCGAACTGGGCGTACCGTTTTCCGATCCGATGGCCGACGGCCCGGTGATCCAGCATGCCAGCGAACGGGCAATCGCCCGCGGCGTCGGTATCGCGGAGGTGCTGGGCTGGGTAACGGCGTTTCGCTCGCGCGATGCCGAGACCCCGATCGTGCTGATGGGTTACCTGAATCCGATCGAGATCCACGGTTACGAGCGCTTTGCCGGGGAAGCGGTTCTGGCTGGCGTGGATGGCGTGCTGCTGGTGGACTGCCCGCTGGAGGAGGCTGCCGTGTTGCGGCCCTTGCGCGCGGCCGGCCTGCAACAGATCCTGCTGGCGGCGCCGACCACCGCACCGGGGCGTATGGCGAAGTTGTGCGAGTCGGCTGAGGGCTTCCTGTACTATGTGTCGTTTGCCGGGATTACCGGCGCGGGGAGCCTCAGCACCCATGATATCGCCGCCCGCGTGGCAGATATCCGGGCCCGTGCCACAGTGCCGGTGGCGGTGGGCTTCGGCGTGCGTGATGCGCAAAGCGCGAAGGAAATCGCCGGCTTTGCCGATGCCGTGGTTATCGGCAGCGCGCTGGTTGGACGGTTGGCGGGAGCCGACGGGCCGGATGATATCGCCGGTCGTGTACGGGATATCCTGCAGCCGATCCGCCGCGCGCTCGACAGTCACTGAAACGGTCTTCTGGCCGTTTCAGGTCAGCAACGTTTGAGGTGATGCGATGAACTGGCTGCAGAAAATCATGAATCCGCGCACCCGCGCCCAGCAACCGAACGCCGGCAAGGGTTCAGTTCCGGAGGGTGTGTGGGAGAAGTGCGGCGGGTGCGGGGCCGTGCTGTATCGGCCGGAGCTGGAACGCAACCTGATGGTCTGTCCCAAGTGCGACCACCATCACTACATCGAGGCACGTGTGCGCCTGCAGGGCTTCCTCGACGAGGGCTCCACCCAGGAGCTGTGGGCTTCCATGGAGGCTGTCGATCCGCTGAAGTTTCGCGACACCAGGAAATACCGCGAGCGCATCGTCGCCACCCAGAAGAAGACCGGCGAAAAGGATGCGCTGGTCGCCATGAGCGGTACGCTCAAGGGCCGGCCGCTGATGGCGGTGGCATTCGAATTTGCCTACATGGGCGGTTCGATGGGTTCGGTGGTGGGCGAAAAATTCACCCGTGCCGCGGAACGGGCACTGGCCGACAAGAGTGCCCTGGTGTGCTTTTCCGCTACCGGCGGCGCGCGCATGCAGGAGGCATTGTTCTCATTGATGCAGATGGCCAAGACCTCGGCCGCACTGGCACGCCTGCGCGAGGCCGGGATACCGTACATCAGCGTGTTGACCAATCCGACCACCGGTGGCGTCTCGGCCAGCCTGGCGATGCTCGGGGACATCAACGTCGGCGAGCCCAAGGCCTTGATCGGTTTTGCCGGGCCGCGGGTGATCGAGCAGACCGTTCGCGAGACCTTGCCGGAGGGCTTCCAGCGTTCCGAGTTCCTGATCGAGCATGGGGCGATCGACATGATCGTCGACCGGCGCGCGATGCGCGATAAGCTGGCCGACCTGCTGGGCATTCTCGGCAAGGCATCGCGCGCTGCCTGAAGCGGCGAACGGGTTTTCCACCGCGGCTGTGGAAGCCTCGGGGCAAGCCCTGTGGACAACCCGCGAAGGCGACTTTCCATTCAATGACTTGTGACATGCTGAGCAGGAATTGCTCAGCGCGTCACCCTGTTTGTCGCGTTCCGATGCGTGGCGTGGTCGTCGATCGCGGTGGGAGTTTTCCACACCCATTGTGCACAGTCGTCCGGCAAGCCTGTGGACAAGCTGCGAGGACACCTTTGTCGACAGTCACTTGCTACGCACTGGCGCATTTTTGCCCAGCGCGCAGCCGTTTTCCACAGACGATGTGGAGCATTGCCGGTAAAGCCTGTGGACAAGATAGCTATCTCACTGAATGCCCAGAGGCTTGTGACGGCGTGAGCAGATTGTGTCCATGGCGACACGGTGAAGGTGGCTTAGCTCAGGCTCGTCGCCAGCGACAGCAACCACAGTGATGATGCGCCGAGTCCACTGCCAAGGGCGATCGCGGCCAGCACATCGCTGGGGTAATGCAAACCGAGAGTGACCCGTGAGACAGCGACCAGCGTGGTAAAGGTCAGCAGCAACGGTGCCAGTGGCGGAAACCAGGCCAGCGCAACATAGGTGAAACTGACCGCCTGCAAGGTATGCCCGGAAGGAAAGCTGAATTCGTCCAGTGGCGGCACGTGGGCGATTACGCCCGGGCAGACCCGGTACGGGCGTGGTCGTTGCGTCCAGCGTTTCAACTGGCGATACAGCAGCAACGCGAGCAGTCCGGTTGCGGCCATGTGCCCGGCTGCCAACAGTCCCCGGTATCCGCCCACTAGAATCAGGCCGATCATCAGTGCGTACCAGAAGAGGCCGTCGCCGAGCCGGCTCACGGCGCCGAAGAAAAGGCCTACCGCGCGGCGGGTGCCCCAGCGGTTGGCGAGAACGCAGACGCGGCGATCGAGGGCGAAGCGCGGTCCGAGTGAAAGTTCAGGCGTGGGCGGCATCAACGGCATGTTCATGCAAATTCTCCTCGGCCATGTCGCGCAACAGGTTTTCGAAATCGCGGATTACCGCATCGGGTGACAGCGCGGCCATGCTGGCGCGCGCGGCTCGCCCCATGTGGCGGATCAGCGCCGGATTGCCGGCAAGCTTGACGCTGGCGTCGACAAAGGCCTGCGCCTCATCGGACGCGATGCAGTAGCCGTTGACCCCGTCGACCAGATGCTCGCGCGCAGCGCCCTCGGCATAGGCCACCACCGGGAGTCCTGCGGCGAGCGCCTCCAGTATCACGTTGCCGAAGGTTTCGCTGAGGCTGGGGAAGGGGAACAGGTCGGCGCTGGCGTAATGCCGGGCCAGTGCTTCTCCCCGCTGTACACCGGCAAAGATGAAGTCCGGATGCGCCGATTCCAGCGCGGCGCGTGCCGGTCCATCGCCAACCCAGATATAACGTGCCTTAGGTACCTGTTGCTGAATTGCGCGGAAGGCGCGCACGGCCAGCGCCAGGTTTTTTTCTACAGCGATGCGCCCGACATACAGCACCGCCGGCGTGCTGGCGTCGATGCCCCATTCGCGGCGCAAACCTTCGTCGCGCCGGCTCGGACAGAACAGTCGGGTGTCGACGGCACGGCGCAGCAGCCGCGCATGGTCGATACCTAGTGCAAGCAGTTCGCCGGCCAAGGCGTCGGTGGGCACCAGGGTCGCAGTAGCGCGGCGATGGAAACGGCGCAGATAGCCGCGGATCCATGGTGCCAGAAGACCGACACCATAGTGCTCGGCGTAGCTGTCAAAGCGGGTATGGAAGCCGCTGCCGACCGGTATGCCCATGCTGCTCGCAGTCCGCATCGCCGACCAGCCAAGCGGTCCCTCCGTGGCGACATAGATCGCGTCGGGGCGTTGCCGCGTCCAGTGCCGGCGCAAGCTGCGGCCCGCCGGGAGACCGAATCGCAGGCCGGGATATCCGGGCAGGGCGCTGCCACCGACCTCGAAGACCTCGATGCCGGGTTCGGTGCTGACGACCTGCGATTGCCGGGGCCGGATCAGATCCACCCGATGACCGCGGTCGGCCAGGCCGACCGCCAGGCTGTGCACGGTCAGTGCCACGCCGTTGACTTCCGGTGGGTAGGTTTCGCTGACGATGCCGATGCGCATGACGGTACCTGTGCTGGCTTGGCACAGCTTCCACGGCCGGCATGGCGCAGGCATGTCGGGCGGATGACGCAGCGGTGACGGACACCGGGCTTGCTTGTGTGCGTCGGCGCGACGCATGTGCAATGCCGAGATCGGACGCCTACACTGAATTTTTCCGTCACCGGAGTTCGCCGATGAAACGTACCCTGCTTGCAGTGGCCCTGGCCGTGTGGTGCACGGCCGCCGTCGCCACCGACGTTGCCGGTTCGCCGAACCTCACGGCGCCGGCCGGCGCCTCGGTCTACATCATCTCCCCCGCTGACGGCGCGACGGTCGGTCGGCACCTCACCGTGCGTTTCGGTCTGCGCGGGATGGGTGTTGCGCCGGCCGGGGTGAGCCGGCCGCGTACCGGCCACCACCATTTGTTGGTAGACATGAAGCAGCTACCCCCGGCCAGTGCCCCGATCCCGAGCGATGCCTGGCACCTTCACTTCGGCGGGGGGCAGACCGAGGCCTCGCTCACGTTGAAGCCCGGCACGCACACCTTGCAGTTGGAGCTGGCCGATGCCCACCACGTACCCTTTGCACCGGCGCTGGTGTCGAAGCGGATCACCCTCCACGTCGAGTGATCTGGAAACGGCGCTTATCGGCCGAGATAGACCGATACGCCCAGGTGTCCCTGCCAGCGGCTGGCGACACCGCTGAGTCGGCGGTCCACGCCGGTGTCGAGCTGCACGCGAGGCGTGACCATCCAGGCAAGACCGGTACCGGCGAGGCTGCCGTAGCCTTGTCCCGCCAGGTACAGCAGTGCGGTTTGCGCATAGATCGTCAGCCGGGGAGTCAGGGCGTAGCCATCGCTGAATGCCAGCGTGGTGTCGGTGCGGCCACCCGCGCGCACGTTTTCGACATAGGCTCCCAGTGCATTGCCCGCGTTCGCCTGCAGGTTGAGTTCGAGGCCAAGCAGATACTGACGCCGGTTGTTGCGGAAGTCGGGTGCCCCATCGGTGAATTCGACGCTGCCCAGCAAGCCCCAGCTGAAGCGGCGAATGTTCGACGGCAGTGCCAGCTTGAGCCCGAGGTGGCTGTCGCCGCGACCATGGCGGGTGTAGTCGGTGCCGCCGCCGGACAGTCGAAGGCGGTTGTACGGTGAGCTGCCCAGTTGCAGCTCCAGCGGGCCGCCGAGGCCGATCCGCAGCAGGCTGTCGGCGGTGTACAGCGAGCTGCGCACGCCCGCCTGACGGTCGCCGGTCCAGTCGGGCAGCCCTTGTTCGATGGTGACGTCGCCGGCACCCAGAACGGCCGGGTTGAATCCATAACCCGGGCGATCATAGCCGGGGTTGCCGGCATACGCGGGCAGGGCGAGCAGCAGGCTTCCGAGCAGGGCGGCGACCGATACGGTTCGTTGCAGGCGGCGAGGCGGCAGTTGCCCGTGCTTGTATCGGCTAAAATCCACGGCTTCACTCCGTAAGTTGCAAAATTTCATGACTGTACGCACCCGCTTTGCCCCCAGCCCCACCGGCTTTTTGCATATCGGCGGCGCCCGCACCGCCCTGTATTGCTGGCTGGAGTCGCGCCGTCGCGGTGGCGAGTTCGTGCTGCGGATCGAGGATACCGATCGTGAGCGTTCGACCGACGCTGCCGTGCAGGCGATCCTCGATGCGATGCAGTGGCTCGGCCTGAATCACGACGAAGGCCCGTTCTACCAGACCCAGCGGCTGGCGCGATACAGGCAGGTCGCCGATGAACTGGTGGCGGCCGGCAAGGCTTACTACGCCTACGAGAGCAAGGAGGCGATCGAGGCGATGCGCGAAGCGGCGATGGCGAAGGGTGAGAAGCCTCGCTACAACGGCTACTACCGCGACCGCAACGAACCGCTGCGCGAGGATCCGAACCGGGTCATCCGTTTTCGCACCCCGACCGAAGGCACGGTGGTGTTCGAGGACAAGGTGAAAGGCCGGGTCGAGTGGGCCAATGCCGAGCTCGACGATCTGGTGATCTTCCGTTCCGACGGCTGGCCGACCTACAACTTCGCGGTAGTGGTCGACGACATCGACATGGGCATCACCGAGGTGATTCGCGGCGACGACCACGTCAACAATACGCCGCGACAGATCAACATCTACCAGGCACTCGGTGCCCGGGTGCCGGAATTCGCCCACCTGCCGATGATCCTGGACAAGGAGGGCAAGAAGCTTTCCAAGCGCACCAGTGCGGTCAGTGTGATGGACTACCGTGCCGACGGCTTCCTGCCGCATGCGCTGCTCAACTACCTGGTGCGGCTGGGCTGGTCTCATGGCGATCAGGAAATTTTTTCGCGCGAGCAGATGATCGCGTTGTTCGATATTGGCGACGTCAACAAGGCCGCCTCGCGCTTCGATACCGAAAAGCTGGCCTGGCTCAACCAGCACTACCTGAAGACGGAAGATCCGCAGGCACTGGCAGCGGAATTCCGCTGGCATCTGGAGCGGGCCGGCATCGACGGTACGCAGGGGCCGGATCCGGCAGCGGTGATCGTGGCGTTGCGCGATCGCGTGCATACCCTCAAGGAAATGGCCGAGCGCGCCAGGATCTGGTTCGGGCCGATCGTCGAATGGGACGAAAAGGCCGTGGCCAAGCACCTCAAGAGTCAAAGCGCGATCGCTGTGCTGGAAGCGGCCAGGGACTTGCTGGTGGATTGCCCATGGGAACCCGAAGCCATCCACCGGGTGATCGAGCAACTCGCCGTGAAGCTGGAACTGGGCATGGGCAAGATCGCCCAGCCGCTGCGGGTGGCGATGACCGGCACCCAGGTGTCGCCGTCGATCGACCACACCCTTTACCTGACCGGCCGCGAGAAGGCGCTCAAGCGCATCGACGACGCGCTGGGCATGGCGCGTGGCTGAGCCGATCATGATCCCGCCGCGATGCCGGTTCCGTCATGGATGAATTGCTTGCCCGCGCCGTGCAGGGGGTCGACCCCGGTACGCCGGGCGCGTTCTGGCACATTTTTCTGAACCTGTTGAACATGGTGCCCTGGGTCGCCATGTTCTGGTGGAACCTGCTGTTCGTCGTGGTGGGTGCGCTGCTCGGCTGGTGGCGTGGACGCCTGCTCGAGGGCATCGTGTGGTCGTGGGTACTGGGTCCGATCGGTTGGCTGGTCGTCCTGCTGAAAGCACGTCCGGTGCCCCGGGCAGAGCCGCCGCCGCTGCCGCGCTGATCTCGCGGGAGCCGCGACGCGGCGGTGTATGATGAAATCCGAGGTGGAAAATTTGAGTCACGAAGCGGTCGACACGCTGCACGCGCACCACCCGCATCATTACGATGCCAAGGGTTTCGTGCGCGCGGTGGAACACGCCAGCGAGGAGCGGGGCCTGCGGCTCACCCCGCTGCGCCGGGAAGTGCTGGAATTGATCGCGTCCACCCGCAAACCGATCAAGGCCTATGACCTGCTCGACCTGTTGCGCGAGAAGCACGGCAATGCGGCGCCACCCACGGTTTACCGGGCGCTCGATTTCCTGCTGCAGAACGGTTTCATCCACAAGCTGGAGTCGATCAACGCCTTTGTCTCGTGCCACCATCCGGCTGACGAGCATCAGGTGCCGTTCCTGATTTGCGATACCTGCTCCAGTGCGGAGGAAGTCTGCGACGAACGGGTTGCCGAGCTGATCGAGATACAGGCCAAGGCGCTGGGCTTCCGTCCGCAGGCGCAGACGCTGGAAGTACACGGCACTTGCAAGCACTGCCGAAAAGACTGACGCGCCTCCTGATTCCGCACATGTTGCATCCCCACTTCCGCTGTGCCTCGTCAGAGGGCTGTATGAAGCTGCGCCCAGCAAATCTTGCTTGATCCACATCCCTCAAGAACGGTCATCTCATGCCCTTCTCGAAACGAGAGTGCGGCAGCTGGGTGATCCGTACGTCCATCGAAATCCGTGCCTCGGCGTAGGGCGGACACTGTCCGCCAGCCCTGCCCAGAGGCGTCATGATAAAGCGCGGCGGAAGAGGTACTTCTTGATTTTCCACCTCAGGCCATGCTCCACACGAGGATGCGGCAGATGGGCAATCGGGACGTATCTTGTCACGAACCCCTGGCGACGCTCTCGCTGCGGCGTTCGATATTTTTCCCAACGCTGACTCCTGCCTTGGCCGGCACCTGTCATGCGGGACCGTCAGCGATTTCCGGGGCGCAGCGAGGTGACTGCCGGTTCTGGTATTTGGTTATGTTATAAAGTAACATTTCGCCCGACAGAGCAGATTCGCCCCGTCGGCGATAGCGGAAAACCTCGATGAATGCAGTGGTGATGAGTTCGGTGCCGGCGCGCAAACCCCGCTGGTGGCATGTAGCAGATCGCGTCGGCGCGACGGCTTCGTTCCTGTGTGCGATCCATTGTGCGTTGCTGCCGTTCGTCTTGGCCTTGCTGCCGTTCCTGGGGCTTGAATTCCTGGCCTCGGATCGTTTCGAGCGCGGCTTCGTGATGTTCGCCAGTGTGCTGGCCCTGTTCGCGCTGATCCGCGGTTATCGCCGGCATCAGGCCGCGTTGCCGTTGACGCTGGCCATCCCAGGCCTGCTGTTGCTGGTCACCGGCGTCACCTTCGTCAGCCACTACTCGATCATCGTGCACAGCGTGATGGTCACTTGCGGTGGTTTGCTGCTGGCGTCGTCCCACTTCGTCAACCTGCGTATCGACCGGCGCTACCACCAGGCCCACGGTTGTGCCGGGGCTGACGGCCACGGGCATGGCGCGCACTGCGCCCAGTGAGCGTGGTGGCACCAGGGCCGCGGTTCTGAGCGACCGCCCCTGGCAACGGTGCCCTCACAAGCCTGAACAGGGCAGTGGCAAGATATCGCACCAGCGCCGGGCGCTGTTATGATCAGCGGCCATACATGTCGAAAATCCAAGGAGTTCCCATGGGCAAGGGTGATCGCAAGACCCGGCGTGGCAAGACGAATCGCGGCAGTTACGGCAATACCCGCGCGCATTCCGTGCAGCAGGCTGTCGTCGGTTCCAAGTCGACTGTGACCAAGTCGGCTGTAGCCAAGAAAGCCGCGCCGAAGAAAAAGTCCGCCTGAGCCGATTTCGCTCAGGTAGAGAAAAACCCCGCTGCGGCGGGGTTTTTTTCAGCTGCACAACAGGCGTGTGCAGACGTGTGGTGCGGGTGACGATGGCTGAAACTGAACAGCGGGGCTTTCGTCGCCGGACATGAATTGTCGCCCGTCGGCATCTTGTGTATTATCTGTACTCACGTATTAATGCATTAGTACATTATGAAGCGTCGATCACTGGATCCGGAAACTCCCGCCGAGTCGGCCGAGCAGAGCCTGTGCGAGGCACTGCTCTCGATGAAGAGCGCGGACGAAATGAGCGCGTTCCTCAGTGACCTTTGCACGCCAGCAGAGCTGGAGGTGCTGGTGGATCGCTGGCGCGTGGTGCCGCATCTGCTCGAAGGCCGGTCGTATCGGGAGATCCATGAGCGCACGGCGGTAAGCATCACGACCATCGGGCGGGTTGCGCGTTATCTCAATCAGGGTAGTGGTGGCTATCTCGCCGCGGCGGCGCGCGCGGCGCGACGTCAATCACTCGCAGAAAAAAGGGCAGGAGCATGAAAACGCGTGACCGTTTGCGCATCGCGATGCAGAAATCCGGTCGGCTCACCGAGCCGGCGCTGGATCTGCTCAACCGCTGCGGCCTCAGCTTCCGCCAAAGCCGCGACAAGCTGTTCTGTTTTGGCGAGGGTGAGCCCGTCGATCTGTTGCTGGTGCGTGACGACGACATTCCGGGCCTGATCTCGCAAGGTGTCTGCGATCTCGGCATCGTCGGCCGCAACGTGCTGCGCGAGTTCCAGCTGGTTGACGGCCGTGACGCGCCGCCGTTGCACGAGTGGCGTCCGCTGGGCTTTGGTCGGTGCCGCCTGTCGATCGCGGTGCCGCAGGAAATCGACTACCAGAGTCCGCAAACCCTGTCAGGACAGCGCATCGCCACTTCCTACCCGGGCCTGCTCGGGGAATGGCTGCGCACGCATCAGGTGGATGCCGGGGTGATGACCCTGGCCGGTTCGGTCGAAATTGCGCCGAAGCTCGGCACCGCCGACGCGATCTGCGATCTGGTACAGAGCGGTGGCACCTTGGTGGCCAACCAGTTGCGCGAAACGGAGGTACTGCTGGAGAGTGAGGCCGTATTGGCCGGTCCGCAGACACTGCCGGCGGATGAGCGTGGCGACATGATCGAGTTGCTGCTGAAGCGGCTGGACGGCGTGATCCAGGTTCGCGAGTCGCGTTTGTTGCTGCTGCAGACGTCACGAAGCTCACTCGAAGCGGTGACCCGGCTGCTGCCGGGTGGTCCGCAGCCGACCCTGTTGCCGGTAGTTGGCCAGCCGGACCAGCTTATGCTGCAGGCGTTGTGTGCCGGCGAAGTGAGCTGGCGCCAGCTGGAAGAAATCAAACTGGCCGGTGCGCGCGAAATGTTCGTGCTGCCGGTGGAAAAAATGTTGGCTTGAAGCAGGCTGGCTTGAAGCAGGTCTGCCTGCTGCAGATGGTTGGAAAACGGGCTCGCACGAAAGGTTGGCTGAGATGAATCGATTGAATTGGAATGCACTGGACGAGGCGTCGCGCGGCGCGGCGCTGGCGCGTCCCGCCCAGGCACGGGCTGACGAGTTGCGTCGCGGGGTGGAGCAGATCATCGCCGCGGTGCGCGAAGGTGGTGACGCAACGCTGCTTGAGCTGAGCGCGAAATACGATCACTGCACGCTGCAAGCGATCGAGGTTGGCGAGGCCGAGTTTGCCGCCGCCGAAGCGGGGCTCGATCCCGCATTGAAGGCGGCAATCGACGAGGCTGCCTCACGTATCGAGGCCTTTCATCGGGCCACCGCACCGACGCCGGTAAGTGTCGAGACCGCGCAGGGTGTGCGGGTCGAGCGCGTGCTGCGGCCGATCAGCCGTGTCGGCCTGTATGTGCCGGCAGGGACCGCGCCGCTGCCGTCCACGGCGCTGATGCTAGGGATTCCGGCGCGCATTGCCGGCTGTCCCCAGGTGGTACTGTGTTCGCCGGCCCGAGCCGACGGTCGCTGTGACGAAGCGGTGCTTTATGTCGCGCGAATCTGTGGTGTGCACCGGGTGTTCAAGCTTGGCGGCGCGCAGGCGATTGCGGCGATGGCCTATGGCACGGCGAGCGTGCCCAAGTGCGACAAGCTGTTCGGTCCCGGCAACAGCTGGGTGACCGAAGCCAAGCTGCAGGTGTCCGGTGATCCCGAAGGCGCGGCGATCGACATGCCGGCCGGGCCGTCCGAGGTGCTGGTGATTGCCGATGCGGCGGCCAATCCGGTGTTTGTCGCCGCCGACTTGCTGTCGCAGGCTGAACACGGGCCGGATTCCCAGGTGATCCTGCTCAGCCCGTCGCCCGACCTGCTGGACAAGGTGGCGGCCGAGGTCGATCGACAATGCGCGGCCTTGCCGCGTGCCGCGATTGCCACCCGTGCGCTGGCGCAGAGCCGGTTGATCCAGGTCGAGTCGCTGGCGCAGGCGGTCGAGGTCAGCAATCGCTATGCGCCGGAGCATCTGATTTTGCAGGTCGCCGAGCCGCGTGCGTTGCTGGATGGCATCGAGAGCGCCGGATCGGTCTTCCTTGGCGCGTGGACGCCGGAGTCGGTGGGCGACTACTGCAGCGGCAGCAACCATGTCTTGCCGACCTACGGTTATGCACGCAGCTACAGTGGCGTGTCGGTGGCGAGCTTCCAGAAGCAGATCACGGTGCAGGAAGTCAGCGCCGACGGCTTGCGCGCGATCGGGCCGTGCACCGCCACGCTGGCCGCCGCCGAGCAACTGGAGGCGCATCGGCGCGCAATCACCCTGCGTCTGGCGGTGCTGGAGCGCGGCGCATGAGCGTGCTTGATCTTGCCCGCGAGGAAATCCGCGCGATGCAGCCGTATTCCTCGGCTCGCATGGAGGCCAGTGGTGGCCAGGTGCTGCTCAACGCCAACGAATCGGCATGGGTGCCGAACGGCGACGACGGCCTGGGTTGCAACCGCTATCCCGAGCCGCAGCCCGCCGCGCTGATCCATGCGTTGGCGACGCTGTACGGTATGCGTGAGGATCAGGTGCTGGTCGGGCGCGGTAGCGATGAGGCGATCGATCTGCTGGTGCGCGCCTTCTGCCGCGCCGGCCAGGATGCGATCCTGATCCAGCCGCCCACCTTCGGCATGTACGCGGTGAGCGCACGGATCCAGAATGCCGGGGTGATCGAGGTGCCGCTGGTCGACGATTTCACGCTGGATGTGGATGCCGTACTCGCGGCGGTCACCTCGGCGGTCAAGCTGGTCTTCGTCTGCACGCCGAACAACCCCACCGGGCAGACGGTCTCGCGTGGGCAGATCGAACGCCTGGCGCGGGCGTTGACCGGGCGCGCTTTGCTGGTGGTCGACGAGGCCTACGTCGAGTTCGCCGATCAGGGCAGCGTGGCCGACCTGATCGATGATCACGACAACCTCGCGGTGTTGCGCACCTTGTCCAAAGCCTGGGCGCTGGCCGGTGCGCGCATCGGCTGCCTGCTGGCGAATGGCGCGGTGATTGCCTTGCTGCGCCGGATCATGGCGCCATACCCGCTGCCGTTGCCTTGCGTGGCGGCGGCGCTGGCGGTGTTGTCGCCGCAGGGGCAGGCGACCGCACGCGAGCATCTGGCCGTGGTGCGGGCGCAGCGCGTGGTGATGCGCGAGGCGATGCTCAAGTTGCCCGGCGTGCAGGCGGTGCTGCCTTCGCAGGCCAATTTCCTCGCGCTGCGTTTCGACGATGCCGGCGCGGTCTACCGGCGATTGCTGGACGCCGGCATCGTGGTGCGTGACGTGCGCCGCTATCCGAACCTCGGCGATGCCTTGCGCATCACCCTCGGCACGCCAGAAGAGAATGCCCGCGTGCTGGCCGTACTCGACGGAGGTGCGGCATGAGCCGCAAGATACTTTTTCTCGATCGCGACGGCTGCCTGATCGAAGAGCCTGCCGACCAGCAGATCGACAGCTACGAAAAGCTCGGACTGCTGCCGGGTGTGATCGCCGCCTTGCAGCGCTTCGTGGCGGCGGGTTACGAACTGGTGATGGTCACCAACCAGGACGGCCTGGGCACCGACAGCTTTCCGGAGCCGCACTTCGACGGCCCACACCAGTTGCTGCTGCGGATTCTGGATTCGCAGGGCATCCGCTTCCACGAGGTATTGGTGGATCGCAGTTTTCCGCATCAGGGCCTGGATACCCGCAAACCGGGCACCGCCATGCTGCGTCATTACCTGGCCGACGACAGCTGGAGCCGTGCGGCATCGGCGATGGTGGGCGATCGCGAGACCGATCTGCAGTTCGCCGCCAACATGGGCGTACGCGGTGTACGGGTCGGCCCGCAGGGCATCGGCTGGCAGGATGTGGCGCATCAGCTGCTCGACGCACCTCGCACCGCGAGCGTGACCCGCAACACCCGGGAAACCCGCATTACCGTCGGCGTCGATCTGGACCGGGCGGCCGAGCCGAAGGTACACACCGGGCTGGGCTTCTTCGACCACATGCTGGAGCAGATCGGCAAGCACGGCGGTTTCGCGCTGGAGCTGCGCTGCGACGGCGACACCCATATCGATGAGCATCACACCATCGAGGACTGCGCCCTGGCGCTGGGCCAGGCGCTGAAACAGGCGCTGGGCGACAAGCGTGGCATCGGTCGCTACGGTTTCACGCTGCCGATGGACGAAGCCCAGGCCAGTGCCGAACTGGATCTGTCCGGGCGACCGTACTTCGTGTTCGAGGGCGCGTTCCCGCGCGAGCGCGTCGGTGATGTGCCGACCGAGCTGGTGCCGCATTTCTTCCGTTCGCTGTGCGAGACGCTGGGTGCGAACCTGCACCTGACAGTGCACGGCGACAACGCCCATCACATGGTCGAGGCCTGTTTCAAGGTGGTGGCGCGTACCTTGCGCCAGGCGCTTCGCCGCGAGGGCAGCGAGCTGCCCAGCACCAAGGGGTCGCTGTAATGACGGTCGTCCTGGTCGATGCCGGCGGTACCAATATCGGCTCGGTGCGTTATGCCTTGCAGCGGCTTGGCGTGGACGCGTCGCTGACCGCCGATCCGGCAGTCATTCGAGCCGCGGACAAGGTGATCCTCCCCGGCGTCGGCGCCGCCGCCCCAGGCATGGCGCGGTTGCAGGCATTGAATCTGGTCGAGTTGATGCGCGGGTTGACCCAGCCGGTGCTCGGTGTCTGCCTCGGCATGCAGCTGCTTTGCGAACATTCGGAAGAGAGCGATACCCCGTGCCTGGGCCTGATTCCGGCCGTGGTCAGGCGTTTCGTCGACTCGCCCGAGCTGCGCGTGCCGCACATGGGCTGGAACCAGTTGATGCGGAAACAGCCGCACCCGCTGCTGGCCGCACTCGACGACGGCGACTGGGCGTACTTCGTGCACAGCTATGCGGTGCCGGTCGGCGGTTACACCCTGGCCACCGCCGATTACGCCGGCGAATTCTCCGCGGTGGTTGCCCGCGGCAACTTTCACGGCATGCAGTTTCACCCCGAGCGTTCCGCCGCCGTCGGCGCGACGCTGCTCAGGAATTTCCTCGCCTTATGAGTTTCGACGTGATCCCCGCCATCGATCTGCGCGCCGGTCAGGTGGTGCGCCTGAAGCAGGGCGACTATGCGCAGCAGACCACCTATGCCGCCGACCCCCGCGAGCTGGCTTCGCGTTATCGGCAGGCAGGGGCGCGTTGGCTGCATCTGGTCGACCTCGACGGTGCGCGCTCCGGCAGCCTCGACAATCTGGCGGTGATCGAGGCGATCGCCAGCGACGGTATGCAGGTGCAGGCCGGTGGCGGCGTGCGCGGCGAGCAGGATCTGCAGCGGCTGTTCGATGCCGGCGTGAAGCGCGTGGTGCTGGGCAGCGTGGCGATCCGCGAGCCGGAGCAGGTAGCTGGCTGGCTGGCATCGCATGGCAGCGAACGGATCACCATTGCACTCGATACGCGCCGCATCAATGACCGCTGGGCTTTACCCAGCGCCGGCTGGACCGAGCTTGAATCGCGCACGCTGGACGAGTTGGCACCCTGGTACGCGGCTCGCGGCGCCCGCCATCTATTGTGCACCGACATCGACCGCGACGGCATGCTGGCCGGCTTCAACCTCGAGCTCTACCGTCACCTGGCCGAACAGGTACCGCAGCTGGCGGTGCAGGCCTCCGGCGGCGTGCGTTCGCTGGACGACATCCGCGCCGCGCGCACCGCCGGCGCGCACGGGGTGATCCTCGGCAAGGCCCTGCTCGAGGGCCGATTCACCGTTCAGGAGGCGCTGGCATGTTGAGTCGCCGCATCATTCCCTGCCTCGACGTGCGCGACGGGCAGGTGGTCAAGGGGGTGCGGTTTCGCGATCACGTGGTGATGGGCGAGATCGTGGATCTGGCCTTGCGCTATCGCGACGAAGGCGCCGACGAGCTGGTGTTCTACGACATCACCGCCAGCCCCCAGGGGCGCAGCGTCGATCGCGGCTGGGTCGAGCGGGTGGCGCGGGTACTCGACATTCCGTTTTGCGTGGCCGGTGGCATTCGCAGCGTGGATGAGGCACGCGCGGTGCTGCATGCCGGCGCCGACAAGATTTCCGTCAACTCACCGGCGCTGGCACGGCCCGAGCTGATCGACGAGCTGTCCGCCGCCTTCGGCGTGCAGTGCGTGGTGGTCGGTGTCGACTCCCTGCGCGATACGGATGGCGAGTGGCACGTGCGCCAGTACACCGGCGACCCCGACAAGACCCAGGCCTTGGCACGCGGCACCATGGACTGGATCATCGAGGTACAGCAGCGCGGTGCGGGTGAAATCGTGCTCAACTGCATGGGCAGCGACGGCGTGCGCAGCGGCTACGACATGGAGCAGCTCAGTGTGGCTCGTGCGATCTGCAACGTACCGCTGATCGCCTCGGGCGGCGCCGGCACCATGGCCCATTTCCGCGATGCCTTCGCCGACGCCGATGTCGACGGGGCGCTGGCGGCCAGCGTGTTCCATGCAGGCGCCATCGCGATCCCCGATCTCAAGCGCTATCTGCGCGAGCAGGGCGTGGCGGTACGCCTGTGAATACCCGACCCGTACACATCAGGGAGCTTTGTGATGAGTGATTCCAGCATCGATGCCGGCCAACTCGACTGGGCCAAGGGCGACGGCCTGCTGCCCGCCATCGTGCAGCATTGGCAAAGCGGCGAAGTGCTGATGCTCGGCTACATGAATGCCGAGGCGCTGGCCGAGACGCAGCGCAGCGGCCACGTCACCTTCCACAGCCGCAGCAAGAACCGGCTGTGGACCAAGGGCGAAAGCTCGGGACACGTCTTGCAGCTCAAGTCGATCCGCGTCGACTGCGACGCCGACACCTTGCTGGTGCAGGCCGATCCCCACGGGCCGACCTGCCACACCGGTACCTCCAGCTGCTTCGGCAACGCGGTGCGGTCGCCGCTCGGTTTTCTCGCCGAACTCGATACCCTGGTCGCGCAGCGCCACGCCGACCGCCCTGAAGGCAGCTATACCACCAGCCTGTTCGAGGGCGGCATCCGGCGGATGGCGCAGAAGGTGGGTGAGGAGGGCGTCGAGACCGCGCTGGCCGCGGTCGCCCAGGACGATGCCGAACTGCTCGGCGAGGCCGCCGACCTGATCTTCCATCTCACCGTGGTATTGCGTGCCCGCGGCCTGTCGCTGGGCGACGTCGCCGGTTTGCTGGCCGAGCGTCACGCGGCGCGGTGAGGATTTGGGTGTGACTTCGCCATTTTCCGGCATTCGTAGCGCTCCTCCTCGAATTTCTGAGCTGCCTACGCGGCAGTGAACTTGCATCACCGAGTCACGTAGCATGGCCGTAAGCGTCCGGGCACCTCACCTGTACTGAGCCTTCGACAGCTGTTGCGATACGCGCCTGTGTTCACAGGAGCAAACGCATGGGCAACAAGGCAGCATTCTGGGGGCGGCATCTGGCCGCGTGGCGTGACAGCGGCCTGAGCCAGGCGGCGTACTGCCGCCGGCAAGACGTGAGCCTGCCGTGCTTTGGTTACTGGCGCGGCAAGCTGGGCACCGTGCCAGCGCCATCGGCCCAGGCGCTGTTGCCGATTGTGGTTTCCGAGACGTCCAGGTCGGTCGATCGCATCGAGGTGGATCTGACCAACGGGCTGCAGGTGCACTTGCCGGTGGACATGGACGTGGCGCAATGGGTGCCGCTGATCCGGGCATTGTTGCGGTTGCTCAAGACGCTGAGCGACCAGCTTGGGATGTCGGAATACGCGTAAGCAGTTTGGGGTAGGTATCAAAGTCGCATGCTGGAGCTGCGTTTCGTTTATTTCGCATGTTGCGTTTATTGCGTTTATTGAATAAACTGCCTTACCCAAGAAAAGACTTGGAAAGGATGAAGCCGCCATGTCTGCCCTAATGAACGAACAAGTCGTCGCTCCCCCAACCACCCCCGAGGAATCGAAGCTGGCGCGCGAAAGCAGTCGGTTGCTTGCTGCGTGCATTGGTCGTGGCCCGACGGCGCGCTTGCGGGTGATCGACGGTGATGGCGAAATCGAAGTGCCGGCGGTCGCGCTGCGGATGCTGGTCGACATCTTGAACAACATGGCGGCCGGCAACGCGGTGAGCCTGGTGCCGATTCACGCCGAGCTCACCACGCAGCAGACGGCTGACTTTCTCAACGTGTCACGTCCGTATGTGGTCGGGTTGCTGGAGCGTGGCGATCTTGCGCACCACATGGTGGGTACACACCGGCGTGTGTACTTTCGCGACCTCATGGCCTACAAGAACGCGCAGCTTGCCAAAAGCAAGGCGCAGTTGACTGAGCTGGCTCGCGAAGCCCAGGAACAGGGCTTCTACTGATGTCGAACTTTGTCGCGTTGTACGACGCCTGCGTGCTGTACCCAGCGCCGTTGCGCGACTTGCTGATGCACTTGGCGGTAAGCGACTTGTTCCGTGCGCGCTGGACGACGCGCATCCACGACGAATGGATGCGCAACCTGCTGGCCAAACGCACCGACCTTACACGTGAGCAGTTGGAACGTACGCGCGACCTGATGGATGCCAGCGTGCCGGATTGCCTTGTCACCGACTACGAAGGTCTGGAAGCGCAGTTGACGCTGCCTGACCCGGATGACCGTCACGTTCTGGCCGCCGCGATCCTGTGCCAGGCCGGCACAATCGTGACATTCAATCTCAGGGATTTTCCAGCCGCAACGCTGGAGCCACTCGGCATCACCGCCCAACACCCGGACGAGTTCATCGAGCACACCTTCGGTATCAACCCTGCGGCGGTCATCGCCGCGGTGCACGGCCATCGCGCCTCGCTGACTCATCCACCTAAGACAGTCGATGAGTTGTTGAACGGGTACCTGAAACAAGGGCTTGTAACGACAGTGGGCTTGTTGCGGCCGTACACCGCGCAACTTTGATTGTCATGACATCCGCCGGTGTGTTTCGAGCGTGGCGCACAACGCGAAATCGCGTGCTCGCAACGACGTGCAAAGTAGGTGGTTTAGGCAATCTGTAGACAACGGGCACAAAAAAACCACCGCGAGGGTGGCCTAAATGCTTGAAAACCTTGGTCGGGGAGACAGGATTCGAACCTGCGACTTCTACGTCCCGAACGTAGCGCTCTACCAGGCTGAGCTACACCCCGTGGGAAGCCGGCTATGTTAATCGTCGCACGGAATCTTGGCAACAGCTGATCTCCATCTGTCGGCGGATCGCTACGGATGCGAGGTAGCCTTCTGGTAATCTTGACGGCTGCCGTCGCGCGGGCTGTATCAGACGGAATGTTCCCCATTGCAAGTAGAGGATCTCATGGCGCTTACCCCGGCCCGAACCATGCCCGGCGTGCTCGAACTGTTGCCGCTGGATCAGATCGCCTTCCAGCGGATGCTCGACGTGATCCGCCGCAACTACGAGCGGTTCGGCTTTTTGCCGATCGAGACGCCGGTGATCGAATATTCCGACGTGCTGCTTACCAAGACCGGTGGCGAGACCGAGCGCCAGGTATATTTCGTGCAGTCGACCGGTGCGCTGAATGCGGCGGCAACGGCGGATGAAGGTTTGCCCGAGCTGGCGCTGCGCTTCGATCTCACCGTGCCGCTGGCGCGCTATGTCGCCGAGCATGAGCACGATCTCAGCTTTCCGTTCCGCCGCTACCAGATGCAGCGGGTCTATCGCGGCGAGCGTGCGCAGCGGGGGCGTTTTCGCGAGTTTTACCAGTGCGATATCGATGTGATCGGCAAGGACAGCCTGTCGGTGCGCTACGACGCCGAGATCCCGGCGGTGATCTACAGCATTTTCCGTGAGCTGGACATCGGGGCGTTCACCATCCAGTTGAACAACCGCAAGCTGCTGCGCGGCTATTTCGAGAGCCTGGGCATCGTCGATGGCGAGCGGCAGATGCTGGTGCTGCGAGAGGTGGACAAGCTGGACAAGCGCGGTGCCGACTATGTGCGCGATACGCTGACTGGCGAGCTTTTTGGCCTCAGTGCCGAGGTGGCGCAGAAGATCCTCGCCTTCGTGCAGGTGCGTTCGACTTCGTTGCAGGATGCCTGCGACAAGCTCGATGCGCTGGGTGCCGGTCCCGAGACGATGGAACAGGGGCGCGCCGAGCTGAAAGAGGTGCTGGCCTTGATCGACGCGTTCGGTGTGCCGCAGACGCACTATGCGCTGAACCTGTCGATCGCCCGGGGCCTCGACTACTACACGGGTACGGTCTACGAGACCACCCTCAACGACCATCCGCAGATCGGCTCGATCTGCTCGGGTGGTCGCTACGAGAACCTGGCCAGCCAGTACAGCAAGTCCCGGCTGCCCGGCGTCGGCATCTCGATCGGCCTGACCCGCCTTTATTGGCAACTGCGCGATGCCGGCCTGATCAATCGCGCGCAGAGCACGGTCGATGTGCTGGTGACGCATATGGACGAGCAACAGCTGCCGGCCTATCTGGCGCTGGCGAGCGAATTGCGCGGCGCCGGCATCGCCACCGAGGTAGTCCTGGAAGGCGGCAAGCTGGGCAAGCAGTTCAAGTACGCCGATCGCGCCGGTATCCGGTTCGTGGTGGTGCTGGGCGAGGATGAGCTGGCCAAGGGCGTAGTCACGGTGAAGGATTTGCGGCGTGCCGATCAATTCGAGGTGGCTCGTAGCGAGCTGATCAAGACCTTGCGCGTGGAGCTGGAGCAGGCTGCCGTGATGGGCTGAGCGACGCGTGACTATTTTCGGCCGTCCGTCCGGCGTGAGCGGGGCGCATCTTGATACCAGCGGCGAACCTGTTTGGAGCATTCCTTGACGAGCGAAAGCATTCTTCTCGACGGCAGCAGCCTGACGCGCAAGCAACTGGTCTCGGTAGCGCGGCACGGCAACCCGGTACGACTGGATCAGGCGCAACTTGCCCATGTGCAGCGCGCAGCGGATTTTCTGGCCGAGAAGGTCAGCTGCGGCGAGCCGACGTACGGCGTTACCACGGGTTTCGGCAGCAATGCCGACAAGCTGCTCGGCGCACATCGCTTGCGCGACGAGTTGCCCGCAGGCAATCCTCATCAGCCCGAGGGCAGCTTGCTGGAGGAGCTGCAGCACAACCTGATCATCACCCACGCGGTTTGCGTCGGGAAGCCCTTTGCCGAGGATGTGGTGCGGGCGATGCTGGTGATACGCATCAATACCTTGATGCGCGGCCATTCGGGGATCCGCGTCAGCACGCTCCAAGCACTTGCGGCGATGCTGAATGCCGGGGTGGTGCCGGTGGTGCCGGAAAAGGGTTCGGTCGGAGCGAGCGGGGATCTGGCGCCGTTGTCACATCTGGCAATCGTCTTGCTGGGAGCGGGTGAGGCGTTTTATCAGGGCGAGCGCGTGTCTGGTGCCGAGGCGTTGCGGCGGGCGGGCCTGACACCGGTGCGGCTGTCGTTCAAGGAAGGTCTGGCGCTCAATAACGGCACCGCGCAGATGCTGGCGACCGGTGCGCTGGCACTGGACGCGCTTGAGCAGTTGCTGGATACCGCCGATCTGGCCGCTGCCATGACACTGGATGCGTTTGCCGGCCGCAGTGGCGCGCTGCGCGCCGACGTGCACGCCCTGCGCCCGCATCCCGGACAGGTGGAGACCGCCGCCCATGTGCGCGGGCTGCTGGCCGGGTCGACCTTGCTGGATATCCCGTACCACCTGGTACCGTGTTTCAGCCCCTGGTCGGCCGAGGCATGGAGCGCGCCGGACGATCAGGCGCTCAGCTTCGACATTGGCTGGGACTGGGTACCGGCCAACCAGCGGCACGGGCGCGAGGCGTTCTACAGCCGCTTTTTGCCATTCCGCGGCGGCAAGAAACACCAGCCGCAGGATGCTTACAGTCTGCGCTGCATGCCGCAGGTGCATGGGGCGGTGCGCGACGCCTGGGCGCAGGCGTGCCGGGTGTTCGATATCGAGTTGAACGCGGTGACCGACAATCCGCTGATTTTCCCGGACAACCAGGATGCGCCGTTCATCGAGGAACAGGTGATTTCCGCCGGGCACTTCCACGGCATGCCGCTGGCGTTGGCGATGAGCTACGTGAAGGCGGCGATTCCGGTGCTGGCGTCGATATCCGAGCGGCGCCTGAACAAACTGGTCGATCCGGCCACGAATGACGGTTTGCCGGGCTTTCTCACCGGCAACGAGGATGGCACCGACTCCGGTTTCATGATCGTGCAGTACACCGCGGCGGCGCTGGTCAACGATCTGGCCACGCGCGCGCATCCAGCCAGCGTGTACTCGCTGCCGACCAGCGCGAATGCCGAAGACCATGTCTCGATGGGGGCCAATGAGGCGCGTCACGTGCTGGAGATGATGGAGGATCTCGGTCATGTGCTGGCACTTGAGCTGTACACCGCGGCGCAGGCGCTGGACTATCGTCAGACCATGCTGAACGCCGCGCGTCGCCTGGCCAGCCGGGGTGGCTGGCAGTCGCTCGCGAGCAAGGTTGCCAATGCGCCGCGCGAGGGTCATCCGCACTACCCGCAGTTCGTCGATGAATTGCAGCAGCTTGCCGCGGCGCTGACCGCCACCGGCGATTTCCACGCCGGCGACAAGGTGCGCCAGGCGCATGCGCTGCTGCGCCAGCAGATTGACTTCATGCATCGTGATCGTGCGATGGATGGCGATGTGCGCACGATCTGCCAGATGGTTGAGCAGGGTGCGTTTCGCCAGTCCAGCATGCTCACCCCGTCCTGATCACCCACGGAAAACCACTCATGAGCCTTGTTCAAACACCGGTGTCGTACGGCGAATTGATCGACAAGATCACCATTCTCGAAATCAAGTCGCGGCGGATTGCCGACCCCGCCAAGCTGGCCAATGTGCGCAATGAGCTGGACCTGCTCAACGCCACCTGGGCCAATGATGCCGCGTCGCAGACCGACATTGCCGTCGAGCGCGCACGGCTGCTGGCGGTGAATGAATTGCTGTGGGACATCGAGGACCAGATTCGCCTGAAGGAGCGGGCGCAGGCGTTCGACCAGGAGTTCATCGAGCTGGCACGTTCGGTGTACTTCCGCAACGATGAGCGGGCGGCATTCAAGCGCGAGATCAACCTCAAGCTCGGCTCGCAGCTGGTCGAAGAGAAGTCGTACCAGGATTATCGCGCGGTGTGATCTTCGCGCGCTCCGGTCGTGCGCGACGCTCTTGGCCACGTGACCGAAAAGCATCGCGCACAGGGTGCGCTCCTACAGGATTCGCATATCGCCTGCGGCGGCATCGAAGCGCTCGATCACCTCGTCCACGCCGATCAGGTCCATCACGCCCGGCCGCTCGATCTTGCTGCCCCAGGGAATCTCGCTGGCGGGTCTGCCCAGATATTTCCGTGCGGCCTGGTCGTATTTGTTCACGCACCAGCGTCGATCGGAGTAGGGCCCTGAACGGTCCGGATTGCTGGCCGCATGCAGGCCGAGCACGCGCGTGCCGACCGCATTGGCCATGTGCATCGGGCCGGAATCCGGACCGAGCAGAAGATCCGCACGGCGCATCAGGGCCAGCAACTGCTTCAGGGTGTCTTTGCCGGTGAGGTCGATGGGAGGGTGCCGGCATGCGGCTCGGATCGCGTCAGCCATGGTGCGCTCGGTGGCCGAAGGCCCACCGACCAGGACGGTCCGCCAGCCCCGTGCGGCGGCATGGTCTATCACGGCGGCATAGCGTTCGGGACGCCAGTTGCGCAGCACATGGCTGGATGTGGGGCTGACCAGCAAGGTGGGTAGCTCGCCGGGCAGTTGTTCGGCGGCCCAGGCATGCGCGGCGTCGGGAATCGGGATATCCCAGCGGACTTCGGTCTGTTTCAGGCCGAGTGGTTCACAGAAGCTGCCGATCGCATCCAGCACATGCTCGCCAGCGCGTTCGGGAATGCGCTGGTTGATCACCAGCCCATGCAGGTCTTTCGAGCGCGCGGTGTCGTAGCCAATCCGGCGCTCTGCCTTGATGCCGAGGCTCAACAGGTTCGAGCGCAGTGCCACCTGCATCTGCAGCAGCGCGTCGAAACGTCGTCCCCGCAATGCCGAGTGCACCGCGCGCATGCCGGTCCAGCCCGCGCGTTTGTCGAAAGTGACGAATTCCACGCCGCTCAGGTCACCAAGCAACCTGCGCTCGAGCGAGCCGATGACCCAGGTCAGCGAAGTCTCTGGCCATGCACGCTGCAAGGTACGCAGCAGCGGGACCACATGCGTGACATCGCCGATAGCGGAGGTGCGCAACAGGCAGATCGAGGCGGGGACAGTCATGGGCTTGGGCTAGAATCATCGTTTGATGGGTGGTGAAGCGGAATCGGCAGCGTTGATCATGCAGGAACGAATGTACCAAGACGCGGCCGGCAGAATCTTGTTCGACGCCGATATCGCCACGCAAGTCGATCATGACTGGTTCGCGCAGGCGTATTGGCATCAGCAAGGCGCGCTGCAGATGCAGGTCGGTGGGCGCGGCGGCGTGGCGATGATTGCCAGCCCGCTGGGCGACCTGGTGCTGCGGCACTACCGCCGCGGCGGCATGGTGGCCCGGTGGCTGGGTGATCGCTACCTGTGGACAGGGGCGGATCGCACGCGAGCCGCCAACGAGTTTCGCCTGCTTGGCGAAATTGCCCGTCGGGGTCTCCCCGGGCCGGTGGCAGTGGCGGCCCGGCATCTCCGCCATGGCCTGTTCTACAGCGCCGACCTGATCACCCGCCGTATCGGTGGCGCACAAACACTGGCGCAATGCCTGGCGGCAGGGCATCTCGATGCTGCTTTGGCGGGCGATGTCGGCGCGTTGGTGGCGCGTTTTCACCGGGCCGGTATCTGGCATGCCGACCTGAACGCGCACAATGTACTGCTGGCCAACGGTGCGCTGTATCTGATCGATTTCGATCGTGGCCGGTTGCGTAAACCCGCCAGGGCCTGGCAGCAGGCCAACCTGCAACGTCTGCGCCGCTCGCTGCTGAAGCTCGGTGCAGCCGCACCGGGCGTTGCCGCGTTTGAGCAGGCGATATGGCAGCCGCTGCTGGAGCGCTACCGAGGGACATTGAACGCATGAACTGGAACTTGCATTTTCTCGGTGTGGGCGCGGCGCAGGCGGTGCAGCTGGGGTCCTCGGCCGTGGTGCTGGAGCGTGACGGCACGCCCGAGCTGTTGATCGACTGTGGCCCCGATACGCTCGATCGCTACGTGGCAGCGTACGGCAGCTTGCCGCCGGCCTTGTTCATCACGCACACGCACATGGATCATGTGGCCGGACTGGAACGGCTGTTTTTCAAGCTGTGGTTCGACCACGAGCGGCGTGGCCGGACCCGGCTGTTCGTGCATGCCGGCCTGGTGCCCTGGCTGCAGCAGCGTGTGGCCGACTATCCCGGCGTGCTGGCCGAGGGCGGTGTGAATTTCTGGGAGGCGTTCCGGCTACTGCCCTGCACCCGTGGTTTCTGGCTGGAAGGGTTGTGGTTTGACGTCTTCGCGAGCCGTCACCACGTGCCCGGTACGTCGTACGGTCTCGCGCTCGCCGGCAGTTTCGCCTATACCGGCGACACCCGACCGATCCCCGAAGTGCTGGCGCAGCATGCCGGGGGTGACGAACTGATTGCGCATGATTGCGGGTTGATCGGCAATCCCTCGCATACCGGTATCGACGATATCGAGCGTGAGTATGGTGAGGCCATGCGCCGACGCCTGCTGCTGTACCACTACGGCAGCCACGAGGATGGTGTGGCGCTGGCGGCGCGCGGGTATCGCGTTGCCGCCGCCGGCGAGCGTGTCGCTTTGCGCATGCCGGCGATGCCACGGCCCGAAGCCGGCTGAGAGGCTGAGAAAAAATCATCCGCCTGCTGCGATCGGCGATTTGCTTGCCTGTCTGTGGGTGTGCCGCTATCCTTCCGCTTCTTTGTCGGGCCGGAGTGCCTGCCAAGGGCGTTGCATGTGGAGAGGTGTCCGAGTGGTTGAAGGAGCACGCCTGGAAAGTGTGTATACGGTAAAACGTATCGAGGGTTCGACAAATTCGTCCGGAACGAATTTGGACAGCCGCAGGCTGGCCCCGAACGCCAGTGAGGGGTGAGGCTCAGGATGAGCCGAACAATCCCGCCCCTTCGAGTTGTACGTGTGATTGCAAGTGAAAAGTGGAGAGGTGTCCGAGTGGTTGAAGGAGCACGCCTGGAAAGTGTGTATACGGTAAAACGTATCGAGGGTTCGAATCCCTCTCTCTCCGCCAACTTGCAGGTTACAAACAGTTTCAGGGCTTAACAGCCCGCGTCTATGGTGGCCCCGTCGGTCCCCCCGCGACGATAGTTCGCAAACTCCGCCAGGTCCGGAAGGAAGCAA